>NZ_BCPR01000084.1 GCF_016586165.1 Dyella sp. EPa41 | reverse complement strand
GGCGCATGGGGTTTCGCTCCGGACGTCATGGAAGTTCGGCCGCCTGGCGGCGACGGACACGGATGATAGCTTCACCTGTGGGAGCGCACCCTGTGCGCGACAAGCCTACGAAGCGGCGACAACACCGCTCTGCGGTCGCGCACAGGGTGCGCTCCCACAGCCATCTGCCAACGCGACGACTCAGGCGTGCGCCAGCGCCGGTGCATCGACCTGCTGCAGCATGCGCACGATCGAGTTCGCCGCTTCGCGGCCGTCGTACACCGCACGCACCACCAGGTCAGCGCCACGCACGTTGTCGCCGCCGGCGAAAATCTGCGCGTGGCTGGTCTGGTGGGGCAGCGAGCCGTTCGCGCCGGTGACCACGCGGCCGGATTTGTCCAGCGCCACGCCATGCGAGCGCAGCCAATCCGGCGGACTCGGCAGGAAGCCGAAGGCCTGGATCACCACGTCCGCATCGATCACGTATTCCGAGCCTGCCACGTTCTGCGGGCGCAGGCGCCCCGAACCGTCGGCAACCAACGCGGTTTCCACCACGCGCACGCCGCGCACGTTGCCGCGCGCGCCGCCGAGGATTTCCAGCGGCTGGCGCTGGAACAGGAAGTTCACGCCTTCCTCGCGGCTGTAGTTCACCTCGCGCGCGGAGCCGGGCATGTTGGCTTCGTCGCGACGGTAGACGCAGGTGACGCTCGCCGCACCAAGGCGGATCGCCGTGCGATTGCAGTCCATGCCGGTATCGCCGCCGCCCAGGACCACCACGTGCTTGCCGCGGAAGTCGAATGACGACGATGGCGCTTCGTCACGCAACAGTCGTTCGGTATTGGCGATGAGGAACGGCAACGCGTCATGCACGCCGTGCAGGTCGCGGCCCGGCAGCTGCGCGTCCACGTAGGTGTAGGCGCCCGTGCCGACGAAGACGGCGTCGTACTCGTCCAGCAGCTGGCCGAATTCGATGTCGCGACCCACTTCCCTGTTGAGCAGGAAGCGGACGCCCATGCCTTCGAGCACCTCGCGGCGCGTGCGCACCACGCCCTTGTCCAGCTTGAAGGGGGGAATGCCGAAGGTCAGCAGGCCGCCGATCTCGCCCTGGCGATCATAGACATCGGCCGCGACGCCGGCGCGGCGCAGGCGATCGGCACAGGCGAGGCCCGCCGGACCGGCGCCGATGATGGCGACGCGCCGGCCGGTTTCCTGCACGGCCGACAGATCCGGGCGCCAGCCCAGCCGGAAGGCTTCATCGGTCACCCAGCGCTCGATGCTGCCGATGGTCACCGCGCCGAACGACGTCTGCTCCAGCGTGCACGCGCCTTCGCACAGGCGATCCTGCGGGCACACGCGGCCGCAGATTTCCGGCAACGGGTTGGTTTCGTGCATCAGCGTGGCCGCCTCGATCAGGCGGCCTTCCTGCACCAGCTTCAGCCAGTTGGGGATGTAGTTGTGTACCGGGCACGCGTGCTCGCAATACGGGTTGCCGCAATCGATGCAGCGCTCCGCCTGCGTGCCTGCGCCTGAGCTGGCGAAATCGCCGGCGATCTCGCCGTAGCCGAGCACGCGAATGGACACCGGCACCGTGCGCGGCGTCTGCCGCTGGATGTTGAGGAACTGGAAGTCCTTCTCGCTCATGCCGCGCTCCTCAGTTCTTCCGCCAGCGCCGCCAGGCTCGCGGCCTTGGGCTTCACCAGCCAGAACTTGTACTGCAGGCCGCGGAAGTCGGCGAGGATGCGGCGGCCCCAGTCACTTCCGGTGAGCTCGACGTGCCGCGCCACCAGGCTGCGCAGGTGCTGCATGTAGTGCTCCATGCCTTCGGGCGAGATGCGCAGGATGTCCACCAGCTCATGGTTGTAGCAGTCGACGAAGGTACGTTCGATGTCGAGCACGTAGGCGAAGCCGCCGGTCATGCCCGCGCCGAAGTTGAGGCCCACCTTGCCCAGCACGGCGACCACGCCGCCGGTCATGTATTCGCAGCAGTGGTCGCCCGCGCCTTCCACCACGGCGAGCGCGCCGGAGTTGCGCACGGCGAAGCGCTCGCCCGCACGACCCGCCGCATACAGCTCGCCATCGGTGGCGCCGTAGAGGCAGGTGTTGCCGATGATCGCGGCGTCCTGCGTGGCAAACGGCGAATCCTCGGGAGGCCGGACCACGATGCGGCCACCGGCCATGCCCTTGCCGACGCCGTCGTTGGCTTCGCCCACGAGGTCGATGTGCACGCCGCCCGCATTCCACGCCCCCAGGCTCTGGCCTGCCGCACCGCGCAGCTTCAGCGTCACGGGATGAAGGTCCATGCCGTGGTCGCCCCACAGGCGCGCGACCGCGCCCGACAGGCGCGCGCCGATCGCGCGATCGGTGTTGACGATATCGAAGGCAAACTCGCCGCCCTTGCGATCGGCCACGGCGTCGCGCGTGGCCTCATCGATGCGCGTGGCCAGCGCCGCCTCGTCGCGCATGGGGTTGCGCGGCAACGTGCAGGCGAAATCCACGTCGGCCGCCAGCGCGGCATCGCCAAGCAGCGGGTGGAGGTCCAGCTTGTGCTGCACGGGCGTGGTGCCATCGACCTGTTCGAGCAGGTCCGCACGACCGATGATCTCGTCGAGGCTGCGCACGCCCAGCCGCGCCAGATGCGCACGCACGTCCTCGGCGATGAAGTGGAAATAGTTCATCACCATTTCCGGCAGGCCGATGAAGTGATCCTTGCGCAGCACGGGATGCTGCGTGGCCACGCCGGTGGCGCAGTTGTTGAGGTGGCAGATACGCAGGTACTTGCAACCCAGCGCCACCATCGGGCCGGTGCCGAAGCCGAAGCTTTCCGCGCCGAGCAACGCGGCCTTCACGACGTCGAGCCCGGTCTTGAGGCCGCCGTCGGTCTGCAGGCGTACGCGGCCACGCAGGTCGTTGCGGCGCAGCGTCTGCTGCGTTTCGGCGAGCCCCAGCTCCCACGGCGTGCCGGCGTACTTGATGGACGTGAGCGGGCTGGCGCCCGTGCCGCCATCGTGGCCGCTCACCGTGATGAGGTCGGCGCCGGCCTTCACCACGCCCGCGGCCACCGTGCCCACGCCGGCATGGCTCACCAGCTTCACCGAGATCAGCGCGCCGGGATTCACTTCCTTGAGGTCGTGGATCAGTTCGGCAAGGTCTTCGATGGAATAGATGTCGTGGTGCGGCGGCGGCGAGATCAGGCCGATGCCCGGCTTGGCATAGCGCAGCCGCGCGATGGTGCTGTCCACCTTGTGGCCGGGCAGCTGGCCGCCCTCACCGGGCTTGGCGCCCTGGGCGATCTTGATCTGCAGCACCTCGGCGTTCACCAGGTACTGCGGCGTGACGCCGAAGCGGCCGGAGGCGACCTGTTTGATCTTGGAGGTCTTCTCGGTGCCGTAGCGCGCCGGATCCTCGCCGCCCTCGCCGGAATTGCTGCGCGCACCGAGCCGGTTCATCGCGATGGCGAGCGCTTCATGGGCTTCCGGCGACAAGGCGCCCAGCGACATGCCGGCCGAGTCGAAACGGCGCAGGATGCTTTCGCTCGACTCCACCTCGTCGAGCGGTATCGATTCGCGCAATGGACGCGGCGACAGCAGGTCGCGCAAGGCGGATGGCGGGCGACGATCGACGAAATCGGCGTAGGCGCGATAGTCGCCGGCATCGCCCGAACGCACCGCGCGCTGCAGGCTGGCGATCACGTCCGGGTTGTACATGTGGTATTCGCCACCGTACACGAACTTGTAGATGCCGCCGGCGCGCAACGGCAATGCATCGCTCCACGCCTCGGCCGCGAGCAGGCGCTGGTCGTTCTCCAGGTCCTCGAAGCCGGCGCCGCCGATGCGCGAGGGCGTGCCGGGGAAGCACAACTCCACCACCTCGGGCGACAACCCCACGATCTCGAACAGCTGCGCGCCGCGGTAACCGGCCACGGTGGAGATGCCCATCTTCGACAGGATCTTCAGCAGGCCCTTGCGGATGCCGCGGCGGTAGCTGCGGCCGATTTCGAAACGGTCGTTGGCGATGTGGCCCTCGCGGCCCAGCTCGAACAGGCTCTGGTAGGCCAGCCACGGATAGATCGCGGTGGCGCCGAAACCGAGCAGGCAGGCGAACTGGTGCGGATCGCGCGGCGTCGCCGTCTCCACCAGGATGTTGCACTGGCAGCGCAGCGCCTTGTCGATCAGGTGCGCATGCACCGCGCCGACCGCCAGCTGCGAGTGGATGGGCAGCAGGTCCTTGTGCGGATAGCGATCGCTGAGGAACACCAGCTGGCAACCCTCGCGCACGGCCTTTTCCACCTCGCGGCAGAGCCGCCGCAGCGCGGCCTCCAGGCCCTCCTCGGGCGCGTACATCAGGTCGAAGCGCGGCGTGCCGACGAACTGCGGCAGCGCCAGCAACTGGCGCAGCTTGCGCTGCGAGAGCACCGGCGAGTTGATCAGGATCTGCTTCGCGTTTTCCGGCGTGAGATCGAACACATTGGCTTCGGGGCCGATCTGCGTCACCAGCGACATCACCAGCTTCTCGCGCAGCGGGTCGATCGGCGGATTGGTCACCTGCGCGAAGGCCTGGCGAAAGCGGTCGAACAGCGGGCGCACCTGGCGCGACATCGCGGCGATCGGCGTGTCATCGCCCATCGAGCCGGTCGCTTCCTGCTCCAGTTCCACGATGGACTTGAGCACGGTTTCGCGCTCCTCGCGCGACAGGCCGTAGAGCTTCTGGTAGCGGCGCAACTCCTCTTGCGGCAGCGGCTCGGCCGCCAGCGAGGGATCGATCAGGTCCGATTCGAGGTAGCTCACGCCGGCGCGCAGCCAGTCGCGGAACGGCGCGCGCTGGCGGTTGATGTCGTCGATGTCGGCATCGCGCAGCAGGCGATGGGCCTTCAGGTCGACCGCGATCATCTCGCCCGGCGCCAGGCGACCCTTCGCGACCACCTGCGAGGAAGGCACGTCCCACAGGCCAGCTTCGGAGGCGACGATGAGATGGTTGTCGGCCGACAACGCCCAGCGCGCGGGACGCAGGCCGTTGCGATCCAGCGTGCAGGCCGCGTAGTGGCCATCGCACATCACCAGGCCGGCGGGGCCGTCCCACGGCTCGCTGTGCAACGCGTAGTACTCGTAGAACGCGGCGAGATCCTCGTCGATGCCTTCGCGCGCGGCGAAGGCCGGCGGCACCAGCACGCGCATCGCGGTGATCAGGTCGAGGCCGCCGGCAATCAGCACTTCCAGCGCATTGTCCAGACTTTCCGAGTCGGAACCGGTCTGGCGCACCAACGGGCCGATGTCGGACAGATCCACCAACGGCGAATGCAGGATGGATTCACGCGACTGCATCCAGCGCCGGTTCGCGCGGATGGTATTGATCTCGCCGTTGTGCGCGAGCAGGCGGAACGGCTGCGCCAATCGCCATTGCGGCAGCGTGTTGGTGGAATAGCGTTGATGGAACACCACCGCATCCGCGCTCAGCGACGGATGCGCGAGATCGGCGAACACATCGCGCAGCCGGCCCGGCGCGGCCATGGCCTTGTAGCCCACCACCTGCGACGACAGCGTCACCACATAGAAATGGGGGTCGTTCGCCAGCGCCGTCTCCGCGCGGCGGCGCGCACGGAACAGCGCGCGCTCGAACTGGCCTTCGTCCATCGCCGATGAAGGCTCGACGAATACCTGGCGCACGCGCGGCTGCGCGGCGGCGGCAAGCGGGCCGCAGGCTTCGGGATTCACATCGACGTCGCGCCAGCCGGCAACGCGCAAGCCTTCCTCGCCAAGAAAGCCCTCGAAGGCTGCGGCAGAATCATCGCCACCCGCCGGATCAAGGAACACCACGCCTGCGGCGAACCGTTCGCCGAGCGGAATGCCCGCTTCGCTTGCCAGGGTTTTCAACCATGCCAGCGGACGATGGAAGAGCACGCCACAGCCGTCGCCGCTCACGCCATCGGCATTCACGCCGCCGCGGTGGGAAAGCTTGGCCAGCGCGGTGAACGCGGTGTCCACCACCCATGCACTGGCGTGGCCATCGATATTGGCGACGAGACCAAAACCACAGCTGTCGTGCTCGAACGCAGCGTCGTAAAGCGTCGCTGGCAGTGCTTGCGCCATCTTGCCTCCCCGGCCGATGGATGGAGACACGTCGTCCCAACGGGGCCGAAGGCTCCGCTGTCACGTATCCAAGTGTGGCCTCGACTAAAACACAATTGGTGCGTCGCGTCAAAGACATCTTTACGGCTAAATGAAAGTTTCAATTGGAAGCATTCGTTGTCCGCAAGACATCGACGCGTGTCGCGTGCCGCGCAGCACGGCGACACTCGCGCGGCTGACGACGCGAGTGCGACGACCTCTTTCACGCGACGCGACAACCGATGTCACGACGGTCACCAGGCATACCAGTGCGGCGACCGGCCGGCGCGAACGCAAGGCCGGCCTTCCCCGTCTCGCCCGCCGCACCGGCTCGCGCGCCGTCATCGCGCTCTGTGATAATCGGCCGATGCCCATACCACTCCGTCGTGCCCGCCCCCTTGCCCGCGCCATGGCCGGCGCCCTCCTCCTCTCCCTGTTGGCCCTGCCCGCCTGGTCGGCGCAGGACAACAAGACGCGCGCCGAGCAGGCCGAGGCGCAGAAGAAGCTGTCGGATATCCGCAGCAGGATGGAGGCGCTCGCCAAGGAGCAGGCGGAGACAGCGGCCAAGCGCGACAGCGCGACCGCCGAGCTGGCCAAGCAGGCCAATGCGGTGGCCGCCGCGGCCAGGGCGGTCCGCGAGACCGATGCCCAGTTGGCCAACAAGCAGAAGGACCTGGACGCGCTCGAAACCCAGCGCGGCGAACTGCAGAAGAGCCTCGAGGGCCAGCGCGCGGCGATCGCCGACCTGCTGCGCGCCACCTATGCGCTCGGCCGCGGCTCGGACCTGCGCCTGCTGATGGGAGACGACGACGTGGCGCGCATCGCCCAGGCGCTGGCCTACTCCAAGTATTTCCAGGAAGACCGCGTGGCCCGCGTGCAGAAGCTGATGGGCGACCTGGCCCGTCTGCAGGACCTGGAAACGCAGATCAGCGCTGAAAAGCAGGCCCTGCAGGCCAGTCGCGCCGAGCGCGAGACCCAGGCCAGGACGCTGGAGCAGCAGCGGGCCAGCCAGGCCAGGCTGGTGGCCGACACCGACGCCCAGTACAAGGACCAGGGCGCCAGGCTGGCCGCCCTAAAGCAGAACGAGGCCTCGCTTAACCAGCTGGTCGACAAGCTGCAGAAGGCCATCGAAGAAGCCGCCCGCGAAGCGGAGCGCGCCGCCGCCAAGGCCAATGCCGGCTCCGCGGCGCCGCCCCCGGGCAAGGGCCTGGTGAACATCCGTGGCAACCTGCCCTGGCCGGCCAGCGGCGCCGTCAACACCTACGGCAACGGCGTGCTGATCAAGGCGCCGGGCGGCAGCGAGGTGCGCGCGGTATCCAGCGGCAAAGTGGTGTATGCGGCCTTCCTGCGGGGCTACGGCATGCTGGTCATCCTCAGCCACGGCAACGGCTGGCTGAGCATGTACGGCAACAACGAGACCCTGCTGCGCGGGGTGGGCGACCAGGTATCGGCCGGCGAGGCCGTGGGCACCGCCAGCGCCCCCACGGGCGTCAATACCGGCGTCTACTTCGAACTGCGCCAGAACAACAAACCCGTGGACCCGCGCACGTGGCTGAGTCAGCGCCGTTGACGCCGGCTACGCGGCGTCGCAGGCTAATCTCCACGACATGACATTGAATTCCAACGCGATCCGGCGGTCCAAGCAGCTCTGCGCTGCCCGCCGGTGGCGTTTCCCTCGGTTCCCCGGAGTCCTCCCCACCATGCGGTTTTCCACCTTGAGCCTGGCCGCCCTGCTGTTGGCGGCGCCACTGGCACAGGCCCAGACCGCGCCCATCGGCGCCAAGCACCCTGCGACCCCCACCGCCACCTCGCCGGCCCCGGCGACGTCGGCGCCGGATCGCCTGGACCTGGATGACGTGCGCAACTTCAGCCGCGTCTACGAGATCGTGCGCCAGGCCTACGTGGAGCCGGTGGACAACAAGACCCTGATGAAGGCCGCCATCAGCGGCATGCTCAGCGGCCTCGATCCGCACAGCGAATACCTCGACAAGGACGGCCTGGCCGAACTCAACGAGGACACCACCGGCCAGTACGGCGGCCTGGGCATCGAAGTGCTGCAGGTCGACGGCACGCTGCGCATCATCGCCCCCATCGACGACACGCCGGCCGCGCGCGCCGGCATCAAGCCGGGCGACACCATCGTCAAGATCAACGGCAAGCCGGTGGACGCCGAGAACATCGACGAGATGTTCAAGGAACTGCGCGGCGACCCGGGCAGCAAGATCACCCTCACCATCCTGCATGAGAAGAGCGACAAGCCGATCGACTTGCCGCTGGTGCGCGAGCGCATTTCCGTCACCAGCGTGAAGACGCGCGAGATCGAGCCAGGCTACGCCTATATCCGCATCAGCCAGTTCCAGGACGACACGCCGGGCGACCTGGAGAAGAAGCTGGGCGAGCTGACCCGCAAGAACGGCGCGCAGAAGGGCGCCATCCTCGACCTGCGCTCGAACCCGGGAGGCCTGCTCACGGCCGCGGTCGGCGTCAGCGACGACTTCCTCGACTCGGGCACCATCGTCACCACGCGCGGCCGCCTGCAGGACTCCAACCTCAGCTTCGAAGCGCACCAGGGCGACCTGCTGCATGGTGCGCCGATGGTCGTGCTCGTCGACAACGGCACGGCTTCCGCCGCCGAGATCGTCTCCGGCGCGCTGAAGGACAACCGCCGCGCCCTCATCATCGGCCGCCGCACCTTCGGCAAGGGCGTGGTGCAGACCGTGCTGCCGCTGGATGCCGACCACGCCGTGAAGATCACCACCGCCCGCTACTACACGCCCAAGGGCACCTCGATCCAGGCCGAAGGCATCAAGCCCGACATCGCGCTGGCCGATCTCTCGGTGAACAAGGCCGACAGCCCGCCGAGCCTGATCAGCTCCGAAGCCGATCTTCCCAACCACCTGGCCAATGAAGACGGCGCGGCGGGCCACGACATCGACAACGACGGCAGCGCGGAGAATGCCAAGCTGGCGACGCAAGACTATGCGCTGTCGCAGGCGCTCAATGTGTTGAAGGGGTTGGCGCTGAATCGCACGGGGCCGGCGGCCGTAGCCGCGCCGAGCAAGCACTGAGGCAATTCCTCGTCCCGGCCGACCGCTTACCTGGCGCGACTGCCTCTTGCTCGCGCCATTCGCCATTCGCCATTCGCCATTCGCCCTCACTGTAGGAGCGCACCCTGTGCGCGACAGCCTTTCGCGCCGGTCGGCATGGTTGTGGCTTTTATGAGAGCGGGCTATTCCCTTCGGTAGCTCCGCTAACGCCAGCGTGCCGCTTACGCAGCGGGCGTTTCGACGTCCTGCCGGCCGCCGAGTCACTTTTCTTTTGCTGGCCCACGCACGCGCTCTTTGCGTGCGAACGGCGAAGCCGGCCCGAAGGGCGGAGGGCGGAACGCCCGGAGTCAAAGAAAAGTAACCCAAAGAAAATGGCCTTGAGAGCCAAGGCTCATAGCGATATGCGGGATAGAAGCGTCGGCCGACCGAGGCTAGCCGGGATGGGTTCGTTACTACCTCGACCGGCGTGGCTATACCGCAACGCGTCGTGGCGAAGAGGACTTAAAGCCACTTCGCTGAGCCGCGATGCAGTCTATGGGGCACCACGCACTTTCCCCCTCTCCCCTTTGGGGAGAGGGCTGGGGTGAGGGGTGGGTGCTCGCCAAAACCTCTCCTACCTCCGTAGGAGCGCACCCAGTGCGCGACCGCCACGTTGCAACGCACCTTGGCCTGGGTCGTCGCGACGATCGCAAATCGAGGCAACCCTGTCAGTCCGCGGTCGCGCACTGGGTGCGCTCCCACAACGAACCGCAGCCATGGCATCGCGACGCGATGTGCCGCTCCGCGGCACGAGCCTTCAACAACCCCCTGTGTGGCGATGAGGGGCGGACGATCAGGCCCCGCAGGGGTGCCCGACAGGACGTCGGGCACTTTTCGTCCGGGCAGGAGCCCGGTCGAAAAGCCCGGCCGCCCCTCACGGACTGGCTGGGCCGCAGGCCCGGACAGCGCCACGCGGGGGGCCCTTCTCTTTGGTTACTTTCTCTTGGGCAAGCAAGAGAAAGTGACCCGGGCCGCGGCAGCGGCTCGGAAGCCCGCGGCAGGCGAGCCCGGTCGCAGAAGCCCGGCAACGACAGCATCGGAAATCTTCATGCATCCAAACGATGAACATGCAGACCGGCGCGAAAGGCTGTCGCGCACAGGGTGCGCTCCTACAAAGGAACGATCGCTACGCGAGGAGAAAGTGACCTGGGTCGCGCGGCAGCGGCCCGGAAGCCCGCCGTCCCAGGAAACTCCCTGCGGTCGCAGGCGAGCCCAATCGCGAGATGACCCAACGATCAGCGCACAACGACTGTGCCGGGAAGACCGGCAATCAAGATCGGCGCGAAAGGCGGTCGCGCACTGGGTGCGCTCCTGCAAAAAGAACAACGGGCGTCAGAATCCGATTTCCGGCGCCAACCCCGCCAGGTGCCCCGCCAGCGGATCACTCTCCGCCAGCAACTCGAATCCCTCGTATTCGAAACCCGGCGCCACCAGGCAGGTGACCAGGGCGTAGTGGCCCAGCGGCCGCGCGGCCTGCCAGGCGCCGGCCGGCACTACGGCCACGGTGCGATGGTCACCGCTCAACGGGCCCAGGCAATGGCGCTCGAGGCGATTGGAAACGGGGTTGTAGACCAGGAGTTCCAGCGGTTCGCCTTCGACGAAGTGCCAGGCTTCCTCGGCGTCCACGCGGTGCCAGCTGCTGAACTGGCCCTGCTCCAGCAGGTAGTGGATGGCGCTCATGGCGTGGCGCACGTGGTTGTCGCCGTCCGTGCCCTTGGGCGGATGGAAGCGGCGGTAGTAGCCGCCTTCCACGTGCGGCTGCAGTTGCAGCGCGTCCTTCAGTTCGACGACGCGGGCCGCCGCGTCGCTCACGCGGCCTCCGCGGGGGCCGGCTTCAGCAGCCAGCGCACGGCCAGCACGCCCAGCTCGTAGAGCAGGCACATCGGCACGGCCAGCATGATCATCGAGGTGATGTCCGGCGGCGTGATGAAGGCCGCGATGGCGAACGCGCCGACGATCGCGTAGCGCCGACCGCTGCGCAGCTGCTCCAGGTTCACCACGCCGATCGCGGCAAGGATCACCACCGCCACCGGCACCTCGAAGCACAGGCCGAAGGCAAAGAACATCAGCATCACGAAGTCGAGGTAATGGGTGATGTCCGTCATCATCTCCACGCCCTGCGGCGTCACCGCCGTGAGGAAGCGGAACGCGGCAGGCAGCACGAGGAAATAGGCGAACGCGCAGCCCAGGTAGAACAGGAACAGCGCCGCCACCAGCAGCGGTCGCGCCAGTCGCTTCTCGTTGCGGTAAAGACCCGGTCGCACAAACGCCCACAGCTGGTACACCACCACCGGCATCGCGATGAACAAGGCCGCGTAGAAGGCCAGCTTCAGCGGTGTCACGAACGGGCTGGCCACTTCGGTGGCGATCAGGTGCGCACCTTGCGGCAGGCGCGATACCAGCGGCGCGGCCAGCTCGGTATACAGGCGATTGGCGAACGGGATCAGCGCCGCCAGCACCACCAGCACGGCGACGATGGCTCGCATCAAGCGCGAGCGCAGTTCGATCAGGTGCGAGAACAGCCCTTCTTCGAGGCCGCCGTCATCCGGATTTTCCAGCTCAGGCGCCGCCATGCGAAGACTCCTTGGTCGGCACGGTGCCCGAAGCATCCGCCACGGTGGTGGTCAGGGTGGGTTCGGCGGCGGGCGCGGGCTCGGCGGCGGGCGCCGGCGTGGCCGCCGGGGCATCGCCGTTCGGACGCATCTTGCGCAGCGTCTCGTCGAGCTCGGCCTGCGCGGCGTGGGCGCGGTCCGCTGCCTCCTTGGCCTGGCGGCGGATTTCCTCCACCTGCAGCTCGCGCTCCACCTCGGCGCGCACGCTGTCCCAGCCCGTGCGCACGCGTCGCAGCAGTGCGCCGGCCGTACGCGCGGCGTGCGGCAGTTTTTCCGGGCCGAGTACGATCAGCGCAATGAGCGCCAGCAGTACCAGCTTGCCGAAGCTGATCTCGATCATTGGAGCAAGCTCTCGCGAACCGGCTTACTTCTGCTCGGTGGTGTCGTGCTGGCTCTGGTTCTGGGTCGTGCCGGCCGGCGGGTCGGCGCGCAGGCGCTCGTTGGGATCGCTCGGGTTGTTCGGCTTGGCGGCGCCTTCCTCGCCGTCCAGGCCCTTCTTGAAGTCGCGCACGGCGCCACCGAGGTCGGAGCCGATGTTGCGCAGCTTCTTGGTGCCGAAGATCAGCACGACCACGACGAGCAGGATAAGTAGATGGGTAATGCTCATTTAGCAGGCCTCAGAGACGTTAGAGCGGCGGAACGAAGCTGTCACGCCATCGCGCCGCCGCTCCACATCATCGCTGAGTGTACTCCTCAAGGCGATCCCTGAAATCGACCACCTGACTGGGCACGTTGCTGACCCCGCCCTCGAAGATGCGACGCGGGGTCACGCCCTTGCCGTAGATCGATTCGTTGGCGTCGTAATCGATGCGCAGGGCGGAGCCGTCGAGGGCCACGCCGGCGAACAGGCCGCGCGAGCGCGAGTATGAGTAGATCTCGGCCTTGAAGTCGCTGTCGGTCGAGGCCTGGGCGGTACGGCCCACCGGCCCGGCCGCCGCGGCGGCGTCCGCTCCCAGGGTGAACTTGCCGTTGACGATGGAATCCACGCCGCGCTGCGTGCGGAACACCAGGATCACGTCGGTGGACGAGGCGCCGGCCTGGAAGCCCACGCTGCCGCCCGTCATGGTGATGAAGCTGGGGTTGGACCACGTGCCGTCCGGGCCCTTGACCGAGATCAGGCCCTCGCCGCGGCGGCCGCCGAACACGAAGCCCACCTTGAGCAGGTCGGGGATCACGGCGATGGCCTTGGCTTCCTTGAGCAGGTCGGTCGGGATCGACTTGTCGGGCGCCTGCATGATCTCGTTGAGCACGCGTACGGAATTCTGCGCGCGGACCAGCGGCGGATCCTCGGCGTGCACCGCCATGGCCGGCAGCAGCAGAACCGACAGGGCAAGCAACACGCGATGCAACGATGCCTTGAACATGATGACTCCTGGAACTGGTTTCGAAGGCTGCTGCGGCAACCGTGTCCACGGCAGCCTGGGCAGCTTGTGGCAGACTCTGCGGCGGTTTCTTCCGCCGACGCCACGATGCCACGCAGCCATGACTATACCGGCCCCGCCGGTGATTCCCATGACCCATCCGTTCAGGCTGCGGTGCTATTGGTGAACCTCGGCACACCGGATGCGCCGACCGCTCAGGCCGTGCGCCCGTATCTCGCCGAGTTCCTCGGCGACCGGCGCGTGATCGACTACCCGCGCTGGCTGTGGTGGCTGATCCTGCATGGCGTGATCCTGCGCGTGCGGCCCGCGCGCTCGGCCCACGCGTATCAGCGCATCTGGACGGCGCAGGGTTCGCCGCTGCGCTTCGGCAGCGAGGCGTTGGCCACGCGACTGCAGGAACACCTGTCCCGCGACGGTGGGACGCCGGTGCGCGTGGCGCTGGCGATGCGCTATGGCCAGCCCTCGGTGCGGCAGCAGATCGAACAGCTGCAGCGCGAAGGCGTGCGCCAGCTGCTGGTGCTGCCGCTGTACCCGCAGTACTCGGCCACCTCCACGGGGTCGGTGATCGATGCCGTGGCCGACGCGATGAAGTCGCTGCGCTGGCCGCCCGAGCTGCGCATCGTCAACGATTATCACGAGGATGCCGCGCATATCGAGGCGCTGGCGGCAAGCATCGAGCAATGGTGGGCGACGCACGGACGAGGCGATCGTCTGCTGCTGTCGTTCCACGGCATTCCTGAGCGTTATGTGCGCGAGGGCGACCCCTATCTCGAGCAATGCCAGGCGACGGCGCGGGCCTTGCGCGAGCGCCTGCGCCTGGACGACTCGCAGCTGATGGTGAGCTTCCAGTCGCGTGTCGGCCGCGAGCAGTGGCTGCAGCCGTATACCGACGCCACCGTGCGCGAACTGGCGACGTCGGGCGTGAAGACCCTCGATGTGGCCTGCCCGGGCTTCGCCGTCGACTGCCTGGAAACCCTGGAAGAGATCGCCATGCAGAACCGCGACTTCTTCAAGGAGGCGGGCGGCGGCGAGCTGCGCTATATCCCCGCGCTCAACGACTCGCCCGGGCAGGTCGACAGCCTGGCCCGGCTGGCACGGCGGCACATGTCCGGCTGGTCGACGTCCTCCAACGAAACGCCGGCATGACCACGCCGCGCGAACGCGACATCGCCTTGCCGCATATGCGCCTGCGCGCGCAGGTGTGGGGCGACCAGGACGCGCCGCCGCTGCTCGCCCTGCATGGCTGGCTGGACAACGCAGGCAGTTATGCCCTGCTCGCGCCCCTGCTGGCCGATCGTTGGCAGGTCATCGCGCTGGAGCTGCCGGGTCACGGCCATTCGGACCATTTGCCCGCGGGCATGCACTACCACTTCATCGATTACGTGCGCGCCGTGCTGGCCACGGTGGACGTGCTGCAGCTGCCAGGCTATCGGCTGCTCGGGCATTCGCTCGGCGCGGGGATTGCCGCCTTGGTGGCCGCCGCCACGCCGGAGCGGGTGGAGCGCCTGCTGCTGATCGAAGGCATCGGTCCGATCGCCGATGACGGCCATCACACGCTGCGCCGGTTTCGCGATGCGTTGACCTCGTTGGCCACGGGGCGTTCGCTACGCGCTTTTCCCTCCATCGATCACGCCATCAGCGCCCGCACCATCGCCAGCGGACTACCCGCCGCGCAGGCGCGCTCCATCGTCGAACGCGGCCTGCGCGAAACACCGGAGGGCTGGCGCTGGCGCAGCGATCCGCGACTCAACCGGCCCTCGCCATTGCGGCTGCCGGAAGAGCAGGTTCGCGCGCTGCTGCGTGGCATCGAATCGCCTGCGGCGCTGCTGCTGGCGGAACCGGCCACGTCCTATCTGCCACGATGGCAGATGGAGGAGCGCGCGGCCTGTGTCGGCCGCATCGACATGAGCACGCTGCCAGGCGGGCATCACCTGCACCTGGAACATCCCGAGGCCGTGGCGGCCTGGGCGCGCCGCCATCTCGACGGCGGCGCGCCGGCCTGAGCCGCGGCGGGCTTACTTCACGCCGTTGCTGCTGTTGGACGTGACGTTGCTCATGTGGTTCATGCTGGTGTCGTGCGGGGGTGGCCCCAGCAGGGGCAGCGTGCTGAAGATGTCGGCACCGTTCGCGCGCGAAGCCAGGATGCGCGAAAGCTTTTCGCGATTGACCGGCTGGATGCTCTTGAAGTGACAGGTTTCCCCTTGGCCCTGGGCGTCCTGTGTCACCACGCTGCCATCGTCGGTGATGAAAGGCTGGTCGCAGCCATCCTTGGTGGTGACGAGCCAGAGCTTCTGGCTGGCCTTGTCGACGAATACCAGCTTGTTGGGGCCGAGGACGAACCCGCCCAGTCGACCGTCGACACTCAGGCTTGAGCTCTTGCCGCCGGCCGCCGATTCGAAGGCCGACAGATAGGGCGATGCCTTCTCGGCCGCATCGGCCTGCGCAGCGCCTGCCGCCACGCACGCGGCGAGCGCCGCCATGCCGATCAAACCCCGCGACTTCCCTGCTGTTTTGCTAACGCGCACGACACTCTCCCCATGCGTTGGAACGACCCAAGGAAACAGCCATCGACCAGCGATAGGGCGCCCACGGCGCCCCTGCGGCCGCAATGTGCCCCCGCCGCGCATGGCGCGCAATGCGCTTTGCAGCATGGGGGCCTGACCGACGGCACATGCCCCGCGCCGGCGGCGGCCTAGACTGCCGCCATGGAGCATCTCAAGCGCGCCAACTACGGGCAGCCCGACCAGGTACGACGCCTGGGCGGCCTGCAGGTCTCCGCCACGCCTTACCAGGCCGGCGGCGCCCTGCCATGGCATGAGCACGACGAGGCCTATCTGTGCCTGGTGGCCGCCGGGGCGTACACGCAGCAATCGAGCGGCGGCGAGCTGGACTGCGCGCCCGGTCTTCTGCTCGCCCATCCGCAGGGCCATCGGCACGCCAATCGGTTCGGCCCACGCGGCGCGCGCTGCATCAGCATCTTCCTGGCGGATGAAACCGGAGGCACGGCCCGCCTGCTGCGCGATCATCGCCAGCTACGGCTTCCGGATGCGGGCCGGCTGCTCGATCGCATCGAACGCGAACTGCGCGCCACCGACGATGCCGCCGCCCTGGCGCTGCAAGCGGCCGTGCTGGAGCTGGTCGCGCTGGCTTGCCGCGCCGAAGGCGAGCGCCGGCCGGCGTGGCTGCAACGCGTGCTGCAACGGCTGCACGACGATCCGCTGGCCACGCCCACGCTGCAGGAGCTGGCGCTGCTGGCGGGCGTGCATCCCTCGCACCTGGCGCGAAGCTTCCAGCGGGCGCAGGGCTCGACCGTGGGTGAATACCAGCGCGGCCTGCGCATCGGGCTGGCGCGCCAGGCATTGGCCGAAAGCGACGATTCCATCGCCGAGGTGGCCGCGCAGGCCGGCTTCAGCGACCAGAGCCATTTCGCCCGCGTGTTCAAGCGCATCACGGGCGCGACCCCGCGTGACTACCGGCATAAAGTGCAACGGGCGTCCTGATACATCACTTGCGTCCTAGCCATCGGACGCGGCCACAGGGACGATGGCGCCATCCACGCAAGGAGCCATGGCCATGTCGCGTTCCCACCACCCACTGCTGGGCCTGTTGCTGGCCGGTGCCCTCTGCCCGGCACTGGCCGTTGCAGCCGCCGACACCCACGCCCTGTTGGCCGGCGTGCGCCAGGCCTATGGCGGTGCACGCTGGAACGACATCGCGGCACTGCGGGCCGTTGGCAAGGAGACGGCCGACGAACTGAGCGGCCCGTGGCAGATGACGGTGGACCTGCGCACCGGCCACTTCGCCTCGCGCACGCGCAACGAAGTGTTTTCGTCAGCGGAAGGCACCGACGGCCATGGCCGCTGGCGCGAGGACATCACCGGGCTCGTGCATCCGCTGGATTCGGACGAGGCGCGCACGGTGGGCGTAACCGAAGACTGGCTGCGCCGCTTCGGTTTCCTCGACGCACGCTCGCCAGCGGACTATCGCGCCCTGCCCGACGCACAGGAGAAGGGACGGACCTGGCAGCGCATCGAGGCCACGCCTGCGGGGGGTCGCACCGCGACGCTGTGGATCGACCCCGCCACGCATCGCGTCGATCGCGCCACGTGGCCCAGCTCGTTCCTCGTCGTCACGCAGCGCTACAGCGATTACCGCGTCGTCGATGGGCTGCCATTGCCCTTTCGTATCGAGACCTCGAGCGCCAACCTCGCCGGCAATGCCGATGGCAGCAGCGTGGACGTGGTCGAGCACTACCAGGTCCTGGGCGCCTCGCCGACCGCTGAACTGCGCCGCCCGGACGGCAAGGTGCGCGATGTCAGCATGGCGAACGGCGCGCGAACGGCCACCACGCGCCTGCGCCTGGAAGGCGGCATCGTGCTGGTGGATGTCGGCATCGACGGGCGGCCGCCGATGCCTTTCATCCTCGATACCGGCGGCCACGCGATCCTTACCAGCGATGCGGCGAAGCTGCTGGGTTTTGAGACGAAGGGCAACGGCGTCTCCGGCGGCTCGGGCTCCGGCACGATGAGCACGTCGTATACGAAGGTGCATGACACCGCGCTCGGCGACGCCCATGTACGCGACCTCACCTACACCGTGCTGCCCTATCCGTTCGGCTTCTACGAGCGCGGCAACGATGCGCCCATCGCGGGCATTCTCGGCCTGGAGATGTTCGAGCGTTTTGCGATCACGTTCGACTACGACCGTGGTGAATTGCGCCTCTCGCCCTATGACCAGGGCGAGGCGCCCGCCGCCATGAACGGCGACGCCGTCGCGCTGCGCTTCACCGACGACATGCCGCTGGTTACCGCCCAACAGGACGGCCACGCCGGCACGTTCGGCGTCGACACCGGCAATGCGGGCTATGTGCTCACGTTCCCGCAATGGGCCGAGCGCCAGGGCATCGCAGCGCATTACGCGGCGGGCCTGCCGATTCCCACGGGCGGCGTCGGCGGCCTGTTCACCGCGCATGTCGCGCATGCCAGGCAGTTCGCGCTGGGCCAGCAGCGCCTGGACAACGTCGCGGCCATGCTCACGCGCAACGACGCCGGCGCCACCGGCAACCCCAGCGAGGCCGGCAACATCGGCCAGGACATCCTCTCCCGCTTCAACGTGCACTTCGACTATCGCCGCCAGCAAATGGTGCTGATGCCACGCGCGAAGTCGGCGGAATGGCACTACGGCATGGCTGGCTTCCGCGCCGAAAAGAACCAGGATCACCCCGACCGCTTCGACGTCATCAACGTCATGCCCGGCAGCCCCGCACAACAGGCTGGACTCAAACAGGGCGACGCGATCGTGGCGGCCAACGGCAAGCCAGCGGCGACACTCAGTTTTGGCACGCTGCGGGATATGAGTGCCCATCTGCCCGAAGGCACGCCACTGTCGTTGACGCTGGCGGATGGACGGGTGTTGCGGATGAAGGCGAGGGATCTGGCGCCGAGGTGATGACACCGTCCCCTGTGGGAGCGCACCCTGTGCGCGACATGTGCCATCAATCCACCGCTCCGTTGGCTTGTCGCGCACAGGGTGCGCTCCCACAAGGATGTTCAAAGCCAGACACAGTCCCAGTAGGGGTAA
>NZ_BCPR01000083.1 GCF_016586165.1 Dyella sp. EPa41 | reverse complement strand
ACGACGCGTTGCGGTGTAGCCGCTTCGCTTGAGATAGTAACGAGCGCACCGCGGCTGGCCTCGGTCGGCCGATGCCCCTATCCCACGTACTGCTATGAGCCTTGGCTCTCAAGGCCATTTTCTTTGGGTTACTTTTCTTTTGGGCCAGCAAAAGAAAAGTGACTCGGCGGCCGGCAGGACGTCGAAACGCCCGCTGCGTAAGCGGCAACCTGGCCGTATCGCGACAGCCGAAGACTGGACACTACTGGATCCCGGCCTGCGCCGGGATGACGACCATGGAGACTGTCGCGAAAGGCTGTCGCGCACAGGGTGCGCTCCTACATCGAGCGGAGCGGTGGGGAAAAGAAAACGCCCGCGCTGCATCACAGCGCGGGCGCCACACAACACCTTCAGCAAATCGTCATTGCTTGCTGAAAACCAGATGCCCATGCTCCGCATCCACCACCACGGTGTTTCCGGCTTCGAAGCGTCCCTCGAGAATCTCCTTCGCCAGCGGGTTCTCCAGCTGCTGCTGGATCGCCCGCTTCAGCGGGCGCGCGCCATAGACCGGATCGAAGCCCACGTTGCCGAGCAGATCCAGCGCCTTGTCGCCGATCTCGAGCTTCAATTGCCGCTCGGCCAGGCGCTTCTCGAGGTAAGCCAGCTGGATCTTCGCGATGGCGCGGATCTGCTTCTTCTCCAACGGACGGAACACCACCAGCTCGTCGAGGCGGTTGATGAACTCCGGACGGAAGTGCGCTTGCACCACGCCCAGCACGGCAGCCTTCATCTGCACATAGTCCGCTTCGCTGTCCCCCGAATGCTCCTGGATCATCTGCGAGCCCAGGTTGGAGGTCATCACGATGACGGTATTGCGGAAGTCCACCGTGCGGCCCTGGCCGTCGGTCAGGCGGCCGTCGTCCAGCACCTGCAGCAGGATGTTGAACACGTCCGGATGTGCCTTCTCCACTTCGTCGAGCAGGATCACGCTGTAAGGGCGTCGACGCACGGCCTCGGTGAGATAGCCGCCTTCTTCATAACCGACATAGCCCGGGGGCGCGCCGATCAGCCGGCTCACGGAGTGCTTCTCCATGAATTCGCTCATGTCGATGCGCACCATCGCGTCCTGCGTGTCGAACATGAATTCGGCCAGCGCCTTGCATAGCTCCGTCTTGCCCACGCCCGTCGGCCCCAGGAACAGGAACGAGCCGTAGGGCCGGTTGGGATCGGACAGGCCCGCGCGCGCGCGGCGGATCGCATCGGATACCGCACGCACGGCTTCATCCTGGCCGACCACGCGCCTGTGCAGCGCCGCCTCCATGTGCAGCAGCTTGTCGCGCTCGCCCTCGAGCATCTTGTTGACGGGAATTCCCGTCCAGCGCGATACCACCTCGGCGATTTCCTCCTCGGTGACGCGATCCTGCACCAGCTTGAAGTCCTGCTTTTCGGCAGTCTGCGCAGCGGCAAGCTGTTTCTCCAGCTCCGGCAGCTTGCCGTACTGGATCTCGCTCATCTTGGCGTAGTCCTGCCGGCGCTGCGCCGCCTCGAGCTCCACGCGCGCGGCCTCGATCTGCTCCTTCACCTTGGTCGCGCCCTGCAACGCGGCCTTTTCGGACTTCCAGATTTCGTTGAGGTCCGAGAACTCGCGCTCCAGTTTTTCGATGTCGGCATCGAGATCGGCCAGGCGCTTCTTCGACGCTTCGTCGGTTTCCTTCTTCAGCATCTCGCGCTGGATCTTCAGCTGGATCAGGCGACGCTCCAGGCGGTCGAGTTCTTCCGGCTTGGAATCGATTTCCATGCGGATGCGCGACGCCGCCTCGTCCATCAGGTCGATGGCCTTGTCGGGCAGCTGGCGGTCGGGAATGTAGCGGTTGGACAGCGTGGCCGCGGCGACGATGGCCGGGTCGGTGATCTCCACGCCGTGGTGCACGGCGTAACGCTCCTTGAGGCCGCGCAGGATCGCGATGGTGTCTTCCACGCTGGGCTCGCCCACGTACACCTTCTGGAAACGGCGCTCCAGCGCGGCGTCCTTTTCGATGTACTTGCGGTATTCATCGAGCGTGGTCGCGCCGATGCAATGCAGCTCGCCGCGCGCCAGCGCCGGCTTGAGCATGTTGCCGGCATCCATGGCGCCATCGGCCTTGCCGGCGCCGACCATGGTGTGCAGCTCGTCGATGAAGAGGATGATCTGGCCTTCGTTCTTGGCGAGATCGTTGAGCACGGCCTTGAGGCGCTCCTCGAATTCGCCGCGGAACTTCGCGCCGGCGATCAGGGCGCCCATGTCGAGCGCGAGCACGCGGCGATCGCGCAGGCCTTCGGGCACCTCGCCCTTGACGATGCGCTGCGCGAGGCCCTCGACGATGGCGGTCTTGCCCACGCCGGGCTCGCCGATCAGCACCGGGTTGTTCTTGGTGCGACGCTGCAGCACCTGGATGGTGCGGCGGATCTCCTCGTCGCGGCCGATCACCGGGTCCAGCTTGCCGCTCTCCGCGCGCGCCGTGAGGTCGATGCAGTATTTCTCCAGCGCCTGGCGCTGGTCTTCGGCGTTTTCGCTCTGCACCTTTTCGCCGCCACGCAGCTTGTCGATGGCGGCCTCGACGTTGGCCTTGGTCGCGCCGGCGGCCTTCAACGCCGCGCCGAGCTCGCCCTTGTCCTCCAGCGCCGCCAGCACGAACAGCTCGCTCGCGATGAACTGGTCGCCGCGCTGCTGCGCGAGCTTGTCGGTGAGGTTGAGCAGGCGCGTCAGCTCGTTGCCCACATGCACGTTGCCTTCCTGTCCGCTGACGCGCGGCAGGCGTTCGAGCTGTTCGTTCACACGCTGGCGCAACGCGGGTACGTTGACCTGCGCCTGCGTCAGCAGCGGCGCGGTCGAACCGCCCTGCTGTTCGAGCAACGCCGCCATCACGTGCACGGGTTCGAGCATGTTGTTGTCGCGTCCGACGGCAATCGATTGCGCGTCGGCCAGCGCTTGCTGGAAGCGCGAGGTGAGTTTGTCCATCCGCATGGGTTGTCCCCTCATCAATAGGATTTGGCGGCCTGGCCGCCACTGCTTTGTGAGATGCGGCTCACCGCCATGTGATTCAAGCGTTGACGTCGCCTGTCATGCCGCGGCTTTTCAGCCGTCGTTGCCCGCCCATAGCTTGCCTTCACATTTGCCTTGGTAGGCTCGCTTTCGTGTCATCGCCCTCGCCGCTCTCCGCCATGCCTGCCATGCCGCCCCTACCGGCCCCGCCTCTGCCAGGCGTGGACGACCGCTGGGCCATGTTTCTGGACGTGGACGGCACCCTTTTGGATTTCGCCAGCCATCCCGACCAGGTGGTGGTCGACGCGCGCCTGCGCGAGCTGGTGGAAGACCTGCACGCGGCGCTCGATGGGGCGCTCGCCCTGATAAGCGGACGCAGCCTGGACGACCTGGACGATCTGTTTGGCCATCCGCCCTGGGCCATGGCCGGGTTGCATGGACTTGAATTGCGTGGCGCGGACGGCCGCTATCGTGGCGTGCATATCGGCATGGCACGGCGCATGCGGGTGCGCGACATCGCCGGCTCCATCGCCGCAAGCCTTCCCGGCGTGATGCTGGAGGACAAGGGCATGGCCGTGGCCCTGCATTGCCGTGCCGCGCCGTGGCAGTTCGACGCGTTGCGCAGGAACGTGGAAGCGATCTTGCCCGCCCTGCCCGGCTACGAGACGCAACCGGGCAGCCTGGTCATCGAGCTCAAGCCCGAAGGCATGGACAAGGGCAAGGCGGTGGCGACCCTGCTTGCCGCCAGGCCGTTCCACGGACGGCAGCCGGTTTATCTCGGCGACGACCTGACCGACGAGCACGGTTTCGCCACTACCAACCTCGAAAGCGGATTGAGCGTGCGCGTGGGTCATCGCGAGCCCAGCCTCGCCCGCTATGCCTTGCCGGAGCCCGCCGCCGCGCGGGGCTGGCTGTTCCGCGTGTTGCACGCGCTCAAGCATGGAGCCCTCTCGCATGCCCATTCCTCAGGAGGAATCGCCTGATACCCAGTCCAGCCTGGCGCTGGGTGTCATCGGCAACGGCAGCGTTGCCGCACTGATCGACGGGAAAGGCCGCATCGTCTGGTGCTGCCTGCCTCGTTTCGACGGAGATGCAAGCTTCTGCGCGCTGCTGTCCCCACGACGTGAAGGTGGTGACTGGGCCATCGAGCTCGAGGATTTCGAGCGCGCGGAGCAGCACTACATGGTCAACACCGCCGTGTTGGTCACGCGCCTGTACGACCATCAGGGCGCGGGCGTGGAGATCGTCGACTACATGCCGCGTTTTCGCTCGCGCGGCCGCTTCTACCACCCCGTCATGATCGCGCGGCGCGTGCGCCCGATCGGCGGCGCACCGCGCATCCGCATCAGGCTGCGCCCCTTGTGCGACTACGGCGCCAACCCGCCGCAGACCACCTCCGGCAGCAACCACATCCGCTTTCTGCTGAGCGGCGTGGTGCAGCGGCTCACCAGCGACGTCGCCTCGCCGATGATCGAGCGCGGCCTGCCCTTCATCCTGGAAAAGCCCGCGCATTTCGTCTTCGGGCCCGACGAGACGCTGATGCACAGCGCCGCCGACTTCATCCACCACACGCTGGAACGCACGCTGGCCTACTGGCGGGAGTGGGTGCGCAACCTGTCGGTTCCCTACGAATGGCAGGAGGCGGTGATCCGCGCCGCGATCACGCTGAAGCTGTGCCAGTACGAGGCCACCGGTGCGATTGTCGCGGCGCTCACTACGTCGATTCCCGAGTCGGCGAACTCGCAGCGCAACTGGGACTACCGCTTCTGCTGGCTGCGCGATGCCGCCTTCACCGTGCGCTCGCTCAACCGGCTCGGCGCCACGCGCAGCATGGAGGAATACATCCGCTACGTGTTCAACCTGGTGGCGGCCGACGGCGAACGCGAGATCGGCCCGGTGTTCGGTATCACCTTCGAGCACGAACTCACCGAAACGCAGGTCGAAAGCCTGGCCGGTTATCGCGACATGGGGCCGGTGCGCGTGGGCAATGACGCATGGCGCCAACGGCAGAACGACGTCTATGGTTCCGTGGTGCTCGCCTCGGCGCAGACATTTTTCGACCGGCGACTGGAACACCCTGGCGACGAACTCACCTTCCGCCGCCTCGAGCGCATGGGGCAGATGGCGCTGCGCATGGCCGAGGAGCCGGATGCCGGGCTGTGGGAGTTTCGCGGGCGCACCGCCATACATACGTACTCCGCGGCGATGTGCTGGGCGGCCTGCGATCGCCTGGCCCATATCGCCACTGAACTCGGCCTGGATGACCCCGCGCGGTACTGGCACAACGAAGCCGAGGCCCTGCACGCGCGCATCATGAAGCGCGCGTGGAACGAAAAACTCGGCACGTTCGTCGACGCCTATGACGGCGAACACCTCGACGCGAGCCTGCTGCTGCTCGCCGACATCGGCTTCATCGGCGCCATGGACCCGCGCTATATCGCCACGGTGGATGCGATCGGCAACGCCCTCGGCCGCGGCGAATACCTGTTCCGTTATATCGCGCCGGACGATTTCGGCGCGCCGGAAACCAGCTTCAACATCTGCACGTTCTGGTACATCGACGCGCTTGCCGCCACCGGCCGCAAGGAGCGTGCGCGGGCGATGTTCGAGCACATGCTCACCCGGCGGAATCCGCTCGGCCTGCTTTCCGAGGACCTGGCGCCCACCAGTGGCGAGCACTGGGGCAATTTTCCACAAACCTATTCGATGGTGGGCCTGATCCAGGCCGCCATGCGCCTGTCGAGGCGCTGGGAGGACGCATTGTGATGGCAGGGCGCAGCGGTAGTGGCCCGGGACGGTTGATCGTGGTTTCCAATCGCGTGGCATTGCCGGATCAGACGGCGACGGGCGGGCTGGCATCGGCCATGCGAGCGGCCCTTCAGGAGCGCGGCGGATTGTGGTTTGGCTGGAGCGGCAAGGTGGCGCGGCAGACCGGCGGCGAGGTGCACCGGGTCAAGGACGGCATCGTGGAATACGCGACCATCGACCTGTCGCGCGCGGACCATGACGACTTCTACAACGGCTTCGCCAATCGCACGCTGTGGCCGCTGTTGCACTATCGCCCTGACCTGGTCGATTACGACCGAAAGCACCTGGCCGGCTATTTGCGCGTCAACAACCTGTTCGCCGAAGAGCTGATGTCGCTGATCGGGCCGCACGACGTGGTGTGGATCAACGACTTTCACCTGATCCCGCTCGCCGCGATGCTGCGCGACCGAGGCGTCCGCAATCGCATCGGTTTCTTCCTGCATACGCCGCTGCCCGCCGCGGGCCTGCTGATTGCCCTGCCGCGCCACCGCGAGCTGCTGGAAACGCTGGCCAGCTACGACCTCGTGGGCCTGCACACGCCACGCGATCGCCGTGCGCTGGAGGAATATTTCCTGCACGAAGTAGGCGCCACGATGCGGCGCGACGGTCGCCTGCAGACGCCGGGCGGACGCATCTTCCGCGCCGAGACGTTCCCCATCGGCATCGACACGCAGCAGGTGGCCGAGAGCGCCAGCCACGCCGACGAGCACGAGGAAATCCATCAACTGCGGCACAGTCTCGAGGGCCGCGCGTTGATCATCGGCGTGGATCGCCTCGACTACTCCAAAGGCCTACCCGAGCGATTCCAGGCGTACGCGCGGCTGCTCGAACGTTCGCCGCAGCTCCACCGCAAGGTCAGCTTCCTGCAGATCGCCCCGCCCTCACGCGGCGGCGTACCCGAATACCGCCAGATCCGCCGCGACCTGGAGCGCAGCGCCGGCCACATCAACGGCATGTACGCCGCGCCCGACTGGGTGCCGATCCGCTACGTCAACAACTCCTTCGCGCACGAACTGCTGAGCGGTTATTACCGCGCGGCGCGCGTTGGCCTGGTCACGCCGCTGCGCGACGGCATGAACCTGGTGGCCAAGGAGTACGTGGCCAGCCAGGACCCCGACGATCCCGGCGTGCTGGTGCTTTCGCGCTTCGCCGGCGCGGCGCAGGAGCTTGGCGACAATGCGCTGCTGGTGAACCCCGCCGACACCGAGGAAGTGGCCGAAGCGCTGGGCATCGCCTTGACGATGCCGTTGCCGGAACGACGCGCGCGCTGGCGCCGCATGATGGATGTGCTGGAAAAGCAGGATGTCACCGCCTGGCGGAATGCATTCCTGCAGCGATTGACCCAATGACGCCCAAAGAACAGCCCCCGTGGTGGCGGACTGTTCGACGTTATGCCGGAACCGTGCTCAGGGGCCGTGCGTGGCTCGCGACGTGGCCGGCGTCGCCGGGCTGGGGGTGGACGGCGCGGGATTCGCCGCCGGGCTATACCGGCTGCCGCTGTCACGTTGCACCGGCTCCCGCGGGTAGTCGCGCTGGAAGGGCGTGTGGCCATTCGGTCCGGCCAGCGCCCACAGGCGGCCTTCGATATCCACCCAGTGCCAGTTGCCTGCCGGCACGGGCTGGGTGGAAACGGAGACGAAGTGGGCGTCGTAGTTGCCGTCGGGCCGCTTCGTGGCCTCAAGCTGCAGGTTCAGGATGAACTGGCTCGCCACCGCACGGCCATGGGATTCGGCCGGCCTGGTGATCATCTCGCCGATGTTCTGCGAGAGCAGCCGGCTCATCTGCGGTTCGAGCGAGATGGCGGGCGAGGCCGAGGTGACCTTGCCACTGGCATTGACCTGCACCAGCACGGGTAACACGCGTTGGGGGAATGGATTCAACGAACCCGAGGACGTGGACGCCATCGCAGCGCCCCCCATGACCGACAACGCACCGACGAGCATGACGACTTGACTGCGCTTCATGCGACCTCCCTGATGGCGATGGACTGTGGCTTCCGGCACCGTCCTCCGATCCCGCCCTCGCGATGCCGTCTCCAATCTGCTCCTTTCGTCAGCCTCGCGTCAACTTTCGGCCGGGAGACCGTATTCCTTCGCTAGGGCGCCAGCCAGACCAGGCTGGCGAACCGACCGCTGTGGGCGCCGTCCCGGCGGTAGGAATAGAAGCGGTCGTCGACGCGGGTGTCGAAGCCGCCGCCATGGATGCTCCCGATGCCCGCGGCGAGCAGGCGGCGGCGGGCCAGGCCGGCCAGATCGCACAGCCAATGGCCCGGGCGGGTGGCCGTGAAGAACTCGGCAGCCCCCGGATCGGTGGCGACGAAGGCGTCACGCACCTCCTCGCCGACCTCGTAGCTGGCCATGCCGATACACGGCCCCAGCCAGGCCATGGCTCGCCCCGGCGCGGCGGGAAGCGACAGCAGGGCGGCTTCCAGCACGCCCCCGGCCAAGCCACGCCAGCCCGCATGGGCCGCCGCAACGCCGCTGCCGTCGGCCGCGCAGAACAACACCGGCAGGCAATCGGCGGTCAGGATGGCCAGCGGCTCACCGGTCCGGCGGGTGACGGCAGCATCCGCCCTGGGCTCGCCGCCCGGCGCGCCGGCGTCGACGTCAGCCACGTCGGCGCCATGCACCTGCTGCAGCCAGTGCGGCGCCCGGGCCAGGCCCAGGGCCTGCTGCACCGCCAGGCGATTGGCCTTCACGGCCTGGGGGTCATCGCCCGCACGAGCACCCAGGTTCAGCCGGCCATAGGGGCCGGTCGAGACGCCCGGCCCCTGCCGGGTGCTGACCGCGGCGCGCACGCGGGGCGGCGCCGGCCAATCGGGAACGATCCAGGCACCGGCCGCCGTCATGCGCTTACTGCCATTCGTCGAGGCCGGCCTGGGCGGTATCGGCGCGCAGGGCATCGATCAGGGCCTGCTGGTCCGCCGGACGCTCGGCGCTGAACGACATCGGCTCGCCGGTTACCGGATGCTCGAAGGCCAGCCGCTCGGCGTGCAGTGCCTGGCGACGGAAACCGCGCAGGGCCGCGACCAGCTCGGGCGTGGCGCCCTTGGGCAACCTGAGGCCGCCGCCATACAGTGGATCGCCGACCAGCGGATGGTTGATATGCGCCATGTGCACGCGGATCTGGTGCGTACGGCCGGTTTCCAGGCTGCACTGGACCAGGCTGTGGGCCCGGAAGCGCTCGCGCAGGCGGTAATGGGTGACGGCGCGCTTGCCGTCCTCCTCGTCCCGCACGGCCTGGCGCAGGCGATCGCCCATGTGGCGCCCGATCGGGGCATCCACCGTGCCGCCGGCCACCAGGGTGCCCAGCACGATGGCTTCGTACTGCCGCTCCACGTCGTGACGGGAAAGCATGTCGACCAGGCCGGTGTGCGCGGCCAGCGTCTTGGCGACCACCATCAGGCCCGACGTGTCCTTGTCCAGCCGGTGCACGATGCCGCCACGCGGCAACTGGGCCAGCGCCGGATCGTGGTGCAGCAAGGCATTCAGCACCGTGCCGGCGCTGTTGCCGGCGCCCGGGTGAACCACCAGGCCGGCCGGCTTGTTGAGCACCAGCACATAGTCGTCCTCGTGGACGATGTCCAGCGCGATGGCCTCGGGGGCCAGCTCCACCTCGGTTTCCAGCTCGGCCTCGAGCCGGACCTTCTCCCCGCCGCGCAACAACTGGCGCGGCGGTGCCTTGGCGCCATCCAGCGTGACGTCGCCCGCCTTGATCCACGCCGTGAGGCGGGACCGCGAGTAATCGGGGAACATCTCAGCCAAAGCCTGGTCGAACCTCCGACCCGCGGCCGACAGCGGCACCGTGGCCTCATGACGGATCGTCGTCATGGCCTGCCGCCCGGGCAACCGGTGGTTTCGGCTATCATCCCTTTTCGATCAAACATCTGAACCCTTATCCATGCGCGTAACCAA
This sequence comes from Dyella sp. EPa41, assembly GCF_016586165.1. Classification (GTDB taxonomy): domain Bacteria; phylum Pseudomonadota; class Gammaproteobacteria; order Xanthomonadales; family Rhodanobacteraceae; genus Dyella. Next base: position 9,220 of record NZ_BCPR01000083.1, on the reverse strand, counting down.
GCTGCCGGCTTTCAAAGTCTTTGTCGTGCTCGCCATCGCCCTGTCGATGAGCGCCTGCTCGATGTTCGGCCACAAGAAGGACACCAACGATACCCTCCCGGTGGACAAGCTTTACGCCAAGGCCCACGACTCGCTCGAGCACGCCGACTATTCGGCAGCCAGCAAAGCGTACCAGCGACTGATCGCGCGCTTCCCGTCCGGTGACTACAACGAGCAGGCCCAGCTCGACCTGGCCTACTCCCAGTACAAGGACAACCAGCCGGACGACGCCTATTCCACGGTCAACCGCTTCATCAAGACGTACCCGACCCACAAGCATGTGGATTATGCCTATTACCTGCGCGGCCTGATCAATTTCGACCGCACCGGCGGCGCCATGGAGCGCATGCTGCAGTCGGGCGAGCCGCAGACCCGTCGCGACCAGGGCTTCAACCTGAAGTCGTTCGACGACTTCTCGGAACTGTCGCGCCGCTTCCCCGACAGCGCCTACACGGCCGATGCCCGCCAGCGCATGATCTACCTGCGCAACCTGCTGGCCCAGTTCGAGATCAACGTCGCCGAGTTCTACCTGCGCAACAAGGCCTACGTGGCCTCCGCCAACCGCGCGCAATACGTGATCGAGCATTACCAGCAGGCGCCGCAGACCGGCGACGCGCTGGCCATCCTCACCCGCAGCTACCTGTCGATGGACCAGAAGGGCCTGGCCGACCAGACCCGCCAGGTGCTGGCCGCGAACTATCCGAACCATCCGTACCTGACCGACCCGAAGTGGCCGCATGCGCCGTCGCTGATCCGCAAGATGATTCCGTTCTCGGGGCACCATTGATCGAAACCCGGGGTTCGGAACGCATGAAAAAGCCGGTGGGAGACCACCGGCTTTTTCTTTGCCCATCATCCGTCGCCACTTGTGGGAGCGCACCCTGTGCGCGACCGCGGGGCGACGGTGTACCTCGTCACTGACGACCGATTTCGTATGCCCCGTCGCGCACAGGGTGCGCTCCCACAAAAAAGCTCGGTCAGCGCCAACCCGACGTGATCGGATACCGCCGCTCGCGCCCGAACGCGCGCGTCGTCACGCGCGGCCCCGGCGCCGCCTGCCGGCGCTTGAACTCGTTGAGCAGCACCAGGCGCACCACGCGGCGGACGGTATCGGCGTGGAAACCATGCGCGGCGATTTCCGCCTGTGACTCCTCGCCCTCGATGAAGCGCGCGAGGATCGCGTCCAGTTCGTCATAGGGCGGCAGCGAATCCTGGTCGGTCTGGTTGTCGCGCAGCTCGGCCGACGGCGGACGATCGATCACGGCGGAAGGAATCGCCTCGGGCTCGCCCATCCGCGCCGCATGCGCATTGCGCCAGCGCGACAGGCGATAGACGGCGGTCTTGTAGACGTCCTTGAGCGGCGCATAGGCGCCGCACATGTCGCCGTACAGCGTGGCGTAGCCCACGGCCATCTCGCTCTTGTTGCCGGTGGCGAGCAGCAGGCGGCCATGCTTGTTGGACATCGCCATCAGCGTCACGCCGCGCGTGCGCGATTGCAGGTTCTCTTCGGTGGTATCGGCCGCCTTGCCGGCGAAGGCCGGAGCGAGCGCGCCGAGGAAGGCATCGACCATCGGCTCGATGTCGATGATGTGGTAGTCCACGCCCAGCTGCTCGGCCTGTGCACGCGCGCCGTCCAGCGAGAGTTGCGAGGTGTAGCGCGTGGGCATCATCACCGCCGTCACGCGCTGGGCGCCCAGCGCATCCACTGCCAGCGCCAGCGTCAGCGCGGAATCGATGCCGCCCGACAGCCCGAGCAGCACGCCCGGGAAACCGTTCTTCTCGATGTAGTCGCGGATGCCGCGCACCAGTGCCGCATACAACGTGGCCTCCGACGAAGCATCCTCCACGCGGGGCCAGCCATCGGCGTAAAGCCTGCGCGTGTGGCGGTCGAAGTCCACCCACAGCATCGCGTCGACGAAGTTGGGCGCACGCGCCGCCACCGTGCCATCACCGTTCACCAGCAACGAGCCACCGTCGTAGACCACTTCGTCCTGGCCACCGATCAGGTTCAGGTAGGCGATCGCGCAGCGGGTTTCCAGCGCACGCTCCTTCAGCACCCGCTCGCGCTCGGACTGCTTGGCGTCGTCCCAGGGCGAAGCGTTGATCACCACGATCAGCTCGGCCCCGGCCGCAGCGGCCTTGGCGGCCGGCTCGGGCTCCCAGATGTCTTCGCAGATCAGCAGCCCGACGGGTACGCCATCGATCGACGCCACGGCGCTGTCGCTGCCGGGGCGGAAATAGCGCTTGTCGTCGAACACACCGTAATTGGGCAAGGCCTGCTTGTGCGTGGTGAGCTCGATGCGTCCGCCCCGCAGCAGGCTGGCGGCGTTGTACACCTCGCCCTCGCTATGCGGATGACCCACCAGCGCGGCCACGCCATTGGTGGCGCCGGCCAGCGCATTGAGCTCGCACTGGCAGGCCGCCAGGAAGCTCGGACGCAGCAGCAGGTCTTCCGGCGGATAGCCACTCAAGGTCAACTCGGGGAACGCCACCAGCGATGCACCACCCTCGCGCGCCTGCGCCATGAGGTCCCCGACCTTGGCGGCGTTGGCAGCAACCGCTCCGACCGGGAAATCGAACTGCGCTAGCGCGAAACGTAGGGACGACATGCCGTGGGGTCCTGGCGGTGGGGCCTGAAATGATACCCGAGGCCCGGTGATGCATCGGCCAACCGCCTTGATGGCCCGTCCCGCATCGCCCTGCAAGGCCGCGGCTAGTCCATGGGTTGAAGCAGCAGCACGGCCGCCAAGGTCGACATGAAGGCGGCGATCGCCACGTCGAAAACGCGCCAGGCGAACGGGCTGCGGAAGATGGGCAGCAGCACGCGCGCCCCGAAGCCCAGCGACAGGAACCACACCACGCTGGCGGTGGACGCCCCGGCGGCAAACAGCCAGCGTCCCAGGCCTTCGTAGTGCGTGGAAAGGCTTCCCAGCAACACCACGGTGTCGAGGTAGACATGCGGATTGAGCAGCGTGAAGCCCAGGCAGGCGAGCACGACGCGGCCACGACTGCCCACGCCGTTACCGGCCGGTTGCAGGCCGCTTTCGCCCTGCCATGCGCGACGCAGCGCAAACAGGCCGTACGCCGCGAGAAAGGCCGCGCCCGCGTAACGCAGCCATTGCAGCAATGCCGGGTGCTCTCGCACGGCCAGGCCCATGCCGGCCACCCCGAGCAGGATGAGGCTGATGTCCGCCAGGATGCAGACCAGCACCACCGAACCGATGAAGCTGCGCTGGAGCCCCTGCCTCAGGACAAAGGCGTTCTGCGCGCCAATCGCGATGATCAGGCCCGCGCCCGCGGCGAGGCCGGCCAGGTAAGCCGTAAAGGACATGGAGGGAGACCCTGGGGAAAGGAGGCACTTTCGCGTCATCGGGGCATTCAGTAAAACTAAACTTATTGACGGTGCTTAAGAAGTTCTAATTTTGCCGGGAGCGCGGCCAGCGTGCGACCGCGCGGGTGATCATCAAGGTCGCGGTCGCGCACTGGGTGCGCTCCTACAGGGAGGGAGTAGTAACGTCGTCGCGAGCCCCACCCCTCACCCCAACCCTCTCCCCGGAGGGGAGAGGGGGAAAGGGTGTGGCAGCCCATAGGCTTCATCACGGCTCAGCGAAGTTGCTTTGAGTCCTCTTCGCATCGGCGCGTTGCGGTGTAGCGGCTTCGTTCGAGGTAGAAATGAGTGCATCCCGGCTGGCCTCGGTCGGCCGACGCTCCTATCCCCCGTACTGCTATGAGCCTTGGCTCTCAAGGCCATTTTCTTTGGGTTACTTTTCTTTTGGGCCAGCAAAAGAAAAGTGACTCGGCGGCCGGCAGGACGTCGAAACGCCCGCTGCGTAAGCGGCAACCTGGCGGAAGCGTGGCTACCGAAGGCAATAGCCCGCTCTCACGAGAACCACAACCATGCCGACCGGCGCGAAAGGCTGTCGCGCACAGGGTGCGCTCCTACAACACACCAGGGTGAGGGGTCAGTAATGAGTTTGCTCAATCCCCAGCTTGCCGCCTTCGCAGCCGTGCTCGACGAAGGCAGTTTCGACGCCGCGGCCCAGCGCTTGTCGCTGACGCCATCGGCCATCTCGCAGCGGATCAAGGCGCTCGAAGATCGCCTGGGACAGGTACTCATCCTTCGGCGCTCGCCCTGCGAGGCGACGCCGGCGGGCCGGCGCCTGCTTCGGAGCGTGCAGCAGCTGCGCCTTCTCGAAGCGGAAACACTGGAGGCATTCCATGTCGCTTCCGACGACGCCGGCCCCACCCTGGCCGCGCTCGCCGTCAACGCGGACTCGCTCGCCACCTGGTTTCTTTCCGCGCTCGCGGAGCTGCATGAGCAGCACCAGCTGCTGTTCGATGTCCGCGTCGAGGACCAGGACCATTCCACCGATTTCCTGCGTGACGGCTCGGTACTCGGCGCCATCACCGCCATCGCGCAGCCGGTGCAAGGTTGTGTCGTGAAGAGGCTGGGCGTGATGCGCTATCTGCCGATCGCGTCGCCCGCGTTCGTAAAGCGGCACTTCCCCCACGGGGTCGATGCCTCATCGCTCGCCAAAGCGCCCATGCTCGTGTTCAACCGCAAGGATGAGCTGCAATGGCGTTTCATCCACAGCGTGACGCGCGCCCGGCTCGCGCCACCCATGCATTACCTGCCCTCCTCCACCGCCTTCGTGGAAGGCGCTGCGCTGGGCCTTGGCTGGGCGATGGCGCCCGAATCGATGCTGCAGAAGCCGTTCGCCGAGGGAACCCTGCAGTCCATCGCACCCAAACGATGGCTGGACGTACCGCTGTATTGGCAGCACTGGGCGATTCGCTCCGAAACCTTGTCGCGGGTGACCACCGCACTGCTGCGGGCGGCCAAGCAAGGGTTGCGCTGAGCGACAACCGCTTTCCTGCAGGAGCGCCCCCTGCGCGGCCGCAGAACCGCGGAACGAAAAGGGAAAGCGGGCAGCTTTTACTCCCTACGACCCAGGGCAATGGCCGGCAATCACGCTCTCCATCGCCGATCGCGCACGGGGTGCGCTCCTGCAAACAGCGGCCGCAACGGCGAGGCATGAAAAAAGGGCCGCATCGCTGCGGCCCTTTTCGTATCGGTCGAAGAGACCCGAAAGACTTACTTCTTCATCAGGCCGGCGAGGGTCTTGCCGAGGTCGGCCGGGGACTTCACGGTGGTGACGCCCGCCTTCTCCAGCGCGGCGAACTTCGCCGCCGCCGTGCCCTTGCCGCCCGAGATGATGGCGCCGGCATGGCCCATGCGCTTGCCCGGGGGAGCCGAGGCGCCCGCGATGAACGACACCACCGGCTTCTTGACGTATTCGCCGATGAACTCGGCGGCGTCTTCTTCAGCCGAACCGCCGATTTCGCCGACCATGATGATGCCTTCGGTCTGCGGATCGTCCTGGAACATCTTCAGGCAGTCGATGAAGCTCAGGCCGTTGATCGGGTCGCCGCCGATGCCGATCACGGTGGACTGGCCCAGGCCTTCGTTGGTGGTCTGGAACACCGATTCGTACGTCAGCGTGCCGGAGCGCGACACGATGCCGACCTTGCCCGGCATGTGGATGTGGCCCGGCATGATGCCGATCTTGCACTCGCCCGGGGTGATGATGCCGGGGCAGTTCGGGCCGATCAGCACGGTTTCCGGATGCTGGGCCAGCACGTTCTTCACGCGCAGCATGTCCAGCACCGGGATGCCTTCGGTGATCGCCACGATGACCTTGATGCCGGCGTCGATGGCTTCGAGGATCGAGTCGGCCGCGAACGGCGGCGGCACGAAGATGACCGACGCGTCGGCGCCGGTTTCATCGACGGCTTCGGCCACCGAGTTGAAGACCGGCAGGCCGATGTGCTCGCTGCCGCCCTTGCCCGGGGTCACGCCACCGACGACCTTGGTGCCGTAGTCCAGCGCCTGCTGCGCGTGGAAGGTGCCCTGCTGGCCGGTGAAGCCCTGCACGAGGACCTTGGTGTTCTTGTTGACGAGAACGCTCATGGTTCAGTTGCTCCTCAGGCCTTGGCCGCAGCCACGGCTTTCTGCGCCGCATCGTTGAGATCGTCGGCCGGCGTGATCGCCAGGCCGGAGTTGGCCAGCAGTTCGCGGCCCAGCTCCACATTGGTGCCCTGCAGGCGCACCACGACGGGGATCTTCAGACCCACTTCCTTCACGGCCGCGATGATGCCTTCGGCGATCAGGTCGCAACGCACGATGCCGCCGAAGATGTTGACCAGGATGGCCTTCACCTTGTCGGAGGACAGGATCAGCTTGAACGCCTCGGTCACGCGCTCCTTGGTGGCGCCGCCGCCGACGTCAAGGAAGTTGGCCGGCTCGCCGCCCGCCAGCTGGATCACGTCCATGGTGGCCATGGCCAGGCCCGCGCCGTTGACCATGCAGCCGATGGAGCCGTCCATCGTCACGTAGTTGAGGTTGTGCTGCACGGCAGCCGCTTCGGCCTGGTCTTCCTGGGTCAGGTCGCGCATGGCGGCCAGGTCCGGGTGACGGAACTCGGCGTTGTCGTCGGAGTTGACCTTGCCGTCGAGCGCGGCCAGGTTGCCGTCCTCGAGGATGGCGAGCGGGTTCAGCTCGACCAGGGCCAGGTCCTTCTCGTTGAACAGCTTGTACAGGCCCAGCATGATCTTGGTCAGCTGGCCGACCTGCTTCGCGTTGAGGTCCATGGCGAAGCCGAGCTGGCGGCACTGGTACGGCTGCAGGCCTTCCACGAAATCCACCACGATGGTGTGGATGTCTTCCGGGGTGTCCTTGGCGACCTGCTCGATGTCCACGCCGCCGTGCTTGGAGGCGATGAACGACACGGACTTGGTGTCACGGTCCACCAGGATCGAGAGGTAGAGTTCCTTGGCGATGTTGGTGGCGTCGGTGACCAGCACCAGGTTCACCGGCAGCGCGCGGCCGGCGGACTGGTAGGTTTCCATGTTGGTGCCCAGCATGCCCTTGGCGGCTGCACGCACGTCATCGAGGCTCTTGCAGAACTTCACGCCGCCGGCTTTGCCGCGGCCACCTGCGTGGATCGTGTGCCTTGACCATCCACTGCGAACCACCAAGGTGCTTGGCGGCGTCGACAGCGGCATCGGGAGAGTTGGCGACCTTGCCCGGGGGCACGGCAATGCCGTACTTCGCGAACAGTTCTTTGGCCTGGTACTCGTGGAAATTCATTCGATACCTCGAGCGAACGGGGAAACATGACGGCCGCACGGGTTGTGGGACCCGGACGGTCAGGGGAACGACGGCGACTACTGGAAGCTGCGCTGCCGGATGCAGTGCGCCGCCGCCTGCCTGTCGACATGACGAAAACCGCGCAATACGGCCGCCTATTTTCGCGGAAGCGGCCCCCGATGGAAAGGGGCGGCCCCCTGGCGCGGTCCCGGCGGGCCGTAAGGAAGTGCCCCTCTGGCGCCCGTGAAGGGCGCGTCTATACTGGCCCGAACCGTCTTTCGACCCAGAGCGAGAGTACCCATCCAGGTGTCCAGCACCGTCCAGCCTGCGTACCCCAGCACCCGCCCCGCCCCCGAGGCGGCCCGCCACGAGCTGCTGTTCCTCAATTGCTTCCGGCTGGCGCAGGCCCTGGTCTATATCGGCCTGGCCCTGAGCCCGAACGCCCTGGGCTGGCCCAAGCTCACGGACGTGGGCCTGGCGCGCGGCATGGCGGTGCTGTTCCTGCTGTTCGCGCTGGGCATGCTTTCGCTTACCCGCCGCTCGACCCCGTGGATCCGCTGGACGGTGTCGGGTGCGCTGGTGGTCGACATCATCGCGGCCGTGCTGGCCATCGCCACCATGCACGATGCCCGCATCGGCATCGCCATGATGCTGGCGGTGAACCTGGCCGCCGGCGCGCTGATCCTGCCGCTGCGCCTGTCCTGCTTCTTCGCGGCCGTGGCCACGCTGGGCGTGCTGGGCCATTCGGTGTTCGAGATCCAGCACGGCGACACCGGCATGGACCGCGAGCTGCTGGAGTCCAGCCTGTTCGGCCTGGCCTACTTCGCCATCACCGTGCTCTGCTACGTGCTGAGCCGGCAGATCCGAGCCAGCGAGGCGCTGGCCGAACAGCGTGGCGTCGACCTGGCGAACCTGGCCCAGGTCAACGAATTGATCATCCGCCGCATGAAGACCGGCGTGCTGCTGGTGGACGACGCCAACCGCATCCACCAGATCAACGAATCGGCCTGGATGCTGCTGGGCAATCCCACCGCCGACCAGCGCGACCTCGGCCGCGTGGCGCCGGAGCTATCGCGCCGCCTCTATCACTGGATGACCTCGGGCAAGCTGGACGAGTCGGCCACGCAGCTCGCCGATGGCGTGCCGGAAGTGGTGCCGCGCTTCAGCCGACTGGCGCCGAACGACGACTCGCACGTGCTGATCTTCCTCGACGACACCTCGCTGGTGTCGCGACGCGCGGAGGAGCTGACGCTCAGTTCGCTGGGTCGCCTGTCGGCCTCGATCGCGCACGAGATCCGCAACCCGCTGGCGGCGATCCGCTACTCGGCGCAGTTGCTCGCCGAATCGCACGACCTGCCGCCGACCGACCAGCGCATGGTGGAGATCATCAACAACCACTGCGTGCGCCTCAACGAAATCATCGAGAACATCCTGCAGCTGTCGCGGCGCGAGCGCTCGCGCCCGGAAACGCTGGACCTCGGCATGTGGGCCAACCAGTTCGTCGAGGAATACCGCCAGGGCAACGACCTCGGCGAGGATTCGCTGCGCGTGATCCAGGCCAGTACGCCGGTCGCCGCCGTGGCCGACCCGCAGCAGTTGCAGCAGGTGGTGTGGAACCTGGTGCAGAACGCATTGCGCTACGGCCGCATGCCCGGCGAGCCGGCGCGCGTGATGGTGGTGGCGCGGCATGGCGAACACGGCGTGCCTATCCTCGAAGTCATCGATCGCGGCCCCGGCATCGCGCCCAAGGTGGCGGCGCAGATCTTCGAGCCGTTCTACACCACGCACGAATACGGCACGGGCCTGGGTCTCTATTTGGCGCGCCAGATGAGCGAAGCGAACCAGGCCTCGCTGGAGTACGTGCGCGTGGCCGGCGGCGGCAGCTGCTTCCGCCTGGTGCTGACGCCGGCGCGCATCGGTCGCGCCACCGGGGATACGGCGGCGGCAGGTTGACGATATGGCCATCTACGCCCTGTAGGAGCGCACCCAGTGCGCGACCGCGGACTGACATGGGCGCCTCGATCTGCGATG
>NZ_BCPR01000082.1 GCF_016586165.1 Dyella sp. EPa41 | reverse complement strand
CCGTGGTGGCTTTGACGGCCGCAGTGCAGGTGATGAACCTGCCGGTGAAGACGGTGGATGTGCCGTCCAACCTCATGGCGGCGGTAGCCATGCCGAGCTGGAGCGGCCTGGTCGGTTTGCTCGAACCGTCGCTGCTGATCGCGGCACTGACGTTTGCCTTCATTGCGAGTGCGGAAACCTTGTTGTCGGCAGCCGCGGTCGATCGCATGCATGACGGCGCGCGCACGCAATACGATCGCGAACTCACCGCCCAGGGCGTGGGCAATATGCTATGCGGCCTCCCCTGTGTGCCTTGCCGATGACAGGCGTGATCGTGCGCAGTGCGGCCAACGTGCAGGCAGGCTCGGCGACGCGCATGGCGACCATCATGCACGGTGCGTGGTTGCTGGTGTTCGCGGCACTGTTGCCATGGCTGATGCGTATGACGCCGGTGGCATGCCTCGCGGGCATCCTCGTCTACACCGGCATCAAGATGGTCAACTTCAGGCAGGTGAAGGTGCTGGCGCAATACGGCACGGGCACCGCGTGGATCTATGTCGCGACCACGCTCGCCATCGTGGCGACGGATCTGCTCGCCGGCGTACTGGTCGGTTTCGCGCTGTCGCTGTTCCGACTCGCGCTGCATTCGTCGCGGCTCAAGGTGAAGCTGCACCAGCATGACGAGCCCGGCAACGCGTCGTTGCGTCTCGAAGGTTCGGCCACGTTCCTGCGTGTGCCGTCAGTGGCCCGTACGCTGGAACGCGTGCCGCCAAATACGCGTCTGCAGCTGGTGGTGGATCGTCTTCATCACGTCGACCAGGCGTGCCTGGAACTGCTGCGCGAATGGGGCCGCAATGCGTCGTCGCGCGGCTGCGAGCTGGTGGTGGACTGGCAACAGCTCAACCAGCGCGTCGAGGGCGTGAGAAGGGCCGCATAGGACGCGGCTCGGTAAAGGAACCTGTTCGCGGCCTCCCCCTCTCTCCGCGTGCGAACAGGTTCCAGTGTCCCCGGGCGGGCGCGTCGGTTAGGTCCGACGCGTCAGTGGGCCCGGGGCAGCATGGACCTGTTCGCGGCTTCCCCCTCCCTCCGCATGTGAACGGGTTCCAAGATCCCCGGGCGGTCGTATCGGTGTAGGTCCGATGCGTCAGCGGGCCCGGGGTGTGTTTTCCGAAAGTGCCTTGCCTTCGCTGGCCAGTTGCGACGTATCCCAGCCGCCGCCGAGTGCGCGGATCAAATCGATGCTGGCCTGCAGGCGACGCGTGCGCACCTGCTCGGCGCTGCGCTCGGCCTGCAGTGCAGCCGTCTGCGCGCTCACCACGTCGAGGTAGTTCACCGCGCCTTCGCGATAGCGGTTCGTGGCGATGGTCTGCGAATCGCGCGCCGAACTTGCGGCATCGTCCTGTTCCTTCGCTTCCTTGCCGAGTTGCTGCAGCAAGGTGAGGTTGTCCTCCACCTGCTGGAACGCGTTCAAGACCACTTGCCGGTACTGGCCCGCCGCCGCATCGAGATTCGCTTGCGCGGCTTGCACGCGCGAGCGGCGCAAGCCGCCGTCGAACAGGCTCATCGCGAGGTCGGGGCCGAGCGCCCAGTATCGATTGCCCGCCGTCAGCAGTTCACCGCCGGTGTCCTGCCAGCCGAAGACGGCAGACAAGCCGATGCGCGGAAAGAACGCCGCTCGTGCCACGCCAATCTCCGCATTCGCAGCGAACACGCGCCGCTCGGAAGCGGCGATGTCCGGCCGTCGTTCCAGCAGGGTCGAAGGTACGCCCAGCGGGATGGCGGGTACGGCGATCGTGGTGTCGGTGGTGGCGAGCTTGAAGCTGGATGCCGACTCGCCCACGAGGGTGGCGATGGCATGTTCGGTGAGACCGCGTTGCGCTTCCACTTCGGAAACCTGTGCCATCGCATCGGAGAGCTGCGTCTTGGCGCGGCTGACATCCAGGCCCGATGCGATGCCGCCTTCAAAGCGCCGTTGCGTCATCTCCAGTCCCTGTCGATAGGCATCCAGCGCATCTTTCAGGATGCGGTCCTGCACGTCATAGCCGCGCAGGCGGATGTAGAGGTCCGCCAGTTGCGCTTCCAGGCTGAGCCTGGCGGAGGCGAGGTCGGCTTCGGCCGCCGTCGCATTGGCTTTGCCCGCGGCCACTTCGTTGCGCACGCGGCCCCACAGGTCCAACTCGTAGGCCGCGCCGAGACCGACCGTCTCCGCGCTGTACTCGTTGGGTTGATTGCTGCCGCGCAAGGGGCGGTTGTCGGACTGGCGGTTGCGCAGGTCGCTGCCGCCCACGCCCAAGTGCGGATAGAGATCCGAACGCGCCTCCCCGACCAGCGCGCGCGACGCGTCGTAACGCGCCAGCGCGACCGCCAGCGAAGGATTGGCCGCATCGAGCTGCCGTTCCAGTCGATCGAGCTCGGGATTGCCATACACCGACCACCACGGCCCGCGTGATGCCGTGTCCGCCGGATGCGCCGGCGACCACATGCCTTCCTGGGTCTGACCGGCGAATGACGCCGGCAACGCGCCGACGTCCGGTTTCTGGTAGGCCGGCGCCAGCGAACAGGCGGGCAGCACGGCGATCATCGCAAGACAGCCCAGGCGCAGCGGAAATGCACGACGCATGATCGTTACCCCTTCTTCGCGCCGGCTGCTGCGGTGGCCACCATCACCTGGTCGCCCTGCATCAGCGAATCGGGCGGATGGTCGATGATGCGGTCGCCGGGCTTCAGCCCCTGGTCGATCTGCAGGTGATCGCCAAGGTCCATGGCGATGTGCACCTTGCGCAGCTCGGCCTTGTTGTCCGCGCCCAGCACGGCCACCTGCGGGCCCTGCGCGCGGAACAGCAGCACGGTGGCCGGCACGGTGATGAGGTGGCTGCCCTTGTCGGTCGGCAGATGCACTTCGGCATAGGCGCCCGGCATCAGCGCGTTCTTGGTGTTGTCCACTTCGAATTGCGCGAGCACGGTGCCCGAGGCCTGGTTCACCGCACCGGCATTGCCGATGAGGCGGCCGGTGAACTGCTCGCCCGGATGATCCGGCACGTCCAGCTGCACGCTCATGCCCGGCTTGATCGCGCTGGCATAGCCTTGCGGTACCTCCACATACAAGCGCATGCGGCTGGTGTCGGAAACGGTGAACAGGGCGGGGCCGCTGTCGTTCGCGCTGATCAGGTCGCCGATGTCGGTGTGGCGCGCGGTCACCGTACCCGCAAACGGCGCGGTGACGTGCTTGAACGCCTCCAATGCGGCGATACGGTCCATGTCGGCTTGCGCGGCCTGCACATTGGCCTGCGCGGCTTCGGCCTCGCCGGCTTTCTCGTCGGCTTCCTGGCGCGAAACGGAGTTGGACGCGAGCAGGTTCTTCCAGCGCTTGTCGGTCAATGCGGCGAGACGGGCGTTGGCCTTGGCGCGTGCGAGGTTGGCCTTGGCCTGTTCGAACTGCTGGTCCAGTTCCGGTGTGTCGATGACGGCCAGCGTTTCGTTGGCGGCCACCTGGCTGCCGATATCGCGGTTCCACACCTTGAGGTAGCCGCCCACGCGCGCATGGATGGGCGCGCTGATCCAGGCATCGAGATGGCCGGGCAGGCTCATGCCCTCGGCGCTGCCGCCGACATAGGGCGCGATCACCTGCACGCTGGGCAGCACCTGTGCGTCGGTCCACTTCACTACGCGGTGGTAGTCGTACGCGCGCACGGAAATGCCCGCGACGGTGGCCAGCACGGCCAGGGCAATGCCTGCGCGCAATGCCTTGGACACGTTGGGCGATTGCCGCGGCGTCGTGGCGGCATGGGCATCATGCGGCATGAGCGGTATCTCCAATCAGGGAATCGGGTGACGGCTGCGCCTGCTCGCGACCGTGCACGATGCTGAAGATCACCGGCACGAACAGCAGGGTGGCGAAAGTGGCGAACAGCAGGCCGCCGATGACGGCGCGGCCCAGCGGCGAGTTCTGTTCCTGGCTCAAAGCCATTGGCAGCATGCCGATGATCATCGCCAGCGCGGTCATGCAGACCGGACGGAAGCGGGTGAAGCCGGCTTCGAGCGCTGCCTTCATGGCGTCGCCATGCTCGGCCAGGCGCTCGCGGCAGAAGCTCACCACCAGGATCGAGTTGGCGGTGGCCACGCCCATGCACATGATGGCGCCGGTCAACGCGGGCACCGAGAGCGTGGTGTGCGTGATGAACAGCATCCACACGATGCCGGCCAGCGCCGCGGGCAGGGCGGTGATGATCACGAACGGATCGAGCCACGACTGGAAGTTCACCACGATCAGCAGGTAGATCAGCACGATCGCGCCGACCAGGCCGAAGATCAGGCCGCCGAAGGCTTCGTTCATCGTGCCGACCTGGCCATGCAACGCAACCACGGTGCCCTTGGGGCGTGTGGCGGCAAAATGGTCAAGCACTTTCTGCACGTCGGCGGAAACGGCGCCGAGATCGCGATCCTGCACGGTGGCGTAGATGTCGTACGCCGGCATGATGTTGTAGTGCGACACCACCGCGGCGCTGGGCTCGCGCGTGAAGGTAGCGAGGCCGCCGAGGATCTGGCTTGCGCTCTTGCCGCCGGCCGTGACCGGCAGGCTGGCGAGGTCGGCCATGCTGTCCATGCGGTATTGCGGCGTGGCGGCCACGATCGCGTAGGACACGCCGCTCTTCGGATTCAGCCAGAACGCCGGCGCCACCTGCGAGCTGCCGGCGAGCGAGGCCACCATGCTGTTGGTGACATCGCGCTCGGTCACGCCAAGCTGGTCGGCGCGCGTGCGGTTCACCTTGACGTTGAGCTGCGGATAGCTGGAACTCTGCTGCAGGCGTACGTCGGCAATGCCCGGCACCTTGCGCAGCTCCTTCATCATCGCCATCGCATACGCTTCGTTGCCGTCGCGATCGCGGCCGGTGATGTTGACGTCCAGCGGGGCGGGCGCGCCGAAGTTGAGGATCTGCGTGCTCATGTCCGCCGGCAGGAAGGCGAACTGCGTGCCGGGGAACTCGCGCGGCAACATCGCGCGCAGCTCGCGCACGAAGTCGGCGGTAGGGCCGTGGCCGTCCTTCAGCACGATCTGGATGTCGCCATCCTGCGGACCGATGGTGCCGCTGGCGTTGTAGACCAGGTTCACGCCGCTGAGCGGCAGGCCGATGTTGTCGATCACCGTTTCCAGCTGGTCGGGCGGGATCACGCGGCGGATGGCTGCTTCGATGTGGTCGAACTCCGCCGCCGTCTCTTCCACGCGGGTGCCCATCGGGGCGCGCACGTGCAAGGCGATGGAGCCGGCATCGACCTCGGGGAAGAAGTCGCGGCCCAGGAGCGGCACGAGCGCGAACGACACGAGCACGAAGCCGAGGAAGCCGACCACGAACTTGCGGCGATGGGCCAGCGCCATGCTCAGCGTCGCGTAGTAGAGATCGCGCGCACGCGTGAAGTGGTGCTCGAAGCGCTGCTGCATCGACACCAGGCGCGCCATCAGGCTGGAGCGGCGCCGCCGTGCCGGCTGGTCGCCTTCGTGATGGTTGATGTACGGGTCTTCCGGATGGTCGCCCTTGCCGTGCTCGGTGTGGTGCGGCTTGAGCAGGTACATCGCCAGCGTTGGCACCAGCGTACGCGAGAGCAGGAACGAGGAGGCCATGGCGAAGATCACCGACAGCGCCATCGGGCGGAACAGGAAGCCGGCGATGCCGTTGAGCATGAACATCGGCACGAACACGATGCAGATGCACAGCAGCGAAACGAAGGCCGGCGTCACGATCTGCCTGGCGCCATCCATGATGGCGACATGGACGCCCTTGCCTTGTTCAAGATGCCAGTTGATGTTCTCGATGGTCACCGTGGCGTCGTCCACCAGGATGCCCACGGCGAGCGCGAGGCCGCCCAGCGTCATCACGTTGAGCGTTTGCCCGGACGCCGCCAACAAGGCGATGGCGGACAGGATGGACAGCGGAATCGAGACCGCGATGATCACCGTGGAACGCCAGCTGCCGAGGAACACCAGGATCATCACCGAGGTGAGCAGGGCGGCGATGATGCCTTCGCGTGCCACCGAGCTGATCGCGGACTTCACGAACACCGACTGGTCGGCCAGCAGCGAGATCTTCAGCGACGGCGGCTGCGTTTCCTTGATCAGCGGCAGCAGCTTCTTGATGCCGGCGACCACGTCGAGCGTGGAGGCATTGCCGTTCTTCAATGCCGGCATCAGCACGGCGCGCTTGCCGTCCACGCGCACCACGTTGTTCTGCGGCGGCGCGCCGTCGCGCACGTGCGCCACGTCGCCGATGGTGATGGTGGCGCCGTTGACGGTCTTCACCGGCAGCGAGTTGAGTTCCTCGATCGCCGTCGGGCTGTTGTTGAGCTGCACGTGGTATTCGTAGGTGCCGATCTTCGCGGTGCCCACCGGGATGATCTGGTTCTGCGCGGACAGCGCGTTGCCCACGTCCTGCGCCGAAAGCCCCTTGGCGGCGAGCGCCTGCGGGTCGAGGTCGAGCGTGATCTGGCGCTGCTTGCCGCCGTACGGCGTGGGAATCGCCACGCCGGGCACGGAGATCAGCGTCGGGCGCATGAAGTTCTGGCCGATGTCGCGGATCTTCGATTCGGACAACTCGTTGCTCGACAGCGCCATCTGCAGCACCGGCACGGTCGAGGCGTTGTAGTTGAGGATCAGCGGCGGCGTGATGCCGGGCGGCATCTGCTTCACCACCGTCTGCGAGATCGAGGTAACCTGCGCGGTCGCGGTGCGGATGTCCACGCCGGGCTGGAAGAAGATCTTCACGATGCCCACGCCCGGCAGCGACTGCGACTCCATGTGCTCGATGTCGTTGACCGACGTGGTGATCTGGCGCTCGTAGTAGTAGATGACGCGGCCGGACATCTGGTCGGGCGGCAGGCCGTTGTAGGTCCACACCACGCTGATCACCGGAATGCCGATGTTGGGGAAGATGTCGGTAGGCGTGCGCACGGCTGCCAGCGGGCCGGCGATGAGGATGACGATCGCCAGCACGATGAAGGTGAGCGGTCGCGACAGGGCGATTCGGACTAGACCAAGCATGGAGATTCCAGCGAAACGTGGATGCGCGGGTGGCGCCGGGCAGGCGGTGCCGTTACGGAGAGGTCACGGCGCGGGCGGCTGGGTGCCGGGTGGTCCGGAGGTGCGGGAGCGCGAAAGCGAGGGCATGTCATGGCTCGGTGCAGGCGCAAGGCCCGATGAGTCCATGATCGCAACGCAATCTTGTGGAAACCTTTTGGGTGGCTGTGAGGTGGGGCGCGGAGGTGGGTAGTGCCACGTCGAGATGACGCCGGGGCACGCCCGGCGCGCTTGAACGAAGCAACCCTTCTCCCTTCGGGAGAAGGTGCCGGCAGACGGGTGAGGGTACGGGCGGAGCGAAGACCGGCGGCAGGGCGAACCTTCATCCCAACCCCTCACCCGGTGGGAGAGAGTGGCTTTCGGGCAGGTCCGTTACGGAGAAGTCTTTCTCCACCTTGGTCGCAGGCGGATGAGGTACAAGCAGAGCGAAACGTGAAAAAGTTTTGGCAAACCCCGCACCCTCACCCCAACCCCTCTCCCAGGGGGAGAGGGGTTTTGTCGCGGCTTGCTACGCCTCGGCCACCATCCTGATCCTGACCAGCAACCCACGCCCCATCGGCGACTCCAGCAACTCGATCGAAGCCTCATGCAACTCGATCGCACGCTGCACGATGTTCAGTCCCAAGCCATATCCGCGGGTGGCGCTTTCTTCCTCGCGGTGGAAGCGCTGGAACACCGCCTGGCGTCGCCCGTCGGGAATGCCGGGGCCGTTGTCGACGATGTCGATGACGGCGTCGCGGCCGTCGCGATGGATGGACACCTCGACCTGGCCGCCGGCCTCGGTATAGCGCAGCGCGTTCTCGACCAGGTTGCGGAACATGGCGGTGAGCGCCACCTCGTGGCCGCGAACGATGACGGGCTCATCGTCATGGCTCAGGCTGGCGGCGATGTCCTTTTCGACGATCAGCGGCGCCAATTCCTCGATCACCTCGGTGGCGATGCGGGTCAGATCCAGCCCGGTGCGCTGCTGCGAGGCCGCGCCGGCTTCGAGCCGCGCCATCGCCAGGATCTGCTCCACGCGTCGCCCGAGCCGGGCCATGCTCTGCTGCGCGTTGCGCACGGTGAACTCCACCTCGGTGGGGTCGTCCGAGATCATGGCGCTTTCCAGGTGGATCATGGTCGCGGCCAGTGGCGTGCGCAGTTCATGCGCGACGTCGGTGGCGAAGCGGTGTTCGCGCTCCAGCGCATCCTCCAGCCGCTCCAGCTGCTGGTTGAGCGCGACGATCAGCGGCTTGATCTCCTGCGGCGCGACATTGGCGGGCATCGGCTTGCGGCTGCCCGGCGTGCGGCGAGCGAGCATCTCGGTGAGTACCGCGACAGGACGCAAGCCGCGCTTTACGGCCAGGCTCACCAGCAGGGCGAGCAAGGGCAGGCCGATCAGCAGCGGCAAGGTGTGCTCGATCACCAGGCCGCGCGCGATGTCCTGGCGGTTGTCCGAGCGCTCGCCGATGCGGATCACCAGGTTCGCGCGGTTCTGCAGGGTGAAGGTGCGCCACAGGCGCCCTTCGTGGCGGATATCGCGGAAGCCGCGTTCGTCGGTCGAGGGCGGGGGCAGATCGGAGAGGTTCGAGGTTGCCGCGATCAACTCACCGCGCGGGTCGTAGGCCTGGAAGCCCACTTCCGGTTCGTAGTTGCGCGGATGCACCGAGACCACCACGCCGTGGTGCCGTGTCTCATCCTGCTTGATGCCCGGCAGATCGGCGTCGCGTTGCGGCAGTTCGCCATGGGCGATCAGCGTGCCCAGCGTGCGGCCGGCCTGCGCGAGTCGGCCATCCAGCAGCTCGTTCATTTCGCGCAGTTCGCGGCGGTAGCTGATCCAGCCGAGGGGGATCAGCACGGCGACCATCACGGCGATGATCAGCCACGTCAGGCGCGTGCGAAGACTGGCGGGATGGACGTCGGTCCTCATTGGGGCTCGCGCGGAATCATGTAGCCGATGCCGCGCACCGTATGGATCACCTCGGTGCTCAGTTTGCGGCGAAGCCAGTGCACCTGCACTTCGATGGCGTTGCGCTCGACGATGGTGTCCAGCCCGTAGACGGAATTTTCCAGCGTCTCGCGGCGCACGATGCGACCGGCACGTTCCATCAGCACGCGAAGCAGGGCGAACTCGCGCCGGGTAAGGCTCACCCGTTCGCCGCGAAATTCCACCTCGGCGGTGGCCAGGTTGAGGCGCAGGCCGCCGACCTCGACAAGGTTGTCTGCGAGGCCCTGCGTGCGGCGGGTGAGCGAGCGGATGCGGGCGGACAGCTCGCCCAGATGGAATGGTTTGACCAGGTAGTCGTCGGCGCCCAGGTCCAGGCCACGGATGCGCGTTTCCAGCGCGTCGCGCGCGGTCATCACCAGTACCGGCGTCTTCACGCCCGCGCGCCGCGCCTGCGCAAGCACTTCGAGGCCGTCCTTGCCGGGCAGCCCCAGGTCCAGCAGTACCAGGTCGACCGGCGGGCCGCGCAGCGCCTCGCTGGCTTCGCGTCCATCACGCAGCCAGGTGATCGCGTACGACTGGTGCTCCAGCGCGTGCTTGATGGCGCCGCCCAGCTCGGCATCGTCCTCGACCAGCAAAATGTGCATGCGCAGGCACCCGTATCGACGTCGGGAAAACGTGGCCCATGCCACCGTCCGCCGCCATGATCCCCAGACTTCCTTTTGTGGATCTTTTGCCGCCGGTGGTGGACACGTTGGCCGCTGGGATGCGCGCCGTCAATCGATTCGGATGTTCACAGTGCCTGACGACGGGCCCAGGCCCGTCGTCAGGTTCCCTGCGATGGCGCCCAATGGACGCCGGAGAACCGCGGTTCAGGGCCTCTTCGCCAGCGCGGCGGCGACGATGGCCTGCTTCAGTTGCGCCTCGCTCAGGGCGGCGCCTTCGGACTGGTCGATGGCCACGGCCTTGATGGTCTGGGGCTTGAGCATCAGGTGGCGTTCGCGCTCCCAACCCTGGGCCTGCTGCTGGGCACGAGCGAAATCTTCAGGACTGTGTCCGACGAAACCAATGACGGCGTAGCCGTTGAGGTCGACGGTGTAGGTTTCAACAGCGGCGCTGGCGGTGCCGGCGAAGACAAGTCCCAGCGCGATGACGGCGGGGAGAATCAAGCGCTTCATGATGGCCTCCTGACGGGATGCGAGGTTCCGGGGGAGGCTTCAACATAGGCTTGCGCCGCTCGGCAAGCTTGATGGAGTTGCGCGAAACGCTGATGAAAACATGAGGCTTGGCCCCGCGAAGCGCGCGTTATATGCCACTCGTCATGCTTTTTCGTGGTCGACGGTCTTGTGCCTGTAACGACACAGGTCGCGAATGACACAACGCGGACAGTCGGGCTTGCGCGCCTTGCATACGTAGCGGCCGTGCAGGATCAGCCAGTGGTGAGCGTCCTGCTTGAACTGCAGCGGCACCACCTTCTCCAGTTTGTCTTCCACCGCACGCACGTCTTTGCCCGGGGCGAGACCGGTGCGGTTGGCGACGCGGAAGATATGCGTGTCCACCGCGATGGTCGGATGGCCAAACGCGGTGTTGAGCACCACGTTCGCAGTCTTGCGGCCCACCCCGGGCAATGCCTCGAGCGCTTCGCGCGTATCGGGTACTTCGCCGCCATATTGCTCGACCAGGATGCGGCACAGCGCGATGACGTTCTTGGCCTTGCTGTTGAACAGGCCGATCGTGCTGATGTACGGCTTGAGCTTTTCCTCGCCGAGATCGAGGATCGCCTTCGCGGTATTAGCGACCGGGTAAAGTTTTTTTGTCGCCTTGTTCACGCCCACGTCGGTCGCCTGTGCCGACAGCACCACCGCCACCAGCAGCTCGAACGGCGTGGTGTAGTTGAGCTCCGTGGTGGGATGCGGATCGAGTTCGCGCAGCCGGGTGAACAGCTCGACGACGTCGGCCTTCTTCACGAGGGCTTTCCTTGTTGTTTGGCGCGTGCACGGGCCAGGGCGGCCAGCACGGGATTGGTCTGCGTGGCCGCGGCCACGTCGGCCTTGCGCGCCGCCAGCTCGGCCTCGCGGCGGGACTGCTCGCGTGCAAGCCGCGCTTCGCGGCGCTGGAAGTGGGTGCGCGCGGTATCGGCGTGGATGGGGTCGTCCACCTGCGCGGCCGGCATCGGTTCGAGCACGATGCAATCCACCGGGCAGGCCGGCACGCACAGTTCGCAGCCGGTGCAATCGTCGGCCACCACCGTATGCATCAGCTTCGCCGCGCCGACGATCGCATCGACCGGACAGGCCTGGATGCATTTGGTGCAGCCGATGCAATCGGCTTCCACGATGCGCGCCAGCATCCGCGGCTTCTCCATGCCGTGTTCCGGATCGAGCGGCAGCACGGGTACGTCCAGCAGTTCAGCGAGACGCGCGATGCCTGCCGCGCCACCCGGCGGGCACCGGTTGATGGGCGCCTCGCCGCGTGCCATCGCCTCCGCGTAGGGGCGGCAGCCATGGAATCCGCATTGTTCGCATTGTGTCTGCGGGAGCAGGGCGTCGATGCGGTCGGCGAGTGTCATCGTGGCGGTGTTGCGCAGATTCGTTCAGCGAACGGTCGCGCCCGGCTTCGCCCCCTGGTCGGCGTCCAGCAGGAACAGGTCGCTGCCGCCGTCGCCGGCGGACAGGATCATGCCCTCGGACAGGCCGAAACGCATCTTGCGCGGTGCCAGGTTGGCGATGAACACCACATTGCGGCCCACCAGCTTTTCCGGCTCGCCATAGGCGGCGCGGATGCCGGAGAAGATCTGCCGCGTGCCCAGCGGGCCCGCGTCGAGTTCGAAGCGCAGCAGCTTGTCCGAGCCGTCCACGAATTCGCACGCGGTGACCTTGCCCACGCGCAGGTCGAGCTTGGCGAAATCGTCGATGCCGATCACGGCGGGGCCGTCGGTGCCGGCGGTCGGAGTAGTGCTGGCTTCGCTCATGGTCTTGCTGGTGTCCTTGGCTTTCTTCGGGGTGGGCTTGGGCTTGTCGGCGGGCGCGAGGGAGTCCTTGGACATCTCCACCATCGCCACGACGTGCTTGGGATCGATGCGTGCGAGCAACGGCTCGAACACGTTCACCGTGTGGTTGTGCAGTTCGGCGCGCGCGTCGTCGAAGTCGTTGATCGGCGCGGCGAGGAAACGCTCGGCCGCCTCGACGGTGCCCGGCAGCACCGGCTTGAGCAGGCCGGCCAGCAGGCGGAACGCGGCCAGCGCAAACGAACACACCTGATGCAGTTCGTCACGGCGGGATTCGTCCTTGGCGATGGCCCACGGCGCCTTGGCGGCGATGTAGCCGTTGACCATGTCGGCCATGGTGACGAAGCGGCGCGTCACTTCGGCGAACTCACCGCTGCTGTACAGCGCCGGCACGTCGCCATAGAGCGAGAGCAGCTCGCGCCACAGCTCCTGCTCTTCATGGCTGAAGGCCGGCGCGAGGCGTCCGTCGAAATACTTCTGCACGAAGCCGGCGGTGCGGCTGGCGATGTTGACCCACTTGCCGACGAGGTGCGAATTCACGCGCTCCTCGAAGGCCTTGAGGTCGAGGTCGACGTCCACCGGCGTGTCGCTCAGCATGCTGGCGAAGTAGTAGCGCAGGAACTCCGGATGCAGGCCCGCATCGAGATAGGTGCGCGCCTGGATGAAAGTACCGCGCGACTTGGACATCTTCGCGCCGTTCACCGTCAGGTAGCCGTTGACGTGCAACGCCGTCGGCGTGCGGAAATTCGCGCCGTGCAGCATCGCCGGCCAGAACAGGCCGTGGAAGTTGATGATGTCCTTGCCGATGAAGTGATGCAGTTCGGCATGGCTGTCGGCCGCGAGGAAGTCCTCGAACTTCAGGTCGGTGCGCTCGCACAGCGCCTTGAAGCTGGCGAGGTAACCGACCGGCGCATCCAGCCATACATAGAAGAACTTGCCCGGCGCATCGGGTATGGGGAAGCCGAAGTAGGGCGCGTCGCGCGAGATGTCCCAATCCTTGAGGCCGCCGTCCAGCCATTCACGCAGCTTCGCCACCACGCCGCTGTTGGCCACGGGCTGGCCATCGGTGAGCTTGCCCGCGAACCAGTCGCGCAGCAGCGGTTCGAACTTGCCCAGTTCGAAGAAGTAATGTTCCGAGTCGCGCAACACGGGCGTGGCGCCCGACATCACCGAGTAAGGGTTCACCAGGTCGGTGGGCGCATAGGTGGCGCCGCAGTTCTCGCAGTTGTCGCCGTACTGGTCGGCCGTGCCGCAATTGGGGCAGGTGCCCTTGATGTAGCGGTCCGGCAGGAACATCTGCTTTTCGGGATCGAACAGCTGCTGGATGTCGCGGCGCGCGATGTAGCCGCCGTCGCGCAGGCGCGTGTAGATCAGCGATGCGAGCGCGCGGTTCTCTTCCGAGTGCGTGGTGTGATAGTGGTCGAATGCCACGTTGAAGGCGGCGAAATCCGCCTCGTGGCCCACGCGGATGCCTTCGATATAAGTCTCGGGCGACAGGCCCGCCTTTTCCGCGGCCAGCATGATCGGCGTGCCGTGGGCGTCGTCGGCGCAGACGTAGATCGCCTCGTTGCCCTGCATCCGCTGCGCCCGCACCCAGATATCAGCCTGGATGTAGCCCAGCAGGTGGCCCAGGTGCAGCGGGCCATTGGCATAGGGCAGGGCGTTGGTGACGAGTAGGCGACGGCTCATGGGCGGAAGCGGCTGCGAGGGGGTTGTGCATTATGGCATGGCGCCTCCTGGAAACCGCGTCGCCCTGCGCTGCCGAGCCGGTCACGCCCGTTTGGACGTCCGCCGCCATGCCACGATGCGGGCCGCGACGATGACCGTCGGCGGCCATGCCCAAAAGAACTCCGACGCCATCACGTGCCATCCCCGCTCGCTGAAGAAGCACGCGCCACTCGGCGATACCGCGATGGGATGAAACGGCGCAAGCCATCACGTATCGCCGGAGGCCGCCACCATCACGCGCCGAAACCGCCATCGGTGCAGGCATCGGGCAAAGGGTGCGAGAGCGCAGCCCATGCAACGAAGCCGGCGCTTCGCCATGGCGTGCTCTCCCATCGCCGGTGTCCGGTGAACGCAGCGAGTCCAGGCAGCAACGCAAACGCAATCGAATGCGTCGCGCCGCGATGGCCAAAGCTGCCGGCCTGGGCGATGTGCGGCTTGAACGCGAGGACGCCGGCATCGGACAGCATCGCCGCGATGGCGCCGGCGGCTGCTGACGCGCCGGCCCGCTGCGCCGCCGGGCATCAGCGGGACACCGGCGTGTTGAAGATCGAGGGCATCTCCGCTGGTCCTTGCGTGCCCTGGGACCTGTCGACGGCATGAGCATGGCTCGCGGCGGGAGCCTTTGCCTGCCGGCATCGTCGCCGGATAGGCCTCGGCAAGACGGCGGGCCGCCAAGGGTGGTGCACGGTTGTCATGGTGTTGCACGTTGTTGCACGATTGTATACCTTTGTCGCGTTCTCTCCGCCCCAAGGGCCCGTTGTGAAAGCGATACCCGATCCTGTCCAAGGCCTTCCCGAGGCCGGTTCACTGGCCGCCGCGCGGCGAGCCACGCGCGTGATCTTCCTCGTATCCGGCATCGGCATGTCGGCGTGGGCGCCGATGGTTCCCTATGCCAAGGCGCGGCTTGGATTGGACGATGCGCAACTCGGGCTGGCGCTGCTGGTCTTCGGCGGCGGTTCGATGCTGTCGATGCCGTTCGTGGGCTGGCTGGCGCACAAACTGGGCAATCGCACCTTGATCGTCGCTTCGGGCCTGCTGATGTGTCTTGCGCTGCCTGCACTGGCGATGGCATCGAGCATCGCGATGCTGGTCACGGCGCTGTTCTACTTCGGGGTCATGCTCGGTGCGGTCGACGTGGCCATGAATGCGCATGCCGTCGATGTGGAGCGACGGGATGGCGGCCGGTTGATGTCGGGTTTCCACGGACTCTTCAGCGTCGGCGGCCTCACCGGCGCCGCCGTGGTGAGCGGACTGCTGGCCGCGGGCTTGCCGTTGCCGGTCGCGGCGACGGTTGTCGCCGTGGTGCTGTTGTCGCTGGTGCTGTGGCTGCGCGGCGACCTGCTCGACGATGCGCCGACGGCGGCCGAAACGGAGAAGACTCCGTTCGGCATGCCCCACGCGCTGGCATGGCTGCTGGGCCTGATGTGTTTCGCGAGCTTCCTGGCCGAAGGGGCGATGCTCGACTGGAGCGCGGTCTTCCTGCGTGATTTCCGCGGGTTTGCCGCGGCGTCGGCGGGGTTTGGCTATGCCTGCTTCTCGGTGGCGATGGCGCTGGGGCGCCTCATCGGTGATCGGCTGATCGCGCGCTTCGGGCCCGTCTGGGCCGTGCGCACGGGCGCCGCGCTGGCGGTCGCGGGTTTCCTGGTGGTGGCATGGGCGCCGGGTGCGCTCGCGGCGCTCGGTGGCTTCGTGCTGATCGGCCTGGGTGCATCCAACATCGTGCCGGTGATGTTCAGTGCCGCAGGCCGCTTGCCCGGCACGCCACCGGCGATCGCGATCGCCACCGCCACCACGCTGGGCTACGCGGGCCTGCTGAGCGGCCCGGCATTGATCGGTTTCGTGGCGCATGCGAGCAGCCTGCCGGTGGCATTCGCCGCCGTCGCGGGGCTGCTGGTGCTGGTGGGACTTTCGGCGAGGATCGTGCAGCGATGAGCAAGCCAGTCGACACCGTGGTCTTCGACCTCGGCAACGTGCTGATTGCGTGGGATCCGCGCCGGCTCTATCGGCAGTTGATCGACGATGAGGCGCGCATGGACTGGTTCCTGCGCGAAGTCTGCAACAGCGCATGGAACGAGCAGCAGGACGCCGGCCGCCCCTGGTCCGAGGCAACGGCCTTGTTGCGTGGCCGCTACCCCGAGCATGCGGATCTGATCGACGCCTATCACCTGCGCTGGGAAGAGACGCTGGTAGGGCCGATCGAAGGGACGGTGTCCCTGCTGGCCGAACTGAAGGCGCGCGGCGTGCGCCTGCTCGCGCTCACCAACTGGTCGCAGGAGACATTTCCCATCGCCCGGCAGCGCTTTCCATTCCTGCAATGGTTCGAGGGCATCGTGGTGTCGGGCGAGGAGCGGCTGATCAAGCCCGATCCGCGCATCTACCAGCGCCTGCTCGAACGCTATGCGGTGGATCCGGCGCGCACGCTCTACATCGACGATTCCCAGCGCAACGTGGCGGCCGCCGAGGCACTGGGCATGCAGGGCTGGTGGTTCCACGAACCCGCGGGTCTACGCGCGCGGCTGGGGGAACTGAACCTGCTCGCCTCCGCTGAAGGCGGAGCAGGCCATGGCTAAGCCTGTGCAGCCCGCACCCGACAGCGGCGCGCTTCCGCAGGAGCGACAGCAGCGCATCCTGGCGAGGTTGCGCAACGACGGGCGCGTGGTGGCGGTGGAACTCGCCGCGACGTTCGACGTGTCGGAGGATTCCATCCGCCGCGATCTGCGCGAGTTGGCGGCGCTCGGTTTATGCAAGCGCGTCTATGGAGGGGCATTGCTGCCCACGGCCTCGCCATCGCCGCTGAAGCAGCGTCGCAGCGAACACTCGGCGCGCAAACTGGCGCTGGCGCGCAAGGCGGCGGAGCGGGTGCGCGCCGGCCAGACGCTGCTGATCGATACCGGCACCACCAACGTGGCGATCGCCTCGGTATTGCCGACCGATGCGCGGCTTACCGTCATCACCAATGCGCCGCATATCGCGCAGTTGCTGCTGGACCGCGAAGGCTTCGACGTACTGCTGATCGGCGGGCGCGTCGACGCCAGCATCGGCGGCACCATCGGCGCGCAAGCGGTGGAACAGGTGCGCCGCGTGCGTGCGGACCTGTGTTTTCCCGGCGCATGCGCGATCGACGCGGCGCATGGCTTGTGGGGTTTCGACAGCGAAGAAGCGCTGTTCAAGCGCGCGATGATCGAAGCCAGCGACGAGACGGTGGTGGTCGCCACGGACGACAAGCTGGGCGCCGTCGCCACGCACCAGGTGGCGGAACTCGCCCGCGTGCAGCATCTGGTGGTCGAACATTCGGCGGATCGGGCCGCGCGTGCGGCATTCACGGCCCGTGGCGTGGCGGTGCATCGGGCGGATTCCGCCTGAACGACCAGCCTGTCGTAGGAGCGCACCCAGTGCGCGAAAAAGCCTACGGAGTGGAAATGCCAAACGCTGCGGTCGCGCACTGGGTGTGCTCCTGCAAGGGGCGCGAGGTTGACCCCTCACCCCGCCCCTCTCCCCGAAGGGGAGAGGGAGTCCCATCGTCATCACTCCTGCCGCTGCCACTCCTGGCTGCGGCCCAGCAGCGAAAAGCCGATGTAGCCACGCACGGTGAGCTTGCTGCCGTCCGCGCTGGGCTGCAGCTTCACCTTGTAGACCTTGCCGGTCTTGGGGTCGAGGATCTTGCCGCCGTCCCACACGTCGCCGTCCTTGTGCACGCCCCACATGATGTTCATGCCTTCGATCGGCTTGTCCTTGCGCTCGCCATCGCAGTTCTTGCAGAGCGGATGCGGGCCGTCGTCGGATTGCAGCACTTCCACCACGGTCGCCTTCAGCTCGCCGCCCTCGTCGGTGATCTTCACGATGGACTTGGGCTTGCCGGTCTCATCGTCGATGGTCTTCCAGGTGCCGACCGGCGTGGTCTCGGCGGCGAACACCGATCCGGCGCCCAGCAGCAGGGCGGCGACGACGGCAGCGCGAAGCAATGACTTCATGGGTGATCCTCCCGTACGAAAGCGTATGTTTGGAGCCTGACCGAGGTCAGGCGGAAGCGTCAAGTTGCATTGCGAAAGCGTCGCGGCGGACCGGGCAGGGGGCGGCGGCTGGCATAATGGGTCATCCCCCATGACAGTCCACGATTCGATATGACGCAGGCAAGCGAAGCCCTGGTCCGCCGCCTTCTCGGCGAGCTGGTCGACCCCCACACCGGTGCCCCGCTGGCCGACGCCGTACGCGCGATCGGCGTGGACGGCGACCGGGTTTCGGTGGATATCCAGCTGGGTTATCCCGCCAGCGGGGCCGCTGCGGCACTGGCGTCCCGGGTCAAGCAGGCCCTGGAGGCCGACCCGGCCATCGCTTCCGCCGCCGTCTCGATCGGTACGCGAATCCATGCGCACAAGGTGCAGGGCACGCTGGCACCGCAGCCGGGCGTGAAGAACGTCATCGTGGTGGCCTCGGGCAAGGGGGGCGTGGGCAAGTCCACCGTGTCGGCCAACCTCGCGCTCGCGCTGGCCGCGGAAGGCGCCAAGGTGGGCGTGCTCGATGCCGACATCTATGGCCCCAGCCAGCCGCGCATGCTGGGTATCAGCGGCAAGCCGCAATCGCCGGACGGCAAGACCATCATTCCGATGGAGGCGCACGGGCTGCAGGCCATGTCGATCGGCTTCCTGATCGACGAAGAAACGCCCATGATCTGGCGCGGCCCGATGGTCACCCAGGCCATGATGCAGCTGCTCAACGACAGCCGCTGGGAGCAGCTCGACTACCTCGTCATCGACCTGCCGCCGGGCACCGGCGACATCCAGCTGACGCTGGCGCAGAAGGTACCGGTGTCGGGCGCCGTCATCGTCACCACGCCGCAGGACATCGCGCTGCTGGACGCGCGCAAGGCGCTGAAGATGTTCGAGAAGGTTGAGGTGCCGGTACTGGGTGTGATCGAGAACATGGCCACCCACGTGTGTTCGAACTGCGGCCACGAGGAACACATCTTCGGCGAGGGTGGCGGCCGGCGCATGGCCGAGCAGTACGGCGTGGCGTATCTCGGTTCGCTGCCGCTGGACATCCGCATCCGCGAACAGGCCGATGGCGGCACCCCGACGGTGGTGGCGATGCCCGATTCCGACCTGGCGGCGCGCTATCGCGAGATCGCGCGGAATGCGGCGGGACGGCTGTCGCGGCAGCCGCGCAACAAGTCGCTGGGGCTGGGGAAGATCATGGTGCAGGGGACACCGTAGGGGGCACTTCGGCGCGGGCCTGACCCCGGCTTCCGTGTCGTCCGGTTGTCGCGTTACGGCGACCGGGCACGCCGGCGACTGAAGGGGGTCCCTGTGAAGCGGCCGGCTTCCTCCGAGCCGCTGCCGCAGCCCAAGTCACTAGCCTTCCCTTGTAGGAGCGCACCCTGTGCGCGACAGCCTTTCGCGCCGGTCTGCATGGTTCGGCGTTCCAATGTGTTCGGTTAATACGCTGGCTCGGGGTTGTCGTGTTTGGGCGACCGGGCTCGCCTGCGACCGAAGGGAGTCCCTGTGGGACGGCGGGCTTCCGCCGGACTGCCGTCCGCCGGGTTACTTCTCTTTGCGTGGCCAAAGAGAAGTAACCAAGAGAAAGGCCACCCCGATGTCGCGCCCCTGCGGGGTCGCAGGCGGGAGGCGGGGTTTGTCGACAGGGCCTCCTGCCCTGACGACAAACTGGCCGGCGTCCTGCCGGCCACCCTGCGGGCTATTCCACCTCCCGCCTGCTCGCGCCATAGGGGAGGGACGATCAAGAGCGGGGGCCCTACCCTGTAG
>NZ_BCPR01000081.1 GCF_016586165.1 Dyella sp. EPa41 | reverse complement strand
TCGATACCTGCCTGCAGGCGGGGCACCGCGCGACGGCATTGGACATCGAGCAGGTCGGCTGGTCGGGGCGTGATTTCATCGACATGGACAACCGGCCGATCGACCGGCTGTTCAAGCTCTATCCCTGGGAATGGATGCTGGCCGAACCGTTCGCGATGCATCTGCAAGGGTCCCGGCTTCGCTGGATCGAGCCGGCGTGGAAGATGGTGTTGTCCAACAAGGCGGTGTTGCCGCTGTTGTGGGAGTTCTTCCCGGGGCACCCGAACCTGTTGCCCGCCAGCCGGCGGCGCGGCGAGCTGGAAGGCCCGGTCGTGCGCAAGCCGTGCTGGGGCAGGGAAGGTGCCGGCGTGGTCGTGCTGCAGCAGGGCGAAGCGGAAAGCGCGACCAGCGAACGATGCATCTACCAGGCGTTCTCGCCGCTGCCGTCCTATGCGGGGCGGCATGCCCTGGTGGGTTCATGGGTGGTGGGCGATACCGCGGTCGGCATGGGCTTGCGCGAGGACGATGGGCTCATTACCCGCAACACCAGTTGCTTCGTTCCGCATCGATTCGAGGGCTGAGCCGCTTCAAACCGCCATGCGGAGTGGTTAGGCTCCATGTGTGCCGCAAGGAGCCAAGCCCATGCCCGCCTTCCTCGATTACGTCGCGTTTGGCCTCCTGGGCTTGCTGCCCATCGCCAACCCCCTGACCAGCGCCACCGTGCTGCTTGCCCTCACCGGGCGCTATCCCGCGGCCGAGCGCAACCGCCAGATCAATCGAGCCACGCTCTATTCGCTCATCGTGCTGCTGGTGTGTTTCTATGCCGGCAACGCGGTCATCAGCGGTTTCGGCATTTCGATTCCCGGCCTGCGCGTCGCCGGTGGACTGATCGTCAGCTATATCGGTTTCGGCATGCTGTTTCCGCCGGCGCGCATGGCCGAGGACGACGCGCAGGCGGAAATGGCCTCGCACGAGTCGACGGCCAAGCTGCCCGACATCGCCTTCATTCCGCTCACCATGCCGTGTACCACGGGGCCGGGCACGATTGCCTTCATCATCAGCGCCTCCGCGTCCGCGTCGGAGAAAGGCGTCTTGTTCACGCCGCTGATGCATGCCGTGGCGATCACCACGGCGCTGCTGTTTGCGCTGATCTTCTGGCTCTGCCTGCGCGGCGCGACCAGCATCATGAAATGGCTGGGCGAAACCGGCATCGATGCGTTGGCGCGCCTGATGGGTTTTCTGCTGGTGTGCATCGGCGTGCAATTCGCCATCAACGGCGTGCACGAGCTGCTGAAGTCGTGGGGCTTCGTGCTGGCCTGAACTATCAGGACGTCCACAGCCTGCGCAGTTCTCCCACGACCAGGTCCGGGTACTCCTCGGGAAAGAACAGCTTGGCGCCGGGAATGCGCCGGACGCCGCGCGGATTGCCCAGCACATGCTGCAGGTAGTCCGGGCTTGCCTGGGAGAAAATGTCATCGCCCGTGCCCCACAGGATGCGCGTGGGCACGCGGCTTTGCTTCAGCAAGGGCTCGATGCCCGCGAGCGGGTTGGGCGTCAGGCCCAGCGCATAGGCATGCACCCATGGCTTCTGGCTCGGCTGGCAGAGTGGCGACAGGTAGTAATCGATCGCTTCGTCGGTGGGGTGCTCGGGAAACTGGTAGCACATGCCGCCGATGCCCTGCGGCGAGCGTGCGAGGCGCTTGTCGGCCAGCCATGCAGCCAGCCACTGGTCGACGAACTGGCCCTTGCGTGACATCTCGATGACCGGCTGCAACGCCGCCGGCGGGCTGTCGTTTTCCACGTCGCCATTGGTGAGCAGCAGCGTGCGCACGCGCCGGGGATGCCGCGTCACCAGCAATTGCGCGATGGCGCTACCGCTGTCGTTGGCCGCCACATCCACCGTTTCGATGCGCAGCGAGTCGAGCAGCGCGATCAGCATGTCCACCTGCGCCGCCGGCGTGACAGCCTGGCCTGGCGCCACCTGCGTATAGCCGAGCCCCAGCCAGTCGGGCGCGATGCAGCGCCGTTCGCCCGAGAGTCGGGCGATCACGCCGCGCCACTGGAAGCTGTTGAGCGGGAAGCCATGCAGGAACAGCGTTGCCGGGCCGTGTCCGCGATCGAGATACGCGACATCGCCACAGGGCAGGTGGGCGTACCGGCGCTCGCGGCGGTAGGTGGCGGCATCCAGCGTGGCTGCGGGCGTCGATCCGGCGGCCAGCGTCTCGCGGTTCGCCAGGCCGGTGGCGCCGGCGGCCAGCGCGATGCCCATGGTCTGCAGGAAGGTCCGGCGATGCATGTCCATGCCTTGGTTCGGAAGGTGGGCAAATGGTTGATCCCGCCGCTCCTGCGGGCAATAACGCGACAGGTCATGGCGACTTGACCTCGAAGGTCATGGGCGTCGCATCGATGGGACGTCTAAGATGGGCCATGGCCGCCCGACTTCCATTGTCCCCGCCACCTCCCGCACCCACGTCGCGCGCGGGCGTCCTGCTGCGTGAATGGCGGGCTGCCCGGCGCATGAGCCAGCTGGATCTTGCCCTGGCTGCCGACGTATCGACACGCCACCTCAGTTGCGTGGAGACCGGCAAGTCGCAGGCAAGCCAGGACATGGTGATGCGCCTGGCTGATGCGCTGGAGATGCCGCTGCGCGAGCGCAACGTCCTGCTGATGGCGGCGGGCTATGCGCCGAGCTATCCCGAGACCGCGTTGACCACGCCGGCGCTCGCGCAGGTGCGCCGCGCCACCGAGTTCATCATCGGCCAGCAGGAGCCGTACCCCGCCTTCGTGCTCAACCGCCATTGGGACATCCTCATGGCGAACGAGGCGGCACGGAGGGTCACCGGGTTCCTGCTGCGCGACGGGCGGCAGCACGGCAACATGATCCGGCATTTCTTCGACCCCGAAGGCCTGCGCGCCGCCGTGGTGAACTGGGAGGAAGTGGCGGGCGACCTCGTTCGCCACCTGCACGGCGACGTCGCCTCGGCGCCTTCCGATGGCGTGTCGCGCGCCCTGCTGGACGAGGCCTTGTCCTATCCCGGCGTGCCCGCGCGATGGCGCACGCGCGAGCCGGGCACGACGCCATCGCCGTTGCTCACCACGGTGTTCCGTCGCGATGGCGTGGAACTGCGCTTCTTCTCCACCTTCACCACCTTCGGCACGCCACGCGACGTGACCGTGGACGAGCTGCGCATCGAATGCTGTTTTCCCGACGACGAGGCGACCGCGGCGTTCTGCCGGAGGCAAGCCGCGAACTAGCCGGCGGCGGACGCTTACGCCTGCGCCGCGCAGAACGTGCGCCGGTACTGCGTGGGTGAGGTGCGGTAGGCGCGCTGGAAGTGTTGGCGCAACGTGACCGGCGAACCGAGTCCGATCGCCATCGCGATGCGCTCCAGCGGCCATTGCGTGGTCTCCAGCAGGCGCTGCGCCTCGCCCAGCCGCTGCGAGAGCAACCAGTCGCCGAAGCTGCTGCCGGTCAGCTGGCGGAAATGGCGGGTGAAGCTGCGGCGGCTCATCGCCGCCTTTTCCGCGATGGCGTCGAGGCCGTGGTCCTGGTCAAGGTGGCGTTGCACCTGTTCGAGCAGGCGCGCCATGCGACGGTCCGTCGGCGCGTCGGGCACCGGTTGCTCGATGAACTGCGCCTGCCCGCCGCGACGGAAAGGCGGCACGACCATGCGCCTCGCAATGCCGCTGGCCATTTGCGCGCCGAGCATCTGGCGCACGAGGTGCAGGCAGCAGTCGATGCCGGCCGCCGCGCCGGCCGAGGTGACGATGTTGCCTTCGTCGACGTAGAGCACGTCGGCGTCCACGTCCACCTCGGCGAAACGTTCGGCCAGGTCGGCCGCCCAGCGCCAATGCGTCGTCGCTCTCTTTCCATCGAGCAGTCCGGCATGGGCCAGCACGTAGGCGCCCAGGCAGAGGCCGACGATGCGCTTGCCGCGCGCGGCAAGCTTGCGCAACTGCTGCAGCAGGGCCGCCGGCGGTACTTCGTCCGGATCGCGCCAGGAGGGCACGATCACGATGTCGGCGTGGGCGAGTTCTTCCAGCCCGTAGTCCGTGACTATCGAGAAACCGGCTGCGCTGGTGATGCGCCGGCCTTCCGCCGAGCACACGCGCAGCCGGAACGGCGACGCGCCTTCCGGCGTCGACGACTGGAACACCGCGCAAGGCACCGAGAGATGGAACGGGAGGATGCCTTCGAAGGCGACGACGGCGATGCGGATGCGGCGCATGGCGAAAAACCCTGGTGGCCCGATCTCATCGATGATTGTCCTTCAGGCCACTCGCGTGCAAGTGCCCGGCGGCGCACCATGCCGCCCATCCAAACACACGCAAGGAGCCGTGCCATGGCTGTTTCCCCCCGCCGCGCGCTGATCGTTGTCGACGTGCAGAACGAGTACTTCATCGGTAACCTGCAGATCGAATACCCGCCGTCATCGGGCTCGCTCGCCAACATCGCGAAGATCATGGACGCGGCCACCGCCACCGGCGTGCCGGTGGTCGTGATCCAGCAGGATTCACCTGCCGGCGCGCCGGCTTTCGCCGTCGGCAGCCACGGCTGGCAGTTGCACGACGAAGTCGCCAGGCGCCATCGCGACGCGCTGTTCAACAAGCCGCTGCCCAGCGCGTTCAGCGATACGGGCCTGGGTGCCTGGCTGGAAGCGCGCGGTATCGACACCGTGACCGTAGTGGGCTACATGACCCACAACTGCAACGACACCACCATCAAGCATGCGTTCGATCGCGGCCTGGCGGTGGAGTTCGTGCACGACGCGTCGGGGGCGGTTTCGTATGCCAACCGCGCCGGCCATGCGAGCGCCGAGGAAATCCACCGCGTGTTCAGCGTGGTCGAACACTCGCGCTTTGCCGCCGTACTGGGCACGGAAGAGTGGTTGCATGCACTGGCGACGGGCACGGTGCCGGAGCGCGGCGACATCCTTGGCTCCTATCGGGCCGCGCAGGCGCGCCGGGCGTCAGCGGCTGCCTGACGGAGCGATCTGGGCCAGCGGCGTGAATTCCTTCCACGAGCCCGGTTGCCCGGGCAGGTGGGCCAGCTGGCTGACGGTGCGCAGGAACTGCGGGCGCGGGTATTCCACCGCGCCCAGCTGCAGCAGGTGGGCATTGGTGACCTGGGCGTCGATCCACGGGAAATCCCAGCCGCGCAGCAACTGGGCCAGCGCCGTCAGCGCAACGCGCGAGCCGCCGCTCTCGCGGCTGAACATCGATTCGCCGCAAAAAAGGCGCCCGACCGCGATGCCGTAGATGCCGCCAACCAGTCGATCCTGCTCCCACACCTCCACGCTATGCGCATGCCCGAGCATGTGAAGGCGGGTATAGGCATCAACCATGGCCGGCACGATCCAGGTGCCGCTCTGTCCCGGGCGCGGAGCGGCACAGGCCTTCACGACCTCGCCGAAGGCGTGGTCCACGGTCATGCGCCACGACACCTGCGCGAGGCGCCGGCGCAGGCTGCGGTTGGGCTTCAGGGCCGCGGTATGGAAAACACAGCGCGGATCCGGCGACCACCACAGCAGCGGCTCGTCTTCGTTGAACCACGGAAAGATGCCTTGCGCGTAGGCCGCCAGCAGGCGGCGCGGCGTGAGGTCGCCGCCGAAGGCGAGCAGGCCATTGGGCTCGTCCAGCGCCTTGCGCGGATCGGGAAAATGCTCCGGCTTGGCCGTATCGAGCAGGGGCAGTCGAATCATGGCGCCTGGATAATCGGTAAGGCAGGCCGGGAGCGGTGGTACATGCTACCGGCACGGGGATGTGGTTAGCATGCCCCATCTTTGCGCCCCATGGAGATGGCATGCGTTCCGTTCACTTGTGCTGGATGGCATGGCTCGCGCCGGTGGCCATGGCGTCCGGGCCTGCGATCGACCCTGCGCTGGCCAGCCGCATCGATGCCGATGCACGGCAGGTACTCCAGCGCACGGGTACGCCGGGGGCCACCCTTGCCGTATACCGGAACGGCGCGGCCGTTTATGTCCATGCCTACGGCCTGGGCGATCGCGAGCGCAAGACGCCTGCAACTGCGACGACACCCTACGAAATAGGCTCCATCACCAAGCAGTTCACGGCTGCCGCGATCGTGCAGTTGCAGGAGGCCGGCAAGCTCGATGTCAACGCCACGCTGGCGACGTATCTTCCGGATGCGCCGCACGCCAAAGAAGTCACGCTGAAGCAACTGCTGTCCCACACCAGCGGCATGCCGGAATACCTGGATGGGCCCGATGTGGAAGCGTGGGCCGTCAAGCCGGCGACGTTCGAACAGATCATGGCGCGCATCAAGGATCGGCCGCTGGATTTTCCACCCGGCAGCCGCTGGTCCTATTCCAACAGCGGCTATGTCCTCTTGGGCCGGGTGATCGAAGTGGTGTCGCATGAGACGTACGGGCACTACGTAAAGACCCATCTGCTGGCGGCCGCCGGCATGGAACACACGACGACCGTCGCCGACGAGGCGCGCGTGCCGGGCATGGCGAAGGGCTATCGGCACACGGACGGAGAGCTCGAAGCCGCACCGACCATCCATTCGACCGTCGGCTGGGCCGCCGGCAACCTGGTATCGACCGTGGCTGACCTGGAGCGCTGGAACGTGGCGCTGCAGGGCGGAAAGATCGTTCGCCCCGCGGACTACGCGTTGATGACAACGCCGGCGGCGGGCAGCACCGACTACGGCCTGGGCCTGTTCGTCGATACGCTCGACGAACAGCCGCGCATCGGTCATACCGGTGGCTCGTTCGGCTTCACCACCTCGAACCAGTATTTCCCGAAGCAGGGCATCCAGATCATCGCGTTCACCAATGCGGGTGACAATCCGGAGCCGGGGCAGATGCTGGTGACCGCCACGTTCGAGGCCTTGTACCCGGACATCGCCGCGATCGCGCGCAAACCCGTTGCCGGGGAAAACGCCGCCACGACGAACGCGGCGCGCAAGGCCTTCACCCGGCTGCAGGGCAAGGGCGACGACCTCTCCATGTTCGACGAACGGCTCAAGGTGAAGATGGGCGCCGGTCTTTCCGAGCGCATGGCCAGGCAGCTGTCGCCGTATGGCGAGCCGTCATCGTTCATCTACAAGGGGCAGCGCCAGGACAAGGAAAAGAACCGGGTGTGGAACGACTACCGGATCGAGTTCGGCCCCGGCAACAGTCTTCCCTTCGGCGTGGAGCTGGATGCCGCCGGCAAGGTCGCGGGCATCTCCATCGGCTAGGGCATCCCCGGCTGCGGCGCATGCGCATAGGGGCTGTGCTGTTGCAGCTCCCGTGCGTAGTCGTCGATGGCCTCGGCCTCGTGCGTCAACGCCTGGCGCACGGCATCGCGGAAACGCTCGTTCAGCAGGTAGTGGCGCGAATGCGTGCGTACCGGCAGAAAGCCGCGCGCGAGCTTGTGCTCGCCCTGCGCGCCCGGCTCGAAGCGCTGCAGCCCATGCCGTATGGCGTGCTCGATGCCCTGGTAGTAGCACAGCTCGAAATGCAGGCCGGGCACATCCACCGTGGCGCCCCAGTAGCGCCCGTACAACGTGTCGCGGCTTTGCAGGAAAAGCGCCATCGCCACGATCTCGCCTCCCATGCGCGCCACTGCCACCTGCACGGCATCGCCCAGCGTTTCGCCAAGCGCCGCGAAGAACGCGCGGGTAAGCGCGGCATGATTGCCCTTCGCGTCGAAGGTGGCTTCATACAGCGCGTGGATGCGCCGCCACTCGCCGGTCGTCAGCGTGCTGCCGGCCCGCATCTCGATCGCGAGCCCGCTGCGCGCGACATGGGCGCGTTCCTGGCGGATGTTCTTCCGCTTCTTGTGGTTGAGCGCGGCAAGGAAGTCGCCAAAGTCGGAGTGCCCATGGTTGCGCCAGTGGAACTGCACATCCGAGCGGGCAAGCCATTCGCCATCGAAAGCGGCCAGCTCATCGTCATGAAGGAAGTTCGCGTGTACGGATGAAAGGCCCAGTTGCCCGGCGAGCCCCTTCATGGCGCGGGCGAGCAGGGCCTGCCGTGCCTGCGTATGGGCGTCGTTTCCCGCCAGCAGGCGGGGGCCTGGCACGGGCGAGTAGGGCACGGCGTTGAGCAGCTTGGGATAGTAATCGCCGCCGGCACGCTCCCACGCGCTGGCCCAGCTCCAGTCGAACACGAACTCGCCGTGCGAATTGCCCTTGAGATAGAGCGGCGCCGCGGCGATCAGCATGCCGTTTTCGTGGAGGCCCAGGTGATGGGCGCGCCATCCCCAGTCGTCGCGGATGCACCCGCTGCGTTCGAGCAGGGAAAGGAAGGCGTGCGAGACGAAGGGGTTGTCGTCAGGACGCAGCGCATCCCACGCGGCGGCGGGGATGCTGTCGATGCTGTCGTGGAAGCGGGCTTCGATCACGTGCTTCAAACCTGGCGCATCGCCATGCCGTCATTCCGGCGCAGGCCGGAATCCAGTAGCCGCGGCGTACGGTCCTCGCGCAAGACGGCGGGCTTTGCTTTCCCGCGAAAAACGAGCGTTGTCACCACTGGATTCCGGCCTGCGCCGGAATGACGGTCAAAGGCCGGCGCGATCATCGGTCGATTCCAGGCGAATGCGCCGGACGGACGTTCAGCTCGCCGGACCCTGCTGATCCAGCCAGCGCTCGGCGTCCAGCGCGGCCATGCAGCCGAAGCCGGCCGACGTCACGGCCTGGCGGTACACGTGGTCGGCCACGTCGCCGGCGGCGAACACGCCCGGCACCGAGGTCATGGTGGCCATGCCGGCGAGGCCGCTGCGGATCTTGATGTAGCCGTCGTGCATGTCGAGCTGGCCGTCGAAGATGCCGGTGTTCGGCGTGTGGCCGATCGCCACGAAGAAACCGGTCACCGGAATATCGCGCGTCGCATCGGAATTGACGTCCTTCACGCGCACGCCGGTGACGCCGGAGTTGTCGCCCAGCACCTCGTCGACGGTGTGGTTCCACACCAGCTCGATCTTGCCGGCCGCGGCCTTCTCGAACAGCTTGTCCTGCATGATCTTCTCGGCGCGCAGCTTGTCGCGGCGGTGCACGAGATAGACCTTGCTGGCGATGTTGGACAGGTACAGCGCCTCCTCGACCGCGGTATTGCCGCCGCCGATCACCGCCACTTCCTGCTCGCGGAAGAAGAAGCCGTCGCAGGTGGCGCAGGCGGACACGCCGCGGCCCTTGAAGTGTTCCTCGCTGGCAATGCCCAGGTACTTGGCGGTGGCGCCGGTGGCGACGATCAGGGCGTCGCAGGTGTATTCGCCGGAGTCGCCCTTCAGGCGGAACGGGCGCTGCTTGAGGTCGACCGTGTGGATGTGGTCGAACACCATTTCCGTCTTGAAGCGCTCGGCATGCTCCGCCATGCGCTGCATCAGCGCCGGTCCCTGCAGCCCCTCGACATCACCCGGCCAGTTGTCCACCTCGGTCGTCGTCATCAGCTGGCCACCCTGCTGCAGGCCGGTGATCATGGTCGGCTTGAGGTTGGCGCGCGCTGCATAGACGGCGGCGGTGTAACCGGCGGGACCGCTGCCCAGGATCAGCAGGCGGCTGTGCTTGGTGGCTGTGTTCATGCGTTCCTTCTATCCGCCAACGGCGGTGGTGTTCGTGGATGGGTGGAATCCGCTGCCGGTCGCGGCGGCGACCATGCTCCAGCGAATGGTGTTTCGGCGCGCCCCGACAGGGAGGCGCCGAAGCTGGTTTTCATCGAGGCGAGGCCTATCCCCTTGACTTTGCTGCAAGTGCGCAAAGGTGGTCTGCTTTCGCAGCGTAGCGGGAATGTGAAAACGACCTGCCCGTCATGGTTATAATCCTTCGGGTTTGCTGGCGACTTGAACAGTCTTTCGTTCCATCCCCTGCAACGGTTTCTTCAGGCCGTATGTCAGGTGCGGGAACGAGGCGTCCGAACCCGCAAGGATGGGGAAGACGCAGGGCCGATTCAAGGCTGCCGCGCAGGTTTGCCGCGCCGGTTCCGGCGAGGCGTCGTTGCCACTCAGAAGCTTTCCCACAGGATCCACTCCCCATGCGTATCGGTATTCCGTCCGAAACCAAGACCCTCGAGGGTCGTGTCGCCCTTATTCCCGCCGCCGCCGCCGACCTGGTGCGCCGTGGCCATGAAGTCTTCATCCAGTCCGGCGCCGGCGACAAGAGCGGCTTCTCGGACGAGGCCTACGCCAAGGTCGGCGTGAAGATCGTGCCGGACGCCGCCGCCCTGTACGAGGCTGGCGAGCTGATCGTGAAGGTGAAGGAGCCGGTGGCCGGCGACCTCGCCCTGCTCAAGAAGCACCACCTGCTGTTCTGCTACCTGCACCTGGCGGCCGAGCCGGAGCTGACCAAGCGCCTGCTCGAGATCGGCCTGACCGGCGTGGCGTTCGAATCGGTGGAAGAGAACGGCGGCCTGCCGCTGCTGCTGCCGATGTCGGTGATCGCCGGCCGCATCGCCACCCAGATCGGCACCACGCTGCTGCATCGTCCGCAGGGCGGCAAGGGCAAGCTGCTGGGCGGCATGGCCTCCACGCCGCGCGGCAAGGTCGTGGTGCTGGGCGCCGGCGCCGCCGGTGGCAACGCCGCCGCGCTGGCCGCCGCTGCCGGCGCCAACGTGGTGGTGTTCGACAAGCGCCATGACCGCCTCGCCGAGATGATGGCGATGGGCCCGAACGTCACCGCGCTGTATGCCTACGAGTCCTCGGTGGCCGAGGAAGTCGCCACGGCCGACCTCGTGGTCGGCGCCGTGCTGATCCCGAGCGCCA
This sequence comes from Dyella sp. EPa41, assembly GCF_016586165.1. GTDB lineage: Bacteria > Pseudomonadota > Gammaproteobacteria > Xanthomonadales > Rhodanobacteraceae > Dyella. Next base: position 10,819 of record NZ_BCPR01000081.1, on the reverse strand, counting down.
AGGCGCCGCGCGTGGTCACCGAAGCCATGGTCAAGACCATGGAAAAGGGCAGCGTGCTGGTGGACATCTCCATCGACCAGGGCGGCTGCTTCGAGACCTCGCGTCCGACCACCTGGAAGGAGCCGACCTACGACGTGCACGGCGTGACCCACTTCTGCGTCACGAATATGCCGGGTGCCGTCCCGCAGACCTCGTCGGTGGCGATTTCTGCCGCTATCCTGCCGTACGTGCAGCGTCTGGCCGCCGGCAACGAATGGCGCCAGTTCGAACCGCTGCGCGGGGGCATCAACATCGAAAACGGCGAGCTGGTTCATCCGGCGCTCAAGGGCATGATCTAAGGTCTTGCCTGCCGCTTCGGCGGATGCAACACAGGCCGGCCGCCTCCAATGGCGGCCGGTCTCATGACAGACCATTGGGAAAAGGACCACGGTGGCGCGTAGCGCGAACGTCAAAAAGGAAAAGAAGCAGCGCGAGGGGCTCAGCGACGAGCTGAAGCGCCGCCTGCGCGAGGCCGGTGCGCTGCTGTTGCTGCCGCTGGCGCTGTACCTGCTGGTCTGCCTGTTCAGCTACAACGACCAGGATCCGAGTTGGGGCCACGTCGGCACCGTCGAGCACGCCCGCAACTTCGGCGGCTCCATCGGCGCCAATATCGCCAACGTGCTCCGCTACATCTTCGGCCTGGTTTCCTACTGTTTCCCGCTGCTGCTGCTGCTCATGGGCGTGCAGGTGCTGCGCCATCGCGGCGAGCGCACAGTGCAGCCGTGGGAGCCCTCGCTGCGCCTGATCGGTTCGGTGTTCTTCTTCATCACCTTGCCGGCGCTGCTCTATCTCAATTTCAACGACGAGCCGGTGTTGCCCCAGGGCGTGGGCGGCATCATCGGCATGTGGGTGGGCCGCGGCCTGCTGAGCGCGCTGGGCGACAAGGGCGCGCCGCTGCTGCTGCTCGCGCTGTTCCTGGTGGCGGTGACGCTGGCCACGGGACTCTCGTGGTTCAAGGTGATGGACCTGACCGGGCAGGGCGTGCTCAAGCTCGCCGGCTGGTTCGGCGGCAAGCTGCGCGAAGCGCCGGAAGTACTGGCCGCGCGCCAGGCGCGCGCCGAGCGCGAAGTGGTCAAGAAGACCGAGGCCGTGAAGCAGGCCAGGCGCGAGCCCGTGCGCATCGAGACGCCGCCGCCGCCGGTGGTGAAGAGCGAGCGCGCCAGGCTGGAGACGCAGATTCCCTTGTTCACCGGCGCCTCGGTGCCGGGCGAACTGCCGCCGCTGTCGCTGCTGGACGAGGCGCCGCCGCAGGGTCCGGGTTACTCCGAGGAAACGCTCGAGGTGCTGTCGCGCCAGGTCGAGCTCAAGCTCAAGGATTTCCGTATCGAGGCCAAGGTGGTCGGCGTCTATCCCGGCCCGGTCATCACGCGCTTCGAGCTGGAGCCCGCCGCCGGCGTGCGCGGTTCGCAGGTGTCCAGCCTCGACAAGGACATCGCGCGCGGCCTCTCCGTGGTCAGCGTGCGCGTGGTCGACGTGATCCCCGGCAAGAACGTGATCGGCCTGGAGATTCCCAACGCCAAGAAGCAGATCGTCTATCTCTCCGAGATCCTGCGTTCGGAGAAGTACGACCAGATGAAGTCGCCGCTGGCGCTCGCGCTGGGCAAGGACATCGCCGGTCGCCCGTCGGTGGCCGACCTGGCGAAGATGCCGCATCTGCTGGTGGCCGGCACCACCGGTTCGGGCAAGTCCGTGGCGGTCAACGCCATGGTGCTGAGCCTGCTCTACAAGAGCAGCCCGAAAGACGTGCGCATGATCATGATCGACCCGAAGATGCTGGAGCTTTCGGTCTACGAAGGCATCCCGCACCTGCTCGCGCCGGTCGTGACGGACATGAAGGAAGCGGCCAACGCGCTGCGCTGGTGCGTGGCCGAAATGGAACGCCGCTACAAGCTGATGGCCGCCGTGGGCGTGCGCAACCTGGCCGGCTTCAACAAGAAGGTGAAGGAGGCCGAGAACGCCGGCCAGCCGCTGCTGGACCCGCTGTTCCGCCCGAACCCCGAGATGCCGAACCTGGCGGCCGAGCCGCTGGAACCGCTGTATCACATCGTGATCATCATCGACGAGTTCGCCGACATGATGATGATCGTCGGCAAGAAGGTCGAAGAGCTGATCGCCCGCCTCGCGCAGAAGGCGCGCGCGGCCGGCGTGCACCTGATCCTGGCCACGCAGCGCCCGTCGGTGGATGTGATCACCGGCCTGATCAAGGCCAACATCCCCACCCGCATCGCGTTCCAGGTGTCGAGCAAGATCGACTCGCGCACGATTCTTGACCAGAGTGGCGCCGAGACGCTGCTGGGCCATGGCGACATGCTCTACCTGCCGCCGGGCACGGCCACGCCGGACCGCGTGCACGGCGCCTTCGTGGACGACCACGAGGTGCACAACGTGGTGAACTGGCTGAAGGCGCAGGGCTCGCCGCAGTACATCGAAGGCGTGCTGGAAGAAGTGCAGGCCACCGCGGACGGCAAGTTCATCAACGACTCCGGCCTGCCGCAGGACGGCGAGGAAGGCGGCGACGCCGACGCGCAGCTGTACGACAAGGCCGTGCGCATCGTCACCGAGACGCGCCGCGCCTCGATCTCCGGCGTGCAGCGCCACCTGCGCATCGGCTACAACCGCGCCGCCCGCCTGATCGAGCAGATGGAGCAGGATGGCGTGGTGAGCGCGCCGCAGCACAACGGCAACCGCGAAGTGCTGGCGCCTCCGCCGCCGAAGCATTGACGAGGGTAAGACGCCATCGCTCTTGATCGTCATTCCGGCGCAGGCCGGAATCCAGTAGCGATGTTGCCAGGTTTTCGCCAAAAGACCGTGTTGCCGCCTTTCGCGACAAGCCTGTCTCGCGGCAACCGGATGACCGGCTTTGCCGTTGAAAAGGTCCTCCGGCCTGCGCCGGAACGACGGCCCCAAAGATTCGGGCGATTTGCCATTAAGCTTGCACACGTCAAAATTCGCCCATCAGCCTCCTTTTCAGGGCACCCATGAAACGCTCGCTTTTGCTCGTTGCCGCCGCCTTCGCGCTCTCCCTCGGCAGCCTCGCCCACGCCGCCGGCCCCGCCCGCACCAGGCTCGATGCCTTCGCCAACGGCCTGCATTCGCTGACCGGCAGGTTTTCCCAGACCATGACCGACGCCAACGGCCACCCGGGCAAGCCCAGTTCGGGCACGCTCGCGCTGCAGGCGCCGCGGCAGTTCCGCTGGGAGACGCTGGCGCCGTCGAAGCAGACCATCGTCGCCGACGGCAGCCGCGTGTGGCTGTACGACCCGGACCTGGAGCAGGTGACGGTGCGCGTGCAGAGCGCCGAGGAATCGCACAGCCCGCTGACCGTGCTCACCGACGTGAAGCAGATGGACAAGGACTTCAACGCGGTGGAGCAGGGCGAGCATGACGGCCTGAGCTGGCTGCGCCTCACCTCGAAGGCGAAGGATCCGCAGTTCGACTACGCCGACCTCGGCTTCGACGCGAACGGCCTGTCACGCATGGTGTTTCGCGACCAGCTCGGCGCGACCACGGACATCCGCTTCTCCGGCTGGCAGCGCAACGTCGATGTTCCCGCATCCACCTTCAACTTCACGCCGCCGCCGGGCGCGGACGTGATCGGCGACCTGCCGGTCATCCAGACCCAGCCGATCAAGAACTGATCGCGCCGTGCTGCGCCAGCTGCCTCGTTGGGCCTGGATCGGCGGCGGCTTGCTGGCGTTCATCGCCGGCAGCATCAATACCGTCGGCTACCTGTGCTTCCGGCACCAGCCGATCACCCACCTGACAGGCACCAGCACCGAGCTGGGCATCGCCATGGCGAACCTGGATGCGGGCGAGATCCTGCACTGGGGCTTCACCATCGGCGCGTTCCTGCTGGGCGCGGTGCTGAGCGGCTTCATCGTGCAGCAACGCACGCTGCAGCTGGGAAGGCGCTACGGCGTCGTGCTGGTGATCGAATCGGCATTGCTGTTCGTGGCGACGCCGTTGATCCACGGCGCCAGCGACCTGGGCCTCTACCTGGCTTCAATGGCCTGCGGGCTGCAGAACGCCATGGTCAGCACCTACAGCGGCGCCACGTTCCGCACCACGCATCTGTCGGGCATCTTCACCGACCTTGGCATCTACGTGGGCCAGCGCCTGCGCGGGCTGGAGGTGGGCCGGTTGCGCATCCAGGTCTGTCTGCTGGTGGCGGGGCACTTCATCGCCGGCGCCATGGCGGGTGCGCTGGGTTTCGCGGTGTTGCAGGAGCGCGTGTTGCTGGTGCCCGCCGCGCTTACCGGCGCGGTGGGGCTGGGCTACACGATCTACCGCCATCGCATGATGCGCGAAGGCTGAGCGCGCAAAAGCTTTACTCCGCGGCCCTGGAGCGATTGCGCCCGTCGTGCTTCGCCTGGTAGAGCGCACTGTCCGCACGCGACAGCCATTGCGAGAGCGATTCGCGCTCGCGGTAGGCCGCCACGCCTATGCTGATGGTGACGACAATGGCCTCGCCCTCGTGCTCGAATGGGGCGCCGGCGATGCTGCCGCGGATGCATTCGGCGATGACCATGCCCTGCGTCAGGCCGGTGTTGGGCAGGCAGATCACCAGCTCTTCGCCGCCATAGCGTCCGACCAGGTCGACGCCGCGGCACTGCATGCGCATCGCGTGGGCCACGTGGTGGATCACGGCGTCGCCCACGAGATGGCCGTGTGTGTCGTTGATGGCCTTGAAGCCATCGAGGTCGAGCAACGCGATGCAGGCCTCGCCCTCGCGCGACGCCTTTCTCACTTCCTCGGCCAGTTCGAAGAAGCGCCGCCGGTTCAACGCACCGGTCAGGGAGTCGGTGCTGGCCAGCTCGTCCAGCCGCTGGTTGGCGATCAACAGGTCCTGCGTGCGCAGGTCCACCTGCTGCTGCAACTGCCGCGCCTGGCGGCGCAGGTACAGCGTGCGCAGCTGCGTCACCAGGTAAAGCAACGCGAGCAGCAGCACGCCAAAGCCCACCAGTGCCGCGACGGTTTCGTACCAGCGCGGTTCGACGGTCACGGCCAGCGAGCTTTCGATCACGCGGGGCTGCATGCCCTGCGTCTGCGCGCGCAGGCGCAGCACGTAGTCGCCATGCGGGAGATTGGTGTACATCGCCGTGGGCTGGCTGCCGCGCGGGATGGTGACCCAATCCTCGTCCAGGCCGTCCAGGCGATAGCTGTAGCTGGTGTCTGCCGGCGCCTGGAAATCGAGCAGGGCAAAGTCCACGCGCAGGCTGCGGTTGTGCGCGCCGAGGTGCATCGATTCGCCGGGGCGCGGCAGCCGGCCGAACGGCACGGGGTTGCCGTTGATTGCCGCCTGGGTGACGGCCAGGGGCGCGTCCGAGGCGTCGGGCGGCTGCCAGGCGGGGCGCAGCACGGTGAGTCCGCCGAGTCCGCCGAACAGCAGCTCGCCGTCGGGTGCGCGCGCCGCGGCGCCATAGACATAGCTGGCGACGTGCAGGCCGTCGCGCGCGCCGAGGTTGTGCACGGCATGGGTATTGCCGTCGATCATCGAGATGCCGTTCGGCAGGCTCACCCAGAGGTTGCCCAGGTCGTCGGACAGCGCGGCGTTGATGTTGTCGCTGGTCAGGCCGTCGCTCGTGTCGAACCGCTTGAACCGATAGGGTTCGCCCGCCGTGTGCGGCTCCAGCATCGCCAGGCCGCCGTAGGTGCCGATCCAGCGGTTGCCCTGCGGGTCGGTGGTGATCGAACTGGCCAAGTTGTTGGGCAGGCTGGACGGATCGTTCGGGCGGTTCAGCAGGTTCTCGAAATTGCGATCCTGCGAGCCGTTCGCGGCGATGCTGATGCCGCGGCCCGTGACGTACCAGATCTGGTTGCCGACGCGCGCGATCAGTCGCACCGTGTCGCTGGCGAGGCTGCGCGGGTCGTTGGGATCGTTGCCGACATGGGTCAGGGCGCGCGTGCGCAGGTCGTAGCGGTAGATGCCATCGTAGGTGGCGACCAGCAGGCGGTCGCCGTCGGGCATCAGGTGCAGCACCGGCGAGGCTTCCAGGGCGGGCACGACCGAGTTCTGCACGGCCAGCGTGGCCGGATCGATCCGCGCCAGCCCCTGCGTGCCGACCCAGATCGCGCCATCGGGGGCTTCGGTGAAGGCCTGCACGTCGCGTCGTGTCTGGTCGCCGCCCAGGTGGAGATGACGGATGACGCCGTGATCGAGGTCGATGACGTCGATGTTGCCCGCGTTCATGCCGAGCCAGACGCGCCGCCGCGAATCGACGAAGATGGTGCGCACGTTGGAGCTGGCGAGCGCGCGTTCGTCGTGGGTCGACGGCAGCAGGGTGAAGGCCTTGCGTGCGCCCGCGTTGCTGTGCGCGACGCCAAGGTCGGTGGCCGCCCAGATGTTTCCCGATCGATCGCGCATGAGCGCGCGCACGGCATCGCCGGGCAACGAGGAGGGCATCGCCGTGTCGTGGGTGATCGCCCGCAGCGTGCCGTCGCTGGGCGTGTAGGCGAGCACGCCACTGCCGTCGGTGGCCAGCCAGATCGTGTCCGGGCCCGCCTCGACGAAGTCGCGCACCGTGGCGCGTCGTTCGCGGTTCTGCTGGATGCCGCTGAAGCCCTGGACGGCATGCCAGTGCTCGTCGGCGTCGCGATAGACCGCGCCGGCCTGCGTGCTGCCGACCCACAGGCGTCCGGCGTGGTCTTCTTCCAGCGCCCAGATGCCATCGTTGAGCACGGCCTCCACCGCGGCGTTGCCCGCGGGTCGTGGCGCGCGCTCGAACGCGTGCGTGCCGCGACGCCTCACGAACAGGCCGTTGTTGTTGCCGAGCCAGAGGTTGCCGTCGCGATCCTGCAGCACGCTGAAGCTGCGCGGCGACGTATTCGCGGCGGTCGGCACGGCAGCGATCTGGTTGGTGCGCAGGTCGAGGTGGTCCAACCCGTGCTCGCCCGCGATCCACACGCCGTCGTTGCCGTCGCGGGCCAGCGCATAGATCTTGCGCGACGTCGTGCCGCCCTTGCCGACGGGGTAGGCGTGGAACGCGTTGCGCAGCGGATCGAACCGGCTCAGTCCGCCCGAGTTCGTGGCGATCAGCATGCCGCCGTCCGGCAGGGCGAGCAGGGCGCGCACGTAGGTGTCCGGAAGATCCGCCTTGGGGCCACCGGTGGCCGTGAACACCTGCATGCGATAGCCGTCGTAGCGCACCAGGCCGCTCTGCGTGCCGATCCACACCAGTCCGCGCTGGTCCTGTGCGAGCGACGTCGTCAACGAGTGGGGCAGGCCGTCGCTGACGCCCACGCGGTCGAACCACGGCATGTCGAACGGCGACCACGGATCCTCGGCCGCACGCACGCCGAAGGACAGGCCGGCAAGCAGCAGGAGGAGGCAGCAGCAGTGCAGGAACCGGATCAGCGGAGCGCTCCCCGGCGGCAGCGGCAGGCATGCACGAGGCGCTTGCCGCTTGCGGGCGCGCGGCCCAGGACGGCATCTCGCTTGTATCGCCATGGCCTGCGCCCCACCGATATCCCCCGCAGAAAACGTCCCGAGCGTCGTCCGCATGATAGCGGCTGAAGGCCGATTTCCCGACATGCCCTATGATCGCCCGATGACTGCGCGACAGGTGTTACAACGTTGCGTCCCGCCGGACGCCTGCGTACCGAGTGCCTCCCCCGGCGCCATGCCACCCCGGCGACTGTTTCCATGCGGCTGCTGATCGTCGAGGACTCGCCCACGCTGGGGCCGGACCTGCGCATCGCGCTGGGCCGCGACGGGCACGCGGTGGACCTCGCCGTCGACGGCGCGCAGGCGCTCGCCTTCGTGGCCGCCTACGCCTATGACGTCGTGGTGCTCGACCTGATGCTGCCCAAGGTGGATGGCTGGTCGGTGCTGCAGCGCATCCGCCAGGCCGAGGGCAGCCCCGGCGTGCTGGTGCTGTCCGCGCGCGACCAGGTGGCCGACCGCGTGCAGGCGCTCAATCTCGGCGCCGACGACTACCTGGTGAAGCCCTTCGCCTACGACGAACTGCTGGCGCGCGTGCTGGCCATTTCCCGGCGCGGGCAGGCGCAGTTGCCGTTGCTTCGCCTCGGCGCCCTGGAGGTGGACCCGAGGGCTCGCCTGGCGCGGGTCGATGGCGAGGTGCTGGCCTTGACCCCCAAGGAATACGCGCTGCTGGAGGCCTTGTTGGGCCAGCGCGGCACCGTGCTGGCGCGCGGCGAGTTGTTCGAGCGCCTGTACGACGCGCGCAGCGAAGCGTCCGACAAGGTGATCGAGGTGCTGGTGAGCACGCTGCGCGCCAAGCTCGCGCGCGCCGGCCTGCCCGAGCTGATCGAGACGCGGCGTGGATTCGGCTATGTCGTGGCGTAACTGGTTGCTCCGCTCCATTCACGGGCGCCTGCTGCTCACGCTCTGCGTGGGCCTGAGCCTGCTGATGGCGCTGATGTTCGTGTCGCTCGATTTCAGCATCGACCGCAAGATCTACCAGCGCCTGGACGATGACCTGCTGCAACGCGCACGCGGCATCTCGGCGCTGCTGGAAACGCCGCCCATCGACGTGGCGATGGCGCGCCTGCAGACGCTGCATCCCGCTTACGCCGGCGGTGGCCATACGGAATTCCTGCAGGTCTGGGATGCCCAGGGCCGCACCCTGGTCGTGTCCGGCAGCAATGCGGCGGGACGGCTCGAGTTGCCGTCGGGCGTGAAAGCCAACCAGCCACGCTTCTATGACCTGGCCTTGCCCGACGACCATCGCGGCCGCGCCGTGGCTTTGCGACTGCTGTTTCCCGGCGCCAGCGAGCCGGCCACGCTGGTGGTGGCCGAGGAGCGCGAGCACGTCGACCGCTTCGAGCGCAGCGTGCATGTCGCGCTGCTGGTGGGCGTGCTGGCCACGGCGCTGTCGGCCGCGCTGCTCGCCATCATCACCGTGCGGCGCGGACTGCGTCCCTTGCTCGCGTTTGGCCAGGCGGCGCGTGCGCCGGATGAAACCCCGCGCCTTTCGAAGAAGCAGTTGCCGCGCGAACTGACCCCATTCGCGGAGGCGCTCAACGGTGCCTTCGATCGCCTGCACGCGGGCATGGAGCGGGAGCGCCGTTTTTCGCGCGACGTGGCCCATGAACTGCGCACGCCCCTGGCGGAAATGCGCGCGGCGCTGGAAGTGGCGCAGCGCGATCCGGGCCGCACGTCATCGCTGGACAACGCCCGCGCCGCGATCGACCGCATGCAGCGCTGCATCGACAGCCTGCTGGCGGTGTCCAGTTACGAGTCGGGCCTGGCCCAGCCGGAGCTGGAGCCGATGGACCTGGTGCCCTTGCTGCGCCGGGCCATGGGGACGGACGCCCGGGTCGACGCGGCCTTGCCGGCGGAGGCCTGGGTGCAATCGGATCCGGCCCTGCTGGAACGCATCGTCGACAACCTCATGCTCAACGCGCGCGAGTACGCGCCAACCGACGCCCGCATCGAGGTGACCCTGGCGAAGTCGCAGGGGCAATGGCGGCTGCGTATCGGCAATGCCGCGCCCGAACTCACCGGCGAAGACCTGCCTCACCTCGGTCAGCGTTTCTGGCGCAAATCGCCCGCCCGCGAGGCCACGCGTCACGGCGGGCTCGGGCTGGCGCTGGCCGGCACGCTGGCCGGCGTACTTTCCACCGAACTGCGTTTCGAGCTGCGGGGCGGTGTGCTGTGGGTCACGCTGGGGCCGTTGCCGGATATCGATTCGATCGTGGCGTAGCTTGCCGAGGCGACTGCATCGTCGCAGCCATTTGATCTGACCCCAGGGGTTAAGCAGAACCAAAGCTTCGCGCGCGAAGCTGGCCTGCGGCCGGGCGTCGGGTACATGCCCCGATGGCCTGGCGCCGTTGCCATCGAGAGAGGTCTTCATGTCTGCTGTCCGTTACGCGCCCTGGATGCGTCGTCTTCATTGGGCGATCGCGTGGTTCATCGTGTTCGCCCTGGTACTGATCGAGATCAAGGGCTGGTTTCCGCGGGGCTCGACCGCGCGCACGGCCGTGAAGTGGGGCCACATGCAGTTCGGCATCGCCGTGCTGCTGTTGATGGTGCCCCGCCTGCTGGTGCGCCTGTGCGAAGCCGCCCCGCCGATCACGCCCGAGCCGGCGCATTGGCAGGCCTTGCTCGCCAGGCTCGTGCACCTGGCGCTGTACCTGCTTGCCTTCGCGGTGCCGCTGCTCGGCGTGTCGATGATGTTTGTGGCCGGCAAGCCATGGACCCTGCTCGGCTTGCCCTTGCCCGTACTGGCCACGCCCAACCCCGACCTGGCCCACGCGATCGAGGGCATCCACGAGACCGCCGGCAACGTGCTGATGTGGCTGGCCATCGCACACGTGGCTGCCGCGCTGTTCCATCACTTCGTGCAACGCGACGATACCTTGCTGCGCATGCTCCCCGGCAAGCGCAACCGCTTCCGTTGATGGTTGTGATCAGGCGGCGCGCCGCAATGAGCTGCGACGTGCTGCCGCGGCCAATGCCTTCGTCTTCTTAAGCGGCTTCAAAGCTGGCGCTTCCGATACTCGCCGCAGCCTTGCTACGGGAGATTTGCATGCGTCGTTGGTTTGCCGGCCTGGGGCTGGCGTCCCTGATGGCCACGGCCGCACCGGCGGCCGAGCCGGTGGTCGCCATACCGACGGCGCGCGTCACGCGCGTCGAGCGCGTTCCGCTGGAGCAGCTGCCCGCCACGGTCAAGCTTCCGCTGGAAGGGTCGTCGGTCGTGGTCACGCCGCTGGGCGGCATCGCGCTCGATGTGCTGGTGCGCGAGGGCGATGCCGTCAAGCGCGGACAGGCCTTGGCCCGGCTGCAAAGCCGTGAGGCGATGACGCTTGGCGCGGACCT
>NZ_BCPR01000080.1 GCF_016586165.1 Dyella sp. EPa41 | reverse complement strand
GCGCTTCGGCCTTGGCCGGTGCGGCGGCAGGCGCCGGGGCCGGCGCCGGAGCGGCAGCCGCGCCTTCGGCCTCGATGATGGCGATGAGGGCGCCTTCGGACACCTCGTCACCCACCTTGAGCTTCACTTCCTTCACCGTGCCCGCGAACGGGGCCGGCACTTCCATCGTTGCCTTGTCCGACTCCAGCGTCACCAGGCCCTGTTCCTTGGCGACCTTGTCGCCCGGTTTCACCAGCACTTCGATCACCGGCACATTCTCGCTGCCGATATCGGGAACGCGTGCTTCTTTGAGGTCGGCCATGGTTTCTCCTACGGATGGCGATGGCGTGCCGTGCGGGGATGACGGCCGCGTAAGGCGTCAATCATAGCGAACGAGACCCGCTTCCGGACGCTTTTGGATCGTTACAAGACACCATTCGCATACGTATGCAGCACTTTGGTCGAAGGTTTCCAACGAACTGTCGCAGGCAACCCGGAAACCGCGCCCCACCAAGGGATCGCCGGGCATTCCACTTGGTCAGGTGGTCTGCTCCGGCGAGCGCCCCTGCATCAGGATGAAGTCGCGCTGCGGCGCCGCGAGGCTGATGCCGATGGCCTCGAAACGATCCTTCACCGCGCGCAGCAGGTCCGTCTGCGCGCCCCAGCCGTCGCCGCTGCTGGTGTACGCGCGCACCACCAGGCCCACGCCGCTGTCGGTGAGGCTTTCGGTCCATACGCCGGGCGCGGGGTCGCGCAGGATGCGCGGATCGGCGGCCAGCAGTTCGCCGATCACGTCCATCGCCTTGCCGATCTCGTCCTTGTAGCCGATGCGCAGCTTCACCTCGAAGCGGCGCGTGCCCAGGCGATTGAAGTTGATGATGGCGTCCGAACCGATCTTGGTGTTCGGCACCACCGCTTCGCGGTTGTCGGGCAGGACCAGCTGCGTGTGCATCAGGCTCAGGCTCTGCACCGTGCCCTCCACGCCACCGGCCTGGATGTAGTCACCCACGCGGAACGGGCGGAACACGATCAGCAAGACGCCCCAGGCGAGATTGCTGAGCGAGCCCTGCAAGGCCAGGCCGATGGCGAGGCCACCGGCGCCCAGCGCGGCCACCAGCGGGGCGGACGGCACGCCGGCCTGCTGCAGCACCATCACGATGAGCAGCGCGATCAACACGCCATACATGAGGTTGCGCAGGAAGCCGGTGAGCGTGGGGTCGACGTTGGCGCGATGCATGGCGCGTTGCGCGACGTTGGCCAGGCGCGCCGCGAGCCAGATGCCGACAAGCAGCATCAGCAGCGCAATGACGACATTGATGATCGTGTTGATGGTGCCTTCGGAAAGCGGCAAACGGGCCAGTAATGCGTGCATGGATAGCGGGTCTCTCGAGGGACAAACCCCGCGAGCCTAGCAGCACGCCGATCAAGGTTCCGTTGCCACGCGTGCCACGCGCGCACAAAAAAGCCGCGCCAGGGTGAGAGCGCGGCACAAGCGGGTCGTGCTGGGGAGCGTCGACCTTTCAGGATGCATGCACGGAGGTCGCCTCAGTCGGCGCGTGCATGATCGGCGGCTGTTACCAGCTTCTTGTTGTCCTTGTTGTCGTGCGTGACCAGCTGCAGCCGCGAACCGTCCTGCAGCCGGAACTTGAACTGCTGCTGCAACTGGTCGAGCGCGCCGAGCCTGGGGCACAGCGCGTCGGCGCGCCGGTCCAGTTCGTCGGCGCGCTTGTCGATCTCCTTGTCGATGGTCTTGTCCAGTGAATTGGCGCGCGCCTCCAGCGCGGCGACCTTGCTCTGGTCGCCGCTGAGCGCCGCCGTCACGGCCGCACCGGTCACCTTGCCGACCACATCGGCCACCGAGCTCTCGATGCCGCTCTGGATGGCCTCGTCCAGCGCGTGCTGCTTCCACACGCCCTTGCCCAGTCCGTTGTCGATGTCGGCCAGCGCCTGCTGGTGGCTGCGGTCGAGCTTGTCGACCATCTCGCGGCGATCGCCGTCGTTCTCGGCAAAGGTCAGCAGCACCGTGCGCATCGCGGCAAAACCGATGTTCACGCCCTCGCGCGCGATGCCGGCCACTTCCGGCATCAGTGCACGGACATCCTGTTCGTACTGGCGCAGCCGCGCGGCATCGTCGCCCGATACCGCCACGTCGCGGCCGTCCACGCGCAGATGGCCATCGTGCATGAAGATGTCGCGCGGATGGCCGTCCGTGCGGCTGAACTCGATGCCGCCAGGCAGCACGCTCACGTCGTAATCGGTGGAATAGCCGCAGTTGCCGTTGTGGACCTGGTAGCTCCTTGCCTCGGCCGTGCCGCCGAAGGCCACGCCGGCCGCCACCATGCAGGCCATCAAAGTCGTACGCATGCCAGTCGCCTCCCTGTGTCGCCCGGTGCCGCGGATGCCGCGGACTTCCTGGAACGATGCGCTTCGCCACCGTTTCGCAGCATGGGCCAGGTGTCATGCCGTGCCATCGGTCATGGCTATGACGCAGTGCGCCTAGGCAGGCCACGGAGAGGCACGCTAAGTTCACCCGGTGATCGCCATGAGGGGAGTCGTGGGATGCGCGAAGGGTGGGACGTGATCGTGGTGGGCGCCGGCCTGGCGGGCCTGGTCGCCGCCACGGAACTGGCCGATGCCGGCAAGCGTGTGCTGGTGCTTGAACAGGAGCCGGAACCGAGCCTGGGGGGACAGGCGTTCTGGTCGTTCGGTGGATTGTTCTTCGTCGATTCGCCGGAACAACGGCGCATGGGCGTGCGTGATTCGCACGCGCTGGCGCTGTCCGACTGGATGGGCACCGCCGCGTTCGACCGGCCGGAAGACCACTGGCCGCGCCGCTGGGCGGAAGCCTATGTCGACTTCGCCGCGGGCGAGAAGCGCCGCTGGCTGCACGCGATGGGCATGCGCTGGTTTCCCGTGGTCGGCTGGGCCGAACGCGGCGGACACGGCGCGGTCGGCCATGGCAATTCGGTGCCGCGTTTCCACGTGACCTGGGGTACCGGCCCCGGCGTGATCGAGCCGTTCGTGCGCCGCGCCCGCGAAGCGCAAGCCAGGGGCGCTTTGCAGTTTGGTTTCCGCCATCGCGTCGACGAACTCATCGTCGACGGCGGTGCGGTGGTCGGCGTGCGCGGCAGCCTGCTGGCTCACGACGAGGTCGAGCGTGGCAAGCCCAGCTCGCGCGAGGTGGTGCAGGCGTTCGAGAAGCGCGCCCAGGCCGTGATCGTCTCTTCCGGCGGCATCGGCGGCAATCACGAACTGGTGCGCAGGAACTGGCCGGAGCGGCTTGGCACGCCACCGGCACACCTGCTGTGCGGCGTGCCTGCGCACGTGGACGGCCGCATGCTCGGCATCGCCGAGGATGCCGGCGCCAGGCTGATCAATCGCGATCGCATGTGGCACTACGTGGAAGGCATCGAGAACTGGAACCCCATCTGGCCGATGCATGCGATCCGCATCCTGCCGGGCCCGTCGTCATTGTGGTTCGACGCCACCGGCAAGCGCCTGCCCGGCCCGCTGTGGCCCGGCTACGACACGCTGGGCACGCTCGATCACCTGCGCCGCACCGGCCACGACTACAGCTGGTTCATCCTCGACCAGCAGATCATCCGCCGCGAGTTCGCACTGTCGGGCTCCGAGCAGAATCCCGACCTCACCGGCAAGAGCTGGCGCCAGGTGGCCAGGCGCGCCGTGGGCAAGGGCGCGCCCGCGCCGGTGGAGGCGTTCAAGCAGCGCGGCAAGGACTTCATCGTGCGCGATACGCTGGAGGAATTGGTCGCCGGCATGAACGCGCTGGCGGGCAACACGTTGCTCGACATCGCGCATCTGCGCCGCGAGATCGAGGCGCGCGACCTGCAGTTCGACAATCCCTACGCGAAGGACGCGCAGGTGATGGCCATCCACAACGCGCGCCGTTATCGCGGCGACAAGCTGGTGCGCGTGGCGAAGCCGCACCGCATCCTCGATCCCGCCAACGGCCCGCTGATCGCCGTGCGGCTCAACATCCTCACGCGCAAGACGCTGGGTGGCCTGGAAACCGATCTCTCGGGCCGCGTACTGGGACACGACGGCCAACCGCTGCCCGGCCTGTACGCCGCGGGCGAAGCGGCGGGGTTCGGCGGTGGCGGCTTGCATGGCTACCGCGCGCTCGAAGGCAGCTTCCTTGGCGGCTGCCTGTTCTCCGGCCGCGTGGCCGGTCGCGCCGCGGCCGCTGCCATCGCATGAGTGTGCATGCCTTGCCGCGCATCGCCGTCTATGGCGCGGGCAGCGTGGGCGGTTACCTGGGCGCGCGCCTGCATGAGCATGCGCGCATCACCTTCGTGGGACGCCGCCGCGTCACCGACGCCTGGCGCCTGCACGGATTGGACTGGACCGACCTTGAAGGCCATGAGGGACACGTGGCCGGCCGCGCACTGGACGTGCAGACCGATCCGTTCGCCGCCGCCAAGGCGCATCTCGTGCTGGTGACGGTGAAATCCGGCGCCACCGAGACCGTCGCACGCGAGCTTGCCGGCGTGCTGGCGCCCGGCGTTCCGGTGATCAGCTTCCAGAATGGCCTGCACAACACCGGGATCCTGCGCGCCGCCCTGCCTGGCCATCCGGTGCTCGCGGGCATGGTGCCGTTCAATGTGCTGCAGGGCCAGCCCGGCAGCTTCCACCAGGGATCGGGCGGCGAACTGATGGTGGCGTCGCATGCCTCGCTGGCGCCGTTCGTACCGCTGTTCGCCGCGGCCGGCCTGCCGCTCGCCGTGCGTGAGGACATGCCGGCCGTACAGGCCGCGAAGCTGCTGCTCAACCTCAACAACGCGATCAACGCGCTGTCCTCGCTGCCCTTGCGGGACGAGCTGTCGCAACGCCACTGGCGTCGCTGCCTGGCGCTCGCCCAACGCGAGGCCCTGGCCGTGTTCAAGGCGGCGCGTGTGCAATCCGCTCGCTTGACGCCGCTGCCGGCGCATTGGCTGCCACGCATCCTCGACCTGCCAGATGCATGGTTCCAGCGCGTGGCTTCGCGCATGCTGACGATCGATCCCATCGCGCGGTCATCCATGTGGGAAGACCTGCAACGCCACCGCCCGACGGAGGTGGATGCAATCAACGGCGAGATCGTTCGGCTGGCGCATGCCCATGGCCTCACCGCGCCTGTCAACGCAAGGCTGGTGGAGCTGGTCCACCAGGCCGAGCGCGAGCCGCGTGAATGGCACGGCGATGAACTGCTGCAGGACCTGCAAGAGCACCATGCTCCTCTGTAGGAGCGCACCCAGTGCGCGTCTGCGGGCTGGCATGGTTGCCTCGATCCGCGGTGGTCGCGACGACGCAAGGGCAAGGTGCGTTGCAACGTGGCGGTCGCGCACTGGGTGCGCTCCTACAAAGGTAGGAAGGAACTTCGCGAGCACCCACCCCTCACCCCAGCCCTCTCCTCGCTCCTCAAAGCCGCGGCCATCCATGGCCGCTCCCCGCGTGCCCCGGAGGGGAGAGGGGGAAGTGCGTGGCACCCCATGGGCTTCATCACGGCTCAGCGAGGTGGCTTTAAGTCCTCTTCGCGTCGGCGCGTGGCGGTGTAGCCGCGTCGTTCGAGGTAGTAACAAGCGCATCACGGCTGGCCTCGGTCGTCCGATGCTCCTATCTCCCGTACTGCTATGAGCCTTGGCTCTCAAGGCCATTTTCTTTGGGTTACTTTTCTTTTGGGCCAGCAAAAGAAAGTGACTCGAGCGCCGGCAGGGGATCGAAACGCCCGCCGCGTAGGCGGCACTCTGGCGGAAGCGGAGCTACCGAAGGCAACACCAGTCCCAAAAAACAACCATGCAGACCGGCGCGAAAGGCTGTCGCGCACAGGGTGCGCTCCTACAGGGTAGCGGAGCGCTTCAACCGTGCTCGCTGCCATACAACTCGCGGCGCAGGGCGCGCAGCGACAGCGTCTCCCAGGCAGCGACGACCAGCAGCACCAGCGTCGTTGCGCCAGCCAGCGCCAGCACCGTCAACATCGTGGCCGGCCAGCACAACAGCAGCAACAGGCCCAGGCCCACCAGGTGCGAGAACGGCAGGTTGGTGTTGTTGACGGTCTGCTTGAACAGCGCGTTGCCCAGCAGGTAGAGCGCCGGCCCGCCCAACAGCACGGCCGCCTGCGCACCGGTCGCCAGCGCATGCGGATGACCGAGGCTCAATTCGTCGCCGACGGCGCTGACCACGATGCCGGCCACGATCAACAAATGCAGATAGGTGTAACCCAGCCGCGCCGTACGACCGGGATCGGCCGACTCACGGATGGAGCGGCTGCCCCGCTCCACCGCCAGATCGAAATAGATCCACCACATCGCCACGCAACCCACGAAGGCAATGCTGAAGGCGAGCCACGCATCGGGGCCACGGGCGCTGTCGGCAAAGCTGCTTCCCGTCACCACCACCGATTCGCCCAGCGCGATGATCACGAACAGGCTGCAGCGCTCGGCGAGATGGCCGCCTTCCACGTCCCATTCCATCGTGCTGGAGCGGCCAAGGCCTGGTACGTAGAAGTACAGCGCGGGCCCCAGGTATTCGATGGAAAGCGCCACGAGCCAGCAGGCGAAGCGCGTCTCGCCGGCGGAGAATCCGCCCACGATCCACAGCACGCCGGACACCGCCAGCCAGCTGGTGATGCGATGGAAGTTGCGCCGGGCCGCGAACGGCGCGTGGCGCAGCGCCCACACCATGAACAGCGAACGCCCCACCTGCATGAAGGCGTAGGCACAGGCGAACACCACGCCGCGCCCGTCGAAGGCCTGTGGCAATGCCGTGGACAGCAGCAGGCCGGCGAACATCAGCACGAGCAGCAGCAGGCGCACCGCGAGCCGCTCGGGGTCCAGCCAGTTGGTGATCCAACCGGTGAAGATCCACACCCACCACACGGCGAGGAACAGCAGCAGCACGCGCAGCGCGCCGGCCAGGGTCAGGTCGTGCAGCAAGGTGTGCGAGAGCTGGGTCACCGCGTAGACGAACACCAGGTCGAAGAACAGCTCGATGTTGGTGACCTTGCCATGCACGCCCGCATGGCGTGCACGCAACAGGCTGGGCGCGTTCGCCCCTTCGGCATGTGGCACTTCTGGCATGGCGCGACCTCCCTGGAATCGCACCTGTTATCGCATGAGCGGCAGCGAGCCGAAACCCTCGACGGGTAGCGATCCATCACGCGGAAGGGTGATGCGATCAGCGCCCGCCATCGCGGATGGCGCTGACCCGGCCATCCACCACCACGATGGTGACGACGCGGTTGCCCTGGCGGTACTGCCACTGCTCGCCCGCGGGCTCCGCGCTGCGACTGCCGCGCGCCCTGCGGCCACTGCCGGCGCGGCGACCCGACGCCCCCTTGCCGTGCGACTTGTACGAGGGCTTGCCCAGCAGTTCGACCGCGCGGGTCGCGCTGTCACCCACCACCAGCACCTGGCTGCCCACCCGCAACGTGCCGCTGCCCGCCTGGGCGGTGAAGGCCACCGCCAGGCATATCCAACCGATGTATCCGCGCATGACGCTTCCCTGTCCGTGACCCGCGCCCTCGCGCGGCGGGATCACACTAACGGCAGGTCATGCCATGGCGGCAGGCACCGCCCGCCGCGCGCGGCTGTAGGCAGCCTGCCCGCTCAGCGCGTGCGATCCTCGATGTCGGACACCTTGCCGTTGATGACGGTGACGGTGACGATGCGGCCGCCATCGCGCTGGTACTGCCAACGCTCGCCCTGGTGGCCGCCGTATTCGCTTTCCACCGGCTCCTTGAAGTCCGGCGTGCCCAGCAATTGCATCGCCCGTACGGCACTGTCGCCGACGGTAAGCACTTCACTGCCGATGCGATACGTGCTGCCGGCATGCGCCGCCAGGCTCAACGACAACAACAGGGTGGCCAAGAGACTGCGACGCATATCGAACTCCTTGTCGAAAACGTGGGTTGTCAGAAACCGGAACCCGGGCGAGCCAGGTAGGCCTGCTCGGCGTCGGTACTCGGCCTGCCCAGCACGGCATTGCGGTGGGGAAACCGGCCGAAGCGCTCGATGACATCGTGGTGGCGTCGCGCATAATCAAGGAAGTTCTCGAACTGTGCACGCTGCCCTGCGGAAAGCGGCTCCACCAGGCGCTCGAACAGCTGCACGCAATGGCGCTGCAGCGAGAGGTCCTCGGCATGTTCGAGCGGCAGATAGGCGAACAGGCGCCGCAAGGGTGCAAGCCGCTGGTCGTCGCCCCGCGCGACGCCCGCCAGCGCCAGCGCCTGTGCCTTCGCATCATGGCTCCAGGCCCGCGCATCGTCGCGGTAGATGTTCCGGCTGAACTGGTCCAGCACGATCAGCAGGGCTAGCCAGCCTTCCGGCGTGGCCTCCCATCCGTCCAGTTCGCCGCGTACGGCCGCATCCAGCGCGGCACCGAAGCGCTCACGCACATGCGCGTCGAACGCGTCGTCGCGATCGAACCAATGCACTTCGGCGGCGGGATCGAACCAGAACTCCAGCACGTCTTCCGGCGTTGGCATGCCTGTGGCCCCTGTTTGGAAATGATGTCGTCGTCAGGCGTGGTTGGTGCCCGCCAGGCAATGCATGTCGCGATGGATGCTGTGCAGGCGCGACAGCTGCACGCCGAGCGCATGGGCGGATTCGCGCGAGGCATGCGCCATCTGCTGCTCGAAGCGGTGCAGCAGCGCGCACTCGTTGCGTGCCAGCGAGCGGACCCACGCCGAGTCACGGTTGGACGACATGCCCGCGGTCCATTCGGCCAAGGTGCTGCGGATGGCCCCGGCGAGCGTGCCGTGCCGGGCCGGCGCCTGCCCGCTGGCATGGGCCTGCACCTGCAGATCATGGATCAGCAGGTCCAGCGTGTGCAGGTTCTCCGCCAACAGGGCCTGCAGGCCCGGCTCGCGCACCTGCGCCAGCGCGCGGCGATACAGATCCCGATCGTCGATGCCGCGACGGATCAGGGCGTTGTAGCGCGGTACTCGATCGTGCGACACGAGGCCGCCTCCTGGAAAACTGCCGATTACGAGCCGATCCTCGTCCTTCCGCGCTTAGCAGAAGGTTAATCCCGGGTAGGCGTGGCGTCGCGCTCAGCGGGCGTTCTACTGCCCGACCTGCAACAGGTTGAGCGGCTGTCCGCCGCTGCCGCGGATGTCCTGCTGCAATTCCGCGAGCCGCTGTATCGAGGGACAAAGCGCCTGGATCTGCGGTGAGAGCGCCTGCATGCGCTGTTCGAGGCGCGGACGCAGTTGCGTGGTGAGGTCAGCCGCGGTGTCACGCAGATTGGCCGCCGCCTGCAGGTCGCCTGTCATCGCCGCATTCATCGCCTGCTGTCCCAGGTCGTTGGCGATCAACGGCATCAGGTCAGCCGCCACCTGGTTCGCATAGGTGTCGGCCAGGTTGCCCTGCCAGTCGTGCGTGCTGTTGCTGGCGGCCAGGCGCTGCTTGAGTTCCGCGGCGCGCGCGGCCACGCGGCGATCGAGTTCCGCTCGCGTATCGGGGCTCAACGACAGGCGCGCGCCTTCGCCATGCATGGCAGACACCAGCAGATCCACGCCCTTCGCCGCCACGCCCTTCACCCGCGGCTCCAGGGCGCGCAACTCGCGCTCGAACAGCGCGAGCCGGTCCTGTTCATCCGGTCGCAGGGCGACGGCAGCGCCGTCGGTGCGCAGGTGGCCGTCGCGCAGTTCGACCTGGCGTGGCGCTGGCTGCGGGCGATCGAACAGCAGATGATCGGGTGCCACCGTCAGGTCGTAGCTGCTGGTGGCGTGGCAGGTCGTGGCCAGGTCCTGCGCATGGGCAGGCAAGCCGGCGAAGGACACGGTGAAGGCGAAAAGCAGACGGCGGTACATGGAATGCCACGGCAGCGAGTGTTGCCGCAGCGATAACCGGTAAGAAGGCAACCGCGGCTGAATCACCGCGCCGGCCGCGGCCGGCGCAGCTCGCGAAAGCCCGCCTTCACCGCGGGCCGGCCGAGCCACCAGGCCAGCCACAGCAGAACCGGCACAGCGACCGCCTTGGCCGCCATGGCGATCACGAACGAGCGGCGCACATGGTCCAACGCCTGCAGCGACGCCGGATCCAACGGCGCCTGCGCATTGGTCATCGCAATGCCCTGGCTGAATTCGCGCCACTGCGAGAGCAGCATCAGCCCGCCCGCCACGCCCCACCCCAGGGCCAGCAGGACCGATACCGCCTGCAGGGCCTGGCGCGACCACGCCTGGCGAAGAATCGCCCCCGCGCAGACCACCACCACGCCAAACGCAACGACAAAATATCCCACGTCCCAGGCCAGGATCTTGCGGAGCTGGGATGCATCGCCGGCGTTGCCAGGCGGCAGCTGCCTGAGCACGCCCCACACCTGTTCGCCATGCACCGCGTACTGCAGGCAACCATAGGCCGCGAGCAGCAGCATCAGCCAGGCCACGATGCGCCACAGCGCAAAGCCCTCCGCGCGTCCGGCGCCCCGCATCTTGAGGAACATCAGGACGAGGCCTTCAACGAAGCAAGATCAGCCAGCACCTGGGCCGAGTTCTTCTCCGGATCCACATCCTGGTACACCTTGGCCACCTTGCCCTGCGGGTCGATCAGGAAGGTGGTGCGGCGGGCGTACTTGAAGCCCACCTTGGACGCGAGCACGCCGTAGGCCCGCGCCGTGCTGCCGTCGGCGTCGGAAAGCAGCGGGAACGGCACGTGGTACTTGGCGGCGAAATCCGCATGCGACTTCACATCGTCCAGGCTCACCCCAAGCACGTCGGCACCGGCCTTGCGCAGCTTCGCGATGTCATCGCGGAAGGTGCAGACCTCGGTGGTGCAGCCGGGCGTGAAGTCCTTCGGATAGAAGTACAGCACCACCCAGTGCCCCTGGTGATCGGCAGGCGTATGCCACTTGCCGTTCTGGTCCTGCAGGCGGAACGCCGGCGCCGGCTGGCCTGCCTGCGGCAGGGCGGACGCCTCGTCGGCCTGCACGGGGACCATGAGGCCCAGCAGCAGGACCAGCAACAACAGCAGCGAAAGACGTCGCATGGCGACACTCCGGGATCGTGAAAAACCGGTGCAGTGTACGCGTTACGCCGGCAAAACAAAGGGCGCCTCGCGGCGCCCCTTGCCCTTGCCCTTCAAGACATCAGCGGCGCGTGATGCTGAAGGCGCCGACCGAAACGCCGAGGTTCACGCCCTCGCCGCTGCCGTGCAGCGCCAGCGACGTCGTGCCCTTGCTCAGCACCTGGGCCTCGCCGCTCTTGACCACGCCCGCCTCGGCGCTGGCCTGCGCATAGTCGCCGAACACGTCGTCGATGCTGCGCACATGGGTGATGTCACCCTTGCCGTTGTCGATGCGGTACTTGCCGGCGGTAAGGCCGCCGCCATTGACCGTGATCTTCACGTTGGCGCGCTGGCCGTTGCTGCACACGACCGTACCGCTGCCTTCCGCATGCTTGTAGATGATCGACCAACCCGAAAGGGTGAAGCTCAGGTCGCACTTGACCTCGGCCTCGGCAGCCCGCGCGGTCGTGACCGGAAGTGCCGTCGACACGCCGGCACAAGCCAGCACCAAAGCTGCCATTACGAACGTACGCTTCATCATCGTGTTCTCCTTGGCTCATGGAACTTGGCTAAGTCCGATTGCCATTGTCGACAGTGTGGCTGAACGAAACGGCATGCGAACCGAAGGCCATTCATCCTCCGCTGCCTTCGTGAATATGGCGTGGAAACCGCGCTTGATGCTCCACTAACAATCCGCCGAGCACACTGCAAAGCATGGACACAGCGAGGGCGCGGCCATGAAAAACAGGATCTCCGTTCTTTTCATCGCGGCATGGGCGCTGGCCGGCAGCGCGCCGGTCCTGGCGCAGTCGTCCACCTCGACCACGCCCAGGAAAACCCACACCGTGTGCGAGGACGTGGTCGTGCAAAACCAGCCGAGCGACAAGCACCAGATCGCCGGCATGGCGATCGGCGGCGTAGCGGGTGGCCTGCTGGGCAACCAGGTCGGTGGCGGCAAGGGAAAGACGATCGCGACCGTGGCGGGCGCGGCCGGCGGCGCGTACGCTGGCAAGAAGATCCAGGAGAACCAGCAGTCGAAGAACACCCACGTCGAGCGCCGCTGCCGTGAGGTATCCAACTGACGGGTTCGCCAGTCCAGGCCAAAGGGGTACGCATGCTCAAGTATTCGCTGGTGGGCTATGACGGCTCCGCTTCGTCGCAGCGGGCCGTCCGTTTCGCCACCGACCTGGCCCGCGCCAGCGGCGGCCGGGTTCGCGTCGTCTCCGTGCTGCAGATGACCGAGGGCAGCGCCGATACCTGCGCGCTGATGATGACCGACACGGGCGCGAGCAAATGCTCGCGATTGCTTGCCGAAGTGAAGGAACTGGTTCCCGACTCCGCGTCGCTCATCGACGCCGAAGTCGTGCGCGGCAGCCCCGGCGACGTGCTGCTCGAGCAGGTGCGTCGCCATGGCATCGACCACATCGTGATCGGGCATACCGAACGCGGCGCCCTTGCCCGCTGGCTCCTTGGCTCGGTATCCGGCGACGTGCTGCAGCGCTCGCAGGTGCCGGTGACCGTCGTACGCTGAAAGCCCGCATGCGCTTGCGTCGCCGCCTCCGGGTCGGCGCGCGTTAATCCCGCGCCGCCTTGCCGTCGTATGCTGTTGTCACATAATCGTCATGCCGGCCGGCACCGCGCCCCGCGGCGACCGCCCAAACCGCACAGGAATGCCCGCGTGAGCTACACCATTTCGTTGCCCTGGACGCTCGAAAGCCTGGATTTCAGCCGTATCGAAATCCAGCGGATACGCCAGAACGAGGACCTGTTCTTCCTGCTGTGCAGCGCCTCCTTCGTGGAAAGCGGGTCGGATCTGTACACGCACAACCTGGTCGAGCACTTCGCCGGGGACGAGGAATTGCAGACATGGCTGAGCCAGCACTGGGAGCATGAGGAGCTGCAGCACGGCCGCGCACTGGCCGCCTACGTGAAGGCCGTCTGGCCGGAATTCGACTGGGATCGCGGCTTCGCCTCGTTCTGGAACGAGTACGGCGCGATGTGCACCAACGAGCAGCTCGAAAGCAGCCGGGGGCTGGAACTTGCCGCGCGCTGCGTGGTGGAAACCGGCACGGCCAGCCTGTACCGCGCGCTCAACGACATCACCGACGAGCCGGTGCTCAAGCAACTCACCAACCACATCAAGAGCGACGAAGTGCGGCATTTCAAGCACTTCTACCAGCACTACCGCCTATACCGGGAGCGCGAAGGCTTCGGCCGCTACAAGGTGTTCCGCGCCATTCTCCGTCGCGTCAACGAGATCAAGAGCGAGGACGGCGACGTCGCGCTGCGCCACGTGTTCAACCAGTGTTATCCGCAGCACAAGGACAACGAAGCGGAGTTCCGCCGCGTGACCGGGCGGGCGCAGGCGTTGTTGCGGCGGAATATTCCGGCCGAGATGACGGTGAAGATGTTGCTGAAGCCGCTGGATCTGCCGGCGCGGTTGCAGAGTGCGATGGAGAGGCCGCTGGCGAAAATCGCGGAGAAGTTGTTCCTGCATTGAGCGCAGCCCTGTCGGCGCCCCCTTTTTTTGTAGGAGCGCACCCTGTGCGCGACATCCTTTCGCGCCTGTCTACACGTCTATTGCTCTTGTGAAAAGCGGGCTATGCCTTCGGTAGCCCCGCTTCCGCCAGGTTGCCGCTTACGCAGCGGGCGTTTCGACGTCCTGCCGGCCGCCGAGTCACTTTCTTTTGCTGGCCCAAAAGAAAAGTAACCCAAAGAAAATGGCCTTCAGAGCCAAGGCTCATGGCAGTACGAGAGATAGAAGCGTTGGCCGACTGAGGCCAACCGGACAGGCTCATTACTACCTCGAACGGCGTGGCTACACCGCAACGCGTCGTGGCGAAGAGGACTTAAAGCCACTTCGTTGTTCGCTTCGGTCCATCACTTCTCCCTCTCCCCCTCCGGGGGAGAGGGCTGGGGTGGGGGGGCAATCTTGCGACTCGCTCGCACAACCTGCCGCCCCTTTGCCACCATCACTTCGCCGGCCGTTGCATCTCCTCCACTTCGCGCGGCTTGCCTTGCTGCGGCTCGTGGAGTTTGGCTACATCCACGGGTCGGATCTGCTTGATGAAGCAGGGTGCGTCCGCCCCGCCGGTGATCACCCGGTCGAAGCGCGCGGACACTTCGCTGACGCTTGAGGTCAGGCCGATGTGGTTGGTGAACTGCAGGTTGTGGCATTTGCCGTCCAGGTCCAGCAGCCAGGCTTCGTTGGCGCGCGTGTAGACGGCCAACTGGTCGTCGCTCAGCGGTTCCCACGACCACAGGGTGAAGTAGTGGAAGCTCTGCACGGGCGTGCCCGCCGCGGCGGCGTATGCCTGCTGGCGGGCGTTGAGGCGCGCGGTGTACTCCTGGCCCACGCGCGCGCAGGCGCCCAGCAGCAAGGCGGCGCCGAGGATCAAGAAGGGTTTGACGGCCATGGCGGCGTACTCTTGAGGGGATGCATTTCAAAACGCGCGAACGCGGTGCGCGTGGACGCATTACTTCTTCTTTGCTGCCTTGGATACCGGCTGCCATTTGTCCGGGTCGAAGCCGCCCACTTCGTATACCAGGGTGACCTTCTTCTCGCCGTCCTGCATGGTCACGTCCATGGTGATCTTCCTGGCCTTCTCCATCTGCGCGATGAAGCCCTTGTCGTCCTTGAACAGCATGGCCGGCTCGCCGGTGGTGGGTGCGAAGGCGCTGATGCTGCCCGGCTTGCCGTCGAAGGTGGCCTTGATCGAGCACACGCCCTTGCACACGAAACCGTGACGGCCACCGGTGTTGTAGAGGAAGACGTTCTGGCCCCAGTCGGTGTGGCGACGCAGGATCAGGTTCACGCGGTCATCCGGAGACGACTGGCTGTTGGCGATGGTGGCGGTGGACTGGGTGCCGCCCTGCATCGGCGACACCTGGTAGAGCCACAGGCCAGCCAGGCGGCTCTTCTCGCTGTTTTCCTTATAGCGTTTCTCGATCTCGGGCAGGCTCTGCTGCACTTCCTTGGCCGCGTCGCTGTTCGGATAGCGGCTGACGATCTCCTTGCCCATCGTCACGGCCATTTCGTCGTTGTGGATGCGCACCAACTGGCGATAGGTGTCGAGCTTCTGCGCGGAATCGTCGGCCGGCGCCTGCGCCTGCTGCGATGCCGGTGCCTGGTCGCCCGACGGGGAGCATGCGGCCAGGGCGAGCGCCATGCAGAGGGAGGTGCCGACTAGGCCGGGACGAAGCAGGTTCATGGGCAGGCATCCGGTGTAGGGAAGGCGTTTAGAGTGGAACGGCGGGACGGGCGAACGCAACTAGTGGCTTCATCACCGTAGCAGCGCACCCCGTGCGCGACCGCGGTGCATCGGGCTCAACCATGAGGGACAGCTGCAGGCTGTTCGCGCACTGGGTGCGCTCCTACAAGGGGTTCGTGTCATGCGCCGACGGGCGCATCTCCAAAGCGCTCCCGCAGTTGCGCGCGGTAGCGGCGGCTGCAGGGAATGCTGGCGCCGTCACGCATGGCGAGGCGGGCGTCGCCGGTCTCCAGCGGCTCGATTTCCGCCAGGTGGTCGAGATTGATCAGGTAGCTGCGGTGCACCCGCAGGAAACGGGCGGGATCCAGCCTCTCCTCGATGCCCGCCATGGTGGCGCGCAGGGGGTAGTCGCGCCCGCGCACGTGCAGGTTCACGTAGTTGCCCGAGGCCTGCAGCCATTCGATGTCGCGCGCGGCCACCAGGAACTCCTTGCCGAGCTTGCGCACCAGGAAACGCTCTGGGCGATCCACCGGTTCCACCGGCGGGCCTTCGTCGGGTTCGGCCAGCAGGCTGGCTTCGCCCTGCAGGCGGCGCACGAAGAAACCGTAGAAGGAAATCAGCGACACGAACATCAGGTAGGTGCGGAAGTCCTTCAGGTATTCATAGAACAGCTCCACCGGCACGTTGCCGAACTGGTAATGGCTGCCCATGGCCCGGTAGGCGAGCATGCGCAGGCCGACCATGGCGCCGACATGGACAAGGCAGAACGGCACGGTCAGCAGCGCATGCGCCTTGAGGCTCTGCCGCCAGGTATCGAAGCGCAGCGGCCAGCGCCGGGTCGCCCACACCACGAAAGGGACCAGCGCCAGGATCACCAGGCTGCTGCTCGCCTCCCAGATCCAGGGTTCCAGGCTCGCGGTGCCGCTGCGGTGATAGACATGATCGAACCAGGACACCAGTCCGTTGAAGACGGTGTTGCCGGTGAGCATGACAACCCAGAAGCCGACCTCGAACGGCCGGCGCCAGCGTTGGAACCCCTGATAATCCAAACTCGTCCGTGTCGTCATGGCCCGGATTCTACGTGGACGCGGCGTTGGCGCGGCATGTTCGTCCCTGCCTGCCGGCCATTCGTCCCCACAGCCCTGCAATCAATCACTTGGCGGCGGACACCGGCATCGTCGGCGGACAGCATGGCGCAACCCTTCATCGGAGCGCCCCATGAACCGCCGCCACGACATCGACGCCCTGCGCGTGCTCGCCTTCGGCCTGCTGATCCTCTATCACCTGGGCATGCTCTACGTGAACGACTGGGGCTTCCACCTCAAGAGCCACTATCTCGCCGGGTGGCTGCAATACCCGATGCTGTTCATGAACCGCTGGCGGATGGACCTGCTGTTCCTCATCTCCGGGCTCGCCGTCCATTTCCTGCGCGGGCGCCGTGCCCTGCCGGTGGTGGCCTGGAGGCGCACCGTGCGGCTGCTGGTTCCGCTGTTGTTCGGCATGGCCGTGGTGGTCCCGATCCAGCCGTACGTGCAGGGCGTGGACAACGGGCTGGTCGCGCCGGGCTTCGGCGCGTTCCTGCTGCGCTACTGGACGGGTGGCCCATGGCCTGCGGGCGCCTTCGACGGCTGGCAGTTCGGCGTCACCTGGAACCACCTGTGGTACCTGCCCTACGTGTGGGTCTACACACTGGTGCTGCTGGCGCTGGTTCCCTGGCTGGAATCGCCGCTCGGACAACGCGCCGTCGCCGCCTGCCGGCATGCGCGCGGTGCGACCCTGCTGTTGCTGCCCGCCGTTCCGCTGATGGTCTACTCGGCCCTGCTCGGCAACCGCTTCCCGCAAAACCATGCGCTGCTCAACGACTGGCATGCGCATGCGCAGTACGGCACGGTGTTCTTCTATGGCTATGTGCTGGGCACGCGCGGCGCGCTGTGGGATGAACTGGCGCGGCTGCGTCGCGCTTCGCTCGCCACGGCGCTGCTGTGCTTCGCCGGCTTCCTCTGCCTCGACCGGTACATGGATGTGTCGCCGCTGGCCTCCGCCGCCATGGCGACGGTGCACATGGTGCTGCGCGTGCTGAACTATCTCTACGCCTGGACCGCCATTGCCGCCGTGCTGGGCTGGGGGCATCGGTATCTCAACCGCCCGTTCCGCTGGCTGCCCTATGCACGCGAGGCGGTGTTCCCGTGGTACGTGTTGCACCAGAGCATCATGCTGGCGGCTGCGTACTGGTTGATTCCGCTGCGCCTGGGCGGTGTGCTGGAACCGCTGCTGGTGCTTGCGTGCACGGTGGCCGGCTGCGCACTGCTGCACGAATTCGCCATACGCCGTTCGCGCTGGCTACGCCCCTTGTTCGGACTCGATGCGAAGCCCCATGAAGGGCCGGCCGGAACCATCCATGCACCGGATGGACAGGCACAGCGCGCGTGACACCCATCGGGCAGCGGGATCGTCAGCTCTCGCTGCCCATGGTGGAGTCCAGATGCTCCACGCGACGGATGTCGCCCAACCACACGTAGCAGCTCCAGTCGGGCACGTCGGGGCGCTCAAGCCGGACCACGCCATTGATGCCTTCGTTCTCCTCGCCATCGCGGAACAACTGCACATTGGGGCGTTCGCATACGACGCCGTCGTAAGCGCTGCCGTCCTTGAGCAACAAGACCACGTGTCCATTGGTCGGCAATTCCTGCACCAGCGACTCCAGCCGGCGGATATGGACGGGATCGGTATAGACGCGTTCGGCAAACCGGCCCATGGGGCACCTCGCGACTTGTTTCGGCGTGTTTCACGCTAGGGGTGGGCTCGCCAAGATCAGGTCAAGGCCCGGGGAGATCGGCGTGAAAGCGCTGAACCTTGCCCGTACGCTGCAGCCATCGATAATGCGTCGGATTCCCCAGGAACTCCGATGTCGCCTTCCACCACGCCGCCCGCAGCGGACGCCCTGCGTACGCATCCCGCCTTTGTTCAGTTCTGGTTCGCGCGCATCTGTTCCGGCTTCGGCTTCCAGATGCTGTCCGTCGCGGTGGGCTGGCAGGTCTATGCCATCACCGGCCGCGCGCTCGACCTGGGCCTGATCGGTCTCGTGCAGTTCATTCCTTCCGTGTTGCTGGCGCTGCCGGCGGGACACGTCGCGGACCAGTTCGAGCGCCGCCGCATCGTGCTGCTGGGGCAGATCGTCGACATGCTGGCGATCGCCGTGCTCGCGGCCATCAGCTTCATGCACTTCGCCCACGAGGTCGCGATACTCGCGCTGGTATTCGTGATCGGCGTGGCCAAGGCGTTCGAGTTTCCGGCGATGCAGTCGATGCTGCCCGCGCTGGTTCCGACGAGCGTGCTTCCGCGCGCCATGGCCGCCAGCGCGTCGGCGGGCCAGGCCGCCATGATCATGGGCCCGGCGATCGGCGGCCTGCTCTACGTCGCGGGCCCCGGCGTGGTCTACGCCGTGTGTGCCCTGCTGTATCTCGTCGCGGTGCTGTTGATGGCACACCTGCGCTACGAGCAGGCCCAGCCCAAGCGCGAACCGGCCACGCTGAAGACAGTGTTCGCCGGCGTGCATTTCATCCGCGCACGGCCCGATGTGCTCGGCGTGATTTCACTGGACCTGTTCGCCGTGCTGCTGGGCGGCGCTACCGCCCTGCTGCCGATCTTCGCCAAGGATGTGCTGCATACCGGGCCGTGGGGCCTGGGCCTGCTGCGCGCCGCGCCCGCGGTGGGCGCCCTGCTGATGTCGCTGTGGCTGGCGCGGCACAACATGGAGCGGCGCGTGGGCCCGATCATGTTCGCGTCGGTGGCCGGCTTTGGCCTGGCGACGCTGGTTTTCGCCGTCTCCACCGCGTTGTGGTTGTCGCTGGTGGCGTTGTTCGCGCTGGGCGCCTTCGACATGGTGAGCATGGTGATCCGCGGCGCGCTCGTGCAGCTGGACACGCCCGACGACATGCGCGGGCGCGTCAGCGCCGTCAACGCCATCTTCATCAACACATCCAACCAGCTCGGCGAGTTCGAGTCGGGCATCCTCGCCGCATGGGTAGGCGCGGTGAACGCCACCGTGATCGGCGGCATCGGCACCCTCGTGGTGGTGGCGCTGTGGATGGCCATGTTCCCCACGCTGCGCCGACGCCAGCGCTTGCATGCGGAACCTTCCGCCGGCTGAGTGACACGCGCGGCGTGACGGCCGTGCTCACGACCACGATGCCGAAGGATCGTCATGCCGGCATTCGTCGTGTGCCCTTGGCCATCGTGGCTCGCCGACCATTCGACGGCGTCGTCAAGCCGTACGCGGGAGCCCTCGTGCACGATGCCATGGCGTTGCACACTGCGTCGCGATGGCTCTCCCGCTTGACGGATGTCATGGCTCGTCCCAGGGGACTTCCTAGCATGTGCAGGCTCACCGCACCTGCACGGATGGTCTTCTCCGCATGAATGTCGATATCGTGGTGGTTGGCGCCGGACCTGCCGGCCTGTGCTTTGCACGCGCGCTGGCCGATACCGGGCTCAGCATCGTGGTGATCGAGCGCCAGCCGCTCGACGCGCTGCGTGAGCCCGCCTTTGACGGGCGCGAAATCGCGCTCACCCAACGCTCCGTGCGCATCCTGCGCAAGCTGGGCCTGTGGGACCGGCTCGGTGCATCGGATATCTCCCCGCTGCGCACCGCCCGCGTGCTCAACGGCCAGTCCCTGCAAGGGCTCAGCGTGCTGCCCACCGGCACAGGCGATGGGGAGCTGGGCTTCCTGGTCCCCAACGACCGTATCCGCCGGGCCGCCTATGCCTGCGTGGAACACGAGCCGCGCATCACCCTCGTGACCGATACGGCCGTCGGCGCCATGTCGCTGCCCGACGGCCTGCCGCACCTGCAGCTGGCGGATGGCACCAGCGTCACAGCCCGCCTGGTGGTCGCGGCCGACAGCCGCTTCTCATCGTTGCGTCGCGATGCAGGCATCTCGGTCGACATGCACGACTTCGGCAAGACCATGCTGGTGTGTCGCATGGCTCTGGAGAAACCCCACGACGGCGAGGCGCTGGAGTGGTTCGACCACGGCCAGACCATGGCGCTGCTGCCGCTGCACGACGGCGAGGCGTCGGTGGTGCTCACCTTGCCGGGCCACACCATGAAATCCGTGATGGCGCTCGACGACGCACAGTTCAACCAGGACATGCGCAGGCGATTCGACGGCCGCTTCGGCGCCATGAACCTGACCAGTACCCGCCACGCCTATCCGCTGGTGGCCACGTATGCGCACCGCTTCATCGCGCCGCGCCTGGCCCTGATCGGCGACGCCGCGGTGGGCATGCACCCGGTCACCGCGCACGGCTTCAATCTCGGCCTGCTCAGCGTGGATACGCTGGCCGGGCAGATCCGGCGCGCGCATGCCGCCGGCCAGGACTTCGCCTCGCCCCGCGTGCTCCAGCGTTACGAGCGCACCCACCGCGTGGCGACCCTGCCCCTGTATTTCGCCACGCAGGCCATCGTGAAGCTCTATACGGACGATCGGCTGCCCGCGCGCGTGGCCCGCACCGCCCTGCTGCGCGCAGCGCAAGCCACGCCGCCTTTCCGCCGCACGCTGGCACGCATGCTCGAGGCCCAGGGGCGCGGCGAACGCGTGCCGCCCACGTCGGGATGAATAAATCGCCTCGTCATTTACGCGTCACTCACGCGAGCGCTGGCAACGTTGCCCTTCATTCTGCGAGGAGCACGCCATGGGCCGACCCTACGACATCGAAAACACCGTCAATGGCGTCCGCGAACGGGTGGGCGAGCGCATCCGACACTATGCGGGCGAAGCCGCCGACCGTGCGGACGACCTGATGGAGCGCGGGCGCGACGCGCGTCGCCGCTTCGGGCGCAACCATAATGCGTACGCTCGCCGCATCGGCCATGCCGCGGAAGACTTCGCTGACGAGGCCAACTACCAGTACCGGCGCCTGCGCCGGCACGTATCACGGCACCCGGTCGCGACCACGGCGATCGTCGCCGGCACGGTTGGCGCGTTTTTCCTGTTGAGGCATTTGTTCCGCAGCAATGACGACTGACGTGTTTCGTTCCCGTCGACTTAAAAAACCCGCCGCCCGGCGGGTTTTTTGTGACTTCGACCACGCCGGGAGTGCTCGCCGGGAATGAGATGGGCCTGCTCGTCAGAGCATGCTTCGAACGGGGTTAGTCGCAAGATTGACCCCTCACCCCAGCCCTCTCCTCGCTCCTCAAAGCCGCGGCCATCCATGGCCGCTCCCCGCGTGCCCCGGAGGGGAGAGGGGGAAAGGCGCGACACTCCATAAGGTTCTTCACGACTCAGCGAAGTGGCTTTAAGTTCTCTTCGCTACAGAACATGCTTCGAACGGGGTTATCGCAAGATTGAC
>NZ_BCPR01000079.1 GCF_016586165.1 Dyella sp. EPa41 | reverse complement strand
TGGAGACGATCACGCGCTCGCCCGACAACAGGGCGGGCACCAGGTAGGCGAAGGTCTTGCCCGTGCCGGTGCCGGCCTCGGCGATCAAGGTCTCACGCTCGGCGATGGCGTGCTGTACCGCCCGCGCCATCGCCTGCTGGGCGGCGCGAGGGGCGAAGTTGGGTAGCTCGCGGGCGAAAGGGCCTTCCGTGCCCAGCAACGCGGCAACGTCCTCGTTATCGATCATCCGGCAAGTATGGCCGACCTTCCGCCGGGCTGCGAATGCCCTAGACTCCAGGCGGCCTTCCACGGAGCAGTGCCATGTCCACGACCACCACCGGCATCGGCCAGATTGCGATCACAGTCAGCGACGTCGACGCGGCGCTGGCGTTCTATCGCGACATCCTGGAGCTGCCGTTCCTGTTTCGCCCGGCGCCCAACCTCGCCTTTCTCGACAGCGGCGGCGTTCGCCTGATGCTGTCGACGCCGCAGGGCGCGGGTTCGGTGGGCGGCAACTCCATCCTGTATTTCAAGGTCGCCGACATCGAACATGCCTTCGCCTCGCTGCTCGATCGCGGCGCGGTGGGCGAACGCGAACCGCAGGCCACCGCCGAACTTTCCGACCACACGCTGTGGCTGGCCTTCCTGCGTGATCCGGATGGGAATCTGGTGGGGTTGATGGAAGAGCGGCGGCGCTAGGCCGTGGCGGCTCTTGTAGGAGCGCACCCTGTGCGCGATAGCCTACGGAGCCGGTGGAGCTGCACCGTTCCCGCGCCGCCGAAAACCGGCTACTACCCGTTTGCCGACAGTCTGCGGTCGCGCACTGGGTGCGCTCCTACAAGGTGAGTGGAGGGGCGTGCCGGTCAGTAGCGCTGCAGGCCTTCCACGTGGCACTGGGCAACCCATTTGGTCGCGCTGGCCGCGCCGGCTTCGTCGCCGGCGTGCTGGCGCATTTCGACGATGGTCTGCCAGTTGCGCGCGCACAGCGGACCCAGGCGCGGGCCGAGCTCCCACGAGCGGTGCGCGAGCTTCTCGGCGTTGGCGTAGTCCTTCAGGCGGATCGCCAGCTCGGCGCGGTCCTGCAGCAGGTCCGGGGAATCGGGGCTGATCTTCAGCGCCTGGTCGAGCTTGCTCGCCGCGTCCTGGTACTTGCCCGTGCGCGTGTCGCCTTCGGCGGCGTCCTGCAGCGCGGCCACGCCCGGGTCGCGCAGCGGGTTCACGTCGATGGCCGACTTCTCCTTGTCGCCCGCCGCACGAATCGACGCCAGCATCTGCTCATCCGAGATGGTCGGACGCGTGGCCTGCGCGGGGACGCTGGGCTGGCTGCACGCGGCGAGCAGCAGGGCCGCCAGCGTGGCTGGGACGGCGCAATGGCGAAGAAGACGGCTCGACATGGTCAATCTCGTGCGGGTTCGGTGGGAGCGGCTGGCGCGGGGGACGTATCGGCGCTGCCGAAAAGGTTGCCGACGTGCTGCCAGAAACAACCCTCGGCGTCCTGCCCAAGTGTACCGGCGACCACCGGCAATTGGCGCGCGCCGTCGCATCCCTCTTCCGAACGGTGGCCGTTGGAAGTATTGATCCAGGCCATTTCCAGCCCGTCGCCAGGCGCCGCCGACAACGGGCGCGTAGGCAGCTTGCGGAACAGTTCCTGCCAGGCGCGCAGGCTGCCGGTGGCGCCGTAGAGGCCGCTGGGCTTGTTGTCGTCACGGCCCATCCAGAACAGCGCGAGATGGTCGCCGGTGAAACCGGCGAACCAGCTGTCGCGCATGTCGTTGCTGGTGCCGGTCTTGCCGGCGGCATTGAGGTAGGCAAGACCCGAGCTGCCGATGGAGGCCGCCGTGCCCGTGCGCGCCACCTGCTGCATGGCCCAGGTCACCAGGCGCACGGCCGGCTGGTATTCGCCAGGGCCGGTCTTCACCTCATAGCGCTTGATCGTCTGGCCCTTGTTGTCGACCACGCCGCGCACCGCCAGGAGCGGCAACGCGTGGCCGTCGGCGGCGATGTATTGATAGAGCTGCGCGGCCTGCAGCGGCGACATGTCTTCGGCACCGATCAGCAGCGACGGGCTCGGATTGACGTCGGTGAGCCCGAACGACTCCAGGAACGCCTTGATGCGCGCGATGCCCACGCTCATGCCGAGGTTGATGGTTGCCAGGTTCCAGGAATGCACCAGTCCGTCGATCATCGGCACCGAGCCGTGCACGTCGCCTTCGTCGTTCTTCGGCGTCCAGTAGCTGCCATCGGGCTGGCGCATGCTGATCGGCGAATCCTCCACCGGGCTGCCGAGGTTCCAGCGCTCGGGGTTGGCCAGCGCGACAAGGTATACCAGCGGCTTCATCAGCGAACCGATCGGGCGGCGCGCATCCATCGCGCGGTTGAAGCCCTGCTCGCCTGGCGACTTGCTGCCGACCATGGCGAGCACCGCGCCGGTCTTCGCCTCGGTCACCACGGCCGCGGCCTGTGCGGCTTCGCCACGCTTGCCGAGGCTGCCCGCGGTCGAGGTGATCGCCTGCTCGGCATACAGCTGCGCCGCCGGATCGAGCGTGGTGAAGATGCTCAGGTTGCCGTTGGAAAGCGTGTCGTCGTCGAAGTCGCTGGTGATCTGCGCACGCACCAGCTGCATGAAGGCCGGGAAGCGGTTGTGCGGCAGCTGGCCGTTGGTGACGATGCCCAGCGGCGTGCTCTTGACGGCCGCGGCCTGGTCGGCGGGAATCAGGCCGGTCTCCACGAACTGGTCGAGCACGAGATTGCGGCGCACCAGCGCACGGTCCGGATAGCGGCGCGGATCGTAGAAGCTCGGCCCTTTCACCAGGCCGATCAAGAGCGCCATCTCCTGCGGCTTGAGGTCTTCCATGCGGCGGCCGAAGTAAAACTCCGACGCGGCGGCAAAGCCGTGCACGGCCTGGTTGCCCTGCTGGCCGAGGAACACTTCGTTGACGTAGGCCTCGAGGATGCGGCTCTTGTCGTAGTGCGTTTCGATGAGGATCGACATCAGCGCTTCGTTGAACTTGCGCGTGAAGTTCTGCGAGCGATCCAGGAACAGGTTGCGCACCAGCTGCTGCGTGAGCGTGGAGCCGCCCTGCACGGTGTGCCCCGCGCGCAGGTTGGCGAACGAGGCGCGCAGGATGGCCGAAAAGTCGATGCCGATGTGATGCTTGAAGTCGCGGTCTTCCACCGCCTGCAGGCCGCTGAGCAGCAACGGCGGCACGTCGGCGAGGCGCACGATGCGGCGCTCTTCCTGCTGCGGGCCGTACACGGTGGCGATGCGCGCCGGGTCGAGATGGGTGAGGTCGAGCGGTCGGCCGTTGCCGGCGTCCTTCACGCTGGCCACCTGGCCCTTGCCCAGCACGACGCGGATGCGCTTGGGCAATTCACCGCCGTCGGGGCCCGCATAACCGCGCGAGGCGATGTTGTAGGTCCCGCCCTCCTTCGCCCAGGTACCCGCCACCTGGCCGCGGCCATCGTTGCCGTAGCCGGCGAACGTCAGCTCCAGCTCCAGCGTCGCCGGATTCATCGGCGTGCCGGCGGCAAGCGGCAGCGGCCGCGCATAAATGCGCGTGGGGACGGCGAAGACCAGATCGTTGAAGCGGTCCTGCACCCGCTTGTTGAGCACCAGGGTGTAGGGCAGCACGAAGCCGAACAGCAGACCCATGCAGATCCAGAACGGAATGCGCACCCAAGGCCAGACAGCGCTGGCGAACGAACGGAGGCGGGTCAAGAAGGCCAAAGAGTGAGAATCCTGAACGGAAGAGGCCATCGGATCATAGGACCCGCTTCCCGGCGGGTATCTGAACGCCAGCGGCTGTTTGTGGCGTGGATGGGGCTGGGGAGAGGCGCCGGCAGGTTTGTCGCGCCCGGCCACCCATTGTAGGAGCGCACCCAGTGCGCGACCGCAGAGCCGGGCCGTATCTCAGTAAATGGTTTTTCGCTGCGGAATCCAGCCAGGTCGGTCGCGCACTGGGTGCGCTCCTACGGTTGGGGCTCCCAGCAGGCGGCATCCGGTTGGAAGGGGCGTGGTGAGACGCCCAGCAGGCGCTGCAGCTCGCTGTTGTCGGCGACGAGGTTGGCTTCCAGTCGCGTCAGCGGGCCGCGCAGCCGGGGCACGGCATGGCGGCCCAGGCGCAGCAGCGGCGCCGGCACGGGGATGGGGACGGTGCCGATCGGCAGGCTGCGGCGCACCCGCGCGAACATCTCGCCAGCGGTGAGCCGCTCGCCCCCGCCCAGAGGCAGGATGCGGCCGGCCGCCTCGGGATGATCCAGCGCCGCCACGACCGCCGCGGCGATGTCATCGGCGTGCACGGGCTGGCGCAGCCCACGGCCGGCCGGCAGCGGAAATACGCGCAGCCGCATGGCGCGGCGCGCGATCGGGGTGAGGCTCTTGTCCAGTCCTGCGCCATAGATCAGGGTGGGACGGAAGATCGTCCACAACGCCCCCTGCTTTTCGCAGGCAGCCGCCAGGGCGATCTCGCCATCGCGCAGCGACTGCGAGATCGCGCGCTCGGCCGGCACGTCGGAATCCTGCTTGGATTCGGCGCTCATCGAGCTGGTCGCGATCACGCGCGTGCCCGGCGCGAGCACCAGCGAGGACAACCACTGCGCGAACGGCAGCAACGGACCGAAGCTGATGATCACCAGCGGACGCCCCACGTCCGGCACGCGGTCGGGCAACTTGCCATGCACCCAGGTGAGACCCGGTTCGCTGGCGCGTTGCGAGCGGCTGAGCGCCTTTACGGTTTCGCCGCGCGCGCGCAGGCGCGGCAGCAGGAAGCGGCCGATCTGACTGCTGGCCCCGAACACCATCACCGTCATGGGCGATTCCTCAGGAACCGGACTGCAGGCGTGCCATCAAGGTGGCCAGGCGTGGATTGCCCGGCATGAGTTTGCGTGCGCTGTCCAGCGACTGGGCGGCACCGGCGCGATCGCCACTCTGCAGCTGTTGCTCGGCCTGGTCCATCCAGGCGCTGGCCAGGCGCTGGCGCAGCACGCCCTGGTTGGTGTTGCCCGGCGACAGGTCGCTCAGGTCGGCCAGGCGACTGTTCGCAACGGACAGGTTGCCATTCAACAAGGCCTGGTTGAACTGGCTCACCGCGATATTGGGAAGGTTCTCCAGGCCGTTGCGGGCGGTGACGTTGTTGCCGTCGACGGCGAGCGCCTGGCGGTAAAGGTCATAGGCGCTCTCGCCCGGCGGCAGCATGAGGTTGCCCTGGCGCGCCGCGTTGTCCGCGCGCAACAGTGTCCGGGAGAGTTCCGCACTTTGCTGCGGGGTGAGCGGCGGATGCTCCAGGGGAGCTTCGCTGTCTTCCGCGCCTCCCGCGGGCGGCTGCGCGGCGGCGCTGGATTTGCGTCGCTCGCTGTTGCCGTTCGCCTGCGTTTCCTCGGCGGCTTTGTGCTTGTTGCCGGCCGCGGCGGCCTGGGCGGCTGCGACGGACTTCTGCTCGTCGGTCAGTCGTGCGCGTGCCGAAGCCAGGTCCGCGGAATGCGGCGCGAGCGCCTCGGCCTGGTCCAGCAGGCCGCTGGCATGCGCGGTGTCGCCGCTGTCGAGCGCGGCGTTGGCCTGCACGATCAGCGCCTGCGCTACCTGGCCGAGACCGGTCTTGGCGTCGGCATTGTTGGGATCGATCGCCAGCGCGGCCTTGAAACGCGCGAGCGCGGTGTCGTCGCCCTCGCCGGTGATATGGCCCGCACGCAGCGCGTCCTGACCTTGCTTGATCGCATCGGTGACCTGGCTGTTGTTCTGCTGGTCGGCCTGCACCAGCGCGGCGCGCAGCGCCGGCAATTCACCGTAGTTGGGCAACATCGCGGCAATGCGGTCGACCAGCGTGGACGCCGTCGCATGATCGCCGGCATCGAGTGCCTTGTGCGCCTGCGCCGCAAGCGCATCGGCGACCTTGTCCAGCCCGTGCAGCGCCACGGCATTGCCGGGATCGGCGGCCAGCACGCGCCGATACAACGCGGCCGCGCCGTTATCGCCATCGAGCTTGCCCGCCTCGAGCGCCTGCTGCGCCTGGTCGACCAGGCTGTCCGTCTTGACCGAACCGTTGCGTGCGCTGGCAATCGCCTGGCTC
The DNA here is from genome assembly GCF_016586165.1 of Dyella sp. EPa41. Lineage (GTDB taxonomy): Bacteria > Pseudomonadota > Gammaproteobacteria > Xanthomonadales > Rhodanobacteraceae > Dyella. The sequence continues at coordinate 16,129 of NZ_BCPR01000079.1, read as the reverse complement.
AGGCGGTCCACGTCGGTGCCGCCGCCCAGCAGTTCGCGCGCCGTCGCCAGCGCCTGGTCGGCCTCGTCCAGCTTGTGCGCCTGCAGCGCCGCATCGGCGCGGGCGATCTCGGCCTGGCCGACCTTGCGCAGGCCGTCGCGGGCGCGGTCGTTGTCCGGCTGCAGGGCGCGCGCCGCTTCGAACAATTCACGGGCGCTGGAGCCGTCGGTGCCGTCCAGGCGTCCTTCCTGCAATGCGGTCTCGGCACGGCCCAATACACCGTCGAGCTCGGTGCTGGGCACCAGTCCGCGCAGCTTGTCCTGCCCCATCCACACGCTGGTGCCGATGCCGATGACCACCAGCAGCGCCACCGGCACCAGCCAGCCGCGCTTGCGCGCGCGAGGGCGAGGCGTCGGTTCACGCGGCGGCGCCGGACGACGCATGTCCGGGGCGAGGTTGAACTTGGGCAGTCCGTCGTCGTCCCTGGGCGCGTCTTTCCACGGGCTTGAGCTGGGCGCATCCAGGTTGTCGAGGCTACCCAGGGTCGGCTCGGTGCGGCCTGGCGACCCTTGGTCGTACTGGTCTTTGCGTCCGTTCATGGGCATGGGGAAGTGGAGTCTCTCGCCCGCAGCTTAGCATCGCGGCGGGCTTGGGCCGGGTTGTTAAGGCCAGCCGTTCAGCCAACGCTGACGCGGCGCGCGTCGACCACGTTGGGCAAGGCCACCAGGCGATCCAGCAGGGTGGACAGCTGTTCGAAGTCCCGGACACGCAGGGTGAAGCGCATTTCCACTTCGCCCGTGCGCGTGAACACGCGGCTGGACGAGGCGATGATGTGCACGCTGGCATTGCTGATGACGCTGGTGACGTCCTTCTGCAGGCCCTTGCGATCGTAGCCGCGCAGTTCGATGTCCACCTCGTATGCGCGCGCCGGAGCCTTGCCCCACTCCACCTCGATCACGCGGTCGGGATCGCGCCGCGCCAAACGCGCCAGGCTGGGGCAATCCGCGCGATGCACCGACACACCGCGCCCCTTGGTGACGAAGCCCCGCACCGGATCGCCGGGCAACGGCTGGCAGCAACGCGCCAGCGTGGTGAGCAGGTTGCCTACGCCTTCGATGCTGAGCGCGCTATGGCCGGGCGCCGCCGGCCTCGGCGGCGCCACGGTCGCCGACTGCGTCATGGCCGGCGGTGGTGCCGCGGCCTCCTGCAGCACGCGCGCGACCTGGCCCGGCGCGACTTCGCCCAGTGCCAGCGCGACGAGCAACTCCTCGTGCGACTTCAAGTGGAAATGCGCCGGCAGCTTGCTGATGTCGGCCGAAGGCAACGCCAGGCGCTTGATCTCCTTCTCGAAGATCGCGCGGCCGGCGGCGACGTTGGCGTCGTGCGCAATGCGGCGGAACCAGGCGCGTACCTTGTCCTTCGCGCGCGAGGTGTGCAGGTAGCCATGATGCGGCGACAGCCAGTCACGGCTGGGCTCGGCAACCTTCGCGGTAAGCACTTCGACGCGATCACCGCTGGACGGCTGGAAAGTCAGCGGCACGATGCGGCCGTTGACCTTGGCGCCACGGCAGCGATGACCCACCTCGGTATGCACGTGGTAGGCGAAATCGAGCACGGTGGCGCCGTGCGGCAGGTCCACCACCTCGCCCTTGGGCGTGAGCACGTAGACGCGGTCTTCCAGCAGCTCGGTGTGCAGGTCGGCGGCGAGATCGCCGTCGCTGTCGGGCCGCGGTTCGAGCAGCTGGCGCATCCAGGCGATCTTCGCCTCGAACTCGCTGTCGCCCGCACCGCCTTCCTTGTAGCGCCAGTGCGCGGCCACGCCGAGTTCGTTGATGCGATGCATCTCGTGCGTGCGGATCTGCACTTCCAGCGTCTTGCCGCGCGGGCCGACCACGGCCGTGTGCAGCGAGCGGTAATCGTTGCCCTTGGGCCGGGCGATGTAGTCGTCGAACTCGCCGGGAAGGTGCGGCCACAGCGTGTGCACGACGCCGAGCGCGCCGTAGCAGTCGGCCACGCTGTCGACCAGCACGCGCACGGCACGGATGTCGTAGAGATCGGAGAACTCCAGCGACTTGCGCTGCATCTTCTTCCAGATCGAATAGATGTGCTTGGGGCGGCCCGCCAGTTCTGCACGGATGCCCGCCGCGTCCAGCGCGCGATGCAACACGTCGAGCGATTCGCGGATGAATTCCTCGCGATCGACGCGGCGTTCGTCCAGCAACTTGGCGATGCGCTTGTACGTCTCCGCCTGCAGGTAGCGGAAGCTCAGGTCTTCCAGCTCCCACTTCAGCTGCCAGATACCGAGGCGATTGGCGAGTGGCGCATGGATGTCGCGGGTGAGCCGCGCCAGCGATTGGCGCTCGGCCTCCGGCCAGTTGCTGGCGATGCGCATGCGGGCCAACTGCCGCGCGAGCAGGATGAACACCACGCGCACGTCGCGGATGATCGCCAGCAGCAGGCGGCGCAGACCCTCGGCGCCATGATCGGCGCCGTGCTGCGCATGCAATGCCCATACGCGCTCCGCTGCCAGTTGGCCGGCGACCAGGCGCTGCAGCTCGGCCGGCAACAGTGGCTCGCGCTGCGCCCACAGTGCCGGATCGACACGGGACACCTCGAACCAGACGGCCGCCGCCTGGGTCTGGGCATCCGAACCCAGCATGGCGAGCAGGTCCAGCGCATCGGCCAGCTCGGCCTGGTGCATCGACAGGGACGCGCCGGCATCCAACGCGTCGCCCAGCACGGGCGGCACGTAGCCGACGCGTTCGCGCCACTGGGCGAGACCCGGGCTTGCGGTGAGGGCGGCTTGGACCATGCCGTCATTCTAGGGCCTGTCAGCGCGATGGGCGCGGCCCGCGCCGACGACCGGCTTTTTTTCGCATGAACCGGCGGTTCATGCCGTGTATGCTGCGGCGGCGACGTCGATCCCTTGCCCTTGAGGACATTTCCATGCGTCTGGCCCGCCTGCTGTCGTTGTTCGTGAGTGCCGCCCTGATCGTTCCCGCCCTTGCCGTGGCCGCCGACCAGTACGTGCCGCTGCAGCAGCGCATGTCGCCTGCGGAGTTCAAGGCCGCGGGCCTCGACAAGTTGTCGGCCGACGAACTGAAGAATCTCGACGACTGGCTGAGCGGGCACGGCAAGGTGATCACCAAGGTGGTCGATTCGTCGGGCAAGCCGGTGTTCTATCCCGAGAGCGGCAAGCGCACCGTGGTCACCGCGCGCCTCAAGGGTTCGTTCGACGGCTTCGGCGAGAACAGGCAGTACACGCTCGACAACGGCCAGGTGTGGAAGCAGGCCGGATCGGGCGGCTACGTCTGCCCGCATGCCGAGAATCCGGGCGTCACCATCAAGCCGATGATGATGGGCAACTGGCTGATGTACGTGGAAGGCTGCGGCGAAAGCATCAGCGTAAAGCGCGTCCGTTGACGCGCCCGACTCACGCGAGCGCTTCCAGCGCCCGCGTGAGTCGCTTGGCCGATACCGGCTCGGCCGTTTTCAGTTCCTGCGCGAACAGGGACACGCGCCATTCCTCGATCAGCCAGCGCAACTCGTCCAGCCCGTCCGTGCCCGCGGCGCGGTGCTTGAGGTAGTCGCGCCAGAACGGCAGCACCTGCAGCATGCGCTGCTGGTCCCGGGCCGGATCCTGCCGCAGGCGCTCCGCGCGCAGGCGCATCGCCTTCAGGTAGCGCGGATAGTGCGCGAGCCGCGAAGTGGGCAGTTCACGCAGGAAACCCGCGGTGAGCAAGGACTCGAGCTGCTCGCGCAAATCGTCGTAGCTGGCGCGGGCAAAACCCATCAACGGTGGCTGCAGCCACGGCTTGAGGTCGGCCTGTGCTTCGATGATCGGCTCGGCCAGCTTGAGGCGCTCGACCGCCGCGCCGAAGAGTTCGCGTGCCATCTGCGTGTGCAGCGCCTGGAACGCGCCGGCTGTTCTCACAGCGAGATCGTGGCGGTCCAGCAGATCGGTGAACCCGCCTTCCACCAGGTCTTCGCGCAAGCCCTCGACGCCACCCAGCGGCGCATATTTCAGGGCGAGCGGGTTGGCGATCGGCAGGCGTCGACGCGCCTGCTTCATGTCGCTGGCGAGCGCATTGCGCAACAGGCGAACGACGCCCTGGATGTGTGCCTCGCGCGCTTCGTCGCCACGCTCGAACACCCGCAGCGCCACCGCGTCGCCCAGGTCGACCAAGGCGGGAAACGCAAGCAGGCCGCCGGCCGAACGCACCTGCGCCGGAACCTCGTCGAAATCCCAGCTGGCGATGTCTTCGCGCGTGAGCTCGATATCGGTCTTGCGCGAGAACGCTTCGCGCGCCTGCCCTTCCCATTGCGCGCGCATCGCCGCGAGATCGCGCCCCGTGGCGAGCGTCTTGCCGTTTTCGTCGTGCAGGCGATAGCGCATGCGGAAATGCGCAGGCAGTTCCACGGCGTCGAAGTCCGTCGCGGCGACGTCCACGCCGGTGGCCCGCTTGAGGAATGCCGCGAGCGCCTTGTGCAAGGACTCGTCGCGCGGTGCCTCGGCCTCGGCGAATGCGCGCGCGAAATCCGGCGCGGGAACGAAATTGCGACGCAGCGCCTTGGGCAGGCCACGGATCAGCTCGGCCACTTTTTCCGCCAGCAGGCCGGGCACCAGCCACTCGCAACGCGACGCCGGCAAGGCGTTCAACATCGCCAGTGGCAGGTGCAGGGTCACGCCGTCGGCGTCGTCACCCGGCACGAAGCGGTACTCGAGGCGGTATTTCTGCGGCCGCTCCCGCGCATCCTGCGCCCGCGGCACTTGGCCATCCATGGCCGGCGGCCGTTCCCGCGCGTCCTGCGCCCGTGGCACTTGGCCATCCATGGCCGGCGGCCGTTCCCGTGCGTCCTGCGCCCGCGGCACTTGGCCATCCATGGCCGGCGACGGGATATCGAGGGAGGCGGGAAAGGCCTTCGGGTCCAATCCGGCGCCGCCGCTCATCACGTCGTCCAGTGACCAGCGCAGCGCCGCCTGTTCGGCGGGACGCGCCTTGCGATACCAAGCGTCGAGCGCGCGGCTGTCCGCGATGTCTTGCGGCAGCTTGCCTGCGAAGAAGCCGACCAGCTCGTCTTCGGAGCGTAGCAGGCCTTCGCGGCGCTGCTTGGCCTCGATGCCGCGCGCGTCCTCCAGCACCCGCTGGTTGGCGCGCACGAAGTCGGCACGCGCATCGATATCGCCCCGGGTCAGCGCTTCGCGCAGGAAGATCTCGTGCGCGAGCACCGGGTCCTGCTTCTGGAAAGTGCCCGGGCGCCGTTCGACCAGCGTGAGACCAAACAGGCTCACCTGCTCATAGGCCACCACATGGCCACGCTTGCGCGACCAATGAGGATCGCGCCATGCCGACCGCAGCAGGTGCGCGGCCTGCTGCTCGATCCACAGCGGTTCGATGCGCGCGCACATCATGCCCCACACGCGGCCGCCGACGTCGAGGATCTGCGCGGCGAAGATCCAGTTCGGCGGCACCTTCGACAGCGAGGAACCCGGGAACACCTGGAAGCGGCGCTCGCGCGTGCTTCGGTAGATGCCTTTCTCGTCCTTGTGGCCGACCTGCGTAGGCAGGCCGGCGAGCAGGCTGCGGTGGACTGCTTCGTAGAGACGGTCGGCGTCACCATCGGCCTGGCCTTGCGCGGCATGGCTCCCTCCCCTTTGCGGAGGGGTGGACGCTTGCCCTGGACCTTCCGGCAAGGGCTTGCCCCCTCCCGACCTCCCCCCGCGGGCAGGGGGAGGAGCGATGCGTGTGGCCTGGGCCGTTGCACCTGCTTCACTGCTCTTCCACCCCAGCTCCTGCACCACCAGCAACAGCTGCCGGTGCAGTTCGCGCCATTCGCGCATGCGCATGAAACTGAGGAAGTGGCGCGAGCACCAGTCGCGCAGTTTCGACTGGGTGAGATCCTCGTGCGCCTTGCCGTATTCACGCCACAGGTTCAGCACGCCGACGAAGTCGGATTTCGGATCGGCGAACGCCGCATGCGCCGCATCGGCCTGCTGGCGCGCATCGGCGGGACGCTCGCGTGGGTCCTGGATGCTGAGGAAGGAGACCACCACCAGCAGTTCGCGCAGGCTGTGCAGCGTCTGGGCTTCCACCAGCATGCGCGCCAGCTGCACGTCGATCGGCAATTTCGCCATCACGCGGCCGGTCGGGGTGAGGCGACGCGCATCGTCGATGGCTGAGATTTCGGCCAGGCGGCGGTAGCCGTCGGCGACCACGCGTGGATCGGGCGCCTCGAGGAACGGGAATTCGTCCACCTCGCCCAACTGCAGCGACAGCATGCGCAGGATCACGTTGGCCAGCGAGGAACGCAGCAGCTCCGGATCGGTGTAGGCCGCGCGGCTGTCGTAATCGGCCTCGTCGTAGAGGCGATAGCAGGTGCCCGGGCCCACGCGGCCGCAGCGGCCCTTGCGCTGGTCGGCGGCGGCCTTGGAGATCGGTTCGACGTGCAGGCGTTCCAGCTGGCTGCGCTGGCTGTAGCGCTTCACGCGCGCCTGGCCCGAGTCGATGACGTAGCGGATGCGCGGCACCGTGAGCGAGGTTTCGGCCACGTTGGTGGCAAGCACCACGCGCCGTTTCGGGCCCGGCTTGAACACGCGGTCCTGGTCGCCGGCGGAGAGGCGCGCGTACAGCGGCAGCACTTCCGTTTCGCGATACTGGCGGCGCGACAGCAACAGATGGGCATCGCGGATCTCGCGCTCGCCCGGCAGGAAGATCAGCACGTCGCCGCGCGGATCGTCGTGGGTGATTTCGTCCAGCACGGCGGCCACATGCTCTGCACTGCCCTGCTGCAAGTCACCCGCACGCTGTCCGCGGCGTGCCGCAACCTCGTCCACTGAACGCCAGCGCACCTCCACCGGATAAGTGCGCCCCTCCACCGACACGATCGGCGCGTTGCCGAAGTGCTCGGCGAAGCGCTCCGTATCGATGGTGGCCGAGGTGACGATGATCTTGAGCGTCGGACGCTTCGCCGCCAGCCGCTTGAGGTAGCCGAGCAGGAAGTCGATGTTGAGGCTGCGCTCGTGCGCCTCGTCGATGATGATGGTGTCGTAGGCGCTCAGCCACGGATCGCCCTGCGTTTCCGCGAGCAGGATGCCGTCGGTCATGAACTTGACCAGGGTGCGCTCGGACACCTGGTCGGTGAAGCGCACCTGGAAACCCACCTGGTCGCCCAGGCCGGTGCCCAGTTCCTCGGCCACGCGCCGTGCCACCGAGCGCGCCGCCAGGCGGCGCGGCTGGGTGCAGCCGATCATGCCCGCCTCACCGCGCCCGGCGGCGAGGCAGAGCTTGGGCAGCTGGGTGGTCTTGCCTGAGCCGGTCTCGCCGGCGATCACCACGATCTGGTGCTTGCGGATCAGCTCGACGATCTCGTCGGCGCGCGCCGTGATGGGCAGCGATTCGTCCAGCGTGATCGCCGGCTTGGCGTCGGCGCGGGCGCGGCGCCTGGCCGCGGAGGCCTCGATATCGGAAGCCAGCGCCGCCAGCTTCTTGTCGTCGAAGCGGCGCGACAGTTCGCGCCAACGGCCTTGCAGGCGCCCGTAGTCGCGGCTGGAAACCGACTCGAGCGCCTTGCGCAGCTCGCGCAGACGCGGGTCGGTGTCGGAGGAAGGTGTAGTTGCCTGTGTCATCGGACCGCACATGATAGCTGGTGACTATCGCCGGCATCGGCACGATTCATTTCCCCGCCGCGTGACCGCTCGCTAAGCTGGTCCCAGGCTTCATCCCCACCCTCGAAAAGGAGCACTCCATGGCCATTTCCATCGGCATCGCCAAGAAGGACCGGGAACAGATCGGCGGACAGCTGTCCAAGCTGCTCGCGGACACCTATTCGCTCTACCTGAAAACCCACAGCTTCCACTGGAACATCACCGGGCCGCATTTCAACAGCCTGCACACGATGTTCGAGACCCAGTACAACGAGCTGTGGCTGGCCGCCGACGAGATCGCCGAGCGCATCCGCACCCTGGACGTGTTCGCCCCCGGCTCCTACAGCCAGTTCGGCAAGCTCACCTCGATCAAGGAGGAAGCCGGCGTCCCTGATTGGAAGGACATGGTCGGCCAGCTGGTCGAAGGCCACGAGATCGCCGCCCACACCGCCCGTGAGGCCATCAAGGTGGCCGACGGCGCGGGGGACGAGGGCACGGTCGACATGGTGACCGGCCGCCTGAAGGAGCACGAAAAGACCGCCTGGATGCTGCGCTCGCTGCTCAAATAAGCATCAGCCGGCCCTCTCCCTCCGGGGACAGGGCCGGGTTTCCCGCCGGCGGGGCGGACTGTTTCCGTCGCTCCGGCCCAGGGCCCTGGCTTCATCACGACAAATGAACATTTGCGCCGTGGCATCGCGCCGCCCGCGGTGCACCGTGCATGCCGGGGTCGCCGCGAGACAGGGAACGCACCACACGCACGCGGCTCGAAGCGAGCCATGGCCATCGCCGGGAACGGCCCGCGGACGCCCTTCGCCGTGGTCACCTGCCATTGCCCTGACCTTGCGCTGACCACCTTCTCCCGCGATTGATTGAGCCCAATGCGCTCCATGGTTAAGCTTTCAGGGCTTTTCGGCCTCGTGTGAGGCAGCCACGGGGACCGTTTTGAGCGCGACATCGACCACCCACGACAGCCGACATCCGCTGCTTGCAGCCATCCTGCTTGCCCTGATCGTGGCGGCCATGAACATCGGCCTGTGGTGGTGGAGCAACCTGCCCCATGGCCCCGAGGACTGGAAGGGTCCCATCGGCGGCTTCGCGCTGTCCGCCTTCCAGCGGTACCAGAATCCGCTGAAGAACGATTTCCCGTCCGACGAGGAAATCAACAACGACCTGAAGCTGCTCAAGCAGTACACGCCGCGCATCCGTACCTATTCCACCCTGCAGAACCCGCAGGTCTATCGCCTGGCCGACAAGCAGGGCCTGCAGGTGATGGCCGGCGCGTGGATCGATCGGCGCCTGGACAACAACGAGAAGGAGATCGAGACGCTGATCGCGCAGGCGCGGCGCTATCCCAACTCGATCAACCGGGTGATCGTCGGCAACGAGGTGCTGTTCCGCAACGACATCCCGCCCGAGCAGCTGATGGCCTACGTGGACCGCGTGCGCGCGGCGCTGCGCCAGCCGGTGTCCGTGGCCGAGCCGGACTATATCTGGCTCAAGTATCCGGAACTGGCCGAGCACGTCGACTTCATCACCGTGCACCTGTTCCCGTACTGGAACGGCATGGATCGAAAAGACGCCATCGGTGCAGCGCTTGGAAGCTATAAGGAACTACGCGCAAAGTATCCCAACAAGCCAGTTGTGATCGGCGAGATCGGCTGGCCGTCGAACGGCGATCGCTTCCAACGTGCCGACCCTTCCGTGTCGAACGAAGCGATCTTCCTGCGCCAGTGGTTCGTCACCGCCAAGAAGGAAAACATCGACTACTACGTCATGGAGGCGTTCGACCAGCCCTGGAAGGAAAAGCTCTCGGGTCGCACCGAAGCCTACTGGGGCATGTTCAATGCCGATCGCCAGCTGAAATTCCCGTTCACCGGCCCGGTCACCGAAGACACCGCCTGGCCGTGGAAGGCACTGGCCGCCAGCTTGCTGGCGCTGCTGCCCATGATCTGGTTCGCGCGCCACTACAGCCGCTTCAAGCTGATGGGCCGCTTCTTCTTCTGCGCGCTGATCCAGCTGGCCTGCGGCCTGATTACCTGGTCGGCGACGCTGCCGTTCAATTTCTACCTGAGCTGGATCGACTGGACGATGCTGGTGCTGCTGTTCCCGGCCCAGATCGCGATCCTCGCCATCCTGCTCATCAATGGCTTCGAGTTCACCGAGGTGCTGTGGCGGCGCGGCTGGGTGCGTCATGCCGGCCTGCTGGCGCCCGATCCGGTGGAGAAGCAGCCGTTCGTGTCGATCCACCTGGCCTGCTACAACGAGCCGCCGGAGATGGTGATCATCACGCTCGACTCGCTGGCCGCGCTGCAGTACGAGAACTACGAAGTCCTGGTGATCGACAACAACACCAAGGACCCGGCGATCTGGAAGCCGGTACAGGAATACTGCGAGAAGCTGGGCAGCAAGTTCCGCTTCTTCCACCTGGAACCTTGGCCGGGCTTCAAGGCGGGCGCGCTCAACTTCGGCCTGAAGGAAACCGACCCGCGCGCCGACGTGGTGGCGGTGATCGACGCCGACTACGTGGTGCGCGAAGACTGGCTGGCCACGCTCACCGGCTACTTCCACGATCCGAAGGTGGCCGTAGTGCAATGCCCGCAGGCGCATCGCGACTTCGAGCACAACCGCTTCCGCCGCATGACCGCGTGGGAGTACGACGGCTTCTTCCGCATCGGCATGCACCACCGCAACGAGCGCAACGCGATCATCCAGCACGGCACCATGACCATGGTGCGCCGCTCGGCACTGGAAGGCACCGGCGGCTGGTCCGAATGGACCATCTGCGAAGACGCCGAGCTCGGCCTGCGCCTGATGCACGCCGGCTATGAGCTCGTGTACGTGGACGAGCTGATGGGCAAGGGCCTCACCCCGGCCGACTTCAAGGCATACAAGAGCCAGCGCTACCGCTGGGCGTTCGGCGCCATGCAGATCCTCAAGGGTCGCTGGAACTGGATGACCAAGAAGGGCCCGCTCTCCGGCGGCCAACGCTTCCACTTCCTCACCGGCTGGTTCAGCTGGTTCGCCGATGCGCTGCACCTCATCTTCACCATGATGGCGATCTTCTGGACCGCGGGCATGGTGGCGTTCCCGACCATCTTCAGCCTGCCCATGCAGCTGTTCCTGATCCCGGTGATCGGCTTCTTCTTCGCCAAGGCCATCTTCGGCATCGTGCTGTATCGCGCGCGCGTCCCATGCGGTTGGTACGACACGCTGATGGCGTCGCTGGCCAGCATGGGCCTGTCGCATGCCATCGCGCGCGGCATCCTGCACGGCCTCACGCGAGAGAAGACCTCGTTCGTGGTGACCGCCAAGAGCCGCCGCCTCGGCGGCAGCAACTTCGCCGCGTTCGCACCGGTGCGCGAGGAACTGCTGATGGCCATCGCCCTGCTCAGCTGCGTGATCGGCATGGGCATGCGATTCGGCACGCAGTATGTCGAAGGCACGTTGTGGATGTTCATCCTCGCGGCGCAGTCGATTCCGTACGTTTCCGCCGTGGTGGGCGCGTGGATTGCGCACAAGGCGGGCGACAAGGCCGGTTGAGTCGTTCGCTGACGCCCCATTCACCAGTGCGTGCGAGGTGATGGGCTAAGCTTGGAACACACGCGTCGCCGGCGCGTGTCATCGCCCACTTCCAGGATGGAAACGCCGATCGCATGCGCCGACTTCGTCGCCTGACGCTGCTGCCGCTTCTGCTGGCCCCGTGGCTGGCGCACGCGGGCGTGCAGCTCTCGGTGGATGGCGTGGATGATCCGCTGAAGCTCGCGGTCACCTCGGGCGTGGACATCTCGCAATACGCCAATCGCGACGTCAGCGAGGCGCAGGTGAAGCGCCTGTACAACCAGGCGCTCGACCAGGCGAAAAGTGCCTTGGAGCCGTACGGCTACTACGAGGCGACGGTACAAGGCCAGCTCGAGCCCGTAGGCACCGACTGGCGTGTCACGCTGCACGTGAAGCCGGGGCCGCCGGTCACCGTCACGGCCGTGAACCTCAAGCTCGACGAGACGGCCACGGCCATCCCCGCCATCCGGCGCGCCAAGCGCAACATCGAGAACCTCAAGGGGCAGACGCTCAACCACGGCGAGTACGACTCCACGCGCGATGCCTTGAGCGGTGCGCTGACCGCCAATGGTTTCCTCGACGCGCGCCTGGTCACGCACCGCGTCGAGGTGCACCGCGCCGAACGTACCGCCGTCATCCAGCTCGCCTGGGAGGCAGGCCCGCGCTATCGCTTCGGCGACGTGCATTTCGAAGGCTCGCAGTTCCGGCCCGGATTCCTGCAGCGCTACGTGCCGTTCAAGCCGGGCGACTATTTCGCGCAGGACAAGCTCCTCCAGCTGCAGCAGGCGTTGAATGGCGCGGACTACTTCTCCGTCGTCAACGTGCTGCCCGACGTGGACGACAAGAACAACGGCGTGGTCGCGGTGAAGGTGGAACTGGTGCCGGCCAAGCGCACGATCTATACCGGCGGCCCGTTCATCGGCACGGATACCGGCGTGGGCGTGCGCGTGGGCAGCGAGCGCCGCTGGGTGAACCGCAACGGCCACAAGTGGAAGAACGAGCTCGTCATTGCGCAGAACCTCAAGACGCTTTCCACGCTGTATTCCGTGCCCATGCCCGGACCGAACCAGCGCAGCTTCAACTACGGCGCCACCTATCGCGATTCCGATACCGACACCTCGCACTCCAAGACGCTGGAGCTGGTCGCCAATGAAACGCGGCAGTGGCACGGCTGGGTACGCACCATCGGCGTGCATGCGCTGGACGGCACCTTCACCGTCGGCCAGAAGAGCGGCGAACCCGACAACGCGCCGGGCATCGAGCACGGCCGCAGCAACCTGTTCTATCCCGAGGTGTCGCTGTCGCGCAAATCCGGCGACAACCCGATCTTCGTCCGCAGTGGCTGGTCGCTGACCTTCGCGGCGCGCAGCACGGTCGGCGGGCTGCTGTCGGACGCCAGCTTCAGCCAGGTCACCGCGGATGCGAAGTGGATCACCTCGTTCGCCGGCCGCAATCGATTGATCCTGCGTGGTACCGCCGGCGCGACGTGGACCAACGACTTCAGCGACCTGCCGCCGCAACTTCGCTTCTTCGCGGGCGGCGATCGATCCGTGCGCGGCTACAGCTACCAGAGCATCGGCCCCAAGAATTCCTACGGCCGCGTGGTGGGCGGCAAGAACCTGCTGGTGGGCAGCACCGAAGTGGAGCACTACTTCACCAGGAACTGGGGCATGGCCGCCTTCGTCGATGCGGGCAACGCGTTCGACAACACCGACTACCGGCCGAAGATTGGCGCCGGCCTCGGCGTACGCTGGTTGTCGCCGGTGGGTATGATCCGCGTGGACCTGGGCACGCCGGTGAACAACCCGGATGAACACGGCGTGGAGCTGCACGTCGTGATCGGCCCGGATCTGTGAGAGCCATGAACACCGCCACGCCCGCCACCGCACCCAAGCCCCGCCGCCGCTGGCTGCGCTGGATCGCGCTGTCGCTCGGCACGCTGCTGCTGTTGCTGCTGCTCGCCGTGGCCTGGCTCGTCAACACCGGATCGGGCCTGCGCTTTGCGTTGGCGCGCGCCACGGGCTTTACCCAGGGCGCCCTCACCGTGCAATCCGCGCAGGGACGGCTGGCCGGGCCGCTGGATCTCGCAGGCGTGCGCTACGCCGATGGCAAGGGGCTCGACGTCAAGGTGGCGACGGCGCATGTCGACTTCAGCGTCGCGTCGTTATGGCGCAAGCGCGCCCATGTGCTCGACCTCCGTGTCGACGGCGTGGACGTCGCCTTGCCCAGGAGCGAGGAGACCCCGCAGGGCGAAAGCAGCTTCTCGCTGCAGCCGCCGCTCGACATCCTGCTCGACCGCGTGCACGTGGGCACGGTGAAAATCACCCAGGACGGCAAGCCGCTGTTTGCTTCGAACACGCTCGACCTGGCCGGCAGCTGGACCAGCCGCGGCATCGAGCTGCGCCAGCTCGCCTTGCGCGCACCCGATGGCCATGCCGATCTGACCGGCACCATGGGCATCAGCGGCACCTATCGCGGCGACAGCAAGGCGGCCTTCGCGTGGACCGTGAGCGGCACCGAATACGCAGGCGAGCTGACCGTCCACGGCGACGGCCAGCAGGCGCATCTGGAGCTGCAGCTGCTTCAACCCATGGCGGCGCGCTTGCAGCTGCAGTGGGTACAAGGCGGTGATTACGCCTGGACGGCACGGCTCGATGCGCCTCGTTTCGACCCCAAGCCATGGCTGGGCGAAAGCTCGCTGACGCAGCTGGGCATGGCACTGGATGGCAAGGGCGATCGGCGCAGCGGCAGCCTGCAGGGCCAGCTTGACCTCAACGACTATCAGCTGCAGCTGCGCCCTCTCGCCGCGCGCTTCAGCGAAGACTTCAAGACGCTGACGATCGATCAGCTCGCGCTCGCCTCGCCGCAGTTCAAGGGCGGTGTAGATGCGCGCGGCGTGGTGGCGTTGGGCGCGCAACCGTTGTCCGCGGATCTCACGGTCGACTGGAAAGACGTCGAACTGCCAGAGAACCTAGTTGGCCAGGTGCTGCAGAGCCATGGCAGCCTGAAGGCCAAGGGCAGCGCCGACCGGTTCCATGCCAGCGGCGACCTCGCCATTGGCGCACCAGGCAAGCTTGCCGACGTGACGCTGGACCTGGATGGCACGCAGAAGCAGATCGACCTGCATGCGCTTGCCGTCAAGCAGCCGCAGGGGCAGATGCAGGCCAAGGGCACGCTGGTGCTGCAGCCTGCACTCGGCTGGCAGATGGAAGCGACGGCGAATCGCTTCGATCCGGGCCACGTGCTGGCGAAGTGGAATGGTTCGCTCGATTTCGACGTCGCATCGCAAGGCACGCTGCCGCAGGGGCGTCCCGATGTCACCCTGGATATCCGCAAGTTGGAAGGGCGACTGCGCGAGCGCACCGTGCATGGCGACGGCAAGCTGCATCTTCCGCCGGAGGGCGTGGTCGACGGCAGGCTGCATCTCATCTCGGGCGGCAGCGATGTGCAGGTCGATGCGAAGCCTGGCAGCAGCAATGACGCGACCATCAAGCTTGCGGTCGCCACGCTGGGCGACTGGCTGCCCGACGCCGCCGGCCGCCTGCAAGGCACGGTCCGCGTGCAGGGCAAGTACCCGAAGCTGGCCGTTGACGCCAATGTGCAGGGCAGCGCGCTGAGTTATGCCGGCCAGCACGTCGACGGCCTGCGCCTGCTCGCCAACGTGCCCGATATCAGCCGACCCGGCGGCAAGCTCGACTTGCAGACGACCGGCGTCAACGCCGGCGGTCTCGCCTTCACCCGGGTGAACGTGCGCGGCGACGGCACGGCGGAACGGCACAACCTCACGCTCGACGCGCGCGGCTCGACGCTGTCGACCGATCTCGCGCTGAGCGGCAGCCTCAAGGGTCCGGCGTGGAACGGCACGCTTTCCACGCTCAACGTCGATCTCGCCGGCCTGCCCCGCTGGCGGCTGCAGCAAGCCACCGCGCTGTCCTACAACGACGGCGCCATGAGCCTCTCCGAGTTGTGCCTCACCGCGGGCGATCCGCTGCTGTGCGCAGCCGCCAGGCAGGACAAGGCCGGCAACCTGGACGCCAGTTATCGTTTGCGCAGCCTGCCCATCGCCTTGTTGATGAGCGCCGCCAGCACGGCCAAGGTGCCGATGCGCGTGGAAGGGTCGCTGGAGGGCGATGGCAGCATCCGCCGCAATGCGGCCGGCGCGATCAACGGCAACGCGTCCATCACCTCGTCGCATGGCTCCATCGCCTATGCCGACCGGCCTGATGAACCGCTGATCACCTACAGCAACCTCACTGCCCATGCGCAGCTCAGCCCGTCGAACCAGCGCATCGACTTGCATGCGGGCTTGACCAACAACGGACGTCTGGACGGCCAGGTCAGCATCAGCGGTGCGCAACAGGCCCTGGCCGGCCAGGTGTCGCTGCACGTGACCAACCTCGCCCTGCTCGAAATCTTCACCACCGAGGTGGTCAATCCCAAGGGCGCGATCAACGCCGAGTTCGGCCTCGGCGGCACGGTCTCGCAGCCTGCCGTCAACGGCCAGGCCACGATCAGCGACTTCGCGGCCGAGATCCCGGCGATGGGATTGAAGTTGAGCCAGGGTCGCGTGGCGGTAACCACCACCGACGCGCGGCATTTCCGGCTGGACGGCACGCTGCATTCGGGCGACGGCAACCTCGTGCTTGCCGGCAGCGCAGCGTTGGGCAACGACGCGCAAAGCGTGCTCTCGGTGAAGGGCGGCAACTTCAAGGCGGTGGACATTCCGGCGGCGAAAGTGGCGGTGTCGCCCGATCTCGCCGTGCGCCATGACGCCAATGGCCTGGACATCACCGGCAGCGTGCTGCTGGACAGCGCCGACGTGAACCTCGACAAGCTGCCCGGCGCGGGCGCCACCAAGGCCTCGCCGGATGTCGTGGTGATCGACGACAAGCGGCAGGAGGAACAGGCCAGCCGCATGCCGATCACCGCGAGCGTCACGGTGAAACT
>NZ_BCPR01000078.1 GCF_016586165.1 Dyella sp. EPa41 | reverse complement strand
CTGCCTTGCGAAAGGCCGGTGACGGCTTCGTTGAAGACGACCTGGTAGTACGAGAACTGGCGGTCGGAACTCGACTTGGCCAGCCACAGCCCGAACAGCAAGGCGGCCACCACGACGATCATGGTGAACAGGCCGATCAACACGTGATGGGCGCGGGTTTCCATATCACTTCACCTCGGGCGGAGTTACGTCGGCGTGTGCTTCTTCCGCAGCGCGGCCGCGCGGACCGTGGAAATACGCCTGCACCCACGGGTCGCTGTTCTCGGCGACGACGTCGAGCGGGCCAACCACCAGCACTTTCTTCTGCGAGAGCACGGCGACGCGATCGCAGATGGTGTAGAGCGTGTCCAGATCGTGGGTGACCAGGAACACCGTGAGCCCCAGCGCGTTGCGCAGGGTGAGGATCAGCTGGTCGAACGCCGCGGCGCTGATCGGATCCAGGCCGGCGGTGGGCTCGTCCAGGAACAGGATTTCCGGGTCAAGCGCGAGCGCCCGCGCGAGCGCGGCACGCTTCACCATGCCGCCCGAGAGTTCCGACGGGTACTTCGTCTCGGTGCCCGCGGGCAGCCCCGCCAGCGCCAGCTTCACGCCCGCGAGCGCCTGCGCATCCGGCCGCGCGAGGCCGGCGTGTTCGATCAGCGGCATGGCCACGTTTTCCACGACGTTGAGCGAGGAGAACAGGGCGCCGTTCTGGAACAGCACGCCGAAGCGGCGCTCCACCAGCGAGCGCTGGTCGGGCGAAAGCCGGAGCAGGTCCTGGCCGAATACGTGCACGCTGCCCGAGGTGGGGCGGCGCAGGCCCACGATGCTCCGCAGCAGCACCGACTTGCCGGTGCCGGAACCACCGACCACGCCGAGGATCTCGCCGCGGCGCACGTCCAGGTCCAGGTGCTCATGCACGGTCTGGCTGCCAAAGCGGTTGACCAGGTTGCGCACCTGGATCACGTCGTCCTGCGGCTGCGGCTGCGGTTTGGCGTTCACCAGCCCATCTCCATGTAGAACAGGGCCGCCAGCGCGTCGAGCAGGATCACCACGAAGATCGACTGCACCACGGCGGAGGTGGTGTGTTCGCCCACCGATTCGGCGCTGCCGGTGACCTTGAAGCCTTCCAGGCAGCCGATGACGGCGATGAGGAACGCGAACACCGGCGCCTTCGCCATGCCGACCAGGAAGTGCTGCACGCCGATGTCCGACTTCACCAGGTTGAGGAACATCACCGGCGGGATATCCAGCACCAGCGCGCACACCAGCCCGCCGCCGACAAGGCCGGAGACCATCGCCAGGAAGGTGAGCATCGGCAGCGAGGCCAGCATGGCGAGTACGCGGGGCAGCACCAGCAGTTCCATCGGGTCCAGGCCCAGGGCGCGTATCGCGTCGATTTCCTCGTTCGCCTTCATCGAGCCGATCTGCGCGGTGAATGCGCTGGCGGTGCGGCCGGCCATCAGGATGGCGGTAAGCAGCACGCCGAACTCGCGCAGGAACGAATAGGCGACCAGGTCCACCGTATAGATGGTGGCGCCGAAATCCTTCAGCACGGTGGAGCCGAGGAAGGCCACCACCGCGCCTACCATGAAGGTGAGCAGGGCCACGATGGGCACGGCATCCAGCCCGGTTTCCTCCACGTGCGCCACCAGCGAGGTCACGCGCCAGCGGCGCGGGCGCCACACGGTGCGCGCGAAGGTTTCCAGGGTGAGGCCAACAAAGCCCAGCAGGCGGATCTGCTGGTGGTAGACGTGCTCCATCGCCGCGCCGATGCGCGCCAGCAATTCGATGAGGGTATTGCCGCGTGGGCGCGGTTTCGGCTCGACATAGTCGGCCATGGCTTTGCCGACCGTTTGCAGCAGGGCGCGCTGGGCGGCCGGCAGCGTGGGATCGGCATGCGCCAGGTCGCCGAGGCGTGCCGCTCCCAGCAGGCTGGCAAGCAGCGACGCGCCGGCGGTATCCAGGGAGCCCAGGCCGCTCAGGTCGATGGGTGTGGCCTTGTCCAGCCGGCTTTTCAGCGCGGCGATGCTGCTTTCCAGTGTCACGTAATGAGCCAACGTCCAGTCACCTGCCACGCGCAGGGAGGGCGGCGTGGTGCTGGCATCGAGTTGTGCGCTTCCTGTCGCCATCGATGGGGTCATGGGGTGGATGGTAGTGGAGTCTTGCGCACGCCGGGTGACGAAACCTGCGGCTGGTGCAACGACCGATCCTGAAGCGTTCCCCACGAACGGAGGCGTGGCTTCCTGTTCATTTGGCGGTTTTCCGCTAGATTTAACGCAATAAGTACCCAGCCTGGGTGCTTGGCGGCCATCGATCAGAAAAACACCTATGCCCCTCTTGTCCCACCTGGACGCACTCGAAGCCGAGAGCATCCATATCTTCCGCGAGACGGCAGCCGCGTTCCGGCGCCCGGTCATGCTCTATTCCATCGGCAAGGATTCCTCGGTCCTGCTGCACCTGTTGCGCAAGGCCTTCTACCCGGCGCGCCCGCCGATGCCGCTGCTGCACGTGGACACGACCTGGAAGTTCCGCGAGATGATCGCCTTCCGCGACCAGGTGGCTGCCGAAGGCGACGTCGAGGTCCTGGTGCACGTCAATGAGGAAGGCCTGCGCCAGGGCATCTCGCCGCTCACGCACGGCTCGGCGGTGCATACCGACGTGATGAAGACGGCGGGACTGAAGCAGGCGCTGGACAAGTACGGCTTCGACGCGGCCATCGGCGGCGCCCGCCGCGACGAGGAGAAGTCGCGCGCCAAGGAGCGCGTGTTCTCCTTCCGCAACGCGCAGCATCGCTGGGACCCCAAGCATCAGCGCCCGGAGCTCTGGCACACCTACAACACGCAGATCCACCAGGGCGAGAGCGTGCGCGTGTTTCCGCTGTCCAACTGGACCGAGATGGACGTGTGGAACTACATCCGCCGCGAAAACATCCCGGTGGTGCCGCTGTACTTCGCCAGGCCCCGCCCGGTGGTGGAGCGCGACGGCGCGCTGATCATGGTCGACGACGAGCGCTTCACGCTGCGCGAGGGCGAGTCGGTGCAGATGCGCGAGGTGCGCTTCCGCACGCTGGGCTGCTATCCGTTGACCGGTGCGGTGGAATCCTCGGCCGATACCCTGGACAAGATCATCGAGGAGATGGCGGCTTCGCGCAGTTCCGAGCGCCAGGGCCGGGTGATCGACCACGACGGCCATGCCTCCATGGAGCGCAAGAAGCAGGAAGGCTATTTCTGATGGCGACGCCCGATACCTCTCCCTCCGCGCAGGCTCCTACCCAGCTGCTGCGTTTCATTACCTGCGGCAGCGTCGATGACGGCAAGAGCACCCTGCTGGGACGCCTGCTGTACGACACCGGCATGGTGCCCGACGACCAGCTCGCCGCACTGGCACGTGACAGCCGCAAGCTGCATGCGGATGCTCCCGATGCGCTCGACTTCTCCCTGCTCACCGATGGCCTGGACGCCGAACGCCAGCAGGGCATTACCATCGATGTCGCCTACCGCTATTTCCACAGCGCGCGGCGCAGCTTCATCGTGGCGGACTGCCCCGGGCACGAGCAGTACACCCGCAACATGGCGACGGGCGCGTCCAACGCCGGGCTGGCGGTGGTGCTCATCGATGCGCGCAAGGGCGTGCTGCCGCAGACGCGCCGGCATACGTACATCTGCGCGCTGATGGGCATTCGCCAGGTCGTGGTGGCGGTGAACAAGATGGACCTGGTGGATTGGCGCGAGGACATCTACGCCGCCATTGCCCACGAGTACCGCGAGCTGGCCGCCCAACTGGGCATTGCCCAAATCCATTGCCTGCCCGTGGTGGCGCCGAGCGGCGACAACGTCGGAACCCGGTCCGGCCGCATGGGCTGGTACGAGGGCCCTTGCCTGCTGGAGCTGCTGGAGTCGGCCGACACCGCTCCCGCGCAGGGCACCGAGTTCCGCATGCCGGTGCAGTGGGTGAACCGGCCGGATGCCTCGTTCCGCGGCTATGCCGGCACCGTCTGCGGCGGTCGCATCGCCGTGGGCAGCGAAGTCGTGGTGCAGCCGGCCATGCGCCGCGCGCGCATCGAACGCATCGTCACCGCCGATGGCGATCTTTCCCACGCCTCGGAAGGCCAGGCGGTGACCCTGACGCTGGACCGTGAAATCGACGTGAGCCGTGGCGATGTGATCGCCGACGCCGCGCGACCGGCGCCGGTCGCCGACCAGTTCGCCGCGCACGTGCTGTGGATGGGCGACGAGCCCCTGCTGCCCAATCGCGCGTATTGGTTGAAGATTGGCGCGCGCACGGTCAACGCGCGCGTCACCACCATCAAGCACAAGGTCGACGTCAACACGCAGGCCGAGCTGGCTGCGCGGCGGCTGGACCTCAACGAGGTTGGCTACTGCAACATCGACCTCGACCATGCGATCGCCTACGAGGCATACACGGACAACCGCACGCTGGGCGGCTTCGTGCTGATCGACCGGCAGACCAACGCCACCGTCGGCTGCGGCATGCTGGACTTCGCCCTGCGTCGCGCCGCCAACGTGCATTGGCAGCACACCGACCTGGACAAGCAGGCACGCAGCCTCAGCAAGGGCCAGCAGGCGCGTTGCCTGTGGTTCACCGGCCTGTCCGGCGCGGGCAAGTCCACCATTGCCAACCTGGTCGAACGCCGCCTGCATGCGCTGGGCTATCACACGTACATGCTGGACGGCGACAACCTGCGCCATGGCCTGAACAAGGACCTGGGCTTCACGCCGGAAGCGCGCGTGGAGAACGTGCGCCGCGTGGCCGAGGTGTCGCACCTCATGGTCGATGCGGGCCTGGTCGTCCTGGTCTGCGTGATCTCGCCGTTCCAGGGCGAGCGCCGCTTCGCCCGCAGCCTGTTCGACGAGGGCGAGTTCCTCGAGGTGTTCGTCGACACCACCCTGGAAGAATGCGAGCGGCGCGATCCGAAAGGCCTGTACCGCAAGGCGCGCGCCGGGGAGATCATCAATTTCACCGGCATCGACTCGCCTTACGAGGCGCCTGAAAACCCCGAGCTGCATCTGCGCACGACGGGCTTGCGGCCCGAGCAACTGGCCGAGCAGGTGGTGGAGCAGTTGCTCGCGGGCATGGGCGAAGGTCGTCCGGACGCTTAAACAACCTCCACGTCGTCATTCCGGCGCAGGCCGGAATCCAGCGGCGACAGAACGTGGTCTTCGTGGCACGTCCATATAGGCGAACCTTCGCGATGACCGACCCTTGCCGCGTCTGGATTCCGGCCTGCGCCGGAATGACGAACAAGAGCTAGGTGCTTTTCCGTTGCCTTTCCCGTGCGCATGCTGCGCCGCACGACGCCACCGATACGCCAGCGCACGGCGCACTCGGCTTGGAATGTATCCGTGCGCCCGGCGATAATGCCGCTTTCCCCAGAGCTCGACTGCGATGACCGAGAAGACCGTACTCAATGACACCCACCGCGCGCTGGGTGCGCGCATGGTCGACTTCGGCGGCTGGGACATGCCGATCAACTACGGTTCGCAGATCGAGGAGCATCACGTCGTGCGCCGCGACGCCGGCATGTTCGACGTCTCCCACATGACGGTGGTCGACCTGCATGGCCCGCGCACGCGCGAGTTCCTGCGCCATCTGGTGGCCAACAACGTCGACAAGCTGAAGGTGCAGGGCAAGGCCCTGTATACCTGCATGCTCAACGAGCAGGGGGGCGTGGTGGACGACCTGATCGTCTACTTCCTGGGCGAGGAGTTCTTCCGCCTGGTCGTCAATGCGGCCACCCGCGCCAAGGACCTGGCGTGGATCGAGCAGCACGCCAAGGCCTTCGACGTGCAGGTCAAGGAGCGGCCCGATTTCGCCATGATCGCCGTGCAGGGCCCCAACGCCCGCGCCAAGGTCATCGGCCTGTTGGCCGAAGTGGACCATGAGCGCATCGGCAAGCTCGGCAAGTTTGCCGCCGCCGCCGCGCAGGGTCCCCATGGCATGCCGCTGTTCGTGGCGCGCACCGGTTACACCGGCGAGGACGGCTTCGAAATCATCGTGCCGCAGGAACACGCCGTGGCCCTGTGGGATGCGCTCGCTGCCGCGGGCGTCGCGCCGGCGGGCCTGGGTGCACGCGACACGCTGCGCCTGGAGGCGGGCATGAATCTCTACGGCCAGGACATGGACGACGACGTGTCCCCGTGGGAAGCCAACCTCGGCTGGACGATCTCGCTCGACGAAGGCCGCGACTTCATCGGCCGCAAGGCGCTGGAGGCGCAGAAGGCCGCGGGCGTGAAGCGCGTGATGGTCGGCCTGGTGCTGGACGAGAAGGGCGTGTTGCGCCACGGGCAGACCGTGCTCACCGCCAACGGCAACGGCGAAATCCTCTCGGGCAGCTTCGCGCCCACGCTCAACAAGGCGGTCGCCTTTGCACGCATTCCGGCGGGTGAGCCGGGCGACGTGCGGGTGGACATCCGCGGCAAGGAAGTGCCGGTGCGCGTGGTGAAGTATCCCTTCGTGCGCGACGGCAAGCCCTGCGAGGGCATCTGACCCCGCATCCATCCACGGCGGCATGCATCCCATGTTGCACAACGGGTGAAGCGGCTAGAATTGCCGCTCCACCACCACCCGACATCAACGACTGGATCCGATCATGAGCGAGATTCCCGGCGATCTGAAATTCCTCAAGTCCCACGAATGGGCTCGCGTCGAAGACGACGGCCTGGTGCGCGTGGGTATCTCCGACCATGCCCAGGGCCAGTTGGGCGACCTCGTCTACGTCGAGCTGCCGGAGATCGGCGCCGCCGTGCAGGCCGGTCATGGCGTGGCGGTGGTCGAGTCGGTCAAGGCCGCCTCGGACATCTATTCCCCGGTGTCGGGCGAAATCGTCGCGGTCAACGAGACCCTCAACGACAAGCCGGAAACCATCAACGAAGATGCCTTCGGCGATGGCTGGATCTTCCTGGTCCGCGCCAGCGACCGCGGCGAACTGGACGAACTGCTCGACGCCGACGCCTACGCGGAACTGGTCGAAAACGAAGACCACTGATCCCCGCGTTCGATGCTTCGCCCGACGCCGGCCGCCTCAAGCGGCCGGCGTCTTTTTGGGTATCAAGGTTCAGCGCGGTGGGCTCGTCGACGCGCGGCATCGATGCAGGACGACTTCGAAAATCGATGTTTCGCATCTCGCCGTCCATGCCGATAGATGTCCAAGGCGAAGGCGGGCGGTCGGGGTCGGGCGAACCCATATGCGGGTCGTTCGGCGACCTTGGGCGGCGGTCGGGCAGGGTAGGGGCGGCATTCTGTCCCTCCGGCCGGAGAAAAAATTCAGTCGCGTTTCGTTCATCCAAAACGGGGTGCCGGAGAGGCGCGTATGGGGTGAGACAGCCGCGCCAAAGCCGATGAGACAGTCGATTGCATGCCATTGGGCATATTTGACTCATATGCCTTTTTTTAAGTGGTTTTATGCATTCCTAGATAATCAGTGCATGTTTTTGTTTAGCGGTATGGACGTCTGATCAAAAATGCACCAGGACCCCCTCCA
Organism: Dyella sp. EPa41; assembly: GCF_016586165.1. GTDB lineage: Bacteria > Pseudomonadota > Gammaproteobacteria > Xanthomonadales > Rhodanobacteraceae > Dyella. The sequence goes on along the minus strand of NZ_BCPR01000078.1, from coordinate 14,902 downwards.
GGCCTTGCCCGACGGGGGTTTGGACCCTCCTGGGGGTAGGTGAAGCGGATTGATTTCGTGTTTAAAATCAATTGACAGCTGAAATCTTCAGGAATAGCTTTCGCATCGGAACACGGAGAACGGGTGCCATGGCAACATCGAAATTCATCAAACCTTATATCGAGCATGGAGAGAAAGCCGGCGCAGTACGCAAGATCACGGTGTCGATTCCATTGCACGTGTTGAGGCCCCTATCTGACGAACGCACCCGGCGTCAGGTAAACAATCTTCGGCACGCCACCAATAGCGATCTGCTTGTGGAGGCGTTCCTGCATGCTTTTACTGGGCAACCACTGCCAACTGATGAGGAGCTGAGACGAACTATGGCCACTGCCAAGAAAGCCGCAAAGAAACCCGCCGCCAAGAAGGCGAGCAAGAAGACCGCTGTGAAGAAGGCCGCCGCCAAGAAGCCGGTTGCCCGCAAGCCGGCCGCCAAGAAGGCTGCCAAGAAGGTCGCCAAGAAGGCCGTTGCTAAGAAGCGCCCGGCCGCCGCCAAGAAGGCTGCCGTGAAGAAGGTTGCTACCAAGAAGGTGGCGAAGAAGGCCACTGCCAAGAAGCGCACCGTGAAGAAGGCCGCTGCTGCCAAGGTGGTCAAGGCCACCAAGGCTGCCAAGGCCCCCAAGGCTGCTAAGGCTGCCAAGAAGTAAGCTTCACCAATAACAGGCAACACCGACTTTTCTCCCCGCGGTGCCCAGCGCGGGGGGAGTCCTTCGAAAGAGCGATTCGTCCCGGCCCGTGCCGGGACGCTTCGTTTCCGGGGTACGAAAAATTCCTAGCGCGTCGCCGGCCCGGCGATACCCTCATGCGCGGGCTGCGCGTCGACTCTCCGAACTGTGCGTGTCCGCTGCGACGCTACGTGTGATTTGCCGTAGTGCTGCATTGCGGTTACCTTTCGCACATCCGCGCCGCGGGAACCTGGGGAGGTTTCCGCTCCTGGATTCACAGGGGGAAAAAGCGCGGGTATCTGATGCCACTCGGTGAGAGATCATGGATACCCGATACACACGTCATGCGCGCCACCGTGCGCGTGGGGCCATTCGGCCCTCAGCCATCGCCATTGTTGCTGTCGTCGCCGTGCTTGCGGCAGCGTCGTGGTTCCTCATTATCAAGCCGCACCAGGACCTGGTCGATTCCGAGGCCGGCTCGCATCCGTCGACGCCCGTCCAGCAGGGTGCGGCGACGACACCGCCTCCGCCCGCCAACGTGGCGGCAATGAGCATGAACCAGCTGTTGTCCGAAGCCCGCAAGGCGGTGAACGAACAGCGCCTGCTGGCCCCCGCCGGCAACAACGCTTTCGAGTTCTACCTGAAGGTGCTGGAGAAGCAGCCGGGCAACCAGGTGGCGGCCGACGCGCTGCGCGAAACCTTCCCGGTGGGCGCGAGCGTGGCCGAGCAGTCGATCAACCAGCGCGACTTCAATGACGCCCAGCGCCAGATCGACCTGCTGGCGAAGGCCGACCCGGCGAACTACACGCTGACCATCCTGCGCTCCAAGCTCGATGCCCAGCGCAAGCTGCAGGATCGCGAGCAGCAGCAGGCGTCGGACAAGGAGAAGGCGGCTCAGCTGGCGGCACAGAAGGCGGCCTCGGACAAGGCCGAGGCGGATCGCCAGGCGGCCGAAGCGCAGCAGCGCACGCTCGCCGAACAGCAGCAGCGTGCGGCGCAGGCTCGCCTGGCGCAGCAGCAACAGCAGGCTGAAGCACGCCAGACGCAAGCGTCGAGCGCGACGGCGGCAGCGGCCGGGGACGGCGGCGCGGGCAGTGCCACGCACGGCCCGGTGCTCGTGCGCAACGTCAATCCGCGCTATCCCACGACAGCCGTGCGCGCTAACCAGGAAGGCTGGGTGGAGGTGACCTTCACCATCACCCCGGAAGGCAATGTCGATGACGTGAAGGTGGTGGACGCCGAGCCGCGCCACGTGTTCGACCGCGCCGCGGTGGAAGCGGTGAGCCGCTGGAAGTACCAGCCGGCCACGCAGAACGGCACGCCGATCGCGGCACAGGACAAGCGCCGCATCGTGTTCAAGCTCAACTGATGGCGAGCCGGTCGCGCCACGGCGCGGCCGCACGGAAACGAAGGCGCCGCGTGGCAACACGCGGCGCTTTTTCGTCAGTTGCCCGAGAGGTCGTGCTTGGTGCCGCGCCCACTGGCGGCGGTCCGGCCCTTGTTGCGCGTCTTGCCCTTGGCGCTGGCGGCGGACGTCCTCGGCGCGTTGCTTTCGATGCCCGCCCAATCCACGTGCGGAAGGCCGAGCAGTTCGTCGAACACCATCGGCATCAGGCCGGCCGGTGTCGGGGCCGAGGAGTTCCACATGGTCACCACGCCTATGCGGTACTTCGGCAGGAAGCCGATCATGGTGCGGTAGCCTTCGACCGCGCCGGCATGGAACACCATCGTCTCGCCTTCGTAATCGAACACGCGCCAGCCCAGCGCATAGGACGCGTCGGAAAGGCGCGCACGACGCCAGGGCGAGGAATGCAGCTCCACGGGCGTGGCGACCTCGGGCGTGTGCAGGGTGTCCAGCAGCTTGGCCGGCAGCACGTCCGGGCGGCCACCCATCTGCGCGATCAGCCACTGCTCCATGTCGCGCAGGCTGGCGTTGACGCCGGCCGCCGGTGCGACGCGGTAGTAGGCCTGCTTGGGTTCGAACGGGATCCATCCATTGCTGGTCTGCCGGTGCGGCCGTGCCCAGCTCTTGCTTTCCTCCAGGCCTTCGCGGCCATAGCTGGCCGTCTTCATGCCCAGCGGGAAGAAGATGCGCTTGTCGACCTGCCGGCTGAAGAAGTCGCCGGTTTGCGCATAGACGATGTCGCCGATCAGGCTGAAGGCGATGTTCTGGTAGCCGTAGCACTGGCCGACATCGCAGGTGAGCGTCACCTCGTCGAGCTTGCGCGCCAGTTCCTCGTAGGGGATGTTCTCCTCGAGCATGTTGTCGTAGGTGTTCTTCGGCAGCCCCAGCCGTTGGCCGAGGATGTCGCGCACGGTGGCCTGCTCGGCGGCGCTGTCGTTCTTGAGGTGGAAGAAGGGCAGCACCGCGGTGAGCTTGGTATCCCAGCTCAGCTTGCCGTCGCCCACCAGCACGCCGGTGAGGGCCGTGGCGAACGCCTTGGAAAGCGAGGCGAGGCGAAACACCGTTTCGGGTGTGATCGGCTCGCGCGTGGTGGCGTTCGCGTAACCGATGGTGTCCTCGAACACGACCTTGTCGTCGACCACCACGGCCGTGGCCAGGCCGGCCACTTCGTTGCGCTGGTCCAGGCGATCCAGCCATTGCTGGTAGGCGCCCAGTGCGTCCTTGACGCGATCGGGTGGCAGTGCCCGTGGCGTAGCCGCCGCCGGGTCTGCGGGAGGCGTGGCGGCGCGCGCGTGCAGCGGGATGACGGATAGTCCCAGTACCGCGACGACGGCCAGTGAAATCGTGCGAAACGTCATGTCGCCTGAACATTGGCGGCGCCCGATGGGCACCGATGGAATGGAGCCGGCACCGGACGCTGCCGGGCCAGTCGGATTGCGAGCCGGAATCCTTCCATGACGCCGCGCGAGAGTAACGCAGGAGTGGCTGAAAAGTCCCTGTCGCAGCGGCGCGGAGGGCATGTATTAAGGCCGCGTGAGGGTTCTCAGCCGGCCTCCAGGATCAGCTCGCTCGCCCGCTCGGCCATCATGATCACCGGGGCGTTGGTGTTGCCGCTGGGCAGGCTCGGCATCGCGGACGCATCGACGACGCGCAGGCCCCCGATGCCGCGCACGCGCAGTTCGCTGTCGAGCGGCGCCGTCGCCTCGCTGCCCATGCGGCAGGTGCCGGCGGGGTGATAGATGGTTTCCGCCTTGCGCCGGATGAAGTCGATGTACTCCGCATCGGTATGCAGCGCGTGTTCGGGAAAGACGGGCGCGCCGCGATAGGGCGCAAAGGCCGCTTGCGAGAGGATCTCTCGCGAGAGGCGCGCGCCCTCGACCATGCGCTGCAGATCATGCCCCTCGGCATCGCCGAGGTAGTTCGCATGGATCGCGATCGGCTGTGCCGGGTCCGCGGAGCGCAGACGCAGGCGCCCACGGCTGCGAGGATGCAGGTAGCACGCGTGGACCGTGTATCCGTAGCCGGGCAGGCGGTGGCGGCCGTGATCGTCGAGCTGCGCGGGCACGAAATGGAACTGGATGTCGCAACGCTCGTCCGCGGCCAGCCGGCTGCGCACGAAGCCACCGGCCTCCGCCACGTTGGAGCTGCCGGGGCCGTCGCGATGACGGAGGAAGCGCCAGCCCGCGGCCAGCTCGTTGAGGTGATCGTAGGACACCTTCCGCGTGCTGGCGTCGAGCGTGCAGATGTCCAGGTGGTCCTGCAGATGGGCGCCGACGCCCGGCATGTCGGCCAGCACCGCGATGCCATGCTCGCGCAGGTGGTCGGCGGGGCCGACGCCCGACAGCATCAGCAGCTGCGGCGTGTTGATGGCGCCACCGGCAAGGATGACTTCGCCCGCTTCAAGCGTCGCCTCATCGCCCTGCAGCTGCACGCCCACCGCGCGGCCGTTGCGGATCACCACGCGGGCGACCGCCGCCTTGGTGCGCACTTCCAGGTTGGCGCGCTGCCTCGCCGGTTGCAGATAGGCCACCGCGGTGGAGCATCGGCGGCCTTCGCGCTGGGTGACCTGATACAGGCCAAAGCCTTCCTGCGCGGGCCCGTTGAAGTCGTCATTGCGTGGAAAGCCGGCGCTGACCCCCGCGTCGATGAACATGGTCGACAGTTCGTTGTGGTAGCGCAGGTCGCTCACGCCGAGCGGGCCACCCGCCCCGTGCAACGCGCTGGCGCCGCGCGAATTGTCTTCGCTGCGGATGAACCATGGCAGCACTTGCTGCCACGACCAGCGCGCGTCGCCGGTGGCCTGCGCCCAGCGGTCATAGTCGCCGGGCACGCCGCGCGCATAGATCATCGCGTTGATGGCGCTGGAGCCGCCCAGCGTCTTGCCACGCGGCCACCACAGGCGGCGGTTGTGCAATCGCGGCTCCGGCTCGGTGTGGTAGTTCCAGTTGAAATGGCGGTTGCCGGCCAGCCGGGCGATGCCGGCGGGCATGTGGATCAGGGGATGCCAATCGCTCGGGCCTGCCTCGAGCAGCAACACGCGCCTGCCTTGATGGGCACTCAACCGGTTGGCCAGAACGCAACCTGCGGAACCCGCACCCACGATGATGTAGTCGTACGTCACTTAGCCCCCGTCCATGACTGTCACGACCGCATGCTAGTCTGATGCGGACCTTTGCTGGAAACGCCGGTGAATACCACCCGACCCGCCACAGCGAGAGAAGGCCTCGCATCGGTGCTTTCGACCGTGGCCTTCTTCTTCGTGATGATGGCCTACTACATCATCCGGCCCGTGCGTGAACAGCTCAGTGGTGCGGTCGGCTCGAAGGAACTGCCCTTGTTCTACGGCATCACCTTCGTCGTGATGCTGCTGCTGACGCCGGTCTTCGGCGCCATGGTGGCGCGCTTTCCGCGCAAGCGCCTGCTCGGCTGGAGCTACAGCTTCTTCGTGCTGTGCCTCATCGCGTTCGTGCCGGCCTTCGTGCTGCAGGATCGCATCGGGGCGCGCCAGCTCGGCTCGGTGTTCTTCGTGTGGGTGAGCGTGTTCAACCTGTTTGTCGTCTCGCTCTTCTGGAGCCTGATGGCGGACATCTTCCAGAGCGAGCAGGCCAGGCGGGTATTTCCCGCCATCGCGCTGGGCGGCATGGCCGGTGCGGTCAGTGGCCCGGGGTTGGGCAAGCTGCTGGTCGGTCTGATCGGCGTGCCGGCCTTGCTGGTGGTGTCGGCAGTCGCCCTGCTCGCCGCGCTGGGCCTGCTGCTAACCTTGTCCACGCGCCACGACCACTGCTCGCCAGGCGCGCACGAGGAGGCCGTGGGCGGCTCGCTGTGGGCCGGCATCAGGGAATCGTGGACGCGGCCCTTCCTGCGCTACATGGCCGTCCTGATGGTGCTGGGCGACGGCATCGGCACGCTGGCCTATGCGTTGATGGCCGACTACACGTACTCGCACTATCCCGATCGCATTGCCCGCACCGACTTCTATTACAACCTCGACTGGGCCACCAACATCCTGGGCGCGGTGCTGCAGCTGACGGTGACGCGCTGGCTGCTGGTGCGCAAAGGGGCAGGCTGGGGCCTGGTGGTGCCGGCGCTGGTCAATCTCGCGCTGCTGGTGTCGGTGATGGTGCTCGGCATCGGCAACATCAGCGTGTTCGGATTCGCCATACCCATGCTCGCGATCATGATGGCCGGGACCCGGGGCTTCGCCTACGGCATGACCAAGCCGGCATCCGATGCGCTCTATACGCGCGTGCCTCGCGAGGCACGCTACAAGGGCAAGAACTTCGTGGAAACCACCATCTGGCGCTTCGGCGACCTCGCGGTCACTACCGGCGTCAATCTGCTGGGATCGCTCGGGGTAGCGGTGGCCGGCATGGCCGGCATCGGCGCGGGCATTTCCGCGCTGGCCACCTGGGTGGCCGCGCGTGCCGGCCGTTCGCCCGATCTGCTGCCCGAGCAGCCGACCGGTGCCGCGTCGCCGCAGGCCGCGCGTGCGGCCCGCGCGTGATGTCGCTCAGCTGGTGATGTAGCGCTGCAACTGCTCGATCTGTTCGGCTTGCGCGTCGATCACTTCCTTCACCAGATCGCCGATGGAAATGACGCCGATCACCGCTTCACCGGCGACCACCGGCAGATGGCGGATGCGGCTGTCGGTGCACAGGCGCATGCAATCGAACACGTCGGTGTCCGGCCCCACGGTGAGCGCGGGGCTGCTCATGATTTCCGAGACGGCGGTCTGCGCGGAGGAGCGGCCTTGCAGGATGACCTTGCGCGCATAGTCGCGCTCGGAAACGATGCCTACCAGTCGCTCGCCGCGCATCACCAGCAGGGCGCCGACGCGGCGCTCCGCCATGTGCTTGATCGCTTCGAGTACGGGCGCGTCCGGTGCGATGCTGTAGATGTCGGTGCCCTTGCCTTCCAGCAAATGCTTGACCTGGCGCATGCTTGAACCTCCCAGGCGGCCGCGGACAGGCCGCATGCGGTCAGTCTAGCGCCGCGGCGTCGGCGTGGTGTTGGGGGGATGTGAAGCGCAGCTAGACCGGGCCGCGGCTTTCGGCGCGAGACCGGCGCCGTTCCTCGATGAAGTACAGCGGGCGCTGCTTGGCTTCCGCGTAGTTGCGGCCCAGGTATTCGCCGATCACGCCCAGGGCCAGCAATTGGGCGCCACCCAGGAACAGGATTGCCACCATCAGCGACGGGTAGCCCTTTACCGGATCGCCGTGCAGGGCGGCCTTGCCGAATACCCAGATGCCGTACAGGAAGGCCAGCAACGATGACATCAGGCCGATCCAGGTCGCGAGCCGCAGCGGCGCGTTGGAGAACGACGTGATGCCTTCGATGGCCAGTTGCGTGAGGCGCCAGTAGTTCCATTTCGTCCGGCCGGCCTGGCGCGGTTCGCGCAGGTAATAGACCGCGGTCTGGCGGTAGCCGATCCAGGTGAACAGGCCTTTCATGAAGCGCTGCCGTTCGCGCAGCTGGCGCAGCGCATCGAGGGCGCGGCGCGAGAGCAGGCGGAAATCCCCGGTGTCGCGTGGCACGCTGGTATCGGAGAGCCGTTCCATGCTGCGGTAGAAGAGCGACGCCGTCAGGCGCTTGAACGCGGTCTCGCCCTCGCGGGCGGTACGCGTGGCGTAGACCACGTCGTAACCCTCGTGCCAGCGCTCCACCAGCGAAGGGATCAGTTCGGGCGGATCTTGCAGATCGGCGTCGATCACCACCGCGGCATCGGCGTCGACGTGGTCGAGGCCCGCGGTCAACGCGGCCTCCTTGCCGAAGTTGCGCGAGAGCTTGAGGGCGCCCGTGCGGGTGTCGCGGGCGGTGAGGCCTTCGATCAGGGGCCAGGTGTGGTCGCTGCTGCCGTCATCGACGTACAGCACGCTGCATTCCATGGGCAGTTCATCGAGCACGCGGCTCAGTCGTGCGTGGAATGTTTCCAGCACCGCGGCTTCGTTGTAGGCAGGCACGACGACGGTGAGGCGTGACATGGTCGCTGCGTTGATTCCCCGGGAGGTCGCCGCATGCTAGTGCACGGCCCGCAAGGGCGCGAGCGTCAGCGTCGGCGCGTTTCGCGAACGGCCTGGCGGGCTTCCAGATACGCCGGGCCGCCCAATTGGCCCATCTGCTGCTGGATCCAGTTGGCGCGTCCCTGCACGTAGGCAGTGGGGCGGTCGGCACGAAAGCGCCTCGGGCTGGGCAACACCGCCGCCAGGCGCGCCGCCTGGGCAGGCCCCAGTCGCGAGGGGGGCGTATGAAAGAACGCATCGCTGGCCGCGCCCACGCCGTAGATGCCATCGCCCAACTCGGCGATGTTCATGTAAACCTCGAGGATGCGCTGCTTGGGCCACGTCAATTCGATCAGCACCGTGAAATACGCCTCCAGCCCCTTGCGCACGAAGCTGCGCCCATTCCACAGGAACAGGTTCTTGGCTGTCTGCTGGCTGATCGTGCTGGCACCGCGCAGGCGTCGTCCCTCGTCGGCGGCGTCCATCGCGTCCTGGATGGAGTCGAAATCGAACCCGTGGTGAAACGGAAACTTCTGGTCTTCACCAGCCACCATGGCCAAGGGCACGTACGGCGATACCTGGTTCCAGGGTACCCACCGGTGGCGCAGGTGAAAGTCCCTCTCGCCGTGCAGGAGGGCGCCGAGCTGTCGCTCCATCATCACCGCGGATGTCCATGGCGGCACGAAACGCAGGACCAGCACCATCAACCAGCTCAAGGCCAGCCAGGACAGCACGAGCAGGGCAAGCGAACGGAGCAGGCGGGCGAACAGCGGGCGTCGTGGGGTCATGGCGGTGCATGGACAAAGTTGGCGGCAGTATAAAGGGCCATCCATCCGCGCCGTGCCCGCAAGTTGAGCCTGGCGAAACGTACCCCATATAGGCGTATTGCCCTTGGGAGGTCCCACGCTGTGGAAACCGTGCTTGTCGAAGATGTGTTGCACCGATTCATGCTCGAGCGCGCCGGCGTGCGCGGCGTGCTGGTTCGCCTCGGCGCCGCGTGGCGCGAGGTGGCCGGCCGCTCGGCGTACCCGGCGGCCCTGCGTTCCGTGCTTGGCCAGACGCTCGCCGCCAGTGCACTGTTGACGGGCAACATCAAGCTGGAAGGCGCGCTTTCGGTGGAACTGAAGAGCACCGGTCCGCTGCGCCTGTTGTTTGCCGAGTGCACCGACCAGGGACGCCTGCGCGGCCTGGCGCGCTGGAGCGATCCGTTGCCGGAGACGCTGGACCTGGCCGCGTTGCCCAAGGCCATCATGGCCATCACCATCGGCCATGCCGAACGCGGCCAGCGTTACCAGGGCCTGGTGGACCTGCAGCATCCCGACCTGGCCTCGGCACTGGAGAACTATTTCAGCCAGTCCGAGCAGCTGCCGGCGCGCATCGTGCTGGCGGCCGATGGCGAGCATGCCGTCGGCCTGATGCTGCAGAAGCTGCCGGACGAAGGCGGCATCGACGCGGCGCAGGACGAGGATGCGTGGACGCGCATCCAGCACCTCACGGCGACGCTGGGGCAGGAAGAGCTGCTGTCGACGGCGCCGGAACAGCTGCTGTATCGCCTGTACCACGAGGAGTCGGTGCGCTTGTTCGAGCCGCGCCCGCTGGCATTCGGCTGCAGCTGCACGCGCGAGCGCGTGGAGGCCGTGCTGCGCTCGCTCGGCCGCGACGAAGTGGAAGCGGCGCTGGAAGCGCGTGAAGGCGAAATCGAAGTGATCTGCGAGTTCTGCGCGCAGCGCTACACCTTCGATCGTGTCGACGCCGAGCATCTGCTCAGCCCCAGCCCGCAGCCCAATGCGCCGACCACGGCCCAGTGATTCAGCGTTCATTGCCTGGAAAAAACGGGCCCGCGTGGGCCCGTTTTTTTTTTCACGCCGTTCCGGCCCGCGTCGGGCCGAAAGGACTTGCTGGCGAGTCGGGGCACGCTCGAGCCATCACCCGGCGTCTCGCACGGCCATCGTGGTCAGGGCGTTCGCCGTAGTACCTCCGGCCGTCATTCCGGCGCAGGGCGGAGGCGCTTTGCAACAGCCGAAGGCGGGTCATCCGATGGCGAAGGGAGATGGCTTTCGCCGCCACGCCGTGCCACGCCTTGCGTAGGGCGTCGCGCATGTCGCAGTCGCCCTGGCCTGCGCCGGAATGACGGCCCGGCGAGCCGCTGGCAAGCCCGGCGCTGCTGGTCAGGGCAGCGCAAAATGATGCTCGCGCTGCAGCCACACCTCGGCCATCTTGGGGGTGGCGAACAGGAAACCCTGCCCGAAACGGCAGCCGATGCGCAGCAGCGCCTGGCGCTGCTCTTCGTCCTCGATGCCTTCGGCGATCACCTGCATCTGCAGCGAGTTGGCGAGCGCCTGGATCGCACGCACCACGGCCGTGCCGTGGCCGCCTTCGCGCGGCAGTTCGACGATGAAGGAGCGATCGATCTTCAGCGTCTCGATCGGGTACTGGTGCAGGTAGCTCAACGACGAATAGCCGGTGCCGAAGTCATCCAGCGCGATGCTCACGCCGTGCGAACGCAGGTTGTCGAGGATGCGCTTCACCTGCATGGCGTTCTCGAGCAGCGCGCGTTCGGTCACTTCGATGCGCAGGCAGCGCGGCGGCAGGCGATGGGCCTGGATCAGGTCCAGCAGCTGGCGATCCAGGTCGGCCGAACGGAAATGCCGGCCCGAGACGTTGATGCTGACAAAGCCGTCCGGCCCCGCCAGCGCCTCGGCCTGGGCGCAGACCTGCTCGAAGATCTGCCAGTCGATGCTTTCCGCGCAGCCGCTTTCTTCCGCCACGGCGAGGAAATCCGCCGGCGTCAGCAGGCCGCGATCGGGGTGGCGCCAGCGCAGCAGCGCCTCATAACCCACCGTGCGGCCGGTCTGCAGCGCGACGATGGGCTGGTAGAACGGCACGAATTCGTTGCGGCTCAGCGCGCGGCGCAGGTCGCCTTCCATCTCCAGCAGGGACAGCGCCTCGCGGCGCAGGCGATCGTCGAACACGGCGGCGCGATGGCGGCCTTCGTCCTTGGCGCGATACATCGCGGCGTCGGCGTCGCGCAGCAGTTCTTCCGGGCGCTGGTAATGCGGGCTGGGCAGGGCGATGCCGATCGATGCCGAGGTGAAGATCTCCTTCGCCCCGAGACGGAACGGCGCCTGCAGTTCGTCGATGATGCGTTCGGCGATCAGCAGCGCCATCTTCGGATCGGTGATGCCCTCGGCCAGCACGGCGAACTCGTCGCCGCCCAGTCGCGCCACCACGTCGCGCGTCTTCAGGCAGGCGCGGATGCGTCCGCCCACCTGGAACAGCAGGTCGTCGCCGACCAGATGGCCGACCGAATCGTTGATGACCTTGAAGCGGTCGAGGTCGATGAACAGCACAGCGAACAGTTCCTGCGTATCGCCGTGATAACGCGCCAGGGCCTGCTCCAGGCGCTGCAGGAGCAGCGTGCGGTTGGGCAGGCCGGTCAGCGAATCGTGGAGGGTTTCGTACTTGAGGCGGCGCTCCACGCGTTCGCGCTCGGCGATCTGTTCGCGCAGGTCGCGATTGGCCAGCGCCAGTGCACGCGTGCGCTCGGTAACGCGGCGTTCCAGGCTGGCATAGGCCTGCTTCAGCGATTCGGTGGTGTGCTTGCGCTGCAGGGCGTTGGCGACGTGGTAGCCCACGAAGGTGAGCAGCTCCTGGTCGCGCACGTCGTAGGTGTGCTCGGGCGAGTAGCTCTGCACTGCCAGCACGCCCATGGCGCGATCGCCCCAGATGAGCGGGACGCCGAGCCAGCACACCGAGCGCGAACCACGATGGCTGACCTCGCCTTCGCGTTCGAGCCGGTCGAACTCCTCGGGATTGGCCAGCAGCGGCTTGCCATGGCGCAGCACGTACTCGGTGACGCCGCGACCGTGCGCGCGCGGCACGCGCACCGTATCGAATTCGTCGACGGAGTAGGGGAAGCTGAGGGTCTTCTGCTCTTCGTCCAGCAGGGCGATGTAGAAGTTGCGCGCGTACAGCAGGCCGCCGATGACGCGGTGGACCGCGGCGTAGAAGTTGTCGAGGCTCTCCGATGCGTTGGCCAGTTCCGCGATGCGGAACAGCGCGGCCTGCAGGCGTTCGCCGCGCTGGCGCTGCAGCACCTGCTGGCGCAGCACGCGGTTGGCCTCGCGCAGGGCGGCCGTGCGGCTGGAGACGCGGCGTTCCAGTTCCTCGTGCGCCTCGCGGCGTTCCAGCGCGGTCTGCACGTGCTTGGCCACGTAGCTGAGCAGCTCGCGATCGTGCTGCGTGTAGTGCGTGTCCTCGCGGTAGCTCTGCATCACGATGCCGCCCACCACGCGACCGTCGCGCAGCAGCGGCACGCCCAGCCAGTGCTCGCAGACCGGGCCGACCTGGATGAAGCGTCCCTTGAATTGCTCGGCCAGCTCCGAGAACGAGCCCATCACCGCCTGGCCGCACTGGAGCAGGTTCCACGTCAGGCTGTGGCGCATCTCCTGCAGCGGCACCGTCTCGTCGGGCGAGGGCGGCTCCTTGTCCATCGTGTCCACGTAGTACGGAAAGCGCACCGTGTCGGTGGCCGGGTCGTACAAGGCGATGTAGAAATTCTCCGCGTACATCAGGCTGCCGAGGATGGCGTGCAGCGAGTGCATCATCTCGGTCATGTTGTGCTCGGCGCCGGCCTGGTCCGCGATGGCGTACAGCGCGCGCTGCAGCCGCTCGGCCAATGCCAGGCGCGAGATGGCCTCGTACAGGCGGGACGTTTCGGCCAACTGGCGCAGGCGCGTCGCGGCAAGGCGGCCGATCCAAGCCATGTGGTCGCGCTGGGCGTCGTAGGCGGCGGTCGCCGGCAGCTCGAGCACGAGTGAGCGCAGGGCCTGGGGATCTTCCGCCAGATCCAGCTGGATCACATTCTTGTCGAGCTGCACCGGGTCGCCGAGCAGGCGCCAGTGCAGGCGCCCTTCCACGCCCAGTTCGCCGAGCATGGCCTCGCAGATCTCCAGCACGCTGGCAGCATCAGCCGCGCGGAACAGGCGTTCCACGGCGGCATGCATGGCGGCGACACCTCTTTCTGCCGGCCATGGCATGGGCGTTTTGCTGGTCGGGGCCGAAGTCATCAGTCGCAGGCGGGTCCGCGCGTAGTCGACACAAACGACTATATAGCGCCTCTGTTCAGCTTTGTCGCTGGCTGTGCTGCGGGTGGAACCAATCCGGCTCGAGAATGTCAAAAAAATGTGATCCGGCCGATAGCGGACCTGGCTCACAGAGCGGAAATTTGGGTGTTAGTAAAAAGTAAAACGTGGTATCGTTAGGGCGTGATCGTCTCTGGGAGGGGGCGACTTCCTGCCTGTTTTGGGTGCCGCGGGAGTTATCGCGTACATGCGTCGTTTGATCCTGTCATTGCCATTGCTGTTCATGCCGTTTGTCGCGGCAGGGCAGACCGTGGCCGGTGACTGGCACGACAGCACCGCTAACCGCTTGATCGGGCAGGATTCCGCCAATGCTGGCTCGGTGCCGCTGTGGCGGGGCGCCAATGGGCAGTGGATGGCCGTGCAGAGTCGCAGCGAATCGCTGACGGCCGCCCAGCGCGCCGACGCACCGCTGCAGTTCCGTGCGCTCGATGCGGCAACCGTGCAGTCCTCCGACGTCCAGTACGGCCTGGCTCCGAATCTGCAGGCGCATGTCGGCGTCAGCGAGCATGACTGGGCCAACAACCAGGCGCCGCGCGTGATTGGCAGCGAGGTGGGCGCCACCTACAGCCAGGGTCGCTACAGCCTTGGGCTGAGCGTGGGCACGGATACCGTGCCGGGCAACGCGAACCTGCCGCGGCTGCTTCCTGGCGCCACGCCGGGCGTGAACGGCCTGGCCGGTTTCGACAGCAGCACCCAGCTCAACGCGCACGGCCGGCTGGCGCTGGACGGCAACAGCGGTATCGACCTGGGCGCCAGCGTGGGGCGTGTGCGCTTGCTGCCGGGCAATCTGCTGGGCGTCAACGCGCTTGACCAGAAGGCGCTGAGCTTCGGCGTGGACAGCGGCCCGCTGAGCGGCAGCATCGTTGGCCGCACCATGCAGCCGCAGGCCGGCGTGCCGGGTGCGGGCTACAACCCGGATCGCCGCTGGAGCAGCATTGACCTCGGCGTCACCTGGCGACTGCCGTGGCAGGGCCAGTTGAGCATCGGTGCGCAGAACCTGTGGTCGTCGGGCAACAGCGTGAACACGCCGGCCGGGCCGGAGCCGGACCAGTCGCGCACGCCGTACGTGCAGTACCACCAGGATCTCTGACCGGCGCCAGCCTCCGGGCAGCCGACAGACAGCAAAACGCCGGGCATGGCCCGGCGTTTTTCGTTGCGGCCTTTGCGAGTCAGTCCTGCCGGCGGATGCGCAGGTCGCCGCTGAAGGTTTCGATCTTCATCTTGGCGCTGCCGGAGCCCGCGGTGGCCTGCAGCTCGCTGCCCGGGCCGTGTTCCACTTTTTGTACCGTGCCGAAGTCGCTGCGCAGGTCGCCGCTGAAGGTGTTGGCGTGGATCACCGCCGAAAGATTGGACGGTACCTGCACCTGGACGTCGCCGCTCATGCTGTCCACGTCGAAGGTGCCATTGGGGGCGAGGCCGCCAGCCAGCTGCACGTCACCCGAGACCGTGCTGAGGTTGAGCTTGCGCCACGGTCCGCCGCTGACGCGGATGCGGCCGGAAACGGTCTGCAGTTCCGCGTCGCTGCCCACGTTGGGCGCCAGGATGTCGCCGCTCACCGTCTGCAGCGCCACGCGGTCGGCATTGCCGGCCAGTTCGATGCTGCCGCTCACGCTGTCCACGTCGATGCCGGGCGAACGGGCATTCACGCGC
>NZ_BCPR01000077.1 GCF_016586165.1 Dyella sp. EPa41 | reverse complement strand
GCGTGGCGCTGTCTGGGCTTTGCCCAGCCAGTCCGTGAGGGGCGGCCGGGCTTTTCGACCGGGCTCCTGCCCGGACGAAAAGTGCCCGACGTCCTGTCGGGCACCCCTGCGGGGCCTGCTCGTCCACCCCTCACCGCCACACAGGGGTTGGGTGAAGGCTCGTGCCGCTGCGCGGCACATCGCATCGCGATGCCAGTGGCTGCGGTTCGTTGTGGGAGCGCACCGAGTGCGCGACCGCGGACTGACAGGGTTGCCTCGATTCGCGATGGTCGCGACTGGAAGGCTAAGGAGTATCGCCACGTGGCGGTCGCGCACTGGGTGCGCTCCTACAGAGATAGGCAGGAACTTCGCGAGCCCCACCCCTCACCCCAGCCCTCTCCTCGCTCCTCAAAGCCGCGTGCCCCAAAGGGGAGAGGGGGAAAGTGCGTGGTGCCCCATAGACTGCATCGCGGCTTAGCGAAGTGGCTTTAAGTCCTCTTCGTTAGGACGCGTGACGGTGTAGCCACGCCGCTCGAGGTAGTAACGAGCCTATCCGGCTGGCCTCAGTCGTCCGACGCTCCTATCCCGCATATCGCTATGAGCCTTGGCTCTGAAGGCCATTTTCTTTGGGTTACTTTTCTTTTGGGCCAGCAAAAGAAAAGTGACTCGGCGGCCGGCAGGACGTCGAAACGCCCGCCGCGTAGGCGGCATGCTCGCGACAGCACGGCAACCGAAGGCAACACAGCCGCTTTCACAAGAGCAACAACCATGCAGCCCATCGCAAAAGGCTGTCGCGCACAGGCTGCGCCCCCACAAAAAAAGTGGAAACGCACGTTTCAGCTCAGCCGCCGGCAGGCACCAGCAGCAGCAACGCGATGCCCAGCGCAATGCGGTAGACCGCAAACGGCGTGAAGCGATGTCCGCGGATATAGCCCAGCAGCCACTTCACCGCGATGAAGGCGACGATGGCCGAGACCACGAACCCGACGCCAAACGCCGTCCAGTCCTCATGCACGCCGCCTTCCTTCAGCACCTTCAGCAGTTCATACCCGGTGGCGGCATACATCGTGGGAATGCCCACAAGGAACGCAAACTCGGTGGCCGCCGCACGGTTGCTGGTACCGAACAACATGGCGGTGAAGATGGTGGCTGCCGAACGCGAGGTGCCCGGGAAGATGCCGGCGACCATCTGCGCGATGCCGACCAGGATCGCCACGCGCCAGGTCACTTCGGTGCGATCCGGCTGGCGCGCGGCGAGGCGTTCGGCCGCGATCATCCACACGCCACCGATCACCAGCGCCCACGCCACCGGCGTGATCGTCTCGGGCAGCTTGAAGCCGAGCTTCACGGCGATGAAGCCGAGTACGGCGGTGATCAGGAACGCCACGATCAGCTTGGCGAGGTAACTGCGGTTGGCTGGATCGCGCCATTGCGTGAAAAGCTGCCAGATGCGGTTCCAGTAGATGAAGGTCACCGCCAGGATGGCGCCCGCCTGGATACCCACGTTGAACAGGTCCGACCGCGCGCCCAGGCCGAACTTCTCGGCGATCAGGAGGTGTCCCGTGCTGGAAATGGGCAGGAATTCGGTGATGCCCTCGATGATGCCAAGCAGGATGACGTTGATCAGATCGCTCACGAAAACTCCCAAGGTCGGCTGGCCGGGTTCCATGCCGGCGCAAAGCGGCATAGCTTAAGGGAACCCTATGGCGTTTTCGGACGCTTGGGTGGCCCGCGCGATTTTGCGTTTGCGCTGCGTTCGGGCGGGGCATGAAAAGCTGCCTGGATGACTGCCGCGGCCGCGCGCCCAGCTTCCGTGCGTGGTCGACGGCGGTTTCTTGAAAGCACCAATATGGTGCATATTGGTGCTTCACATGCGTGCAATCGGATCGCTCCATGATCCGGCGGCGGATGTAATTGCTTGATATACAAGGTTCCATTGGCTTGGCATGAGCCTTGCTCAATGGCAGTCGTTTCCACACCTTTTGCCCACCGAGGTTGTCCATGTCGTCCGCCGTCCAGAAAGTGCTCGATCAGATCCAGGAACACGAGGTCGAATTCGTCGACTTCCGTTTTGCCGACATGCTCGGCAAGCACCATCACGTGACGTTCCCGGCCCACGCCATCGACGAGGGCACCTTCGAGGACGGCAAGATGTTCGATGGTTCGTCGATCGCCGGCTGGAAGGGCATCAACGAGTCGGACATGGTGCTGATGCCCGACCCGGACACGGCCTACATCGATCCGTTCAGCGCGCACACGCAGATGGTCATCCACTGTGACGTGCTCGAGCCGTCGACCATGCAGGCCTACGGCCGTGACCCGCGCTCCATCGCCAAGCGCGGCGAAGCGTTCCTGAAGTCGACCGGCATTGCCGACACCGCCTTCTTCGGTCCGGAGCCGGAATTCTTCATCTTCGACTCGGTGCGCTGGCAGAACGACATGGGCCGCGTGTTCTACGAAATCGGCTCCGAAGAAGCTGCATGGAGCTCGCGCTACAAGTACGAAGATAACAACACCGGCCACCGTCCGGGCGTGAAGGGCGGCTACTTCCCGGTCAGCCCCGTCGACTCGCTGGGCGACCTGCGCGCCGACATGTGCAAAGTGCTGGAGTCGCTGGGCCAGGTGGTGGAAGTGCATCACCATGAAGTGGCCAACGCCGGCCAGTGCGAAATCGGCACGCGCTTCAACACGCTGGTGAAGAAGGCCGACGAACTGATGACCATGAAGTACGTCATCAAGAACGTCTCCCACCAGAACGGCAAGACCGTCACCTTCATGCCCAAGCCGATCGTCGGCGACAACGGCAGCGGCATGCACGTGCACCAGTCGCTGTCCAAGGACGGCAACAACCTGTTCGCGGGCGACCTTTACGGCGGCCTGTCGCAGACGGCGCTGTGGTACATCGGCGGCATCTTCAAGCACGCCAAGGCGATCAACGCGTTCGCCAACTCCACCACCAACAGCTACAAGCGCCTGGTGCCGGGCTTCGAAGCGCCGGTGATGCTGGCCTACTCGGCCCGCAACCGCTCGGCCAGCTGCCGCATCCCGTACGTGTCGAGCCCGAAGGGCCGCCGCATCGAAGTGCGCTTCCCCGATCCGATGAACTCGGGCTACCTCGTGTTCACCGCGCTGATGATGGCCGGCCTCGATGGCATCATCAACAAGATCGACCCGGGTGCGCCGGCCGACAAGGACCTGTACGACCTGCCGCCGGAAGAAGAGAAGAAGATCCCGCAGGTGTGCGCGAGCCTCGACGAAGCGCTGGTCGCGCTCGACAAGGACCGCGACTTCCTCAAGGCCGGTGGCGTGTTCACCGACGACTTCATCGATGCGTACATCGCGCTGAAGATGCAGGAAGTGACGCGTTACCGCGCCAGCACGCATCCGCTGGAATTCCAGATGTACTACGCGATCTGATCGCGGCATCACTCGCGGTTGGGAGGAACAACGGGCGCTTCGGCGCCCGTTGTCGTTCGTGGCGCACCGTGCGCCGAGACGGTTCCCTGGCACGATGACGCAAGCGGGCGACGCAGGTCGCTCGTGGATGGAACGGGCGCGTTACTGTGTAAGGCCATCTGCGCGGTTGAGCAAGGAGCGACGACATGATCAGGCATTGGCACGTGGTGGCGTTTCCCATCCTTGTGAGCATCGCCGTGGTCGCCTGGCAGCTGCCCGCGCGGGATTGGCCGACCACCGCCGCGCTGAGCCTCGCCACGGGCGTGGCGGCGCTGGCGATGATGGGCATGGCTGCGCTGCTGAGCGCGCGCCTGGGCGCGGTGGAGCACCTGCTGGGTGGGCTCGACCGCGTTTACCTCGCACACAAGTGGCTGGGCGTGTGGGCGTTGGGGCTGGCCTCGTTCCACCTGGTGTTCCATGCGGGCATGCAGGGCTGGACCAACGGCGTGATCGTGCCGCTGCCGCGCGACGTGACGCGCTTCGTGCGGCAGTTTTCCTTCGTCGCCCTGATGTTCATCGTGCTGCTGGCGCTCAACCGCAACATCCCCTATGGCGTGTGGCGGTGGTGGCACAAGCTGTCGGGGCCGCTGTTCCTGGTGGTGGTGCTGCACTGGTTGAGCATCAAGTCGCCCATCGCGCTGGCCAGCCCGGCCGGCGCGTGGCTGGCCCTGACCGCCGCGGCCGGCGTGTGCGCCGCCACGTACAAGCTGCTGCTGTATCGCTTCGTCACCGGGCAGGCGGAATACCGCGTCGTGGCGGTGACGCCCGGCAAGGCGGCCGTCCACCTGATACTCGAGCCGATGGGTCGTCCCCTCGCGTTCCAGCCCGGACAGTTCGGCTTCCTGCGCATGAAGGCCGATGGCCTGCGCGAGCCGCATCCGTTCACCATCGCCAGCGGCAACGCGGCCGATGGCCGCGTGGATTTCGTGATACGCGCGCTGGGCGACTTCACCAGCAAGCTGGTGGCGCACACCAGGGTCGGCATGGCGGCGGACATCTACGCGCCGCATGGGCGCTTCGTGCGCGAAGCGCAGGCCAGGCGCGAGGTGTGGATCGGCGGCGGCGTGGGCATCTCGCCCTTCATCGCCTGGCTCAAGGACGAGCGCGCGGGCCACTTCGAACGCGTCACGCTGTTCTACTTCTACACGCCGGGCCGGGAGTTTCCCGAGGTGCCGGTACTGCAGGCGATGGCCACGGAGCGCGGCGCGAGCTTCGTGCCGGTGCCGGACGGGCCGGTGAGCGCGATCTTCCAGGAACGCTTCGACGCCATCGTGCGCGAAGCGGGTGCGTCGGCGGTGGACGTCGCCTTCTGCGGCCCGGCCGGGTTGTTGCCGGTCGTGCGCACGCAGATGCGCAACCACGGCGTGCCCGAATCCAACCTGCACTACGAGTATTTCAACTTCCGTTGAGTCCCATGCGAGGCGGCGCCTCACAGCGTGTCGAAGTCGGCCACCGCCATCAACACGGATCGAGGGGCCAGCATCGACTTTCCGCAGAAGTGCGCTTTGAAACGGCCCGGTTGTGCTCGTGCCTACCGACGACTTCATCGACGCGTACATCGCGCTGAAGATGCAGGACGTGACGCGCTGTCGCGCCAGCACGCATGCGCTGGAATTCCAGGGGTACCGCGCGATCTGATCGCGCATGCCTTGTGGGGGAGGACGATGGGCGCTTCGGCGCCCGCTGGTTTGTGGCGATGGCGCAAGCGGCCTGCCAGCGTCATCGCCGCAAGTCGTCAATCCTGGGCAAGGATGCCAGGTCGATGGCGACGGGATGGCGGGTGATGCGCCGGCTTCGCTGGCAAAGCGGTGGGGTTAACTTCCGCGGCTGGAACAGGTTTCGACAAGGAAACGTCATGCGCCAGTCTGTCCGCTCATGCGGCGCCTTGGTTGCCTTGCTCTGCATCGCCTCGCTGGCTGGGCCTCCCTTCGCCGCCGCCGACACGGTGTCGCCGGTGATGCTGGCGAACGTCTATCACGCCGGGGTCGTACTCGACGACTACTGGGTCAGCGAAAAATACGATGGCGTGCGTGGGTACTGGGACGGCGAGACATTGCAGACGCGCACCGGCGCCACCCTTCACCCTCCCGCCTGGTTTACGGCCCATTGGCCGAAGGTGCCCATGGACGGCGAGCTGTGGGCAGGGCGTGGGGCATTCGATGTGGCGTCGGTCGCGATACGGCAGCAGCCCGCCGACGAGGCTGCGTGGCGACGCATCCGCTACATGGTGTTCGATCTGCCGTCGCATCCGGGCCCGTTCACCGAACGCCTCGGCGCCTTGAAGAAGGTGGTGGATGGATTGAACGTGCCCTGGGTTCAGCGGGTGCCGCAATACAAGGTGGCCAATCAAGCCGCCCTTGAGGCGCAGCTCGATCGGGTGGTCCGGCAGGGGGGCGAGGGCTTGATGCTGCATCGGGGAGCATCGCTCTACCGTGAGGGACGCAGCGACGATCTGCTGAAGCTCAAGCCTTACGACGATGCCGAGGCGCGCGTGGTCGCGCACCTGCCCGGCAAGGGAAAGTACACCGGCATGCTGGGCGCCTTGCTGGTCGAAACGGCACAAGGCGTGCGCTTTCGACTGGGGACGGGTTTCAAGGACGAGCAACGCCGCCACCCGCCGCCCATCGGCAGCCTGGTGACCTATCGATATCGCGGCACGACCTCGAGCGGCAAGCCGCGATTCGCCTCGTTCATGCGGGTTCGCGAAGGCACCTAGGCGGCGCGCTTCGGGCGAATGGAGCGGTCCGCCCGGGCGCGCCCGTCGTGTCGTCATCGATGGCGCATGGCGGCAGCCTGGTACCCATCCACACATCCAGGATTTGCATGCCGCTCGTGCTCGTAAGTGCAAGGAGGAGTCGCGTGTGGGCTTCGGCCGAAAACGGCGTCGCCGATGGAGTTTGACCGAGGGCGAGCCTGACCTGGTCGTCGCCGCCAGGAGGAATGGGGTGGCGTTTCCCGGCGCCACGCGCACGTGTGCCGTGTGCTGCCGCGGCGAACCGGGACGACACGCGGCCTTGATCCATGCCAGGAGGGCCATGTCCACGTTCGCTACCTTCGATGACTGGCGTGGGACATACGAAGGCAAGGCAAGTGATCAGGAGCTGGCATGTCGTGGTGTTCTCCATCGTGGTCAGCGCGCTGGCGGTGGCGCCGGCGCTGCCGCGGGAGGATTGGTTCACACCGCAGGGCATCAGCCTGGCGCTGGGCACGGCCGCGCTGGCCTTGATGGGCATCACCGCGTTGCTGGCCGCGCGCCTGCGCGTGGTGGAGACGCTGTTCGGCGGACTCGACCGCGTCTATCTCGCGCACAAGTGGTTGGGCATCTGGGCGCTCGCCCTGGCCTCGTTCCATCTGGTGTACCACGCCGACCGCGACCACTGGAGCACGGCAGCCATCCTCCTCGTGCCAGGTGAAATGACGCGCTTCGTGCGTCATTTCTGCTACGTCGGGCTGATGCTCATCGTGATGCTGGCGCTCAACCGCAACATCCCGTATCGCGTATGGCGCTGGTGGCACAAGCTGTCGGGGCCGCTGTTCCTGGTGGTGGTGCTGCACTGGCTGAGCATCGAGTCGCCCATCGCGCTGGCCAGCCCCGCGGGCCTGTGGCTGGCGTTGACGGCCGCCGCTGGCGCAGCCGGGGCGCTCTACAAGTTGCTGCTGTACCGCCATCTGGCCGGACGGGCACCGTACCGCGTGGTTGCGAGGACGCCGGGCAAGGCGGCCATCCACCTGGAGTTGGCGCCGGTGGGCAAGCCACTGGCGTTCCAGCCCGGGCAGTTCGGCTTCCTGTGCCTGAAACTCGATGGATTGCGTGAGCCGCATCCGTTCACCCTGGCCAGTGGCGTGCGTCCTGACGGCCACGTGGACTTCGTGATACGCGCGCTGGGTGACTACACCAGCAAGCTGGTGGCGAACGTCCGCGTGGGAACGATGGCTGATATCTATGCGCCGCATGGGCGCTTCACGCGCAATCGCAAGGCGCGGCGCGAGGTTTGGATCGGCGGCGGGGTAGGCATCTCGCCGTTCATCGCCTGGCTCACGGACCCTCGGGAGGACCGGTTCGAGCAAGTCACGCTGTTCTACTTCCACACGCCGGGTCGTGAATTTCCCAAGGTGAAGGCCTTGGCGGATCTGGCCAACAGGCGTGGTGCGGAACTGGTGCCCGTGCCGGGAGGCCCCGACAGTCTCGCATTCCGCCAACGCTTCATGGCCATCGCGCGGGAGATCGGCCCGCAGGCCGTGGATGTCGCCTTCTGCGGGCCGGTGGGCCTGCTGGACAAAGTGCGCGCGCGGATGCGCCGCGAAGGCGTGCCCATGGCCAACCTGCATCATGAGCATTTCAACTTCCGTTGAGTCCCCGCAAGGCGCCTCTCGACGCAGGAACGCACCCGTGAGTGATGTTGGCCTCGCCGCTGCGCGGGTTTCTCGCGCAAACGCTCACGTCAGGTTGACGCGCTTTCAGCGCGACGCATTCTTCGGGAAATCCACCACATCCAGTGGCGCGGGGAAACTGTCAACGAGCACCTCGCCGTCGGGCTGTGAAGCGCGCCGCCACGCTTTGCCCTGCCCGAATGCCTCGATGTCGTCGTAATGCCCGGCCACATGCAGATGCTCGAAGCCATACGGCAGCCCCTCCGCCGCAAGTGGCGCATTGGCATCGGCGATGTGGAAATGCAGATGCGGCCCAGTGGATTCGCCGGTGAAGCCGAGCTGGCCGATCACCTCGCCACGCCGCACGCGCTGCCCCGGTCTCACCGTGATGCTGCCGGGTTTGAGGTGTTCATAGAACGCAAAACGGCCGTTGCCCAGGTCCAGCGACACGTAGTTGCCGGCGGCATCCTCCAGTGGCACTTTGCGCGCCGCATGCTCGGCCAGCGTGGCTGCTTCGGCGACGCCTTCGCCTGTTGATGCCACCACGGCATCGGCCACCGCCAGCACATCGGCACCATAGCCATACCATTGCGACGGCTTCGCGCCATCGCCCTGCGCAAAGCCGCCGTGCTCGCCCACGCGTATCCAGTCGATCGCAAATCGACCGGGTACGTGCACGGCGCCGTCGGTGGCATAGAGCACGCGACGATGGCCGCGCTCCCATTGCGCGTTGTAGATCGCTACCCACGGACCGCCACGCAGCGGCGGGCCCAGATTGAGTGGCACGTGCGCCGATACGGTGAACGCGCCGCCTTCGATGGTCGCGGGCGATGCCGTGGCGCCATCGCCGGTGAAGATGATGCGATGGTGCAGTCGTGGCGTGGCGCTGGCCGCAGGGTCGAACGGCACCGACAGATACGCGATGGCATCCACGCCCGGCGGTATGCGCGCGAGATCCTTGTCCGCAGGATGGTCGGGGCGCCCCAGCACGTGGTCGAGCGCGTTGCCGTCGAACGTCGCGAGGACATGGCCCGCGTCGTCGACCACCGCGACGCCCGCAAGCCGCAACGGCTCTTTCGCGAAACTGGTGAGATGCAACTCGTATACCAGCGATGCCTTGCCATCGATCGTGACCGGCGCCGGCGCCCATGGCACGCGCAGATCGAACGATGGTGCGACGGGCGCGCGTTGCGCCACGCCAAGCTGGCTGGCCAGCGTCAACACGGTCACTGCGAACAGGCGCCATGCCATGGACTGCGCTCCACGCGACGAAGGCCGGAGCTTTCGCCAGACGGCGCCGCAACGCCACTGCCGGAGGTCACTGGCTGGCGTGCGGCCCGGCAGGAGCGCACCCGGTGCGCGATTCACGCCGCCCGTGAACGACAAGGAGCGGAATGCATCGCGACAACTCCGGCACGCGGGACACCGCACCTCCGCGGTCGCGCACTGGGTGCGCTCCTACAAGACGAGGAGCAGAGGTGCGGTGCGGCGTGTTCAG
Organism: Dyella sp. EPa41; assembly: GCF_016586165.1. GTDB lineage: Bacteria > Pseudomonadota > Gammaproteobacteria > Xanthomonadales > Rhodanobacteraceae > Dyella. The sequence goes on along the minus strand of NZ_BCPR01000077.1, from coordinate 13,141 downwards.
TGCAGCTCGACCACCACCAAGCCCTGCGCCGGCACGTCGATGCCGAGCTTGCCGTTGCTCACTGACACCTGTTCGGGCGCGGGCAGCTTGCCCGCCTCGCGCAGCTGCCTGATCTGCTCACGGCTCGGCCAGTTGGGGCGGCCCATCTTGTCGAACGCGGCGACGGCGTTGCCGTGCGTTTCGTCCAGGCGCCACACGGTCGCCTGCGAGGCGTTGCCCAGGTGCTTCACGTCCACGTCGAAATGCTTGCCCGGACCGGTCGGCACGCCGGGCGTGTAGTCGGCGGTGTCGCCGAGCGGCGGCGTGTAGTTCCACAGCGCGAGTACCACGGTGCCGTCGCTGCGCCTGGTCGCCAGTGCGCTGTCGGTCTTCAGCGGCAGCTGCACGTCGCCCAGCTTGTGCAGCATGGCGAAGGCGTTGAAGGCCGGCTTTTCGATGCGGTCGGCGGCGATCAGCCCGAAGCCGCCGTAGAACGGGTTCTTCACCACGCCCTGCTCGTCGAACACGTCGGAGAACGACCAGTAGCTCATCAGCTCCACCTTGCCCGCGCACTCGCGGATGGTGTTGGCCATCCACGGGCCCATGTACACGGTGTCGGTGACGTTGGGCAGGTTCGCGTACGAGGCGTTGTACTCGCTGTAGATCAGCGGCAGCTTCGGGAATGCCGAGGCGAGGATTTCCTTGTGCGACTTGTCCACGGCACGGCAGACCATGTCGCGGCGCGGGATCTTCTCGTTGGTCTTGAACACGTTGTCCGCGGTGTCGTCGCCGTAGACGTGCGTGCTCACGAAGTCGACCGGCGCACCGCTCTGCTTCACGTGCTTGAGGAATTCGGGCAGCCACGCGGCCTGTGCGGTGGCCGGGCCGCCTACGCGCAGGCGCTTGTCGACCGACTTCAGCACGCGCGCCGTGCGGTCGTACAGCTCGTAATAGGTGGCCTTTTCCGGCTTGCCGCCCCAGAAGGCGAGGTTCGGTTCGTTCCATACCTCGAAGTACCAGCTCGACACTTCCTCGATGCCGTAGCGCTCGATTTCGTGCCGGGTGAAGGCGCGCACCATCGTTTCCCATTCCTCCCAGCTGGCCGGGGGCATCACGTTGGGGTGGTACCAGAAGTCGTGATGGCTGGCCGGGTCGGTGCTCATCTCCGGCGGCATGAAGCCGAGTTCGACGAAGGGCTTCACGCCGCGCTCGAGCAGGCCGTCATAGACCTGGTCCACATAGCTGAAGTTGAACTGCAACTTGCCCTGCGCATCGCGGTAGGCCACGCCCATGTCGCGATCGAAGATGCCGTGGAAGCGGATGTAGCTGAAGCCGGTGGCGCCCTTCACCGCCTCGAGGTCCTTGCGGTAGTCGTCGCGCAACGCGAGCACGGCGCGGCCGGAGCCGAACATCTGTTCCCAGAAGTGCGGCAGCGGCGTGCCCTTGGCCGTGGCATCCACCTGCAGTTGCACGGTATCGCTACCGGTGGCGGCGTGGGCCGTGCCCATCAGGGCAAGGCAGATGGCGGCGCTGGTAGCCAGGCGGCGGAGCGGGGAAGGGGCTGGCATGAGGCGGTTCCTTCAGCAGGGTGGTAGCCGGTCGATCAAGGCCCGGCTAGGATGTAAACGTTTACATGGCTGGGCCGGAGTCTCTTACAGACCGGGCCACCCGATCAATACGCGCGCCTCGCAGAAATCGTTGTTGCTGCGCTGCACAGGAAGAGAATGGATCCATGTCTGCTCTGACGCGTTCCCGCATTGCCCCGCTGCCAGGCCTTCCACTTCGGCACAGCCTGCTCGTCGCCATGCTCGCGTTCGCCACGCCGTTTGCTGCGGCGCAAGAGCCGGCCTCCCGCACGTGGGCAAACCCGGTCGACATCGACTATCGCTACAACTTCGAGCAGATGAACGAAGGCATCTCCTACCGCACGGGCGCCGACCCGGCGGTGGTGCGCTATGGCGATGCCTATTACCTGTTTCTCACCTTGGCCGATGGCTATTGGCGCTCCACCGACCTGCTGCACTGGCAGTTCATCAAGCCCAGCCGCTGGCCCTTCGACAGCGAGGTGGCGCCGGCCACGCTGGTGGCGGGCGACAAGCTGTTCCTGATGCAGGCGGCGACGCAGCCTCGGCCCTTGCTGTATTCCACCGACCCCGCGCATGGACGCCTGGACTTCTGGACCCGCCTGCTGCCACCGGTGCCCGGTGCCGTGTCCAGCGAGGAGCACTACACGCTCAAGCCGGGCGAACTGCCGCCGGGGCCCTGGGATCCGGGCCTGTTCCAGGACGAGGACGGCAAGACGTACCTGTATTGGGGGTCTTCCAACGTCCATCCGCTGTACGCGGCGCGGATCGACCTGAAGCTTGGCGACGCGGCGGAAGGCGAAGGCAAGCGGCTGGCCTTCGTGACAAAGCCGCAGGCACTGTTCACGCTGCACCCTGCGGAACATGGCTGGGAACGTTTCGGCCAGGACCATACCGACGAACGCACGCTGCCCTTCATGGAAGGCGCGTGGATGAATCGCCAGGGCGATCGCTACTACCTGCAATACGCGGCGCCGGGCACCGAGTACAACGCGTACGGCACCGGCGTGTATGTCGGCAAGGGTCCGCTGGGGCCGTTCGAGTACGCGCCGTACAACCCCATCGGCGAAAAGCCCGGCGGCTTCGTGCAGGGCGTCGGCCACGGTTCCACCTTCCAGGATGCCTACGGCAACTGGTGGAACACGGGTACTTCCTGGATCGGCAGCAACTGGACCTTCGAGCGGCGCATCGGCTTGTATCGCGCTGGCTTCCACGCGGACGGCCAGATGTGGGTGGACACGCGCTTCGGCGATTTCCCGCAGCGCATGCCCGATCATCGGCTGAAGGAAAACGAAGACACCTTCGCTGGCTGGATGCTGCTGTCGTACCGCAAGGCCGCAACCGCCTCGTCCGCGCTGCCAGGGCATCCGGCGTCCGCCGCGACCGATGAAAACCCACGCACGTCCTGGGTGGCGGCGAGCAACACGCCGGGCCAGACCCTGACGCTCGATCTCGGCGGCGACCGCACGGTGCGTGCGGTGCAGGTGAATTTCGCGGACTACCAATCCGGCCGTTACGGCGATGCGCCGGACATCGTGGCGCAGTTCCGCATCGAGGGTTCGCGCGACGGCCAGCACTGGGACACGCTGGCGGATCTCTCGCACGAGACGCGCGATCGCCCCGACGCCTACCTCGAACTGCCGCAGGCGGCGCGCGTACGCTACCTGCGCTACGTACACGGCCACGTCGGTGCACGCACGCTCGCCATCGCCGACCTGCGCGTATTCGGCAATGCCGACGGCCCCCCGCCGGCGACGCCCGCTCAGGTTGCCGCCAGGCGGCTGGCTGATGCGCGCAACGCGGATATCAGCTGGACGCCCGTACCCGGCGCCGTCGGCTACAACGTGCGCTGGGGCCTGGCCGCCGACCGCCTGCACAGCACCTACCAGCGCTTCGCCGACCAGCCGACGACACTCACCTTGCGCTCGTTGAACAAGGGCGTGCATTACGTGGTGGCGGTGGAAGCGTTCGACGAGCACGGCGTGTCGGCATTGTCGACCACGCAGGGCTTCTGACGCGCGCGCCGCGCCGGATGTGAAGGCGGCGTCCCTGTGCGCCGTCGCGTGGCGACGACACGATTCCGTGCAAAGATCGGGCATGGCCCGTACCCTGCTGGCACTTTTGGTTCCCGAAGCCGATCCCGTCGTCGCCAGTTTCCGGGATCAGCACGACCCCTCGGCGCGTCGCGGGTTGGGTGCGCACATCACGCTGATCTATCCCTTCGTGGAAAGCGAGTTGCTGTCCGCCGCGGTGCTGGCGCGCCTGCGCGACACGGTGGCGGACATGCCCGCGCCGATGTTCCGCCTGCACGAGGTGCGCACGTTTCCCGCCGTGGTCTGGCTGGCGCCGGAACCGACGCGCTCCATCGTGCAAGTGGCCTCCGCGCTGGAGCGCGCCTTCCCCGAGCAGCCCATCGGCGGCGGGGCGTTTCCCGAATTCATCCCGCACCTGACGGTGGCACGCCGCGTGCCGCAGCAAAAAGAAGCCATCGCCAACGAAGTGAAGGCACGCCTGGCCGATTACGGGCCGATCTATTGCTGGTGCGACAACGTCACCTTGCTGGTCAACGAAGACCGCCGCTGGCGGCGCCTTGCGGCGTTCCCGCTGTTGCACTGACCGCGTGCCGCGACGATGAAACGTTCAGGCGTCGCGCGTCGACGGGCGGGTCGTCATCGCAGCGTCGATAGGCGCGAGTGGTTCACGCTCCGCCTCGAGGACGCATTCGTGCAGGCGCTTCCGGAGATGCTGGAGCGCCGGCAGCAGCTTCGCTGGCTCACGCAGGGCTTTTCGCGCGGCGCCGATGGCTTGTCGCAACGCGCCGGGCGTCGCTCCTCGCCCTATCAGCACGACAGCGGTCGGGCGACAGGCCAGCAACGTGTCGGCCCAATCGGCCGGCTGCATGGCGTGCGTTCGGCGGGTGAGCCACCGCACCGCCCGGAAAGGCGGAACGACCTGCGCAACGAGGTCACAGGCTTCGTCGAATGGCGTGGCGTTGCGCGCCGCCGTGGCCGGATCGACGGCCTCGGCGAGCGCAGCCAGCGCATCGGCGAGGCGGCGTCGCAGCACATCGGTCGAGCGCACCGGCAGCACGAACCACGCGGCACTCACGCCGATCACCGCGCCAAGCACGATTTCTCCCATGCGTTGCCACAGCATGGCGGCGGGCGTGCCGCCGTCGAAGCCCTGCAGCAACGCCAGCGCCACGGTCACGAACAACGCCCACCACGCATAGGCGAATGGGCGCAGCCAGACGCCCATGAAAAGCGCGGCGAGGATCAGCGCGCCGGTGGTCCTGCCATCCCATCCGAGATGCACGCTCAACAGCAGGGCGATGGCCGTGCCCGCGGCGGCGCCCGCCACGCGCATGCCGCTCTTGTAGAGCACGTCGAGCCGACCGCGGTTGCCGCTGTTGACGATGAAGGCGGTCAACACGATCCATGCCCAATGCTCGGAAAAAAACACGAAGCCGATCACGAAGGCCACCGCGAGCGACGCCGCCATCTGCAGCGCCATGCGCGTACTGGCAGCCATGCGCGGCGAACCCTCGCGGGCGGCCGGCAGCGTGGCGCTTTGCGCCGGGCCCTGCCATCGCCACCGCTTCGTCAAGCGATGAAAGACATCCACCCATAACAACGCCAGCAGGGCGATGACCATGGGAACCAGCACCGGTGGCAGCAGGCCGCCCGATGTGGCATGGACATGAGGCATCGTCAGCAAGGTGACGAAGGGCAGGGCGATCAGGCTGCCGGCGCGGCCCGCCATAGGCCCGAAGCGGCGCAGCCAGATCGAGAGAAACATGCCGACAACAAAAAAGGCAGCGCCGATCCATGGCCAGTAGCGCAACAGCCAGCCGACGCCCAGCGCGGCGAAGGCGACCAGCGGCAACACCAGGGCCGCTTCGAGCCGGCCGCGACGATCGCGGTCCAGCTGGCTGCGCGACAGCGACAACGCCAGCACCACGGCCAAGACCGCGCCCCCGGGGCCCGGCGAGATGGCCCACGCGCAAAGCAGCGTCGCCAGCGCCGCCAACAGGGTGGCGGCAGCCTCGATCCATGCCCGCAGCCACGCGGGGCGATCGGCTCCTGGGCTGCGCGACCGCGCGGGGTCGACAATGCTCATGCGAATCCTTGGCCAGGCATGTCCGCCAGCGTAACGGACAGGAGAAAAGGATGGCCATGGGGCGAGGACGTCGCTCGCTGAAACCCTGTCCGCCTGAAACGCCTGCCGATCGCACTTGAGCGCCCCGGTGCGAAGTGACACGATCCCCGGGATGACGAGCAGACCTGACGATGTGCAACGACTGCGCGATCTTGCGCGTCTGCGCCGCGTGCGCGACCGGATGGATCGCGAGTACGCGCAGCCGCTGGATGTCGAAGCGCTTGCCCAGGGCGCAGGCATGTCGGCCGGTCATCTCAGCCGGCAGTTCCGTGCCGCGTATGGCGAATCACCGTATGCCTATCTGATGACGCGACGCATCGAGCGCGCGATGGCCTTGCTGCGGCGCGGCGAGCTGAGCGTGACCGAGGTCTGCTTCGAAGTGGGCTGTTCATCGCTGGGTACGTTCAGCACGCGATTCACCGAGCTGGTCGGCATGTCGCCCAGCGTCTACAAGGCGGAGCAGGCACAGGCGACCGCGGGCCTTCCGTCGTGCGTGGCGAGGCAGGTCACCCGGCCGATCAGGAATCGAGAAGCGCCCGCCGGAGGGCCGGAACTAGACTGATCGCCATGGACTTCGCCACCCACTGAGAGAGACCGCCATGGACATCACCATTCATTCCAGCTTTCTTCCGCAGAACGATCCGGAAGCCGCCATCACCTTCTATCGCGACACGCTCGGCTTCGAAGTGCGCAACGATGTCGGCTACGGCGGCAAGCGCTGGATCACGGTCGGGCCGACGGGCCAGCCGGGCCTGTCCATCGTGCTGTATCCGCCGGATGCGAGCCCCGGCATCACCGACGATGAGCGCCGCACCATCGCCGAGATGATGGCCAAGGGCACCTTCGGCATCATCCTGCTGGCGACGCACGATCTCGCGGGTACCTTCGAGCGTTTGCAGGCGCGTGACGCCGACATCGTGCAGGAGCCCACCGACCAGCCCTATGGCGTGCGCGACTGCGCGGTCCGTGATCCCGCGGGCAACATGATCCGCATACAGCAGCTGCGCTGAGCCGGTCCTGCACCCAAAGGACGTTGAAGATGGCCACGAAGAAGGGCACGCGCACGGACGCGGGCACGTCGAAAAACCCGTCGGCGACGAAGCTCGCCCAAGAGCACGAAGTGATACGCGTGCATGGCGCGCGGGTCAACAACCTCAAGGACGTCAGCGTCGAGATCCCCAAGCGCCGGCTGACCGTGTTCACCGGCGTGTCCGGCTCGGGCAAGAGCTCGCTGGCGTTCGACACCATCGCCGCGGAGTCGCAGCGGCTCATCAACGAAACCTATAGCGCGTTCGTGCAGGGCTTCATGCCGACCCTGGCGCGCCCCGAGGCGGATGTGCTGCAAGGGCTGACGGCGGCGATCATCGTCGACCAGCAGCGCATGGGTGGCGATGTCCGCTCCACCGTCGGCACCGTCACCGACGCCAACGCCATGTTGCGCATCCTGTTCAGCCGCCTGGGCAAGCCGCACATCGGCTCGCCCAACGCGTTCGCCTTCAACGTGCCGTCGGTGCAGGCCGTTGGGGCGATCACGGTCGAGCGCGGCAACAGGAAGACGGTGAAGCAGACCTTTTCGCGCACGGGTGGCATGTGCCCGCGTTGCGAGGGCAGGGGTTCGGTCACCGAGATCGATCTGTCGCAGGTCTACGACGACAGCAAATCGCTCAACGAAGGCGCCTTGACGATTCCCGGTTACAGCATGGACGGCTGGTTCGGCCGCATCTTCACCGGCTGCGGTTTCTTCGACCCGGACAAGCCCATCCGCAAGTACGGCAAAAAGGAGCTGCACGACCTGCTCTACAAGGAGCCGACCAGGATCAAGGTCGACGGCATCAACCTCACCTACGAGGGGGTGATCTCGCGCATCCAGAAGTCGATGCTGGCCAAGGACGTGGACGCGCTGCAGCCGCACGTGCGTGCCTTCGTGGAGCGGGCGATGACCTTCACCACGTGTCCCGATTGCGGCGGCACGCGACTCAGCGAAGCGGCGCGTTCGTCCAGGATCAAGGGCATCAACATCGCCGATGCCTGCGCGATGCAGATCACCGACCTCGCCGACTGGGTGCGCGGCCTGAACATGCCGGCCGTGGCGCCCCTGCTCGCCACGCTGCTGCAGACGCTGGACTCGTTCGTGGAGATCGGGCTGGGCTATCTCTCGCTCGATCGCGCGTCGGGCACGCTCTCGGGCGGCGAGGCGCAGCGCGTGAAGATGATCCGTCATCTCGGCTCCTCGCTCACCGACATCACCTACGTGTTCGACGAACCGACCACGGGGCTGCATCCCCATGACATCCAGCGCATGAACGGACTGCTGCTGCGCTTGCGCGACAAGGGCAACACGGTGCTGGTGGTGGAGCACAAGCCCGAGACGATCGCGATCGGCGACCACGTGATCGATCTCGGCCCGGGCGCCGGTGCGGCGGGCGGCACGGTCTGTTTCGAAGGTACGGTGGAGCAGCTGCGCAACAGCGGGACCATCACCGGTCGTCATCTCGATGACCGGGCGTCGCTGAAGCCATCGCTGCGCAAGGCATCGGGGCTGCTGAAGGTGCGTGGCGCCGATACGCACAACCTGCAGAACGTCGATGTCGATATTCCGCTCGGCGTGCTGGTGGTGGTCACCGGCGTGGCGGGGTCGGGCAAGAGCTCGCTGATCCACGGCTCGATCGCCGGGCGTGACGGCGTGATCGCGGTCGACCAGGCGCCGATCCGCGGATCACGCCGCAGCAACCCGGCCACCTACAGCGACCTGCTGGAGCCGATCCGCAAGGCCTTCGCCAAGGCCAACGGCGTGAAGCCCGCGCTGTTCAGTGCGAATTCCGAGGGCGCCTGCCCGGCCTGCAACGGCGCGGGCGTGATCTACACCGACCTGGCGATGATGGCCGGCGTCGCCTCGCCTTGCGAGGAATGCGGTGGCAAGCGCTTCCAGCCCGACGTGCTCAAGTACACATTCGGCGGCAAGGACATCAGCGACGTGCTTGCGATGTCGGTCAGCGAGGCCCAGGCCTTCTTCGGCAGCGGCAAGGCGCGCACGCCCGCGGCGCAGGTGATCCTCGAACGGCTCGCCGACGTGGGGCTGGGTTACCTCAGCCTCGGCCAGCCGCTCACCACCTTGTCCGGCGGCGAGCGCCAGCGGCTCAAGCTGGCCACGCACATGGCGGAGAAGGGCGGCATTTACGTGCTCGACGAACCGACCGCCGGCCTGCACCTGGCCGATGTCGCGCGGTTGCTCGGCCTGCTGGATCGACTGGTCGACAACGGCAAGTCGGTAATCGTGATCGAGCACCACCAGGCGGTCATGGCGCACGCGGACTGGATCATCGACCTCGGCCCCGGCGCCGGCCACGACGGCGGGCGCATCGTGTTCGAAGGCACGCCCGCCGGGCTCGTCGCCGCGCGCTCCACGCTCACCGGCGAACATCTCGCGGCTTACGTGGGCGTCCGGCCAAAGAAGTGACCCGGCGGCCGGCGATCAGGCCTTCTTGAGAAAGCAGACCTTCAGCACGAGGCCCTTGATCTTGTCCGAGTTGCCTTCGATGTGTTCGGCGTCGCCGTCGACCCGTCGGATATGGCGGATCACCGTGCCCTGCTTCAGCGGGATGGAGGAGCCTTTCACCTTGAGGTCCTTGATCACCACCACCGAATCGCCGCTGTTGAGCACGTTGCCGTTGACGTCGCGCACGACGAGCTCGGCATCGTCCGACGACGCGGCCACCTGCGGCCATTCATGGCTGCAATCGGGGCAGATGAAGTTGTCGCCATCCGGATAGGTGTTTTCCATGCCGCAAACCGGGCAGGCGGGAATGTGGGACATCGGCATGAGGCTTCACCGTTTGCAAAGGCCGCCCATTATACGTGCTCACCTTGTATGCACTTTCACGCTGAGCTGATTTCTCGCGCTTTGTCTCCCAGCTCTCCACGGCGGTGGTGGAGATATCGAAGTGCCTCCGGAGCAGAGGTCGGTGCTGTATCAACCAAGGGTGCCTTCGCTGACTTCATGCTGGCAAAGAGGAAAGCCGTGCACCACGAAGTGACCCGGACCGTGACAGGGGCGTTGAGCGCCGACAAGGTCTTTAGGGGATTCGCCAACGATCTCATCGCCCTAGGCGAGTTGGCGATAACCATGGCCTCGACCACGCATCGCCCTGCCAATGAGGCCGCTCGGCAGATACCTGAAGGGTTCCGTCCCCCCTGCCCACGATCCGGCCGGGCCGCTCGAAAGCCTGAAGGACGACATCGGCGACCTGGAGCCCCTGGATGAGCTGGCCTGCTCGCCGTGAGAGACGACCTCAACGTCAAGAACGCCCTGCACCTGGCGTATGGCTTGCGCTACTCGTTTGATCGGACCTCCGAAAACCTGCGACAGCCAGACGCCTGCTGAGCAGACGGGCGGTTGAGCGACCGGTAACGGCCGAGCTAGCGGGCAGAGAGCCGCTTAGGCAGTTTGAAGGGCCTATTTCGTTCTAAGGGTATCCACTTCGACGGTAACGGTGACGCTCTGCAACCCACAGCCCGACAATTGACCAACCCCAGCGATAGCCCCCAGGAGTCGCCAGAGGTCAGGGTGGCAGGTATTCCACCCGCGGCGTGGCTCACGGTTGGCGGTTACGCCGTAAGGCGAGCTCCAAGGTCTTTCGAAGACGAGCGTGCCGATTGTGCTGCCATGGGCTGTTCCATCGCTGCACCAGGCCTTGACAGGGCGCTTGCCTCATGGAAAAAAAGAGAAGACGACTTCTACTGCGCTCACTGCGCCCCGCCGTACCAAAATGACGATTCGTGTGCTGTTGATTGAGGACGACGATCTGTTGCGCGATGACGTGCTGGTGCCCCAGCTGCAGCGGTTCGGCTTCGAAGTGGTCGCCGAAGGTAACGCCAGTGTGCTCGATCGCTATCTGCAGCCGCGCTGGCCTGACATCCTCGTTCTCGATGTGGGCCTTCCCGACGCGGACGGCTTCGATATAACGCGCGAAGTGCGGGCGAAGATGGGCGATGTAGGCATCGTCATGCTTACCGGCCGCAACAGCATGGCCGATCGGGTGCGGGGGCTCAATGAAGGCGCCGACGCGTATCTCACCAAGCCCATCGATGTCGATTTGCTCGGTGCCACCCTGTACAGCCTAGCGCGCCGCTTGCGCGCGGTGATGGCGGTCACCCCGTTGGCCCAAGGTCGCTGGCGCCTGGATGCCGATGGTTGGTGCTTGCTAGAGCCCGGCGGTAACGCGGTGGCGCTCACCAAGACGGAGGGTCGGCTGCTCACCCGCATGCTGGAAACACCCAACCAGCCGGTAGCACGTACGGTGCTGATCGAAGCGCTTACCGACAATGTCTACGACTTCGATACGCATCGGCTCGATTCGCTGATCCATCGTCTGCGCAAGAAGGTCCAGCGTGTGCTTGGCATGCCGTTGCCGCTGAACGCGGTACACGGCGAGGGCTACGTATTCGTACTGTTGTAAATCTGGTGGGGCGCGCCATATCGGATCAGGTCGTCGCCCACACGCTTGACAGCGCCGAGTGCTTGGCCAAGCCATCTGCTTCGGCGGATACGCCGGCCAACCGGCGCGACTGCGGCAAGCGGACCCGGAAAGTGGTGCCTTTGCCGGGCCGGCTGAGCACGGTAATGTCACCTCCGCCAAGGGTCACCAGGTTGTAGACCACAGTGAGCCCCACACCCGTGCCGCGTCCGGCTGGCTTGGTGGTGAAGAATGGATCGAAGATCCGCGCGCGTACCTCCTCCGGCATGCCGATGCCGCTGTCGACCAAGGCGAGGATGATGCTGTCCTGATTCGTCGACAATGTCACCTCGAACTGACCGCCATCTGGCATCGCGTCGCGCGCGTTCGAGGCAATGTTCAGTATGGCCAACTCGAACTGGCTTTGGTCGAAGTCGATCAGCAATGGCGTATCGGGTGTGCTCAACACCACTCTGACACTGGCTGGAAACAGCTGGCGCAACATCGGCTCCAGGCCACTCACGGCCTCGGCGGCATCGAAGGTTTCGATGTTGGTGGTGTCGTGGCGGCTGAAGTTGAGCAGCTTGCGGGTGATGGCGTCCGCCCGCCGCGCGGCCATTTCCACACCCTGCAAGGCCTGGGCAAGCGCCAACGCATCGGGACTGCGGTCGGCGCCAGGTTCATCGATTCGATAGCGCTCCTGGGAGAAACCCAGGACGATGCCGAGCACATTGTTGAAGTCATGCGCGACGCCCTGCGAGAGCCGGCCGATGGCATCCATCTTCTGCGAGTGCAGCAGTTGTTCCTGCGTGCGTTCGCGTTCGGCCATCTCATGTTGGAGTTGCCTGCGGTGCGTGTCCGATTCGGACAACGCTTCGCGCAACGCACCGATGCTTCGGTCGAGGATGATGGTGATCAGCGCGTAGCTGAAGGTACGGAAGACCAGGTCACGGTAGGCGTCGAAGAAGGTGTGTGAACCGCCGGACGAATGCAGGTAGTCGGTGGTCATGCCCGTGGCGATGACCAGCAGGATCGTTACGTAGATGGCCCACAACGCACGCCGACCCAGCATCAGGCCGCCCAGCGCCAGAGTGATCAGAAGGATCATGTCGCCGGGAGTGACCTTGTATCCGAACGCGCCATAGGCGAGCACGCCGCAGCTCAGCTGCGTGGCGAGAAATTGCTTCACGGCGCGGCGGAACTGGCCCACGCGAATCAAGTAAAAGCCCAGCCAAGCCGACGCCGAGATGGCCAGGTCGGTGCCCAGGTCCACCGCGATCGACACGGTCGGCCCCGACACCGTCTTGTCGAAGAAGGTGGCCGTCATGTACGGCCATTCGTTGGCCAGCAGGTAGACCTTCATCAGCGGCGTGCGCAAACCCTGGAAGGCAAGCAGCCATTGCATGAAGACGGCGTTGCGCCGGTCGACCGGATCACTAATGGGCACCTGGTGCAGCCACGCGTTCAGGCGTTGCCACAGGGTCGCGCACGGGCTTGCTGACTTCAACGTTTTCCCCCGGGGCGCCATGTCCCCGGGAGCGGGAGGGCGTCCATGTGGCCACCATGGTGCTTGGTGAGTTTTGGTAAGTCGAGCGAAATTGTGGTGCGTGACGGGGGCGGGAGGGTTCGTTTAGCTTCCGGGCGACCACGCCGTGACAGCTGTATGTCGTTGCCATGGCGGGGGTTGGGGAGCGACACGACACACATTCGCCAAGGTCGGGATGCCATCGGCAACCCGGCCCGGACCGCTTTTTTTTGCGGACGATTTTCGGGGAGGGTTATGACTATCTTTCGTTCATCAAAAGGGGTGCTGTCCTGTACGGCGCTCCTCCTGTTGGGAGGTGTGGTGCCGCTGGCGGCCCATGCCGCGGTGACGCCGGCCAATCCGCTCAACCTGGCGCCGGACACGGCGCGCATCACTAGCGCCATCGACAACTCTCGGCTGACCACCCTGGCCGGCACCCTGCC
>NZ_BCPR01000076.1 GCF_016586165.1 Dyella sp. EPa41 | reverse complement strand
CGCTTCGGCGCGTGGCGGTGTAGCCGCTTCGTTCGAGGTAGCAACGAGCCCATCCCGGCTGACTTCGGTCGTCCGATGCTCCTATCTCCCGTACTGCTATGAGCCTTGGCTCTCAAGGCCATTTTCTTTGGGTTACTTTTCTTTTGGGCCAGCAAAAGAAAAGTGACTCGGCGGCCGGCAGGACGTCGAAACGCCCGCTGCGTAAGCGGCAACCTAGCGGAAGTGTGGCTACCGAAGGCAACACCTACGCTCTAACAAAAGCCACAACCATGCAGCCCCCCGCAAAAGGCTGTCGCGCACTGGGTGCGCTCCTACAGACAGTGGCGGCTGCAGGCAGAAAAACGGGGCCGTGGGGCCCCGTCTTGGTTGCATCCGTTCAATGGCGGAAATGGCGAATGCCGGTGAACACCATGGCCATGCCGTGCTCGTCCGCCGCGGCGATCACTTCCGCGTCGCGCATGGAGCCACCCGGCTGGATCACGGCGCTGATGCCCGCTGCTGCGGCGGCGTCGATGCCGTCGCGGAACGGGAAGAACGCATCGGAGGCCATCACCGAACCGCGCACTTCCAGCTTCTCGTCGGCGGCCTTGATGCCGGCGATCTTCGCGCTGTACACGCGGCTCATCTGGCCGGCGCCCACGCCGATGGTCTGGCGGTTCTTCGCGTAGACGATGGCGTTGCTCTTGACGTACTTGGCCACCTTCCACGCGAAGATGAGATCGTCGATTTCGGCGGGCGTCGGCGCGCGCTTCGTGACGATCTTCAGGTCTTCGGCCTTCACCATCGCGCGGTCGGCGGTCTGGATCAGCAGGCCCGAACCGACGCGGCGCACGTCGTTGCCCGGATGCGCCTTGCTGAGGTCGCCATCGGCCGGCGCGGGAATTTCTAGCACGCGCACGTTGGCCTTCTTGGCGAACGCCTTCAGCGCATCGTCCTCGTAGCCCGGCGCCAGCACCACCTCCACGAACTGGCGCTCGACGATCGCGCGCGCCGTGGCCGCATCGACCACGCGGTTGAAGGCGATGATGCCGCCGAAGGCCGAGGTCGGGTCGGTCTGGTAGGCGAGATCGTAGGCGCGACCGATGCCGTCGAGGTTCACCGCCACGCCGCACGGATTGGCGTGCTTGACGATCACGCAGGCCGGCTTGGTGAAGCTGCGCACGCATTCCCACGCGGCGTCGGAGTCGGCGATGTTGTTGAACGAGAGTTCCTTGCCCTGCAGCTGGCGGAACGTGGCCAGCGTGCCCGGGGCCGGGTACAGGTCCCGGTAGAACGCGGCCTGCTGGTGGGGGTTTTCGCCGTAGCGCAGGTCCATCATCTTCACGAAGCGGCCGTTGGCCTGCTCGGGGAAAGCCTCGTGGCCGGCGATGCCGTCGAGGTTGTCGTTGAGCTTGAGCGCCGAGAGGTAATCGCTGATCGCGCCGTCGTAGTTGGACACGCGGTTGAACGCGGCGACGGCGAGCTTGAAGCGCGTGGCGCGCGAAAGGCCGCCGTTGTCCTCGATTTCAGCGAGCGCTTCCTCGTACTGGTCGGGCGAGGTGAGCACGCCCACGTCGTTCCAGTTCTTGGCCGCCGAGCGCAGCATGGCCGGGCCGCCGATATCGATGTTCTCGATGGCCTGCTCCAGCGTGCAGTCGGGCTTGGCCACGGTCTGCTCGAACGGATAGAGGTTGAGCACCAGCAGGTCGATCGGCTGGATGCCCAGTTCTGCCATGACCGCATCGTCGGTGCCGCGCCGGCCGAGCAGGCCACCGTGCACCTTCGGGTGCAGGGTCTTCACGCGGCCATCCATGATCTCGGGAAAGCCGGTGAGCTCGCTCACGTCCTTCACCGCGATGCCGGCGTCACGCAACGCCTTGGCGCTGCCGCCGGTGGAAAGCAGCTCGACGCCGGCCTTGCTGAGTCGCTGGCCCAGTTCGAGCAGTCCGGTCTTGTCCGATACGCTGATCAGCGCGCGGCGAATGGGAGTCAAAGCAGGGGCAGACATGGCAGCTTCCATAACGGGGAAGCCGCACATTATAGCGGTCTGGAGCCGGGCCGTCGGCAAAGGCGGCCGTCAACGGATGGACGGCCAAACGCCGCGGCCCGGTGGCCGCCCGCAACGGAGATGCACCGGATTGGGTGCCGCGGGGGCTGGATTACAGCAGGCCGTGCGCGGCTAGCTTCTTGCGCAGCGTGGCGCGATTGATGCCGAGTACCGCCGCGGCGCGGCTCTGGTTGCCGTCGTGCCAGGCCAGTACTTCGCGCAGCAGTGGGCCTTCGACTTCGCGAATGACGAGCGCATGCAGGCCCTCGTCGCACTCGGTATCGCCGATGTCGGCGAGATAGCGACGTACGGTGCGGGTGACGCATTCGCTCAACGCGCTCTGCGACGAATGCTCTTTGGGAGATTCGTTGGCAGGCAGTCTTACGGCATTCACTGACATTTCCCCTCACGCTCTAACGCGCCGGCTACATAGGCCGTCGCAATTGGTTATGGCAATACCGCGGGCGGCGGCTCGCATGGAACGCCGGGTGCAGCAGTAAGGACGAAGGACCGAGTTTACCCTCGCGGGCCGACAATTTTAAGTCCCTATTTGTCGGATAGATGTGTCCCTGCAGCCATCGGGGAAATGTCCTATGGACAAAATTCAGCGTCGATGGCACGGGATGTGCCTGGGTGGCTTGCGGCCCGCCAGCGGATGCCACCTGCGCCGTTCGCGCAAATGGACGGCTATTCGAAACCGAACTCGAATGCCACGGCCTTGCCCTCGGGATCTTCCACTTCGAGCATCAGCGCCGCCGTGGCGCCGGGTGCGAGACCGCGTTGCAGCACATTGGCATCGCCCAGGTATTCGCCGGGACGCAATCTGCGCATGGCGAGGCGCTTGCCGTTCGCGTCGGACAGCGTGACCGACACCACGGGATAAGGCTGCGCGAAGTCGGCATCGTTGCGCAGGCTTGCCGTAATCATCAGCGCGCCCGGCACGGACGGATGGGCCTGCACGTCGCGCGCGAGCAGGCTCAGCTTGGAAGTGTCCTGGACGAGGGGCAACTGGCAACCGACGCTGTTGCAGGCCTCCCGCAGCAGGGGGCCCATGGTGGCGTCGCTGATCAGGAAGTCGCGCTTGGCCCAGGCGACCTGCGCGCCGAGGGCAAGCATCAACAAGGTGCATGCCGTCACCCATGGCCAGCGCCGGCCGCTGCGCTCCTTTTGCCGCGCAAAGCGGGGCGCCACCACGAGATCGTCGAAATCCCCGGCGTGACTCTGCGGGGTCACCTGTTCGATCACCGCCGGCATCTCGGCGGGCGGGCGGTAGACCGCGAGGTCCAGCCGTGGCGGCGCCGATACGCTGCGCGATGGCAGGAGATGGAAGGGTTCGGGCGGCAGTTGCTCGCTCAGGCTGGCCAGCGCATCGAACGGCGCGTCGCAATGCCCGCACACGACCTCGCCGCGCGCTTGCGCAAGCGTTTCCGTGTTCAGCGAGAACACGGTCAGGCAGTCAGGGCATTGGGCGTACATGCGATCCGCGGATATCCAGCTCCGGCAAGCCTAGTGCAGGCGTGCCGACAAATCACGCGCATGCATGCGTGGATCGTGAACAGGCGCTCAGCTCCGGCATCGGCCGCGCCAAGGCTCGCGGCGTCAGTGCTTCCCTCGGCGGCGACCGCTGATGCGCACCCAGTCTTCCTGCGTGTCCACGCGCAAGTCGTCGAACCACTCCGCGTAGCGCTGCAGCAGTTCCTCTTCCTGTCCATGCAGGATGCCGGAGATGGCGAAGGGTGCGC
The DNA here is from genome assembly GCF_016586165.1 of Dyella sp. EPa41. Classification (GTDB taxonomy): domain Bacteria; phylum Pseudomonadota; class Gammaproteobacteria; order Xanthomonadales; family Rhodanobacteraceae; genus Dyella. The sequence goes on along the minus strand of NZ_BCPR01000076.1, from coordinate 18,732 downwards.
CGGGCTTGGCCGCGGCGGCGAACGTCGGCGCGAGTTCACCCAGCGGGCCGGCGAGGATGTTGGCGATGAACACGTCGGCCGGCTCGGTTTCCAGATCCTCGGGCAGGAACAGGGCGAGGCGGTCGGCGACGTCGTTGCGCTCGGCGTTGTCGGCCGACGCGGTGAGCGCCTGGGGATCGTTGTCCACGCCCACCGCGCTGGCGGCGCCGAGCTTGAGCGCGGCGATGGCGAGGATGCCCGAGCCGCAGCCGAAGTCGACGATGCGCTTGCCCTGGAGGTCCAGGCTGTCGAGCCAGGCCAGGCACAGCGCGGTGGTGGGATGCGTGCCGCTGCCGAAGGCGAGGCCGGGATCGAGGCGCACCACCACGATGTCCTCGTCGGCGGGCGGCTGGATGTTCCACGGATAGATCCACAGCCGGCGGCCGAAGACCATCGGCTTGAACTGGTCCATCCAGGCGCGCTCCCAGTCTTCGTCGGCCACGTCGCGGAACTGCATGTGGTCCGGTTCCAGCCAGGGCAGCAGGTCACCCAATGCTTCGCTCAGGCCACGACGGTCGGTGTCGGCGTCGAACAGCGCGTTGAGCGTGATGGTCGGCCACAGCGGCAGCTCACCCACGCCGGGTTCGAAGATCGCCTGCTCGTCCGGCGTTTCCGCATCGGCATCCTGCAGGGTGATGGACAGCGCGCCGAGATCATCGAGCGCCTCCTCCACGCGGGGCTGCTGTTCGGAGCGGACGGTAAGGATGAGTTCGAGCCAGGGCATGGCGGGTTCCTGCGGGTGAAGGCGCATATTGTCGCCGATGTGGAAGTCGGGCGCTAAACCGCGGCTCCCCTCGTAGGAGCGCACCCAGTGCGCGACCGCGGACTAACGATCTGCCTCAGCAGGCGATCTGCACGATCGCAGCGCATCGCGGCAACCATTGGTCGCGGCGACCCTGCGGCCCTGATCGCGCACAGGGTGCGCTCCTACAGGGTCAGGAAGGCGTCGTGGCGGTGGTAGTGGTCGAGCGCGCGAATGAAGTCGGCGATGCCCGAATCGGGCTTGCGCCTGCGCTGCACGAACAGGACTTCGACGAAGTCGGTGGCTTCAAGGAAATGATGCAGGTGATGCTGCGCGGCAAACGCCGGCAGGGCTTCGCCGTTGTCGTCGATCAGCGCGTCGTCCTCATCGGCGACGTGCGAGAGATACAGGCGGCACTCGGGCGATGTGATATCGCCGCGGATATAGACCCAGGCGTAGCGATCCCAGCCATCGCCTTCGTCGAAGGCGGCGGTGATCGCGTCGATCGCGTCGGGAAGCGTCAGCAGTTGGGACATGTCGGAACGACACCGGCGAGCCGCGCGGGCGGCTCGCCGGCAAGGCTCAGCCGCCGGTCGCGGCCTTTTCCTTCTGCTCGGCCATGCGCTTTTCCAGGTAGTGGATGTTCTGTCCACCCTGCTGGAAGCCGACGTCGGCCATGATGCGCTGCTGCAGCGGGATGTTGCACTTCACGCCTTCGATCACCGTCTCGGCCAGCGCCAGGCGCATGCGCGCAATGGCGGTTTCGCGATCCGGGCCATGCACGATCAGCTTGCCGATCATCGAGTCGTAGTTCGGCGGGATGCGGTAGCCGTCATACAGGTGCGTGTCCACGCGCACGCCCGGGCCGCCCGGCGCTTCGAAGCGCTTCACCGTGCCCGGCGAGGGCAGGAAGCTGTCCGGATCTTCCGCGTTGATGCGGCACTCGATCGCGTGACCCTGGATCTTGATGTCTTCCTGGCGGATCGAGAGCTTCTCGCCACCGGCGATCAGCAGCTGCTCGCGCACCAGGTCGATGCCGGTGATCAGCTCCGTCACCGGATGCTCCACCTGGATGCGGGTGTTCATCTCGATGAAGTAGAAGCGGCCGTCTTCATAGAGGAACTCGAACGTGCCGGCGCCGCGATAGCCGATGCGCAGGCAGGCTTCCACGCACACCTTGCCGATCTGCTCGCGCAGTTCCGGCGTGATGCCAGGCGCGGGCGCTTCCTCCACCACCTTCTGGTGGCGGCGCTGCATGGAGCAGTCGCGCTCGCCCAGGTGGATGGCGTTGCCCTGGCCGTCGGCCAGCACCTGGATTTCCACGTGGCGCGGATTTTCCAGGAACTTCTCCATGTACACCTGATCGTTGCCGAAAGCGGCCTTCGCTTCCTGCTTGGTCATGGTGATGGCGTTGCCCAGGTGGGCCTCGGTGCGCACCACGCGCATGCCGCGGCCGCCGCCGCCACCGGCGGCCTTGATGATCACCGGATAGCCGATCTCGCGTGCGATGCGGATGTTCTCGTCGACGTTGTCGCCGAGCGGGCCGCCCGAGCCGGGCACGCACGGCACGCCGGCGGCCTTCATGGCGCGGATCGCTTCGACCTTGTCGCCCATCAGGCGGATCACGTCCGCGGTCGGGCCGATGAAGATGAAGCCCGACTGTTCCACCTGTTCGGCGAAGTCGGCGCGCTCGGAGAGGAAGCCGTAGCCCGGATGGATGGCCTGGGCGTCGGTGATTTCAGCAGCCGCGATGATGCGCGGGATGTTGAGGTAGCTGTCGACCGACGGCGCGGGGCCGATGCAGATCGACTCGTCGGCCAGGCCGACGTGCTTGAGGTTGCGGTCTGCGGTGGAGTGCACCGCCACGGTCTTGATGCCAAGACTGTGGCAGGCGCGCAGCACGCGCAGGGCGATTTCGCCGCGGTTGGCGATGACGACTTTTTCGAGCATGGGCATAAGGGTCAGCCCGCGCTCAGGCGATCACGAACATCGGCTGGTCGAATTCCACCGGCTGGCCGTTCTCGAGCAGGATGGCCTGCACGGTGCCGGCCACGTCGGCTTCGATCTGGTTGAACATCTTCATCGCTTCGATGATGCCCAGCGTCTCGCCGGCCTTGACTTGCTGGCCGACCTTCACGAACGCCGGGGCGCCCGGGCTGGCCGAGGCGTAGAAGGTGCCGACCATCGGCGCCTTCACCACGTGGCCTGCCGGCAGGGCCGGGGCGCTCGGTGCGGCTTCGGCGGCCGGCGCGGCGGCCACGGGTGCCGCGGCGACGGGGGCGGCCTGGATGATCGGCGCGGCGGCCACGGTCACGCCGCCCTTGGGCACGCGCGAGAGGCGGACGACTTCTTCGCCTTCCTTGATCTCAAGTTCCGCGAGGTTGGATTCCTCGAGCAGGTCAATGAGCTTCTTGATCTTGCGCAGGTCCATGGTTCAAACCTTTTTCGTTCGTGGGGCCGCCGGAGCGGCCGGATGGGAATGTGGGTCGGCCGAGGCCGGTCAGGAGGCCGCGCCGCTGCGGTCCAGGCGCAGCAGGGCGGCATCCAGCGCCAGCCGGTAGCTGTCCGGGCCGAAGCCGCAGATCACGCCAACGGCGATGTCCGAGAGATACGAGTGGTGGCGGAATGCCTCGCGGGCATGCACGTTGGACAGGTGCAGCTCGATGAAGGGAATCGCCACGCCGGCCAGCGCGTCGCGCAAGGCGATGCTGGTGTGCGTGAAGGCGCCGGGGTTGATCAGGATGATCGCCGTGCCGTCCAGGCGCGCCTGGTGGATACGGTCGATCAGCGCGTGCTCGGCGTTGGACTGGAAGGTTTCCAGCTCCTGGCCCGCGGCTTGCGCGCGCTGCACCAGGAAGGCGTCGATATCGCCCAGCGTGTCGCGGCCGTAAACCTCCGGCTCGCGTACGCCCAGCAGATTGAGATTGGGTCCATGCAGGACCAGGATCTTCGCCACGCCGTTACCTTGGATTCGAGCCGGGATGAGCGGCGTCCGGCGCGGAGTGTGCGCGCGCCGACCGTTCTTGTCCAGTTCGGCGCAGTTCGGCGATGTTTGAAGGAGAAGTTAAGGTTTCACCGTGCGGAGACGTATGGCGACCGAAACCGCATCAGGGCGCCGTTGGCGCCAGCCACTGCCGCAGCTGGTCGCCGTCCAGCACGCCCCGGCGCGTGGCCAGCACGCGGCCGTTTTCGTCCAGAAGCACGCTGTAGGGCAGCAGTTCGCCGACGTTGCCCAGTTGAAGCGACGTGCTCGGGCTTTCGAGGCTGCCGATCAGTACCGGATAGTTCACCGGATGGCTGGCGAGGAAGGCCTTGACCCGCGCCGGATCGTCCATGGCGATGCCGACGACGATGCCTCCCTTTTCGCCGACGTTCGCCTGCGCCCGCACCAGGGCCGGCATCTCCGTCAGGCAGGGGGCGCACCAGGTGGCCCAGAAGTTGAGCAGTACGCGGCGCCCGCGGAACTCGGACAGCCGGTGCTGCCTGCCGTCGACCCCCGGCAACGAAAGATCCGGGGCGATCGATCCCGTTTCGATCGCCGGGCCACCGGCCGGCGCATGGGCGCGCCGGCTGGCGTGCTGCAGCCAGCCGCCGGCGGCGGCGACCGCCACGGCGAGTCCCAGGATGATCCAGTTGCTGCGGCTCAGCATCATGGATTGCTGGCGACCGGCGTGCCCGCGGCCTTGGTCAGCGCCGCTTCGACCAGCGAAGCGGTGAGCACGGTGGGCAGCTTGCGGCCTTCGCCGCCGTCCTTCGGAAACACCACGTACAACGGCACGCCCGGCGAGTGGTATTGCGCGAGGAAGGCCGCGATGGTCGGGTTCACATCGGTCCAGTCGCCCTTCATGTAGACGGCGCCGGTCTTCTTCAGCAGCTCGCGGAAGGCCTCGGTGTCGAGCACGGCGTGTTCATTCGCCTTGCAGGTGACGCACCAGTCCGCGGTCATGTCCACGAACACCGGCGTGCCCGCCTTGCGTAGTTCAGCGAGCTTCTCGGGCGAATACGCCACCACGCCCTCGGTGACGGTCGCCGCCTGTGCCGGCGGCGGCACGTGGGCCAGGTAATACAGCGGCACCAGGGTGAGTACGGCCAGCAGCGCCACGAACACCTTGCTGAGCCCGCCGCGCGAGCGGCTGCGCTCGAACCACCACAGCGTGGCCGCCAACAGCACCGCGGCCACCAGCACCAGGCCCACCGCGTCGGCGCCGCGCTGGTGCGCCAGCACCCACACCAGCCAGGCGGCGGTGAGGTACATGGGGAAGGCCAGCACCTGCTTGAGCGTTTCCATCCACGCGCCCGGGCGCGGCAGCAGGCGCGCCAGCGCCGGCACGAAGCCGACGGCGAGGAAGGGCAGCGCCAGGCCGATGCCCAGCATCAGGAACACCAGCAGCGCGTGCACCATCGGCGCGGCGAACGCATAGGCCAGCGCGCTGCCCATGAACGGCGCGGTGCAGGGGCTGGCCACGGCCACCGCGAGTACGCCGGTGAAGAAATCGCCCGCGTGGCCCGAGCGCGCGGCCAGCGACGAGCCCACGTTGCCCAGCGAGGTGCCGAACTGCACCATGCCGGACATCGACAGGCCCACGGCCAGCATCACGCAGGCCAGCACGCCCACCACCAGCGGCTGCTGCAGCTGGGCGCCCCAGCCCAGCGCGTGGCCGGCCGAGCGCAGCGCCACGATGGCGATGCCGATCAGCGCGAAGGTCGACAGCACGCCGGCGGTATAGAACAGCGCATGGGAGCGCGCCTTGGCATGGCTCTCGCCGCTTTCGAGCAGGCCCACGGCCTTGATCGACAGCACCGGCAGCACGCACGGCATCAGGTTCAGCACCAGGCCGCCGACCAGGGCGAGCAGCAGCGCGGAGACCAGGCTGCCCTGCAACGCGCCCCCGGCCAGTTCGGCAGGCGGCATCTCCGGTGCGGGTTCGCTGGCCGTGCCCGAGGTGGGCGCGGCGCCGCCGAGGTCGATGGCAAGCGTGCGGGTCATCAGCGGATAGCACAGCCCGCCGTCCTGGCAACCCTGGAAGCTGGCTTCCAGGTTCACGGTCGAGCGGCCCGAGGCATCGCCTTCTATCAGCACCGGCAGTTCGACCTGATCGAAATACACCGTGGTCTTGCCGAAATGCGCGTCCTCATGTTCGACGCCGGCAGGCCACCCGGGCTTGGCCAGGCCCAGGCCATCGGCGTCCTTGAGCTTCAGCGCGGTCTGGTCGCGGTAGAGGTAGTAGCCCTTGGGCATGGTCCAGCGCAGCAGCAGATGCTGGTGGTCCTTGGCCAGGGCTTCGAGGTGGAAGGCTTGTTCCGCGGGCAGGGCGCCGCCATCGCTGGCGCGGTTGGAACCCAGCTTGCCCAGCGCGGCGCCCAGCGAGCCGTCGCCGCCGGCCGAGGCCGCGCCCGCCGGCAGCGGCAGGTCGAGCTGCTCGGTATGCGGCGGATAGCAGATCTTCGGGTCGACCTCGTGGCAGCCCTGGTACTGCACGCTCAGCTTGAGCCGCGTGGCGCCGGTCGCGGTGTACGGCAGGGTGGCATCGATCGAGTGGTGATAGATCTCCACGTCGCCCAGGTATTCGTCGTGGTGCTTCTCGCCGTCGGGGAACTTCGCTTCGCCCAGCGTCACGCCGTCGCCGGCCTTGAACTTCATGCGGCCGCGATAGAGGTAGTAGTCGGGCGCGATGGTCCAGTGCAGCTTCAGCACGCCGGGCGTGGAGGTGTCGGTGCTGAGCTTGTACGCCTCGGTCACCGGCAGCAGGCCGTCGAGGTCGTCCTGCGCCAGCGCCGGCAGCGCGATCGACAGCAGGCAGAGCAGGGCGGTGAGACAGGCGGCCAGGCGGCCGGGACGGATCAGGCGCATTGCGGCTCCAGCAGGGAGAGACCCGCGCCGTGGCGCAGGCGAAAGGGAATTATGACCCAGCTTGGGGAGGGGAGCTGGACCTGGGATGGACCATCCGGATTCAGGCGTGTTCCGTCATCACTTCGCTCAAGCCTGCCCCGCGGTTACGCAGACGCAGCATGCCGGTGGTCAAGGCCACGCCCAGCAGGATCACCACGCAGCCGCCCGCCATGGCCAGGGTGACCGGCTCATGCAGGAACAGCAGGCCCCACACCACGCCGAACACCGGGATCAGGAACAGCACCACCATGCTGCGCGAAGCGCCCACGCGGGCCATCAGGCGGTAGAACAGCACGTAGGCCAGCGAGGTGCAGATGGCCGCCAGGCCGAACATCGCCACCCAGGCGGATACGCCCGGCATGCGCGCCGGCCACATCCATACGGTGAAGGGCAGCAGCACCGCCGCGGCGACCAGCTGGCTGCCCGTGGCCACGCTCAGCGGCGTCACGCCGCGCAGGGTGCGATGGCTGACATGGGCGCCGACCGTGTAGCAGACATTCGCGCCCACGCAGGCGGCCATGGCCCAGCCCGATGCGCCCACGCCGTGGCCGAAGCCCACGGTGCCCGCGACCAGCCACACCACGCCGGTGAAGCCGATCACCAGGCCGCTGGCCTGGGTGGCGTTGAGCTTTTCGCTGAACAGCATCCAGCCCGACAGCGCCACCAGCAGTGGCGCGATGGCATCGGAAATGGCGGACACGCCGGCCGGCAGGCTCTTCGCCGCATAGGAGAACAGCACGAACGGCAGCGCCGAATTGGCCAGGCCCACGATCAGGATCGGGCGCCAGTTCACCGCCATTTCCCTGAGCCGCTGGCGCGACAGCAGCAGCGGCGCCGAACAGATCGCCGCGCCGATGGCGCGCATGCCGGCCAGCGCCATGCCGCCGAATTCGTCCGCGCCCATGCGCATGAACAGGAACGAGGCGCCCCAGATGGCTCCCAGCAACAGCAGTGCGACGGTGTCGGAGGCTTTCATGGGCAGGACTCGTTGGTTTTGCCCGTCATTCCTGCCTTCGCAGGAATGACGGGCGTGGAGGTGTCGGCTTCTTTACGACGTCGGTCTTGAAGATCGGTCTTCATAAAGAAGGCTAGCCGTCCATGGTGTCAGAACCTGTCAGCAGTCTTCAGCGCTTGCCCTGGCCGAACAGCACGCGGCGTTCCTCGTCCGACAGCGGCTGCTTGGGCGCGTAGCTGCTCTCGACACCTTCGTAGGTACGCTGCGTGGCGGGGCGGGCCGAAATCGCCATGAACCAGCGCTCCAGGTTCGGGAAGTCGGACAGCGTCTGTCCATGCGCTTCGTGCGGCACGATCCACGGATAGCACGCGACATCGGCGATGGAAAACGCCCCCGCGATGAACTCGCGATTCGCCAGGCGGCGGTCGAGCACGCCGTACAGGCGCGCCACCTCGCGCGTGTAGCGGTCCACCGCATAGGGCACCGGTTCCGGCGCGTAGACGCGGAAATGGCCCGCCTGTCCGCCCATCGGCCCCAGGCCGCCGACCTGCCAGTACAGCCACTCCAGCACCTCGAGCCGGCCGCGGCTATCGGTGGGCATCAGCTGCCCGGACTTCTCCGCCAGGTACTGCAGGATCGCGCCCGACTCGAACACCGTGATGGGTGCGCCGCCGCCCGCGGGGGCGTGGTCGACGATGGCGGGGATCTTGTTGTTGGGCGAGATGGCCAGGAACGCCGGCTGGAACTGCTCGCCCTTGCTCAGGCTGACCGGGGTGATGAAGTAGGGCAGTCCGGTTTCCTCGAGGAACAGCTTGATCTTGAGGCCGTTGGGGGTGGCGGCGAAATAGAGCTCGATCATGGGTGGAACGCTCCGGCGGGGACGGTAGGCCTAGTGTGGGTGTTCCACTGGTCTTGAAAAAGATCCAGATCAGGGGAAATCTTCAGGACCAGTCACTGCCCGGACGCCGGCACCATGGATCAGCCGCTCGCCTTTCCGCTCGACATCCCCAGCCGCGGCCGCCTGGAGGCGCTGCACGGCCAGTTGCGTGCGGCCATTCTCGACGGACGCCTGGCGGGCGGGCAGGGCCTGCCCTCCACCCGTGCGCTGGCAAGTTCGCTGGGCATCTCACGCAATACGGTGGTGGCGGCGTACGACCGCCTGCTCAGCGAGGGCTACGTCTCGGCCCGCCATGGCTCCGGTTATGCGGTGGCCCAGGGCCTGGCGAAGAAGAAGGCGCCGGCGCCGGGCGACGAGGAGGGGGACCGTCGGCTCGCGGCGCGCTGGCGGCACGTGGCCAGGCCGGTCCGTGGTGGCGGCAAGCTGCCGGTGCGCTACGACTTCTGCGTGGGCCTGCCGGATGCCTCGCGCTTTCCCTTCGATGCCTGGCGCCGGTTGTCGGCACGCGCATTGCGCAGCCTGTCGCGCACGCCGGCGGTCTACGACGCGCCGGCCGGTCGGTTGGCCTTGCGCGAAGCCATCGCCGGGCACGTTTCCTTCGCCCGCGCGGTGACCTGCGGCGCGGACGACATCGTGGTCACCAGCGGCGCGCAACAGGCGTTCGACCTGCTGGCGCGCTGCCTGGTCACGCCGGGTCGTACCGTGGTCGCGGTGGAAGATCCCGGCTACCCGCCGCTGCGGGCCGCGTTCGAGGCGGCCGGCGCCAGCGTCGTGCCGGTGCCGGTCGATGCGGAAGGGTTGATCGTGGAGCGGATACCGCCTGCCGCGCGCGTGATCTACGTAACGCCGTCGCACCAGTTCCCGCTTGGCATGGTGATGTCGCCGGCGCGCCGCATGGCTTTGCTCGACTTCGCGCGGCGCCACGGCGCGGTGATCATCGAGGACGACTACGACGGGGAATTCCGCTACGGAGGCCGCCCGCTGGATGCGCTGCAGACGCTCGATCGCGAGGGCCTGGTGTTCTACGTGGGCACCTTTTCCAAGAGCCTGTTTCCCGCGCTGCGGCTGGGCTATGTGGTCGCGCCGCCCTGGGCGATGGCCGCGCTGGCGCAGGTGCGGCAGATCAGCGACTGGCACTGCGACGTGCTGGCGCAGGACACGCTGGCGCTGTTCATCGCCGAGGGCCATCTGGCCCGTCATGTGCGCAAGATGCGCCGCATCTATGCCGAACGCCGCGGGGCATTGATCGACGGCCTGGCGCGCCACGCGGGCCAACGGCTCTCGCTGCAGGCCTCCGACGCGGGTTTGCACGTCGCCGCGCTGTTGCCGCCCGATCTGGACGCCAGCGAGCTGGTGCAACAGGCGGCGGCGCAGGACATGCGGATCGAGGCGCTGGCCGGCTATGCCATCGGCACGGACGTACCCAACGGACTGGTGTTCGGCCTGGGCATGCTGCCGGTGGCGCGGATGGAGGAGGCCACGCAGGCGCTGGGGCGACTGTTGAAGGCGAGCCGCTGAGGCTGGTTCCCTCGATTCTCCGGCAACTGGTCCTGTCCGGCGGTCGATGCCCGGCGGAGCATGGCGCCTCCCCATCAAGGAAGGCCGCCGTGCGTTACATCGTCTTGCTATGCCTGCTTCTGTCCTGTGCGCTCGCGCATGCTTCCGACACGGGGCAGGCGCGCGCCGAATCCGCCGGCCGCAGCCTGATCGGCCAGCCCGCGCCGCGCATGGTGGTGAAGACCATCGACGGGCAGACCATCGACCTCGGCGCGCTGTACGGCAAGAAAGCCGTCTACCTGAAGTTCTGGGCCACCTGGTGCGTGCCCTGCCGCGAGCAGATGCCGCACTTCGAGCGCAGCTTCGAGCAGGCCGGCCCCGACATGGCGGTCATCGCCATCGATGTCGGCTTCGACGACAGCGTGGAAGAAGTGCGCAAATACCGGCAGGCCGTGGGCCTGGGCATGCCGATCGTGTTCGACGACGGCACGCTGGGCGAGGCGTTCCACCTGCGCGTGACGCCGCAGCACGTGGTGATCGGGCGCGACGGACGCATCCTCTACGTGGGCCACGAGGTCAACGACAGACTCGAGGCCGCGCTGGCGCAGGCACGGACGAATTCATCGGCCAAGGTGGCCGCCGCCGTGGCGCCGAAGGACGAACCGCACTACGACGTCGGCGATCGCGTGCCCGCGTTCGATGTGCATACGCTCGACGGCAGGTCGGTGCCCGCCTTCGGTGCCGCGCCGGGGCAACCGACGATGCTGCTGTTTCTCTCGCCGTGGTGCGAGTCCTACCTCGCCACGAGCCGCCCCGCGCTGGCCCAAGGTTGCCGCGTCGCGCGCGAACGGGCCGAGGTACTGGCGCGCCGGTCCGGCGCCCGCTGGCTGGGCATCGCCTCGGGCCTGTGGGCCAATCGTGACGAACTGGCCGCGTACCAGCGCGAACATCACGTCGCCATGCCGCTGGCGCTGGACGACAGCGGTGCGCTGTTTCGCCGGTTCCGCGTGATGCACGTGCCCACCGTCATCGTGCTGGATGGGCAGGGGACGGTGCTGCGGCGGACGGAAGAGGTGGACGAGGCAACCGTTCCCCTGTAGGAGCGCACCCTGTGCGCGACAGCCTTTCGCGTCGGTTTGCATGGTTTTTTTCCTGAGAGCGGGGTGCTGCCTTCGGTTGCCACGCTTCCGCGAGCATGCCGCCTACGCGGCGGGCGTTTCGATCCCCTGCCGGCGCTCGAGTCACTTTTCTTTTGCTGGCCCAAAAGAAAAGTAACCCAAAGAAAATGGCCTTCAGAGCCAAGGCTCATGGCAGTGCATGGGATAGGAGCGTCGGCCGACCGAGGCCAGCCGCGGTGCGCTCTTTACTACCTCGAACGGCACGGCTACACGCGCAACGCGTCGTAGCGAAGAGGACTCAAAGCAACTTCGTTATCCGCCTCGGTCCATCACTTCTCCCTCTCCCCTCCGGGGAGAGGGCTGGGGTGAGGGGCGGGGCTCGCGAAGTTCCTTCCTACCTCTGTAGGAGCGCACCCAGTGCGCGAAAAGCCTGCAAAGCGATGCGGCCACTGTGCTCGCGCGCTGGGTGCACTCCAACAGCGCACTGGGGCTGCCCCGCGGAAGATCGGGCGATCAGCCCGGATCGCGCACCCAGTCCAGATACGCCTCATGCCCCTGCGCCACCGGCACGGCGACCAGTTCCGGCAGTTCGTAGGGGTGCAGCGCCAGCAGGCGTTCCTTGAGGGCCGCGAAGCGCTGTCCGGTGGTCTTGATCATCAACAGCTCCTCGCTGTCGGTGACCACCTCGCCCTTCCAGCGGTAGGTGGAGCGGATACCCGGGATGCGGTTGACGCAAGCCGCCAGGCCCTCGCCCACCAGGGCATCGGCCAGGGCCTGGGCGCTGGCCGGGTCGGGGCAGGTGCAGTAGCAGAGCAGGACGGGGTCGGGCATGGCCCCAGCCTAGCGCGGCCCGCCCTCTAGGGCACCCCACCGCTCTTTAGTAGGAGCGCACCCAGTGCGCGAAAAGCCTACGGAGCGATGGCGCGGCCACATCCGCAGAGGCCTGCCCCGGCGTCTATCGCGCACTGGGTGCGCTCCTGCCGGCAAGCGCAAAAAAGCGCCGGCGCCCTTGAAAGCCCTGAACGAATCCCCCATTGCTGAGGTCAGCCACCGGACCGGCACCTCTTGCAGGGGGGCTTTGCGTCGTTATTATTGGCACTCACCTACCGGGAGTGCTAACAGCGCCAGTCAACAGGCGCCGCTCCGGGGTAACCCCTTTGTCTGTTCCAACCATCAATCAAGCTGGAGCCCATCCCATGAGCAAACTGCGTCCGCTGCACGATCGCGTCATCGTCAAGCGTCTCGAAGAAGAGCGCATTTCCGCTGGCGGCATCGTCATCCCCGACAGCGCCACCGAGAAGCCGACCCGCGGCAAGGTCATCGCTGCCGGCGCGGGCCGCATCCTGGAAGACGGCAAGGTCCGTCCGATGTCGGTCAAGGAAGGCGACACCGTGCTGTTCGGCAAGTACGCCGGCCAGGAAATCAAGATCGACGGCGAAGAGCTGGTCTTCCTGAAGGAAGACGACATCGTTGCGGTGATCGAAGGCTAAGCGCCTCTCCCGCACCTCTTCCCACCCAAACTCAACGCATTTGAAGGAATTACGAAATGGCAGCTAAAGAAGTCCGCTTCGGCGAAGACGTCCGCGCCCGCATGCTCAAGGGCGTGAACACCCTGGCCAACGCCGTGAAGGTCACCCTCGGTCCGAAGGGCCGCAACGTCGTGCTCGAGAAGAGCTTCGGCGCCCCGACCGTGACCAAGGACGGCGTGTCCGTGGCCAAGGAAATCGAACTGGCCGACAAGTACGAGAACATCGGCGCGCAGATCGTCAAGGAAGCCGCTTCCAAGACCTCCGACGTCGCCGGCGACGGCACCACCACCGCCACCGTGCTGGCCCAGGCGTTCATCCAGGAAGGCCTCAAGGCCGTGGCCGCGGGCATGAACCCGATGGACCTCAAGCGCGGCATCGACCAGGCCGTCACCGCCGCCGTGGGCGAGCTGAAGAAGCTCTCCAACCCCACCGCTGACGACAAGGCCATTGCCCAGGTCGGCACCATCTCGGCCAACTCCGACTCCGCCATCGGCGAAATCATCGCCACCGCGATGAAGAAGGTCGGCAAGGAAGGCGTGATCACCGTCGAGGAAGGCTCGGGCCTCGAGAACGAACTCGACGTCGTCGAAGGCATGCAGTTCGATCGTGGCTACCTGTCGCCGTACTTCATCAACAACCAGCAGTCGCAGCAGGTTGAACTGGACGACCCGTTCATCCTCATCCACGACAAGAAGATCTCCAACGTGCGCGAGCTGCTGCCGGTCCTTGAGGCCGTCGCCAAGGCTGGCAAGCCGCTGCTGATCGTCGCCGAGGAAGTGGAAGGCGAAGCGCTGGCCACCCTCGTGGTCAACACCATCCGCGGCATCGTCAAGGTCGCCGCCGTGAAGGCGCCGGGCTTCGGTGACCGTCGCAAGGCCATCCTGGAAGACATCGCCATCCTGACCAACGGCGTGGTCATCTCCGAGGAAGTGGGCCTGGCCCTCGACAAGGCCACCATCACCGACCTGGGCCGCGCCAAGCGCGTGGTGATCACCAAGGAAAACACCACCATCATCGACGGCGCCGGCGAAGCCGAGCGCATCCAGTCGCGCATCGGCCAGATCAAGGCGCAGATCGAAGAGACCTCTTCGGACTACGACCGCGAGAAGCTGCAGGAGCGCGTGGCCAAGCTGGCCGGCGGCGTGGCCGTCATCAAGGTCGGTGCTGCCACCGAAGTCGAGATGAAGGAAAAGAAGGCCCGCGTCGAAGACGCCCTGCACGCCACGCGTGCGGCCGTCGAGGAAGGCGTGGTCCCGGGCGGCGGCGTCGCCCTGATCCGTTCGCTCAAGGCCATCGAAGGCCTGAAGGGTGCCAACGCCGACCAGGACCTGGGCATCGCCATCACCCGTCGCGCCCTGGAAGCCCCGCTGCGCGCCATCGTCGCCAACGCCGGTGACGAGCCGTCGGTGGTGCTGAACTCGGTGAAGGAAGGCAAGGGCAACTTTGGCTACAACGCCGCCACCGGCGAGTTCGGCGACATGATCGCCTTCGGCATCCTGGACCCGACCAAGGTGACCCGTTCGGCCCTGCAGTTCGCCGCTTCCGTGGCGGGCTCGATCATCACGACCGAAGCGGCCGTGACCGAAGTGCCGAAGAAGGAAGAAGGCCATTCGCACGGTGCGCCGGGCGGCATGGGCGGCATGGGCGGCATGGACTTCTAAGTCCACGCCTTCCAGGCATCGCTACAAGGAAAACCCCGCCTTGCGCGGGGTTTTCTTTTGGACGGCCAAACCATCGTGACCCCGGCCGCGCACCCGCCGACGCGATCATGCGGCCAGCGACAAAGCTCAGCGTCGCGCCTGGTTTCCCCGCCGTTCGCGCTTGGCGACGTACATCGCCGCGTCGGCCTGGGCCAGCATCGCGTCGGGATCAAGTACATCCGACAGCGCCACGGCGATGCCGATGCTTGGCCCGGCGTAATCGATCACCGTGCCGGCAAGATGAAAGTTTCCGGTGGTCGCCGCCTGCAGGCGCTCCTCGATGATCGCGCTCACGGCCTCTGCGTCGGCGCGCGGCGGGCTCGACAGGGCCACGAATTCATCGCCACCGATGCGCGCCACGAAGTCGTCGATGCGCATGGCGCCCTGCAGCCGGCCGCCGATGGCGCGAAGGAACTGGTCCCCCGCGTCGTGACCGTACCGGTCGTTGATGTCCTTGAACTTGTCGAGGTCGATGAAAGCCACCACCAGCGCGCGGCCGTCCTGCGCGAGCGCGGATCGCCGGCGTCCGAGCTCGGCCATCAGGGCGCGCCGGTTGGGCAGGTGGGTGGTGGCATCCACGAGGGCACTGATCGCCAGCGAATCGTTGGCCTGGCGCAAGGAATGCACCAGCTGCTCGCGCTCGATCTGCTGGGCGATCAGGCGCGCGAACATCTGCAGGACCTGTTCCGCGCCCTCGGCCAACGGTTTGCGTTCGTCGCTGGCCGCGCACAAGGTGCCGTAGAGCGAGCCGTCGTCCATGCGTACCGGCGTGCTGGCGTAGGTGGCGATACCGAGCGCGCGCGCCGGCGCCGAGTCGGCCCAGCACTCGGCGACGTCATCGGTGTAGCCGCGGCCTTCGTCCAGCGCTCGCTTGCACAGCGTGCCTTCCCACGGCACCGACAGGCCCTCGGGTATCTGCAGGCGCTGCGTGTTGCGGGAGTAAAGGACGTATTGCGAGCCGGCGACCAGGTCGATGGTCGTCAGGTAGGTCGATTCCAGGCCCGTGACCGCCTGCAGCAGCTCCAGCAGCGGTCGCACCAGGTCTTCCAGCGAGCGGGCCTGGATGACCGATTCGGCCAGGCGGCCAACGAAATTGGCGGGAAGAGACGGCGTGGGCGGCATCACGACCATGACTGTGTGCCTTGATTGGCAGATGGACAACAAACGCCGGGTGGGCGCGGCTCATTAGTACCATGGCCGGCGAGCGTGGCAATGCCATGGCGGCACCAGACCAGGAATATTTTCCGCAGGCATTTCCGTTTTCGTGATCTCGCACGTCTTGGCTCCTGTCACAGCCACTACGCGGGACGCGCGCGCCTTGAACGAACGGAATCTTCTGCCGGGGGAGGACCCCCTGGACGCCAACCTGGTGTTCGCGGCAAGCGGTTGCGCCTACGCGGCGCAACGCTCCCTGGAGCGCGAACTGCATCTGGCGAGGCCCGAGCGCCCGTCGGCGGCTGGACAACGGGAGAGAGCCGCCAGGGATGGCACCTGTTCCTCGCTGTGGTGGCGCTCATTGCGCGGCCGCAACGATTGGGTGGGCCACCCCGCGCAGCGCGCCGTGATGGCCGCGAAATACCTGGTGCGTGCCGCCAGCCTGCCGGTGCAGCATCGACGCTACCTCGCGTTCCTCGCTTCGCATCCGCTGCTGCGCGCCTGCGTGGCCTGCGATCCGCGCTTGCAGGAGCGCCACCTGCATCGCTTCATCCACCGGGGCTGGCACCGCGCGACGCGCCTGCGCGGCGTGCAGAACCACTACCGCGTGCTGTTGCAGCGTTGGCCCGAGTCGTTGTTCGAGTCGGTCTACGTCCATGGACGTGCCACGCTGGGCGAACTGACGCTCAAGGACGGCAGCGTGCTGAAGCTCCACCTGCGCCCGCCGATCACCATGGGATGCGAGGGCGAGTTGTCGATCGAACTGGGCGATGCGGACGGCCGTGCGCTGTACCGCCTGGTGCTGACCGTGATCGACGAAAACACCATGGCCATCGGCTGCATCCAGGGGCCGGACGGCGAGCAGGCGCGCGACCACGTGCGCGTGCTCACCCGGCAGATGCATGGCATGCGGCCCAAGCAGCTGCTGCTGGAGCTGGCCTACGCGCTGGCCGGACAGTGCGGCATACGCCATATCCTTGGCATCAGCAACGATGCCCACCCGCTGCATGGGCGCACTCGCTTCGTGGCCGATTACGACGCGTTCTGGCGCGAACAGGGTGGTTGCTCCACCGGCGACGGCTGGTTCGTGCTGCCGCCGACCTTGCACCACCGCAGCGAAGCCGAGGTGGAAAGCAAGCACCGCGCCGCCTTCCGCCGTCGCGCGGAACTGCGCGCCGATGCCGTGCGATCGTTGAACTGCGCGCTGCGGCCGGTGCCGTGGTGGCGCGGCACGCCGGTGGAGGATGCGGAAGTACAATCATCGTTTCCGCTTCCGGACGTATCCGAGGAAGCCTAGTGGACAAACCCGCCGACGTATCCGGCATGGCAAGCCCCGACCCGGCCCACGCCTTGCGCATCGCGACGCTGTTTCGCGAGCACAACCGCGCGCTGGTGGCTTTCCTGCAGTGCCGTCTCCATTCGCTTTCCGATGCGCAGGAAGTCGCGCAGGAGGCCTACATGCGCCTGGTTGCCATGGAGCGTCCCGAGCAGGTCGACTCGCTGCGTGCCTACCTGTATCGCGTGGCGTCCAACCTGGCCGTCGATCGCCTGCGCATGCGCAAGGTACGCGACGACAACCCGATCCAGCCGCCGGACGAAGACCTGCACCTCGCGCCGATCCCCGAGCGGCACGCGGCGGCGACCGGTCAACTGCATGCGTTGCAGCGTGCACTGAGGGAGCTGCCGGCGAAGACGGGCCGCGCCTTCGTCATGCATGTCATCGATGGCTGCGAGATCGCCGTTATCGCGCGAGCCATGAAGATCAGCGAGCGCATGGTGCGCTATCACGTGGCCAACGCCCTGGCGCATTGCCGGGCGCGGGTGGACGAACCGGAGACGCCATGATGGCCAACACTTCGAATCAACAGAATCTTCGCGTCGCCGCCGACTGGTGGGTGCGGTTGCGCGACGCCAAGGCCGGCGAGCACACGACGGAACGGTGGCTTGCCTGGATCGACGAGGACGACGCGCACCTTGCCGCCTTCGAGCGCATCACCGAACTGGCGGCGCGACTGGGCTCGCTGGGCGAGGTTTCGCACGCGGCCCTGCTGGCCGAATTCGCGCCGGCGACGGGGTCGCGCCGATGGTGGCCGCTGAGTGCCGCTGCTGCCGCCGCGTTGCTGGTCGCCGGTGGCTACCTGGGCTGGTCGATGCTCGGGCGGTCGCCCGCGGCACAGCTGTACGCCACGCCGATCGCCGCGCAAAGCGAAATCACGCTGGATGACGGCTCGCGCGTGGCGCTGGGCGGCGCCACGCGGCTCACCGCGCGCTTCAGCCGCAGCCATCGCGAAGTCGAGCTTGCCGAAGGCGAGGCGTATTTCGAAGTCGCGCACAACGCCAGCCGGCCGTTCGTGGTGCATGCAGGCAAGCTTCGCATCGAAGACATCGGCACGGCCTTCGACGTCCGCCGCACGGGCGACCGCGTCACCATCAGCATGGCCGAAGGACGCGTGCGCATCGTGGATAGTGCATCCGGCGAGGGGCGCGGCCTCGAAGCCGTGGCGGGGCAAGCCGTGTCGTACGACCCCGCCCATCCCGCGCTCAATGTCACCGCCACCGATCCTGCGCAGGCCGCCGCGTGGCGGTACGCCCGGCTGGAATTCGACAACGAGCCGTTGTCGGTCGTGGTGGCGAACATCAACCGCTATCGCGCGCATCCCGTGCGCATCGCCGACACCGGGCTGCAGTCGATGACCTTCACCGGCACGGTGAAGACCAATGCCATCGACGACTGGCTGCAGGCCTTGCCCCAGGTGTTGCCGCTCACGGTCAGCGAAGTCGGCGGGCAGACCGTGTTGTCGGATGCGCGGGGCAGGCACGGCGCCAGTTGAGGTGGCGATGCGTCCGGGCAAGGCTGGCGTCAGATTGCGTTCATCCCGCGGTTGCGGCGACAAAATCGCTTGAGCCCATGTCACACTCGTGGTTTTCGCTCGCAGGAAGCGAATGCCATGAAGGCGTGTGCAAAGCTGCTGCTGTCAGGCAGCCTGGTGATGGCGGCGAACCTGGCGATGCCGGGCGCTGCTTTCGCCGCACGCGTGGTGGATGATCCGGCGCGCATCGAGTTCGCCATCCCGGCGCAGCCCCTCGCCACCGCACTGATCGCCTTCGGCAAGCAGGCGAACGTGCAGGTGCTGACGTCCGGTTGCGCGATCGCGCGCTTTCGCTCACCCGGCGCCAGCGGCACGCTGACGCCGCAGGCGGCACTCGAA
>NZ_BCPR01000075.1 GCF_016586165.1 Dyella sp. EPa41 | reverse complement strand
CCACCAAGGCACACGGGGCATGCGTTGGGCGCGGCCAGTGTGCACGAGGCGATCTTCAGCCTGCTGATGCTCAAGGGTGGCTTCATGGCCGGCTCGGCGCATATCGATCAGCTCGATGAGAAAGCGGAAGGCTTCCCGATATTGCGTGAGACGCGCGAAGCGGCCTTGCGCACGGTGATGTCCAACAGTTTCGGTTTCGGTGGCACCAACGCAAGTCTGGTATTTGCGAAGGTCTGATCGGAACCGAGGCCGCGGCTGGCTTCGCGCTGCGGTGTGAAGCGGCCGGGGCCTCGGGCTCCCTGCGATGCATGACGCCCGCTTGGGTGGCCTCGTGATGGCCGAGGGGTAGTTGAGAACAGCGGGGTCGCAAAGCGACCGCAGTCAGAATGGTCACTGGTGCCATCTTTGCCCCGTATGAACCGCAATGTCAGACGGTCGAGGTTACTTATCCTCGGGGCGTTGGACTTCCCCTCCGTTTTAACCTAGGGGAGCAATGCGTCCTTCCCGCACCCGAGAACAAGCCTAAGTACTACCGACATCCAAGGCGTATATGGATAGACGAGCGTTCGGGGAATGTTGGAGCCTCGAAGCGTCCAAGGCTGCCGTCGTATGGCATGGATCTCTTTTCCTGCTGTTTGTTTCTACGTTTGCTCAGGGTGCCCATGCGGCTCGCAGTTTTTCCGTAAGCACCATCTGATGCGCACAACAACATCATTGGGCAGCAGGCCGCGTTTTGTAATAACGTCACGATGCATGGTGGTGTCATTGATACCAATAACCCGTACCACATCACTATTGAAGGCGGGTGCGGAAACAATATGGTTCGTTGCAGCAACGTCTCCATCACCCAGCAGGAGGCATATGTCTGCAAAACAGTTGGCAACGAATACTCTGTGATGGTCACGTATTACCGGTCGGCGACAAATATGCCCATCGATGACGTGTGTTCAGCCTTGGTGTTTTGCGAATCAATAGAGCCAGACCTGGCCTACGGTTGGGGTTTTGAGTTTAGCCGTGGTTTTCAATGAGCGAGTTTTGATGACTCCAATCACGGGTCTGGTTCGGTGCTTGTGCCGATGGAGCACCGCGTTCGATGTCAGGCATGACAAGGTTTGGTAGGTCGGGAAGACTTGTTCTGGGCGGGAGCTCAAAGTGCTTGGTGCCTGGTGCAGGCGAGGCTTTGAAGAAGAATTGCGATGACGGAGCATCGAGGTGTTGCAATGCGTGGCGCAAAGGGCATTTTCTTCACACTGGGGTTGATCGCCATGACAGGTGCTCTTTCGACAAGGGCGGCGTCGGGTGCTTGGTTGGTGGAAATGAATCCCGGCGATCCCGACGCCGCGGATACTGCCGTGTTTCAGATCGATCGCAGCCTGGGCGAGGTAAGCAGAGCTTATTGCGCTCGTGGATTGGAGCGCTTCTTGCCTGGAAGTTATTACTACTGCGTGGGCAGACGCGAGCTGGCGAAAGGACGTTCGGCGGCCAGCGCGAATGCCCTTGAACAAGCGGCGCGTTGGGCCAGCAAGCAGGCGCAGTTCCTGCTCGGCGTTGGGTATTTCAAGGGCGACTTCGTGCCGTTGGATCGGGCACGCGGTCTGGCGTGGCTTACGCTGGCGGCCGAGCGCGGTGACGCGGTCTATCGGGCCGTCCTGAGTTCGGCCAGGGAGCATGCCTCTCCCGAGGAGCGCCTCCAGGCGGAGCATCTGCTCCTGGCCATGACGCCTGCCTACGGCGATGAGATGGCTGCGCGTCGTGCAGAACGGCGCTATCAGCGGGAGCGTAACGCCTTGACGCGTGGTGAAGTCTATGGCGCCATGGTCTGCATCGAAGGGCTCACCGTGGACCACATGACCAGCGGAGGTTGCCAGGCCCCGCAGCCCGTCTGGCTGGTTGCCCGAAAGGTGGACAACCATGCCGCGGAACTGTTTCAAGGTTGGAAGGGCCGTGTCACTGTCGGAGACCTGCGGCCGTTGCCGGAAAGATAGTCTTCAACGTTCGAGCAAGTACGGCACGGCGCTCGCCACGGCCGTTGGTGAAACCTGCAACACGGTCCGTAGCCATCAAGGCCGTTCGACCGATCGCATCCCCGCCGTGCCATGCCAATAGCCGTTGCGCGCGCCGATGCGTGGCGGTGGCGTGGCGGAGCGGCGGGCCAGGTCGAAGTGCGCCACGATGTCGTCCATGCCTTCCGCCTGCGGGTACAGGCGCAGCACATCCACGCCCAGCGCACGCAGGGTGGGCAGTTCGGGACCGAGATCGGTGATTTCCTCGCCCTGGATCTGGATGCCGTTGATGCGCAGGAAGGGGCGTCCCTCGCGCGTGGCCAGCGGCAGGCCATCGGGATAGTCGATGCAGCGGAAGCCGCATTGGTCTTTGGCTACATCCCATGCCCGGGCGGTGAAGCAACGTGCCGAGTAGGCGAGCGGCAGGCGTCCGAAAGCGATGACTTCTACCTCAGGCATCTCGCCGCCGTCTTCCAGCAAAGCACCGCGGAGTTCGTCGATCAGTACGGCGCCTTGTTCGACGCCGGGCACCCAGCGGCGCAAGCCGTCTTCCACCAGCATGGCCAACGCGCGATGGTTGTACACGTTGAGCGAGGGCCCCGCCACGAACGGCACGCCACGCGCGCGGCACAGCTGGACCGCGGAGAGGTCGTTCGCCTCGATCCATCCATGGCCCTGGTCGATGAGGCGCTGAAGTGCGCCCAGTTCGGATTCGGCCTCGATCAGCGCGAGCGACGACAGCACGACCTGCTTGCCGCTTTCCGCGAGCTCGTGGGCCAGCATGATCCAGTCCAGCGTGCGCAGTTCACGGCGTTTGCTGCATACCGTTTCGCCCAGGTAGATGATGTCCAGCGGCCACCTGGCGGCTTCGCGGTAGAACGCAAAGGTGCGCTCGCGCGGCCAGAAGTATTGCAGCGGGCCGAGGCTGAGTTTCATGGCGTGCATCGTGTCAGTGCCAATGGCGGTGATAGGGGCCGAGCGTGGTCTGGTGACCTTCGGCGTGCCTGGCGAGGGCTGTCTGCCATTCCGGTTGAGCCTGCCATCGCTCCGGTGCGGCGCGGTAGCGGTCCAAGGCTTCGCGCCAGGTGCGCGTCACCGATGCCACGTACGCCACGCCGCGCTGGCGCCCTTCGATCTTCAGCGCGGCCACGCCGGCGCTGGCCAGGCGTGGCAGCAATGGCAGCGTGTTGAGGCTGGTGGGTTCCTCCAGGGCGTGAAAGGTCTCGCCGCCCACCGCATAGCGGCCCTTGCACACGGTGGGATAGCCCGCCGGTTCGGAAGGATCGAAGCGATCGATCAAGACGCGGTTGAGCCGCACGCTGCGTCCGCCGTCGTCGTGCTCTTCCCAGCGCACGAAGCTGGCCGGCGAGCAGACGCCATGGCGGTTCGGCGAGGCGCCGGTGACATAGCTGGACAGCTGGCAACGTCCCTCGACCATGATGCAGAGGCTGCCGAAGGCAAACACTTCCAGCGGCACGGGCGCCTGTTCGCACAGGCGTTCCACCTGTTGCACCGACAGCACGCGGGGCAGCACGGCACGGCTGATGCCGAAGCGCTCGTACATGTAGCGCAACGCCGGTGCGGTGGTCGCCGAGCCCTGCACGGACAGGTGCCGGGCGAGCCCCGGATAGTGGCGCGCGGCGTAGTCGAGCACCGCCATCTCGGCGGCGATGATGGCGTCGCTTCCCAGCGAAGCAGCCTTGTCCACCGCCGCGTGCCAATGCGAAAGACGCACGCTGTCCGGGTAGGTATTGAGCGCAAGGTAGACCTTGCGTTGGCGCGTGTGCGCATAGGCGATGCCTTGCCGCAACTCCTCGTCGTTGAAGTTGAGGCCGGGGAAGGCCCGTGCGTTGGTCTGGTCGCGCAAGCCGACATAGACCGCATCCGCGCCGGCATCCACCGCCGCTTTCAGGGCCGGCAGGTTGCCGGCGGGACAGACCAGTTGCATGCAGACCTCGACACCCGGGACATCGGGCTGCATCCTGATTGTCGCGGGCCAGGGCGTCGCTGACATGCGTCAGGGGAGATGCCGATGCCCAAGCCTATGCTCGGCATCACTTCGACACAGGAGTCACCCGCATGTCCAAATCGCGAATGGCGCTGTTGCTGTGCAGTGCCCTGGCATTCGCCGGCCCGGTATGCGCCGCCCCCCAGCATGATCATGCGGCGCACGCCGCTTTCGACGGCACGCAGGTGCCGGTGCCCTCTCCACGATGGGTGGCCGACGAGCCGCTGCGTGACGGCATGGGGCGCATCCACCAGGCGCTCGATGAGCTTCGCCACCACGAGATGGGCCATATGAGCGACGCGATGGCGCAGGATCGCGCAGGCCTGATCCTGGATGCCGGCGCCTACCTCTTCGCGCACTGCAAGCTGAAGCCGCAGCAGGATGCCGTGCTGCACGGCATGCTGGTGCCGCTGCTGTCGGCGACGCAGAAGCTCAAGGATCAACCGCAGGATGTGGCCGAAGTGGCGGCCATGCGCAAGGCAGTGGCCGGCTATCCGCGCTACTTCGACGATCCGGCCTGGACGGCGGATGCCCCCTCCGGACACTCGCACCAGGAGTAGCCAAGGCCACGGAGGACGGCATGCGCCGCCCTCCGTGGCAGCTCAGTACTTCACGTCCAGTTTCAGCCAGAAGGTGCGGCCCGGTTCGTTCACCCTCACCGTGTTGACGTAGCCCACCAGGCCCGCGCTCGCGGCGTTGACGTGCTCGGCGTAGGTCTTGTCGAACAGGTTGTCGACGCCCGCGCTCAAGGTTGTCCGGCGATCGATGCGATAGCCGCCATTGAGCGAGAACACACCGAAGCCGGCGCTGGGCCCCAGGTCCTGGCCGACGATATTGCCTTCACCCACTGCCACGCGATGTTGTGCGGCGGCCAGACGCCACAAGCCACCGACCGACCACACGCCGGTGTCGTAGGTCAGGCCGAAGCGCGCCTCGAGCGGCGGCATCTGCGGCAGGGGACGATGCTCGGTGCGATTCTCGCCCCAGGTCCATGCCAGCGTCGCGTCGGCCTTCCAGCGTTCGCCGAGGCTGTAGACCAGCCCGGCTTCGGCACCGGCGATGCGGGCATCGACATTGCGTGCCTTGCTTGCGCTCATGCCCGAGCCGTAGTCCATCAGGATGAAGTCGCTCACCACGCCCGCGTAGCCGGAGACCCAGGCCTTGAGCTTGCTGTCGTGGTACTGCAGGCCAATATCCAGCTGGGTGGTCTTCTCCGGCTTGAGTTGCTCGAAGCTGCGGAGCGTCTTGTCGGCGTGGCCACCGAACAGCTCCCAATAATCGGGAAAGCGTTCCACGTGGCCGACGCCCGCGTAAAAGGTGGCGGGCGACGCGGCCAGGTCGCGCTCGTAGCGGACGAAGCCCGAGGGGAGTGTCTGCGATCGGCTGGCGTCAGTGGCATGGCGGGCGGGCACCATGCCGCCCATGCCCGGCATCGAGTTGCTGTCGGGAAGGTCGTAGCCACGCGTCTGCGCACGATCGACGCGAGCACCGGCCATCCAGCGTTCGCGTTCAGCCACATTCCAGTTGAGTTCGCCGAACGCGCCCAGCATATCTATGCGCGCGTCGCGCACGCGTGGCTGGGTGTGGTAGTCCGGCAACATGCCGCCCGCGGGGCCACCCATGCGGCTGGTGTGCACGCTGGAGGAACCGTCGATGCCGGCCTGCAGCTTCCACGCCTCGCTCCAGTCGAAGCTGCCGACGACGCGACCGCCGACCGTCTTGCGGTCCACGTCGCTGGCCATCGCCATCGGCATCATGCTCGACGGATCGGGCTGGCGCAGCGTGTAGTTGTCCATCACGTGGTCGGCGTAGTTGTAATAGAGCTGCGCCTCGATGTGGCTGAACACGGCATTGGGGCGATCATGCTCGATCTTCAGGCCCATGCTCTCGCGCAGGAACTGCGCGCCATCCATCCCGCTGAAAGCGTAGGCGGCCTGGCCATCGCCCTTGCCGGCGGACAGTTCGACACGCGTGTCGTCGTCCGGCGTCCAGCCCACGGCGGCATCGGCATTCCAGCGGTCCCACGACGAATGCACGCGGTTGCCGTCGCCGTCCTCGTAGTCCTGGGCGTGCGTGTGGTTCGCGCTGACATTCATGTAGACGTCCGGCGTACCGGTGCGAACGTCGATCATCTGGTCGTTGCGGCCGGCCGAGCCGCCGAGCAGGCTGCCCTCCAGCGAGGCATCGGCCTTGGTGTAGCGCTTGAAGTCTCGCTCGAACAGCACGGTGCCGGCGGAGTTGCCCGGCCCATGCAGCACGGTCTGCGGACCCTTGATCACCGTGACGCGGTCGTACAGCTGCGGCGAGATATAGGCGGTTGGTGGATCCATGCGCGAAGGGCAGCCACCACCGATCTGGCCGCCATCGACCAGCAGGTTGAGCCGCGAACCTGCCATGCCGCGCAGCATCGGGTCGCCGTTGCTGCCGCCTTTGCGGATGGTCGAGAAGCCCGGGATGCTCTTGAGGAAATCCGCGCCATCGCTGGCGGGTACGGGTTGGCGCGGGGCCTTGGGATCGGTCACCACGGTCAGGGGACTTTCCTGCATCGGCGCGGTGACCACGATGGCGGGAAAGGTCAGGACCGCGTCAGTCGCCCCTGTGGGCGACGTCACGGCATACAAGGCAAACGCAATGAGGCAGGGGAGCGGCCGCGCCTTGATGGGCGCGCCTTCCCGGGAGAAAAGTTCAGGCATGGAGATATTCCGTTATCGCAGGCAACAGGACGGCTCGCGGCTGTGAGCCGCAAGAGCGACGTGACGGGTTTCAGTGCTGCGGGATAACGGGTGGGCCGCGTGGCGCGGCGGCCAGCACGGAAGGTTCCGCGCCGAGTGGTGCGCTGTAGGAAAGGGGCAAGCCCGCCGGAAGCGGATGGACGGTTGCCGGCACGTAAGCGGCCAGCAGCACCGGTTGGTGGCTGAGCAGGCCGCAATAGCCGCACTTCTCCATCGAGGAGGGGTGGGGCGCGAGAGGCGGCGCATGGTCGTGGTGACCATCGCAGTCCATTCCCATCGCCATGGCGGGCATGTCGACAACGACTACGGCTTGCGAAACCACCGGCGCCACGATGGCAAGCCAGATGGCCATCATGGCCAGCCAGGCTATCCATGGATGTGTTCGCGGGCGTATCACTCAAATCCTTGTAGGGTGTCGCGAGTTTTTGCGTAGCGATTGCATCATCCCATGCGCGAGATCACCGCATATGTGGCATGCCGTCGCGGCGTGTCACGTTCGAAGGCGGGTGTCTGATGGACGTCAGGGAGTGAAGGCGCCGCGTGGCACAGGATGGCGCATCGGCAACGAGGACCCCATCTGATGATCGACTATATCCAGGCCTGGCAATGCATCGGCTGCGGCAAGATCGAGGCGCCGCAGCCCTGTATCGGCGTATGCCGCGATCGCAAGATACTCATGGTGGGCAAGGACGATTACGAACGCGCGCAAGGCGAAATCGAAGCGTTGCGTGCCCAGCTTGCAAAGGCGCACGCGATGCTGCAGCGCTTTGGCCTCGCCAGGCCGCATGAAGGGCAGTGGGAGCGTTCGTGGACGGCGCTGCAGGCGCAGTTGCGCGAGGTGCTGGCCGTGCTGGACGCGCCCGGACAAGCGCCGCCGAAGACCTCTTGATGCGAAGGGCTATGGCACGACGCCGCCAGCCACGGGCGTCGCCTTCAGCGAAGACCACAGGGCATCGACGCGACGCTCCACCGCTTCGTCGGACACGATCGGTGGGCTCCAAGCGCGCGTGGTCTCGGCGGGCCACTTGTTGGTCGCGTCGATGCCAAGCTTCGAGCCGATGCCGGCCACCGGGCTGGCGAAGTCGAGATAATCGATCGGCGTGTTCTCCACCAGCATGGCATCGCGCGCGGGATCGACCCGCGTGGCAATGGCCCACAACACCTGCGACCAGTCACGCACGTCGATGTCCTCGTCGGTGACGATCACGAATTTGGTGTAGGTGAACTGCCGCAAGTACGACCACACGCCCATCATCACGCGCCTTGCATGCCCCGCGTACTGCTTGTGGATGCTCACCACCGCGATGCGATACGAACAGGCCTCGGGCGGCAGGTAGAAATCGACGATCTCGGGAAACACTTTCTGCAGGATCGGCACGAACACGTCGTTCAAGGCCATCGCCATCACCGAAGGTTCGTCATGCGGCGCGCGACCCATGTAGCTGCCGTGGTAGATCGCATCTCGCCTCAGGTGCATGCGCTCGACGGTGAATACCGGGAAATGGTCCTGGGCGTTGTAGTAGCCCGTGTGATCGCCGAAGGGTCCCTCCAGGGCGGTGTCCCGCGGATGGATGAAACCTTCCAGCAGGATCTCGGCACCGGCCGGCGCATCCAGGCCCGTCAGCGTGCTGTGCCAGGTACGAGTGCGCTGGCCGCGCAGCAGCCCGGCGAACTCGAACTCGGAGAGCGTGTCCGGCACCGGCGCCACGGCGGCGAGCATGGTCGCAGGATCGGCGCCGATGGCCACCAGTAATGGGAACGGCTGTTCGGGATGTTCTGCCTGCCAGTCCGCGTAGTCGAGCGCGCCGCCGCGATGCGGCAGCCAGCGCATGATCACGCGGTTGGCGCCGATGACCTGCTGGCGATAGACCGCCACGTTCTGGCGAGGCTGGCGCGTGCCGCGCGTGATCACCAGCCCGAAGGTGATCAGCTTGCCCGCATCCCCGGGCCAGCATCGCTGGATCGGCAGTCGCGCGAGGTCGATGTCGGTGCCACGCAGGGTTTCGTGGTGGAACGACGCATCGTGGACGCGTCGCGGCGCCACGTGGGCAAGCTGGGCGAGTTCCGGCCAACTGGCCAGCGCCTGGCGCAGGCTGGAAGGCCAGCGCGGTTCCTTGATCGACGCCAGCAGTCGGCCCAGTTCGCGCAATGAGGCGAGAGGGCGCCCGGCGAGCGCCAGTTCGATGCGGCGCCGATGGCCGAACAGATTGCCGAGCAATGCATGGCTGGAGCCACGCGGTTGTTCCATCAGCAGCGCCGGCCCTTGCTCGCGCAACGCGCGAAGGCTGAGCGCGGTGGACTCCAACTGGGGATCGACGGGCGCGGAGATGCGCAGGAGCTGGCGTTCGCGTTCGAGCTGATCGAGGAAGCTGCGCAGATCGTGGTGGCTCATGAGGGCGGTTGGGTCATGTCCGGGATCGACAGCGCGGCACCTTCCACGTCCGACAGTCGGCGATGGATCGTGCCGAGATGCTCGATCAGGGCGGCGCGCGCTTCGGCGGCATACGGGTTTTCGCGCTGGATGGCGGCAAAGAGGTGGCCGGCATCGCCACGCACGGCGGCCAGCATATTGGCGAGGCCGAGGAAGGACGGTGGCGCCATCGACAGGTCCTCGCCGATGCCCATGTCCACCAGGGCCTTGGCGATGAAGAACGCCAGCGCATGGGTTTCGGCCATGGCGCGATCGTGGCTGGCGGCGTCGCGTTCGATGACCTCGCAGCCCAGGGATTCGAGCAGTGCGCGCGTGCGACGAGCCGCATCGGGATGCAGCGTGCTGGCGCAAAGCACGGTACGCAGCGGGCGTTCGTTGCGGGCGAGGCTGAGTGGCCCGAACAGCGGATGGGTGCCGGCGTGCTCGATGTCCGCGCCCAGAATCTCGTCCATCAGGCGACAGGGCTGCTCTTTCACGCTGCCTACGTCGATGACCGTGTGTTCCCGGCGGAGCAGGGGCTTGAGCTCATGCAGCACGGGCCCGATCGCAGGGACGGGCATGGCCAGCACGACCCACTGTGCATCGCGAACCGCTTCCGCGAGGGACGCGCGTTTCAAGGCAGCAGGCACGGCCGCGTGCGGATCGAATACGGCCACCGTATGTCCCGCCTCATGCAAAAGATCGGCGAAGGCCTGGCCGAAACGGCCGTAGCCGAGCAGCGCAATGGTCATCTGGCGTGCCTCATGCGGTGGGATAAGGCCGCTACTATGCCGCGTCCGCACGGGTCAGCGCGTGTATCTGGGCGCCAAGGAAGGCGAAGTAGCGCTCGATGTAGCTGCTGCCGTGCTGTGCATCGAGCAGGTAGGGGTTCATCAACGTGTGGCGCAGTAGCATCAGTCGACCCGAGTCCTGCCCTGGTGCCAGGGTGCCGGCGTCGAGGCCGAGCGCGGCGAGGATGCGCGCCGTGTCGGATGCACCCAGTCGCTCGGGCTGAAGGCTGGTCATCGACCCGAAGAATTCCTTCGTCTGCAGCGGGCGGGACGGATCGCAGCGGAGTGCGTCGTGCAATCGCTGCACGAACGCATTGGCGTGAGCCACCCGTGCATTGCCCCACGGGTTGATGGCAAGGCAGACCAGGTTGCTGTCCGGCTCGAACGGCACCAGCACATGGGCGTGCCCCACCATGGTGGCGGCGAACTTCCGTGCGGCGGCATGGAAGGCTTCGGCGGCGTGGATGGTCGCACCGGTCAGACGCCCGAAATGCGCGTGTTCCAGCGGCAAGACCTGGTGTGCGACATAGGCCGCCGCCGCCGAGGCTCCCGGCTTGGAGCCTTCGGGTATGAACTGGCCGAGGCTGCGGTAGCGCGTCATGTAATCGGTCGGCGCATGGCCGTTGAACACGTAGTCGGCCTGTTCCACCAGTAAGGCCATGGCGCGATGGTCGCGACACACGAAGGCGCCGGTGCCGTAGGGCAGGTAGCCGAGCTTGTGTGGGTCGACGGTGACCGAATCCGTGTCGCCCAGCGCCGCAAAGGCGGCGTGCACCTCGCGCGTGGGAAAATGCGTGAAATCGACAGCGACTTCCTGGCGGGGGCGAAGCGAGCCGTCGGCCCGGCGGAACAGCGTGGCGAGATAGCCACCCCATGCCGCGTCGACATGCACCGCGAAATCGATGCCTTGCTTGCGCGACTGCCTGCGTGCGGCGAGGACGTCGTGGACCGGGTCGATGGTGCCGTACTCGGTGCTGCCCAGCACGGCCACGCACATCAGCACGGGTTGGCGCGCCTGGGCGCAATGATCGAGCGCGACATGCAGGGCGTCGGCGTCCAGGCGCATGCCCTTGGTCGGCAGCAAGCGGAGCTGATCGCGGCCCAGGCCAAGCAACTTCAGGCCCTTGCTCCAGGAGTAATGCGCCGTGATAGGCGCCATCACCAGCGGAGGTTGCAACTGCGGATGCGCCGCAAAGAACGCGGGCAAGCCCCGCTGCTCGATGCGTTCGGCCTCGACCCGCGCCTGCCATGCCCTCGCTGTGTCGGCGCGCTGCGTGCCGAGCCAGCGTTGCCAGGCTTCCAGCAAGGCTATGACTTCGTCCTGTCGCAGGTTGAAGGCGTGCCAGTCGTCGTCGGGAAGGCCGAGGTCGGGTACGCGTGCCGTGCGCAGCGCCACCGGGAATGCCTTCAGCGCGAGGGCAAGCCGCAACGCCTGGTAGTTCGCCAGCGTGCCGCCCGAGGTGAGATGGCCAAATGCGCATTCAGGGCGCGAGGGATCGTTGGGATAGCCCAGCATGCGCGCCAGTTGCAGGCCGACCTTCACCTCCAGCTCCACGGTGACCGGGGCCGCGTCTTCGCAGACGTTGTTCGGGTTGTAGGGCAGGGCAAGCATGTGCGCGGCCAGGCCCGGCAGCAGCAGGTCGGAGGCCATGTGGCCGATGTAGCGCGGGCTATGGAACGGCACCGACTTCTTGAGCGACGCCGAGAGCAGATGCAGCTCGCGCCGCGTGCGTGCCTCGAACGCGAGATAGTCCGGATGATGGGCTGCGGCGGTGGCGATGGCCGGCGGGTCTTCGGGGTGGAAATTGCGACGCCAATAGACATGGTCGCGGAGGAACTCCACCATCAACTTTTCGAGCAGTGTGTCGTTCTCGCCGTAAGGCCCCAGAAAACAGGCATCCAGCACGTGATCGTGTGAAAAGGTCATGGATCAGGTGAGCCAGAGATGGAGCCAACCCAGCGGATGGTGGGCCCGGGCGATACCGATGATGGTGATATAGGTCAGCACGGCCGCGGCGTAACTGAGGCGGCGTGCGCCAGGTGAACCGGAGCGGCGCATCGCCAGCACGCCCAATGTCACGTAGGTGAGTACCAGCACCAGCTTGGTGGTCAGCCAGCCGTTGGCGAACATGCCATGCGGCAGGATGGTGAGCAGCATCATCGCGGCGGTGAGCAGGGTGGTGTCGATGGCGTAGCTGAGCCAGCGCCATGGCGCCCGATGCGCGAGGCCTTCGCGGCCGACCTGCACCAGCAGGCCACGCAGGGTGAACAGCGTGCCGCTCGCGATGATGCACGCGATGTGCAGCCATTTGATCTGGGGATAGAACTCGAGCATGGGGCCTTGATATCCGCGGTTGGCGCAGGCGAGGGGCGTGCCGCTCGGCACGCCCCGGGGCTTTCATCGACTGTCGCGCAGCGCCTGCGTGCTCGCGACGGGCTTGCGTCCGGTAGCCAGCCACAGCGAAGCGACGAATACCGAAACCAGCGCCGCACCGACCGCGAATAGGCTGTCCCCCGGCACGCGCAACCACACCAGCAGATGCACCAGTGGCGTATCCAGCACCGCGGCCGAGCGCGCGAACCAGTAGCCGTGTTCGAGCGCGGCGTGCAGCTGGATCAGGCCCAGCGGCAACAGGGTGAACAGTGCCATCATGGCCAAGCCGATGTTGAGCAGCCAGAACGCGGCACGCAGCCAGCCTTCGCGCCACTCCGCATCCGGCTTGATGCCGCGCAGGCAGAACAGCATCAGGCCAAGACCCAGCATGCCGTACACGCCGAACAACGCCGTGTGGCCGTGCAGCGGCGTGAGGTTGAGGCCTTGCATGTAGTACAACGCGATCGGCGTGTTCACCAGGAAGCCGAACATGCCGGCGCCCACCAGGTTCCAGAAACTCACCGCCACGAAGAACATGATTGGCCAGCGATAGCGTGCCATCCACGGTGCGGAGTGCTGCTTGCGCCAGGTGTCATACGCTTCCATGCCGATCAGCGCGAGCGGCACCACTTCCAGCGCCGAGAAGCTGGCGCCGAGCGCGATCACCGCGGTGGTGGTGCCGGTGAAGTACAGGTGGTGCAGCGTGCCCAACACGCCGCCGGCCATGAACACGATGGTGGCGAACAGTACGTTGGTGGTGGCACTGCGCGCGCGCAGCAGGCCGAGGCGGACGAACAGGTAGCTGATCACCGCGGTGGCGAATACTTCGAAGAAGCCTTCCACCCACAGGTGCACCACCCACCAGCGCCAGTATTCGACCATCGCGATGTGCGTGTGCTCGCCCCACATCAGCCCCGCGCCGTAGAGCAGGCCGATCGCCACGGTGGAGAGGAACAGCAGGCCCACGATGGACGAGGTGTCGTCCTTGCGCTTGATCGCCGGCCACAATCCACGGCCCACCAGGAACAGCCACAGCATCAGTCCAATGAACAGGAATATCTGCCAGAAACGGCCGAGGTCCACATATTCCCAGCCCTGGTGGCCGAACCAGAAGTTGTACTTCAGGCCCATCTTGTCCATCACCGCGAACCACTGGCCGGCGAACGAGCCCACCACGATGACAAGCAGGCACACCCACAGGAAGTTCACGCCAAGGCGCTGGAACTTCGGTTCGAAGCCGCCGATCACCGGCGCGATGTAAAGCCCGGTGCCCAGCCAGGCGGTGGCGATCCAGAGCACGGCCAGTTCCGTGTGCCAGGTGCGCGTGAGGCTGTAGGGCAACACGTTGGCCAGCGCATAGCCGTACACGTCCTGGCCCTCCACCTGGTAGTGAGCTGTGGTGGCGCCGAGCAGGATCTGCACCAGGAACAGCGCCATCACCACCCAGAAGTACTTGGCGGTGGCCTTCATCGAGGGCGTGGCCTTGAAGTCGGCCAGCGGATCGCGTGCGGGCGGTTGCGCCGGCGCTTCGTTGTGGTTCTGCACGGTGTGGTACCAGGCCAGCAAGCCGATGCCGCAGATCAGGAAGATCACGCTGAACACCGACCACATCAGGGCCGATGGCGCAGGCGTGTTGCCGACCAGCGGATCGTATGGCCAGTTCTGCGTGTAACTGATGGTGTTGCCGGGGCGTTCCGCGGCGGCGGCCCAGCTGGTCCACCAGAAGAACGCGGTGAGCACGCGGCGGTGTTCCATCTCGCCCACGGTGTTGTCGCGCATGGCATACGCCTTGCGCAGCTGCGCCGTCGCCGGATCGTTGCTGAACAGGCTGTCGTAGTGCGCGCCGACCGTGGCCATCGCCTGCGCGCGAAGGTTGGAGACGGTGATGGTCCCCTTGTCGGCATCGTAGGTGTTGTGGCGAAGCTCCTGTTGCACGCGCGCCGTCAGCGCGGCTTGGCGACCGGCATCCAGCGTGCTGAACGAAGCGGCGCC
Source organism: Dyella sp. EPa41 (assembly GCF_016586165.1). Taxonomy (GTDB): domain Bacteria; phylum Pseudomonadota; class Gammaproteobacteria; order Xanthomonadales; family Rhodanobacteraceae; genus Dyella. Next base: position 8,459 of record NZ_BCPR01000075.1, on the reverse strand, counting down.
TTCGTCCTTGGCGAGCAGTTCGAGCATGGCGTCGGCTTCGCGATGCAGCCAATCCGCGCTCCAGTCCGGCGCCACCAGCGCGCCGTGTCCCCAGATGGTGCCGAGTTGTTGGCCGCCGATGCTCTGCCATACCTGGCGGCCTTCGTCGACATCGGCGCCGGAATACAAGGTCTGGCCATCCGTGGTAACCACGGCTTGGGGTAGCGGTGGCGCCTGCTGGTGCACTTCGCCACCGATCCACAGCAGCACGCCAAAAGAAACCAGCAACAAGGCGGTGAGCCAACACCATAGTTTTCGTGTACTGCCCATAACGCATCTCCCTGAACGTTGCGGAGATGCTCTGGGTGCCCTCGGGCTGGGGCGATGACGCAAGTCAAAGCATTTTCAAGCGGTCCACGACGAAATGCCGCGCGGCGTTTGGCCGTCCGAAGACCAACGATGGAAAGCTCCCGCGCGTATCTTCCTTGATCCGGGTCAGGGAGTTCCGGTGCGGTCCAGTGGCCTCATGTCGACGGACACGCGGAGACGACGCCGGCATGTGGTACCCCCTCTTGTTGTTGCTGCATCTTTCCTGCGCCATCGTGTTCGCCGGCGGGGTCGCCTTTGAAGTGGTGATCCTCGATGCGCTGCACCGGACGTTCGACCGCGCCACGATGGAACGCATTGAGCGGGTGGTGATGCAGCGCGCTCGCCGTGTCATGCCATGGATCGTGGGGACCCTCTATGCGAGCGGCGTCGCGATGTTCACCGTCCGCTGCGCCGGCTTCCGATGCCTGCAGACCCATTTCGGGTGGCTGCTGCTGGCCAAGGTGGCCCTGGCGCTGGCGGTGCTCACGGTTTTCGTCAAGGCGGTGCGGGCACGCGGGGGGATACTCGACCCCTGCCGGTTCCGGCGCACCCACCGCATCGTGCTGGTGCTCATGGCAGGCATCGTCTTTCTGGCCAAGGCCATGTTCTACTTGTAGGCCCTGTCCAACGAGGTGTCCCCATGTCCCAGGTAACGCTCAAGGGCCAGCCGGTCCAGGTCGACGGTCATTTTCCCGCCAAGGGCGAGCACGCGCCGGCGTTCTCGCTGGTGGGCAAGGATCTTGCCGACGTGACGCTCGCCAGCTTCGCCGGCAAGCGCAAGGTGCTCAACATCTTCCCCAGCATCGATACGCCCACCTGCGCCACCTCCGTGCGCCGCTTCAACGAGAAGGCCAGCCAGCTCGACAACGCCGTGGTGCTGTGCATTTCCGCCGATCTGCCCTTCGCCCAGGCTCGTTTCTGCGGCGCGGAAGGCCTCAGCAATGTGGTGACCTTGTCCACCTTGCGCGGCCACGACTTCCTGAAGCACTACGGTGTCGCCATCGCCTCCGGGCCACTGGCGGGCCTGGCGGCGCGTGCCGTGGTGGTGCTCGATACCCACGACCAGGTGGTTCACAGCGAGCTGGTGGGCGAGATCGCGCACGAGCCGAACTACGATTCGGCGCTGGCCGCGTTGGGCTGAGTTCCCCGGCACCGGAAACGGGCAAAGGGCCGGAGATGATCCGGCCCTTTGCGTTGGGGCGCCGGGCATGAAAAAGCAGCCAGCCGAAGCTGGCTGCTCCCCGGCCCACCGGGGCTCACGCTGGTTACTTGCTCAGCGACAAGCTGCCCTTCATCAGGGCCGCATGACCCGGGAAGGTGCAGAAGTAGGCATAGGTTTCGCCGGCCTTGAGCTTGGCCACCGGCACGGTCACGGTGTCGGATTCGCCGCCGCCCACCAGCTTGGTGTGGGCGATGACGCGGGTGTCGTCAGCCTTGACGTAGTTCTGGTCGGCGCCGGCCTTCATGCCGTCGGCGATGATGCCCGCTTCGTCCGCCGAGTGGCCCAGCACCCAGTTGTGGCCCATGGAAGCCTTGGGCAGTTTGCCGGTGTGCTTGAGCGTGACGGCGAATTGCTTGCAGGTCTTGGGAACCTCGATGCTCTTTTGGTTGAACTGCATGGCATCGTTACCCTCGATGGTGGTGCTGCAGTCGGCAGCCCACAGGGGCGCGGCGAACAGGCCGAGCAGGGCGAGGGCAAAGGTCTTGCGGATCATGGGGACATCTCCGTCGTGAAAGTCAGAAAAGACGCGACGATAATGATTCGCGATTGATCCGCCCGGCTTTGACTTGGATCAGGCCGATGCGTGTATCGCACGCATCGCGACATTGCACCGCATGCGTTTGCGGAAACAAAAAAAGGGCCGGATGAACCGGCCCTTTTTCATGGTACGTGGCGTTGGACTTACTTCGCCGCCATCAGCGCGACGGTCATGTCGAGCATGCGGTTGGAGAAGCCCCACTCGTTGTCGTACCACGACAGCACCTTCACCAGCGTGCCTTCCATGACGCGGGTCTGGGTCGCGTCGTAGGTGGAAGAGGCCGGGTTGTGGTTGAAGTCGATCGACACCAGCGGCTGCGTGTTGACGGCCAGGATGCCCTTCAGCGGGCCGTTGGCGGCTTCGCTGATGACCTGGTCGATCTCTTCCTTGGTGGTCGGACGCGAGGCGTCGAAGGTGAGGTCGACGACCGACACGTTGATGGTCGGCACGCGCATGGCGAAACCGTCCAGCTTGCCGTTGAGTTCCGGCAGCACCAGGCCCACCGCGGCGGCGGCGCCGGTCTTGGTCGGGATCTGCGAGTGCGTGGCCGAACGGGCGCGACGCAGGTCGGAGTGGTAGACGTCCGTCAGCACCTGGTCGTTGGTGTAGGCGTGGATGGTCGTCATCAGGCCGCGCTGGATGCCGATCTTCTCGTGCAGCACCTTGGCCAGCGGAGCGAGGCAGTTGGTGGTGCACGACGCGTTGGAGATCACTTCCAGCTTGGAGGTGAGCTTGTCGGTGTTGACGCCGATGACGAAGGTGCCATCCACGTCCTTGTCGCCCGGGGCGGAGATGATCACCTTCTTGGCGCCGGCGGCGAGGTGCGCGCTGGCCTTGGCCTTGGAGGTGAACAGGCCGGTGCACTCGAGCACCACGTCCACGCCCAGGGCGCCCCAGGGCAGCTTGGACGGGTCACGTTCGGCGCACACCTTGATGCGGTCGCCGTTGACGATCAGATCGCCGCCGTCCACCGACACGGTGCCCGGGAATTTGCCGTGCGCGGTGTCGTACTGGGTCAGGTGCGCGTTGGTCTCGGCGTTGCCGAGGTCGTTGATCGCAACGATCTGGATCTCGTTGGTGCGACCGGCTTCGTACAATGCGCGCAGAATGTTGCGGCCGATGCGACCGTAACCGTTGATGGCGACCTTGATGGCCATGTGACAGCATCCTCCGGAGTGAGGTGACGGAATTGGCGGCTGTGGGACCGCCGTAAAACCGTCATTTTAGCCTGAACCGGGGTGTTGCCTCATCCCGGGGCCGGATGGGTCGCGGCCGGGCTGTTCAGGAACGGCCAAAGGCGCTTCAATCAGCCCTTTGGCCCGAGCGTCGGGCCAGGGAGAGTTTCATGAGCGAGACAGCGCAGACGTTTGGCATCACGCTGGAGCAGGTATCGGACTACGAGTTCAAGGTCCGCTTCGACGAGACCGCCATTCCCGACCTGACCACCGACGAGACATCGCCGCTGGGTCGCGATGCCGGCCCCAACCCTTCCCGCCTGCTGGCCGCCGCGGTGGCCAACTGCCTGAGCGCCAGCCTGCTGTTCGCCCTGCGCAAATACAAGAACACGCCGGGCCGGCTGGGCGCCAAGGCGAAGGCGACGCTCGCGCGCAATGAGCACGGGCGCTGGCGCATCACCCACATCGGTGTCGACCTGCAGTTGTCGGACAAGGCCGAGTTGCTGGAGCACCTCGACCGCGTGTTGGCGCAGTTCGAGGATTTCTGCATCGTGACCCAGAGCGTGCGCCAGGGCATCAAGGTGGACGTGAGCGTCCATGATGGCGATGGCCGTTCGCTGGAAGTACCGAACGCCGGCGTGTGAGCCAGCCTGGCCTCGGCCTGTCATCTGGCTGTGGCAGACTTCGCGGTTCCTTATGCCCACGAGCCGCCGTCACATGCTGTTTCCACGTCATTCCACCGTTGCCGCACTCCTTTGTCTTGTCCTGGCTCCCGGCGTCCACGCCTGGGGCCAACTGGGTCATGGCGTCGTGGCCGACCTGGCGCAGCGTCATCTGAGTCCGGCGGCCGAGGCCGAGGTGGAGCGCCTGCTGGCGCCGGAGAACACGAAGTCGTTGGCGGACATCGCCAGCTGGCCTGACGAGATCCGCAACGATCCCTCCAAGGACGCGCTGTGGAAGCAGACCCGCGCGCTGCACTATGTCGATTTCACGCACGGCGACTGCGACTACACGCCGCCGCGCGATTGCAGGGATGGCCAGTGCGTGGTCGGCGGCATCGATCATTACGAGCGGATTCTCGCGGACAAATCGCAGCCTGACGCCGCGCGCCTGGAAGCCCTGAAGTTCGTCGTGCACTTCATCGGCGACGAACACCAGCCGCTGCACGGCGGTTCGCGCGACGACAAGGGCGGCAATGCCTATCAGGTCCAGTTCCAGGACAAGGGCACCAACCTGCATAGCGTGTGGGATTCGGGCCTGCTCAAGACGCGGGGCCTCGACTACAAGGCCTACGCGGACGAGCTGGAATCGCGCGGCACGGTGATCCTGCCCAGGCCCATCGCCCCGTTCGACAACGCTTATGCGCAATGGGCGGAGGAGTCCTGCCAGATCTCCCGCGACATCTACCCCGACGGCCACAAGATCGACCAGGCGTATGTGGACAAGGAACTGCCCGTGGCGGAACTGCGTCTGCGCGAAGCCGGGCGCCGCCTGGCCGAAGTGCTGAACCTGGCGTTGTCGCGCTGATTCTGCGTCTGCCCGGCGTCGCATCAGGGCCCGCACCGCGCGGGCCTTTTTTTGGTCAAAAGATCAGCAAAGCCGAAAGAGTTTGTTGCGTTGCGCAATACGCATCGCGCAGGCTTTGCGCATGCCCGGGCGGAGTGAAGCAGGCTTTGCGGGACGCGGGGACCCTGGCTTCAGAGTGGCCTCGCATTTTGCGTGCCATGGCACCAGTATTTGGCCGTCCGAATGCCAGTTGACCAGACCAGTGTCACGAGCTGGACGCATTCTTCATGGTCTTTGCGTAATACCACTGGTCGCCGGTGGTCCGCATGCCACAAGCAGTCCACTTGCATACCGTGGACAGCAGGAGAAAAGCCTGTGCGAACCCTCTGGCAGATCGATCCAATTCTGCTAGCGTGGATGCATGACTACCGAATCTACGTTGCGTCGCACAAAAATTGTTGCCACCCTCGGTCCCGCGACCGATGCGCCTGGCATGCTCGAGAAAATCATTGCCGAAGGCGTCGATGTGGTTCGCCTGAACCTCTCGCACGGCCAGCCGGACGACCACCGCGCGCGTGCTGTCGCCGTCCGCGATGCGGCGACCAGGCTCGGTCGCGAGGTTGGCGTGCTGGCGGATCTTCAGGGTCCCAAGATCCGCGTCGAAAAGTTTGCCCATGGTCCGGTGGAGCTTCGTGTGGGCGATAGCTTCGTGCTGGACTGCAGCCCCGGTGCGCCGCTTGGCGACGCCACCCGCGTCGGCGTGAGCTACTACGACCTGCCGAAGGACGTGTCCGCGGGTGACGTGCTGCTGCTGGACGATGGCCTGGTCGCGCTGACGGTTGAATCCGTCGTCGGCGCGGAGATCCGCTGCCGCGTGCTGATTGGCGGCAAGCTGTCCGATCGCAAGGGCCTCAATCGCCAGGGTGGTGGCCTCTCGGTGTCCGCGCTCTCGGACAAGGACAAGGCTGACATCAAGCTCGCCGCCGAGATCGGCTGCGACTTCCTCGCCGTGTCCTTCGTGCGCTCGGCCGCCGACATGAACGAGGCGCGCCGCCTGCTGGAAGAAGCCGGCGGCAAGGCTTCGCTGGTGGCGAAGATCGAGCGCGCCGACGCGATTCCGGTGCTGGGTGAAATCATCGACGCCTCGGACGTGGTGATGGTCGCACGCGGCGACCTGGGCGTGGAAATCGGCGATGCCGAACTGCCCGGCCTGCAGAAAAAGATCATCCGCGAGTCGGTGCAGCGCAATCGCGCCGTGATCACCGCCACGCAGATGCTGCAGTCGATGGTGCGCTCGCCGATCCCCACCCGCGCCGAAGTGATGGACGTGGCGAACGCCGTGATCGACGGCACCGATGCCGTGATGCTGTCCGAGGAATCAGCGGCCGGCGCGCATCCGGACAAGGCCGTGGCCGCGCTGCGCCGCATCTGCCTCGGCGCCGAACGCCAGTTCGAGCCGAAGGAAGACCCGGCCACGCAGGGGCATCACCTGGACCGCACCGACCAGGCCATTGCGCTCGCCGCGATGGTGCTGGCCAGCCAGCTCGGCGTGCGCGCGATCGTTGCGTTGACCGAGTCGGGCGCCACCGCGCAGTGGTTGTCGCGTTACCGCAGCGCGGTGCCCATCTATGCATTGTCGCCGTTCGACGATGCGCGCCGCCGCATGTCGATCCTGCGCGACGTGCAGGCCGTGAAGTTCACCCACGTGTCGCAGACGCCGGCCGGCTCCGCGCGCGATGCGGTGCGCCAGCTGTTCGCCGAAGGCAAGCTGTCCGAAGGCGACCGCGTGGTGCTCACGCACGGCGACCACATCGGCCAGGGCGGCGGTACCAATACGCTCAAGCTGCTCTCGGTGGGCGCCGAGGGCGTGGTGGAGTGCTTGCGCGACCTGTAAGCATGGCATCGACGTCGGTCTGTCCGCCTTGGGGCTAGAATCCGGGCCGACGTCCCCACCCATCCATGCGCAGGAGGTTTTCCATGAACATGAAGTCGCGTCGCCGCGTCCAGGCGATTTCGCTGGCCCTTGCCATGGGCTTGGCGGCACCGCTGCTTGCCCAGTCGCAGGCACGCATGGTGGGTCCGGATCGCATCCAGTCGTACTGGATCATGCTCAACACCAAGGTGGATGCCGACGTGCCCAACAGCGGCTCCAACATGGACAAGCCCGGTTGCGTGGCGGTGACCTACATGATCGGCTCCGATGGCGTGCCGCAGAACGTCAACGTGGTCAAGGTGGTGCCGCAGAGCGATCTCGGCGCCGTGGCCAAGAGCGTGGCGGGCAACTTCCGCTACGGGCCTTCGCTCACCAACAAGACGCACGAGCCGGTCAACACGTATTTCATCGTGCCGTTCAACCTGCCGGAGGATGCTGCGCAGCGGCAATCCATCGTCAACGCGTGCAAGCTGCCGGGCTACAACCAGGCCTGATCCTTGCCGCCATGGCCGTTCAGGGGCGCTCAGGGCCCCTCGCGGCCAGATGCCATATACTTGCGGGCCTTTAAGCCTAGCCGCCCCCTTGCAGGGCGGCTTCCACCTTGTGCGGCCCACACCGCCTAAGTACCGGAGTTGTCATGAGCATCGAAGATCTCGAAAGCGTTGCCCTCGCTATGGTTGCGCCCGGCAAGGGCATCATCGCCATCGACGAGTCGACCAACACCATCAAGAAGCGTTTCGAGGCCGTCGGCATCGACAACACCGAAGAGAACCGCCGTGCCTATCGCGAGCTGCTGCTCACCACGCCGGGCCTCAACGAGCACATCTCCGGCGCGATCCTGTACGACGAAACCATTCGCCAGTCGACCAAGGACGGCGTGCCGTTCACCACGGTCATGAAGAAGAACGGCATCATCCCGGGCATCAAGGTCGACAAGGGCCCGGTGCCGCTGGCCGGGTTCCCGGGCGACGTGGTGACCGAAGGCCTCGACGGCCTGCGCGAGCGCCTGCAGGAATACGTGAAGCTGGGCGCCCAGTTCGCCAAGTGGCGCGCCGTGATCAACATTTCCGAGGACAACCCGTCCTCCACCGCGATCGAAGCCAACTGCCACGCGCTGGCCCGCTACGCGGCGCTGTGCCAGGAAGCCGGCCTGGTGCCGATGGTCGAGCCGGAAGTGATCATGGACGGCGACCACAGCATCGAAGTCAGCTACGAAGTGCACGAAGCCGTGCTGCGCAGCCTGTTCAACGCGCTGTACGAGCAGAACGTGATGCTGGAAGGCACCATCCTGAAGGTCAGCATGGTCATTCCGGGCAAGGATGCGGACGAGCAGGCCGAGGTCGAGGAAGTCGCCGAAGCCACCGTGCGCGTGCTCAAGACCACCGTGCCGGCCACCCTGCCGGGCATCGTGTTCCTCTCCGGTGGCCAGACCGACGAGCAGTCGACCGCGCACCTCAATGCGATGAACCGCATGGGCCCGCACCCGTGGCCGCTGTCGTTCTCCTATGGCCGCGCCATGCAGCAGGCCGCGCTGAAGCTGTGGGCCAAGGACATGAAGGCCAACTACGCCGACGCGCAGAAGACCGTCCACGCCCGCGCGAAGGACAACGGCCTCGCCGCACTGGGTCAGTGGAGCGGCAAGTAAGCCGATGATGTAATGCCCCTCTCCCTCCGGGAGAGGGCGTGGGGAGAGGGTGTGGGCTTGTCGTTGCCCCTGGCTATTGCGCTCCGCTCGCA
>NZ_BCPR01000074.1 GCF_016586165.1 Dyella sp. EPa41 | reverse complement strand
CGCTGTACCCCTCTCAATGTGGCAGCGCATCCCGTGCGCAACCGCGGCGCGTCTCAGATCAGCCGCTCCATGAGGCCTGTCGCGCACAGGGTGCGCTCCCACAAAAACGCGGTTGCCGCTAACGCGGTGGAAGTTGCGCCAGCTCAAGTGCTGCGATACGGCGTTCCAGGCGGGGGCCGAGATAGCAGTGCGAACCGCAGGGCATCAGCCCGGCTTCGCTGAAGGCGCGCAAATACCACGAGGGTGCGCGCGCATGGAAACCCTCCATGTCGCCGTCCACCCCGTCGCGATGGGTGAATACCTCGAGGAATGCCACGCCTTCGAGCATGTCCGCGATGCCGCCCAGGCCTGCCCGCAGTTCGGCGGGCTTCAGGTAGTGCAACACGTCGGTGCAGACGATCACGTCGAAACGCTGGTCGAAACGCAGATACTCCAGTTGACCGAAGCGCGCCAGGCCGATGTTGCGGCTCCGCCCGTAACGCGCCACCACGTATTCGCTCGCGTCCAGCCCCTGGTAATGGACGCCTGGCCGCAAGGCCCGCAGCGGCGCACGCCACACGCCCTCGCCGCAGCCCACGTCCAGCACGCTGCGTACGGGCCGCCCCAGGTAGTACTCCGCCTGCGCCACCACCATCGCCACTTTTCGCCGCAATTCCGCCGGCGAAGCGACTGAATGATCGGGATGGCGATACCACTTGTCGAAATAGGCGCGGTCGTAGATCTTGGGCACGGTTTTCTCCTCAGGCCGTGCGTCATGGTAGCCCACGCATGGCGCTCACTTGTCCTGAACATGCGCTGCGCCAGCATGGTGTGGAGTCACTGGAGAACCGCCCCCCGTGCCTACCATCCGCATCCGCCTCACCGGCACCCGCGACGACGCGGACACCCTGCTCACCACGCTCCACGGCATCGACGGCATCGAGCACGTCGAAGAACTGGAAGAGCCGTCGATGTATCCGCGTGACGACTCCAGCTCCAGCGACCTGGTCGACGACAACGGCAGCGAGCTGTTCCTGATCGAGGTTTTGGCGGCCGATGGTCTCCATGCCGACGCCGTCCGCGCCGTCACGGAGGTGGAAGCGTCACGTCTCGGCACCGTCGTGGAATTCGTGGACGAGTTCTAGCAACACCCCGCCTGATGGCTTCCCGCCGAAGCCGGCGGCTCCATGTGCCGGCGCCCGGCGCCCGCATGAACCCCGACCAACAAAAATCGCCCCTGCCGGTAAGCCGGTCGCCAGCTGCCGCGTTCACAGTGTCCAGCACGGTCGCCGTCCGCCTCGCCACAGGAAGCCCTGACGCATGCGTGTAGCCCTGAAGTCCGCCGTCGTCTCCCTCCGTCCCCTGCTGGCCATGGCCTCGCTGGTTCTCGCCATCGGCCCTGCCTGCGCACTTTCGCCCCGGCCATTGTCCCAGGACGACGTGGCATGGCTGCGGCGCGATGGTTTCGACCTGGACAGCGCCACGGTGGCCCGCTACCGCGACCTCGGCCGCTCGCGCTTTCTCGACCAGCAACTGGACGACAAGGCCGGCGATGCACTGCCGCCGCCCATCGCGGCGCTGATCAACAGCTACGAGGTGGTGAACACGCCCACCGAACAGCGGCTCGCGAACCTGCGCGACGAGCAGGAAAAGATCAAGGCGATGCCCGATGGCGACGACAAGACTGCCGCGAAGAAGGCGCAACAGGAACACGCCAACCTGCTGTTGCAGGAGGCCCAACAGATCGCAATGCTGCATGCCGTCTATGGCCCGAACCAGCTGAAGGAACAGATGGTGTGGTTCTGGCTGAATCATTTCAGCGTGTACGGCGCCAAAGGCCGCGTGCGCTGGGTGGCGGCGGACTATGCGCAGGAGGCCATCCGCCCGCACGCGCTGGGCAAGTTCCGCGACCTGGTGATGGCGACGCTGCAGAGCCCGGCGATGATGGAGTTTCTCGACAACGCGCAGAACGCCAAGGGGCACGTCAACGAAAACTACGCGCGTGAACTCATGGAGCTGCATACGCTCGGCGTCAACTCGGGCTATACGCAACAAGACGTGCAACAGCTCGCGCTGATCCTCACCGGTTCGGGCGTGGCGCCCCTGCGAGACCGCCCGATGCTGGAGCGTCACCCGCGCATAGCCGCCCAGTTCGTGCGCAACGGCCTGTTCGAATTCAACCCGATGCGGCACGACTACAGCGACAAGGTGCTGCTCGGACAGAAGATCAACGGCTCAGGTTTCCATGAAGTCGAGCAGGCCGTCGACCTCATCACGCGCCAGCCTGCCTGCGCGCAGTTCATCTCCCGCAAGCTTGCCGCCTACTTCGTCGCGGACGATCCGCCGCCCGCGCTGGTTGCGAAAATGGCGCATACCTTCCAGCGTACCGATGGCGATATCGCCGACGTGCTGCGCACGATGCTGGAATCCAAAGAGCTCTCCACCAGCTATGGCAAGAAGTTCAAGGACCCGATGCAGTTCGTGGTGTCCTCGGTACGCGTGGCTTACGACGGCAAGCCGATCGTCAACGCCAAGCCTCTGATCAACTGGCTCAACCAGCTGGGCGAACCCGTGTTCGGTCGATTGACGCCCGACGGTTGGCCGCTGGACGCAAGCGGGTGGTCCAGTTCCGGACAGATGGCCAAACGTTTCGAGATCGCCGGCGCCATCGGCACCGGCAACAACCGGCTGCTGACGCCCGAAGGCCTGCCGCGAAATGGCGGCGACTTCCCGATGCTCACCACGCGTCTCTACTACGACACCTTCGACCCCTACCTGAGCGCGCCCACGCGTGACGCGCTGGCCAAGGCCACCTCGCAGCAGGAATGGAACACCTTCCTGCTCTCGTCGCCCGACTTCAACTATCGCTGAGTAGCCTCCATGAACCGACGCGACTTCCTTCGTTCCGCGGTGGCGGCAGCCATGGCCGCTCCGGCATTCACGTTCTCTGGGCGGCTGTTCGCCGCGCCGGCCAATGCGCCGAGGTTCCTCCTGGTATTCCTGCGCGGCGGCTACGACTGCAACAACCTGCTCATTCCCTATGGCAGCGATTTCTACTACGAATCGCGCCCGACGCTGGCGATCGCCAGACCGGATGCCTCCAACGCCGACAGTGCCATCGCACTCGACGGCCACTGGGGCCTCAATCCCGTATTGCGCGATTCCATCCATCCGCTATGGCAAAAGCGACAGGTGGCTTTCGTGCCGTTCGCCGGCACCGATGACCTGTCGCGCAGCCATTTCGAAACCCAGGACAACATCGAAGCCGGCGAGCCCAGCGGCCAGCGCAGCGACTACCGTTCCGGTTTCATGGCGCGCCTGTCCGGCCAGATGAGCAGCGTGCCGTCCATCGCGTTCACCGACGCCTTGCCGCTGACGTTCCAGGGAAGCACGCGCGATATCCCGAACATCTCGCTGCGCGGCAACACCAAGCCCGTGTTCGACACGCGCCAGGCCGGCATTCTCGCCGGCATGTACAAGGACACCTCGCTGGCCTCCGCCGCCTCGGATGGCCTGGAGCTTCGCCAGGCCGTTTCGAAAGAACTGCAGGACGAAATGATGAAGGCGAACCGCGGCGCGCCCAACGCCAGGAATTTCGCCGCGGAAACCCAGCGCATCGCCACCATGATGCGCGACCAGTATCGCCTTGGCTTCGTCGATGTCGGTGGTTGGGATACACACGTCAACCAGGGCAATGTGACGGGAGGCCTCGCCAACAACCTCGCCAACCTCGGCAAGGGGCTGGCCGCCTACGCCGATGCGTTGGGCGATGAATGGAACAACACGGTGGTCGTGGTCGTCTCGGAATTCGGCCGCACGTTCCGCGAAAACGGCAACAAGGGAACGGACCACGGCCACGGCACCGTGTATTGGGTATTGGGTGGCAAGGTGAACGGCGGACGCGTCGCCGGCGAGCAGGTCGCCATCAACGCGCAGAGCCTGCTGCAGAACCGCGACTATCCGGTACTCACCAACTACCGCGACATGCTGGGTGGATTGCTGGGACGCACCTGGGGTCTGTCAGGCAGCCAGTTGCAGACCGTATTCCCAGGCGCGCGGCCGCGCGATTTGCAGCTCGTTTAGCCGACCACGCCCCTCCCCTTCTCTGTATAGGAGCGCACCCAGTGCGCGACTGCGGGCTGCGGCGTCGCTGCTTCGTAGGCTTTTCGCGCACTGGGTGCGCTCCTACAAAAAGGGCACTTATGCGTTGGTACGGCGATAGCGTCCGTCCATCACGCGTTCCCAGCTGACACCGCCGTCGAACGAGCTTTCCAGGCGCAGCGTGAACACATCCGCGCCTTCCAGCGCATAGACGTGGCGTGTCTGGCCGCGCGGCGAGCTGCGCACGAAAGTGAAGCGCTGGCCGTCCCACAGGCCCGGCGCCGGTGCGCCTGGCACGAAGCCGTAGCTGTCGAACCAATACAGGCTGCACTGGTCGTGATCGGCGCCCATGACGAACACGGCGTGCGCCTGCAGCGTGATCCTGCCGTCCCGCTCCTCGCGATAGTCCTGCACGAGCGCGCGGCCGCCAAGATCGGTCCGCGCCTGGATGAAACCCTTCGCGGGCCCGCCCTGGCCCCAGCGCGTGGTGGCGATTTCCTCATCGCCCGCCCAGTCACCAGCCAACGCGTTGAACATCGTCATGCCATAGCCTCCCAGCCCTGAGATTGCCGCTTCAATCGCCATCGCGCGGCACCAGCATGACCTTGGCGATGTGGCCATGCATGATGCCCAGGCTGCGTGCCAGATGCAGCGTGGCGAACAGCAGCACGATGCCCACCATGCACAGCAGGGTCACGTCGACCCAGCCCACTTCATGGAAGCCCATGCCCCAATTGATGAGCGGCTGGCCATCCGTGAAGAGTCCGCCAAAGCGACTGCGATCGATGGCAAGCGCCAGCGGCGAAGCGATAAAGGCGACCGACACGCTCAGCAGCGTCACCGCCAGTGTGAAGTACACGATGCCCAGCGGCAGCATCAACCACATGTAGCAGATCGTGGTCCATGTATGCAGGTCGGTGAACATGCGGCCGATGCGCTTCATCAGGCCCATCGGCGGCGCCGGGTACACCGGGCGGCGCGGCATGCGCATGCCGAGCATGGTCTCCACGATGCGGCCTTCCATCAGCGACAGCACGCGCACGCTGCCGAAGAACAGCACGATGAACGGCAGGCCGATGATCAGGATCGACAGGCTGGCCGACAGCGAAATGCCGGTCACCGCCCAGGTGAAGTAGAAGATGCCGGTAGCCAGCGACAACAGCATGTAGAACAGCGCCCCGTAGGTGCGTGCATCCGCGGCCACGCCAAAGAAGCGTCCCAGCGCGGACCGGCGCTTCGGCGGCGGCGGCGGACGCAAGGCGCGCTGGATCTTGATCTCCTGGTCGCGGTAGATGTCCGCCACCTCATCAGGCGCACCGTAGCTTCCCACCACATGGGCAAGCATTTCCGCTTCGCTGCGTTGCGGATTCTCGGCCAGCTCGGCGCGAAGATGTTCCTCGGCGTCGTACAGCGCATCCTGGATCAACGCCGGATCCGCCCCGCGCAGCGCTTCGCGCAACTGCCTGAGGTATTCGGCGATCGTACGTGGTGCGTTCATTACACCCCTCCTTGCAAGACGGCATCGACGGAAGCGCGCGTGGCGTTCCAGGCGTCCACCCAGTCGCGCAGCACTTCGCGCCCCGGCTTCGTAATGCGGTAATAGCGACGCGGCGGCCCGCTCACGGAAGGCTCGACCTCGCTGTCGAGCAGCCCGGCGGCCTCCAGATTGCGCAGCACGGGGTAAAGCGCGCTCTGTTTCCCCGACAGCACGCCCTCCCCCACCTCTTCCAGACGCTTGGCGATCTGGTAGCCGTACATCGGCTGGCGCGACTGCCCAAGCACCGCCAGCAGCACCAGCGAAACGGTGCCCGCCGACAGCTCCTTCTGGAATTTCTTCAGATGGCTGGCATTGTCTTCCACCGCTCACCCGCACTGCTGGTTACCTTGGAGTGAACCATAGTGCGAAGTTAACAGTAGTACATGGGCCTGAAGTCATGAGGGGCCGACTGGCGGGTCGTGGGCATGAAACCAATGTGTGTACCGGATGTACAAACATTGGTTTCAGCGGGAGGGGCCGGCGTAGAAGCGACTGAGCAAATCGTGTATCGCGAGCCCGCACAGTATGAAAGCGGGACTACGGAAGCTCCCATTCAGCTCCCCGTCGATGTGAACGATCTGATTGCCCGTGAAGGCAGGAAGCTTGAATCCGATGCCATTGTCGGACTGGATGCATTTTTCAGCCGTACGACATGGCATGTTCGTACTGGTAATGATGGCCTGCCGGCATTCCGTACGCCATTCGCCCCGCAGTTCTGGATGCCGCTTATTGCAGCTCGCTACGAAAAGGAAACGCTCGCGGAGGAAGGAACAGCTTCGTAGGCGAACCTGGACCGCTAAAGTGACTAGCGGGGCAATCTATCAGAACAACCCGGCCGCCTCTGGTTATGCATGGAGTGCGTTTACGGGGAGTCGACATTTCCGCCGCCCTCCGATCACCGATTCGCTGCCAGCGGCGCAAATGTCCTTGCGACGCTGTATGCACCAGGCTCAAAGGTGGCGATAGCCAGAGCCTCAATTAAATAGGGAGTCGCCGCTGGATCTCCCCGCATCGCTTGATAGGCTTCCATACTTTGCCATTGGGCATACATTGTCACCTTGGTGCCGTCCAGGCTGCGATGGAGGGCGGCCGACACGAAGCCGTTCGCATGACGCACGGCTAGATCAGTCGCTCGATCCAGCAGATCGATGAGTCTCTGCTGATTGTCTGGACTCACCGTAAATACATTGATAAAGGTCACCAGCTCTTCGTCTTCAGAGATAATTGTCATAGGCATTGTCTTCGTCAAACGAGCGGATGGAGTTGGACGTTACGCAGAATTGGCGTGCTCGCGCGTGCCTTCCTCGGACGTGAAGTCATCTTCGATCGCGGCCTACTGGCGTGTACTCGTGCTACGTCCCTATTTGGTGGCGCCGCTGACTACGCGCCAGCAAGGATAAGTGCCGCGTCAATGCCGCCCTCCAATATCCTCTGTGCGTGCACCGGGTCAGGTACCGCTCGCGCAAACTCGAGTGTGCCCACCATGAGTGCGAAGATGGCGGTCGCACGGCGATGAGCCACGATCGAGTCGGTGTCTGCAAGTAGATCCGCCAACAGCGAAACGTAGCCGTTTAGACCATCCTCGTAGGCCTTTCGAGTTGACTCAGGCTGCTTAGCGATTTCAGGAAGTAACGCCGCCGAAGGGCAGCCGACTTCCGGTTCTTCGAGGTGATCGCGATTCAGATAGCTCCGGATGACGCTCTCTAGATCAAGGCCGGCGCGAAGATCATCCTCAAGGCGAAGCTGCTGGCTCTTGAGTGCGTCGACCAATGCCTCGCGAACCAGCTCTTCCTTGGATTCAAAGTGGCTATAGAACGCTCCGTTCGTCAAGCCTGCATCGCCCATGATCCCAGCGATTCCCGCAGCCGATACACCGTCACGGCGAAAACATCTCGATGCCGTCTCAAGTATCTGGCGCCGTGTCGTTGCCTTTTGGCTTTTCGCGTAACGCATCTTTCATTTCGCTCTTGAGATACACCTGTGATCTTAGCTCGCGGCCTCTTCCAGCAATGCTCTGAGGTCGCGATCGAGCTGTAGCGCCACCTCATCAACTTCGTCGCTGGCAAATTGCCCAAAGACAAAAGCAGGCCGGTCGTACTCAAATGCAACCTGACCATCTGCGTCCTCGCGCAGGAGTACGCGGATGGGTGCGTAGAGACCCGCTGACAGTCGGTGGCGGGTCATCTTGGAGGCTGTGAGCGGATTTCCAATATCGTACTGAATGGAACGACGCTGGAGCCCTGCAACGGCCAACAAGGCACCATGGTCACGCTGGGCGAAAATAGACAGTGCGGGGCATCCTTCCAGTTCCAGAAGGGCTCGTCGGCTTTCGCCGTAGCGCAGGAGGACGAAGATCCCATCGTCAATGCGAGGCGCCAAGGATGAGAGTTTGGTGCGAACGTTTTCGAAGGGGTTTGCAGAACTGATAGTGACGTGCTCGACAGAGATCGTGCGCGCTGAATATGTTGCGTTCGACATGTTGTGATCCGTCCGATTGATGGAGTGAGATGGTGTGGGCCCCTTTCCCTATCGGAAGGGGCCAGCCCTTTACAAGGTTGACGCCCAGCCATTCAGAACGGCCTCAATGCGGCGCGCTACGCCCAGCAGCGCACGATCGCCTCGCAATTGAGAATCGAGCTCAAGGCCAATGGGCAGACCGCCCTGTGACAGACCCATCGGCAGGCTGATGCCAGGCAAACCCACGCTGCTTGCGGATACCGTGTTGTTCGCTAGGGCGAGATAGGAAACGTCCCTTCCCCCAATGGTGAAGTTTGTCTGCTGGTCGATCAGAGGTGCCGTGCTTGGTGTGGTCGGCTGAAGAATTGCCGCAACTCCTTGGGCGACGAATACCGTATCCATCCGGCGCTGAATTTCGGGACGACTGACAGTTAGCGCTGTTTGATAGGCTTCAGGTGAGATCGCTCCACCACCTTCGGGCAACACCATGTGTCCCCAAACATCGCGTAGCTCGGGCTTGAGGGCTTGATAGATTTCATCAAAGGTCGCCGGGATTTGGTGGCGGCGAACAAACTCAGAGACCGCGGCCATCGTTTCGCGGAAGAAGATGCCCCACGTTGCTGAATGGATGAGGGCGCCATAGTCGTCGCCAAGATCCACTTCAACCACGTCCGCACCTGCATCTCGGAGCTGACGCAACGACTCATAGAAACGAGCTTCGACTTCGGGGTCAACCAGATCGAGGAATTGATGCGGCGCGTATGCCAGGCGGATGCCTTTCAGGTCATGCCTACGCCTCAATGGCTCCGCATCGCGATCGCCTGTCACTACCTGATCTACAAGCGCGATATCTTCGACGCTGCGGGCGAACACGCCGGTCGTGTCGAGCGTGTGGGAAATGGGGGCAACACCGGTACGCGGCCACCGACCGGTCGTTGGCTTGAACCCAACCACGCCAACGAGCGATGCAGGCACACGGATCGAGCCGACGGTGTCACCACCCAACGAGGCAGGGACGATACCCGCACCCACGGATGCGGCGGAGCCACTCGAAGAGCCTCCGGTTACCCGGTTGGGCGCGTGGGGGTTTTTTACTTGGCCGAAGTCTCCATTGCTGCCGGTCAGCCCATAGGACATCTCTACGAGGTTGTTCTTACCGAACACGAATGCGCCGGCATCCTTAATCGCGCGGACAGCATCAGCGTCTTCCTCTGGTACGAAGTGGCGGAGCCGCGCAATCCCCAGGCTCGTAGCAGTCCCCTTCGTCAGGTAGCTGTCCTTCACACCGATCGGTACGCCCAAGAGCGGACTTGTAGACCCGGCCTCGCGGGCTTTGTCTGCGTCCCTCGCGGCAGCGAGAACTGCGGCTTCATCAATGGTGATGAAAGAGTTGAGATCTGCCTGCGCCCGAGCCTGCTCCAACAGTGCAGACGTGTAAGCCTCGGACGTTATTTCGCCGCGGCTGATGGCGGCGCTGGCCTCGGCGAGCCCAAGCTTAACTAGCGCTCTCGTGCTCGGACGCGTTGTGGAGATGGGGGTACCGGTGGCGGCGACTGTGTCGTTCATAAAAGCCTCGCAAGAGCAGGATGTTGGTTGCCGTTGTCCTGGCCGCGCAGGGCGCCACCGCGATGCCATTACGATCGTAATATTACATTACGACTATAATTCAATAAGCCGTGACCAATCTCACCCGGGGGAGAGCTAGAGCGGGATGGCCAAACAGTTACTACGGTAGGGCGGTGTAGATGCCTGTCTCGCTGACAGTCACGGTTCTGCTAGCCCTAAGGCTAGGCCCGCCTCGAACGAGGCGGTTGCGGTGCACAGGGCCACAGGCTCGGCTTGGCCTCGCCTTGGTGGCGCACGAAAGGCCTGCCATGGATTGCGATTCAAACCGGTCATCGCATCGGCTTGTTGAAATCGCTCGGCCAGTGTTTGCATGGAAACGTTCGCCGCCGGCGCGATCTTCCACGGCCAGGTGATGGCCGAAAACGGGATATGCGCTGACCGTCAAAGCCGCACACCTCGGCATGAGCGCGCCATCCATGCACCAGAACGCCAAGTCCGGCTCGGCGGACGAATCAACGATAGCTGGCCTCCATCAGTGCCGTGCCCAGGTCGCCAATTTTCATGTGATCGACGCTGGTGTTGTTCATCACGATGACGGTGTGCCCGTCGTCCAGCGTGCGCCAGGCCAGTACGCGAAAGGCGCCGTTGGAACCATATTCCCAGGCAACGAGGTGGCTTCTTCCGGCGAATTCGAGCGTTTTGGTGCGTCCGCCCAAGGCATAGCTCTGATCAGCACGCTCGACGGCCATCAAGGTGCGCGTGGACTCGGGCGACAGGAGCCTGCCTTCAAAGAGACCATTCATGAGGATGAAGAGGTCGTTTGCGCTGGTGTAGAAGCCTCCCGCCAGCGCCATGAAGTTCGGCATAGGCTTGTCGAGTGGCCTGGCTTGGGGCGTGAGTTGCTGATAGCCGCGAGCCATACCGGGCACGGTCGACGAGCTTCCGCTGTAGGTGCCGCTGTGGCGTAGAGCAAGCGGCCGAATCAGGTAACCGTCGACCAGCGAGGCATAGTCGCGTCCGGTCACTCTCTCGACAATCGCCTTCGCAAGCAGCCAGTTGGAGTGCGAATAGTCCCATTCCGAGCCTGGCTCGAAACGCAGGTCGCCACTGGCGTAGCGGCGGATGGCCTCGGCATTGTCGAGCGATAACCCGCGTGTGGCTGGATCGCGCTTGATGGCCTGGTCGACGTCGTTGGGAACACCACTGGCGTGGGTCATCAGATTGCGTAACGTCAACTTGCTGCCGTTGTCACGCCGATAATCCGGGAGGTAGGTCGAAATCGGCTCGTCCAATGCAAGTTGCCCTTGTTGGACCAGCCGCATGACCACCATCGCGGCGATCCATTTGGAGATCGAGCCGGCCTCAAACGGCGTATCGGTGGTTAGGGTCCGACGGGTACCGGCATCCGCCAGGCCAAACGCCCCGGCGTAATCGATGTTCTCGCCATGGCCGACCAGCACCACGCCGCTGAAATCCTCTTTCGCGGCAAAACGCCGGGCAATAGCCGCGCAGTCGCCGCAATCGGCCATGGCTGGAAAAGCCGCGAGCAAAACGAGCACCGTGAACGCACATTGCCATATCGGGTGCCGACCGATCGCGTTGCGCCACTTCGATGAACGACCCATCGGGGTACCTTCCAGGCAGGGAGAGAAGACAACCTCCGCATGGGATGCCGCGTGGCACTACAGGGTTTAATGCCATCGGGAGCGCTTGGTAGCGTCAATACAGCGAATCATGTCTCACGCGCATCCCGTCGTGGCTCCACGAGTTGCCGGGAAATCGCCAGGGCTTCCTCATAGTGATTGGCGAAGTACAGTTCGCCTTCGCGAGGGCATACGGCCATTTGCTGGACCACCCGCCGCGGCTGAGCCTGCAGGCCCGAGATGATCAGCACGATGCCATGGCGGCGGCAGCGCTCCAGCAGAATCTTGAGCGCATGGACGCCGCTCGCATCGATGATGGGGACGAGGCGCATGCGGAGGATGAAGACCTTGGGTGGCTTCTGGAACTGGTCAAGCAGTTCGTCGAGCCGATTCGCCGCGCCAAAGAACAGTGGGCCGCTGATCTGGAATACCTCGACGCCTGGAGGGAGCAAGGCGCGTTGAGAGATGTCGTTGTCGACTTCGCCGTTTTCGTCCAACAGCTTGATCCCGGCGCTGACCTCCACGGCGTCGGCCATGCGGAACATGAAAACGAACGCCGACACCACCAGGCCCACTTCGATCGCGACCGTGAGGTCAAAGAACACGGTCAGGCCAAACGTGAGCAGGAGGACCAGGCCATCGCCCTTGGGAGCCGATAGCGTGTGGCGAAATTGTTCGATCTCGCTCATGTTCCAGGCGACCACCAGCAATACAGCCGCCAAGGCAGCCAGCGGCACGAATTTCATCAACGGCGCCAACGCCAACACGAAGACCAGCAAAAAGGCGGCGTGCATCATGCCGGCGATCGGCGTGCGTCCCCCGGCGCGGATGTTGGTCGCTGTCCGGGCGATGGCGCCGGTGGCAGGCAACCCGCCGAACAGCGCTGAACCGACATTGGCCATCCCCTGCGCAACCAACTCGCCGTTGGATCGGTGCCTTCCACCGATCATGCCGTCCGCCACCACCGCCGACAGCAGGGATTCCACGCCCGCCAGAAACGCAATGGTGAACGAGCTGGGCAGCAGTTCGCGAGTTCGCGCAAAGGGAATATCCGGCAGGTGAAACACCGGCAAGTTGGCGGGCAACCCGCCGAAACGGCTGCCGATGGTCTCGGCGGGCAGTCCGAAACTCGTGCTTACGACAGTGCAAAGCGTCAACGCAATGAGGAAGCTGGGCCATGTCGGCCGCCAGTGGCGGATGGCCAGAATCAGCAGCAACCCGCCCATCGTAAGCAGGACTGCGGCCGGGCGCGCCGTCGGCAAGTAGTGCGCATACGCCGCCCAACGCTCAAGAAAGTCGGCCGGCACCGACGGCATGGTCAGCCCGAGGGCATCCTTCACCTGGCTCGAGAAAATGCTCACGGCAATGCCTGCCGTGAAACCCGTGATCACCGGCTGGGGCATGTATTTCATCAGGGTGCCCAGTCGCAGCAGGCCGGCCCCGATCAGCATCAACCCCGCCAACAGCGTGCACAGGATCAGGCCGCCATAGCCGAAGCGCTGGATCACCACGAACACCACGGGGATGAACGCGGCGGTCGGGCCACCGATCTGCACGCGCGACCCACCGAACGCCGAGATCAGGAAGCCCGCCACGATGGCGGTGTAGAGGCCTTTTTCCGGCGTGGTGCCGCTGGCGATCGCCAGCGCCATGGCCAGCGGCAACGCCACTATGGCGACCGTCAGTCCGGCAACGGTGTCGTTGCGGAAGTCGCGCCAGCCATAGCCCTCGCGCAGCACCGTGACGAGCTTCGGAACAAACGCCCGCCCATACATCCGGCCTCTTCCCATGCCCCTCGCCCCCCTGAACGGTGACTTGGATGATCATGGTATTATCATGTCATACACATTCAATGTGAGCATCACCGTGACGATCGAAAACCGTACCGCCCGGCTGACCATCCTGATCGACCCGCGCAAGAAGGCTGTCTTCGAGCGGCTATGCGACGCCGAGGACTCGACACCGTCGCAGGTCGTCCGCCGGCTGATCCGCGAGTACATCGAGCGGACGACGGGGCGCCCCTGGCATGCCGAGGAAGAGGCCATGCCGGAGCAGCCCTTCGGCGAGCACCCCAGGAGTGGCCATGTCAGTGGCCAGTAAGCCCTCCTACGCGGCCGCGGCTAAGTCGTCCGCCACCGCGCAAGCGGCGCCCGGGCAGTCGTTGGCTGGCCTGCGCCCGGAACAGATGGCCTTCCTTGGTGAATACGCCGGCACCGCCCAGGACAAGCCCGTTTTCGTTCAAATCGTGTGCTGGCCGACGGTTCCGGCCGCCTGGGGCATGCTTGCCCAGTCCTACGCCGGGCTGCGTAGCCAGCGCGGTGGCATGGCAGCCCTGCCCAGTGCCAAGGGAACGTCCTGGATCCATCAGGTGGCGCCCCAGTTGAGCCACCCGCTCGAGCGGGATGCCGCGGCGGCGGAAAGCACCCTGGCCACCCTGATCCGGCGCCTGCCTGTCCGGTTTGCTGCCGCGCGGGTGGAGGTCGACCTCGCCCATGCCGGGGCGTCCGAGGGGCTACGTTGCCGCGACCTGTTTTCCCAGAGCCTGGGGGCGTACAGCGCTCATCTCCGTAACGCCAATCAGGCGGCGTGCCGCGTCTTGATTGCGGCCGGGCAAGCGCCCTCGGCGGGCGATGCCAAGCACCAGGCTTACAGCGAGGTCCTGCCCCATCTTGACGATGCCGCGCGCGTCGAGGGCATGGCCTTGATCAGGTGGCCAGGCAACGACGTCCCGCTTCCTCTGGAAATGGCCCAGCTCGCAGCGTCCGCGATGGGAAGGCACCTCCAGGATCCGACGATGGCCAGCCCGCTGTACGAAACCGTGCGAGGACACCTCGTGCCGTCGTCGCGTTTTCCGTCGAATGGGCCGGCCAAGCGGCGCCGTTGAGGGGTGAGCGCGACGGTTCCGGGGAGTCATCCCGGGGCGAAGCGCTCCTTCGCATGAAGTGGGAAGTCCATGCCGGTCTTGATCATCGATGACGACTCCGCGTTTCGCACGGCCCTGGCGCACGACCTGCACCAGAGTGGCTATACGGTTCATGTGTCGGCGGGATTTGAGTCGATGGTCGCTGTCCTGCTCAACGTGACACCCCGTACGGCGATCGTTGATGCGCACCTGCCGCATGGCGAGTCCAGGCAGGCGGTCATGGTGCTTCACCGCTGCGATGTCCCGGTCGTGTTGCTCAACGAACGCGACGCCTCCGTCGATGGATGGCAACGCCAGCAGGTCGCGAGCGAAGTGACCATGACCAAACCGGTGGGATGGGTCGATCTCGATCGTTACCTCCGGCAACTGCGCTCATCCCCACGGTGATGACCCGCAGGAGCCGGCGCTCGATGAGTTCGCGCTCTCTTCCCACACGCTTGCCCAGACAGGATCCACCGAGTCCGGCCCGATGTCCGAATCCACCATCCTCACCGCCGTCGAAGGCTTTGCCGACTGGTCCAAGCCCTGGCGCTTCCTGGAAGCCGTGTTGACCCACGCCGACCTGTCCGCCGAGGACCGGATGGTGGTTCGCGCCATCTGGGCAGACACCTGCAACGCCGCTCACTGGTCAGAACGCCAGTTGTTCGATGGTAGCGAGGCCGCCAGTCAAGCGTTAAAAGCCGCGCATCCGTGGTTAAGCCTGATCGCGCGCACGCACTTCATTCGAGCTGCCGCCCATGAGTGGCAATAGCAGCTCGTCGGCCTTCATTGCGGATGGCCTCACGCCTGCCGCCAATCCCGGCCATGCAAGCTTGTTCACGAAACTCCAGGAACCCACCCATGACCCAACCTGACATCCCTGCGTGCCCACTTTGTGGAATGGAAAACACCTATCCGGACGGCGATCATTTCATATGCCCGGATTGCGCACACGAATGGCCACAAATCGCCGCGCAAACCGAAGACGCGGATATCGTCGTGCGCGACGTCAACGGTAACCAGCTCAACAGTGGCGATTCGGTCGTGGTCATCAAGGACCTGAAGGTCAAGGGGTCCTCCATTCCGCTCAAGCAGGGCACGATGATTCGCAACATCCGCCTGGTCGAAGGGGACGCGGAACACATCGAGGGCAACTCCGACAAGATCAAGGGGCTGGTACTCAAGGTTTGCTTCTTGAAGAAAGCGTGAGCCAGCCGCCTCCTCGTGATCAGTACTTTGGCGCGGAAAGCACTCGACCCATGAAAGACAAGGGTCCGCAACGGGGTGGCGATGGCACCTATAGCTCAGAAACTGGACTCCCCCGACTGGGGCGTGGAGGTTTGCCGTGATTGAGTGCCTTGACCACCTCGTTCTTACAACAGCCGACGAGAATGCCTGCATACATTTCTATGTCGACGTGCTCGGGATGCGACTTGAGCATTTCGGCCCCGGAAACAAGCGCAAGGCCTTTCATTTCGGCCACCAGAAAATCAACCTGCACGTCAAAGGCCGTGAGTTCGAGCCGCACGCCCACCTGCCCGTCCCTGGCTCGCTGAGCCTTTGCTTCATCGTCAACGTCACGCTGGACGAGATCATCGCGCGGTTGAACGCGTTGGATGTACTGATCGAAGCGGGGCCTGTTTCGCGCCGAGGAGCGGTCTCGGACATTCGTTCCGTCTACGTGCGCGATCCGGATCTCAATCTGATTGAACTTGCCGTGGTGGTGCGGTGAACGCACTGGGCACGCATATCACTGGCATATATCACGAGTAGAAATATGCACAGGAGATTCGATCGCTCCGTGGACCATCGCGTGCGCGCGTTGACAGAGCGCCAGCACCTTTTGGTGGTGGATGATGACGCGGCCTTTGGCCCGGCGCTGGCGGTCCACCTCAGGCGGATGGGCTACATCTCCCACTTCGCCTTGAATGTGAAGGCCGTCCATCAAGCGCTGGCGCGCAGGTCGTATGTCATGGGCATTGTCGACGCGCGCCTGGCAGAGGCCGACTCCGGCCATCTGCGTGCGTTGTTGCGCGCTCGCCGGATGCCCGTACTCTGGTTGCTTGACGCCGACACCCCGGCAGAAACCACTGATAGCTGGATGGATAGCACCGACCTGCGTGTTAGAAAGTCCGTCGGCTTCGTGGAGCTGGAGCGCCATGTGAAGCGCGCGTTGCGGCACCCCTCAGGCGGGCGGTAACCCAAGGCGGCTGCCTGGCAGCCTGGCTTCTTCAGTCCATGAGATAACCTCGCCCGACAGGGGGATGTCGATTCGCCGAAGGTTCGTTCGTCGTCATTTCAAGCGGGCAAGAGCCCGTGCTGAAATCCATCCTCGGCGCCATGGCTTCGAGAACGGCGCCATGCCATCGCCATCACCAGGAGACCCGGATGACCGTCACCATTACCGCCTTTGAACGCTCGCCCGATGGGGGCATGGGCTTGGCGCGGGATACGCGGGTTCGCTGGGCGCTGGAGGAAGTGGGCCAGGCTTATGAGGTACGGCCCGTGTCTTTTGCCGCGATGAAGGAGCCCGCGCATTTGGCCGTCCATCCCTTCGGCCAGATTCCCACGTACGAGGAAGGTGACCTGGTGCTGTTCGAGTCGGGGGCGATCATTTTGCACATTGCCTCGCGCCACGCGGGTCTGCTGCCCGAAGACGCCAACGCGCGGGCACGCGCGATCACGTGGATGTTTGCCGCGATCAATACGGTGGAGCCGCCGATCCTCGACATCGTCACCGCCAAGTTCACCGAGGGCGACAAGCCGTGGAGCAAGGAGCGCATGCCGCTTATCGCCGATCGCATCCGCCATCGGCTGGGCCAGCTCTCCACGCGCCTGGGCGATGCCGAATGGCTGGATGGCGCGTTCAGCGCGGGCGACCTGATGATGGTGTCGGTGCTGCTCAGGACGAGGCCTTCGGGCATCCTCAACGAGTTTCCCGGCCTTGCCGCCTATGTGGCCCGCGGCGAAGCGCGCCCTGCGTACAAGCGGGCTTTCGCCGCGCAGTTGGCGTTCAACACGGCCCAGCCGGCGGCCGGCTGACGAAGGCTTGCGGCGTGTACATGGCGGCTACTTGATACGCCGCCGCGCGTCGCGTTTCGTGCCCACCGTCGCCAGGTCGTAACGGGCCTGCAGCACCAGCCAATAGGCCGGCGTCGGCTCCATCACGCTGGCAAGGCGCAAGGCGAACTCAGCGTTGATGCGGCGCTCCCCTTTCGTGATCTGTCGCAAGGTGGATGCCGAAATGCCGGTGCGGCGCGCCAGCCAGGCGAGCGACACGGTGCGGGGGCGGAGATGGTCGTTCAACAGTATGTCGCCAGGGCTGCGTAACAGCATGGAGGGGTCAAAGTCCATCAGCGGATCGAGTTTGATGAGGCGCATAAGGCTTCCTTTCCTGTCAGGCATGGCCTAATGACGGATCAAACCCTACAGGCTTCCGTGTCGGCGCATGCCGTGGATGGTGTCCGTTATCGCTGAGGGGCGGCGCATCGACCGGCAGGCCGATGCGCCGCGGAAGCGATCAAGAGGGACGGGAGACACTCACTTTCGGCGTGTTATCCAGCCTGCCGTCGAAAGCGCAGGATGCCCGCGTGGCCGATAAGAGGTGTCGGCGTACGCCGACAGGCCTGGCCACGTGCCGCCCTGCCCGCGGGGTGCGTGGCAGCGGGAGTGCAAGTGAGGATGCCATCGTGGGGAATGGACGGGCGGATGCGTCCCGTATGATCGCGAACAGCCATGCTCAACTCCTTGCTTAGTTGGTAATGGTCAGCGGGTCGCCGGTGTTCCTAGCACCACGACCCGCGCTTCACGACATTGCTGTCGAGGCCGCTTGCACCGCGCCATGAACAACGCCGCAGGTGGCCCGCCGAAAGTAGCAAACGGCCCGCGTCGAGCCTGTCAGCGATCACCACGAATCCGCCCAACCATGCGCCGACAAATGTGTCGGCCTGCCGTGACGCGCACCTCACGGGCATGCGCGTGCTTCCGCCTGAGCAGAGGGCAGGCTCGCGGCCCGCTCTATACAAGCCATCGCAAAGAAGCCATCGCGCGCAGCAGGTGATGCCTGTCAGCATCCATGGCAAGCCATGATCGCAACGCCGGCGCCATCAGCAGCCGCCGAGCGGATGCCAGCGAGCTCATGCAGTGCCGCCGCCCGCGACACGGCACGCAAGCAGGCAAGGCCCGTGGCACGACCGCATCGCGTTGCGTCGCCGTTCAACCACGCCGACATGAACTCGTGCGGGAAAGATGCAACCATCCATGCCGTGGTATCGGTCACGGTCTTCTTTCCGTCCTTGCCTTGTTGCGACAATTTTTATCTGCCATGAACCTTCAACGTAGTCAGATGGCGGGTGCAGTTACTCGCACGCGTCAAGACCACTTGAAGGTGCAGCGATAGCCCGCCTCACCAGCACAGGCCAAGCCCCGCTGCGCTGACAAGACGATTCACAAAAGGGATGACATGGCGTTTTCGCGCAGCAACATTTGGAGGGTCCTCATCGTCGACGACGACGACACACTCAGGCTGCTGCTCGGCGAGATGCTGCAGATCCTGGGGCTCGAAGTCACAGCCGCCGGCGACGGCGCCGAGGCACTGGCCCAGCTGGCGGCGGGTGAATCATTCGACCTGTTGATCACGGACATACGCATGCCCGGCCACATCGACGGACCGGTGCTGGCGAACTCGGCCAGGGCCTTGTATCCCGCGATGCGGGTCGTCGTCATGACCGGCTATGGCGGCGAGCGGGTGGCCGCCCTTCCGGATGACATGCCGATCCTGAAGAAGCCTTTCAGGCTCAAGGATCTGCAGGAGCTCATCAGCGACCTGGGTCTGGCCAGCACCCCATAGCGATGCGCGCGTCCTGCTCAAGTCGCGGCAGGCCAGCGCTTCGCCGTCACGCCATCCTCATTCGACATGTTGGGTGTTGTCCGCGCCCGCAAACGCGTCCATGACCGCCTTGCCGAAAGCCTCCAGCGCGAACGGCTTGGCGATCATGCTCATGTTGTGGCCCAGGAACGCGGAGCGCACGGCAGCGCTTTCGGCGTAGCCGGTCATCAAGAGCACCGGCGTGGACGGGTGTCCTTCGCGAAAGGTTTCGGCGAGCTGCCGCCCGTTCATGCCCGGCAGGCCGACATCGGAGATCAGCAGGTCGATGCGGTTCGATGCGATATGGGCCATGGCGGCATCCGCATCACGCGCGGTAACCACGGCATAACCGAGCTCCTCGAGCAGAAAACTCACCAGCAGCCTCACCTGGTCGTCGTCCTCGACCACGAGCACCAGCTGCCCCGCGCCCTTGGGTGCTGCCTTGTCCTTTTGGATGGAAGCGGGCTCATCGACCGCGGGCGCCACGGGAAGATAGAGAGAGATGGTCGTTCCGCTGCCGGGCACGGATTGCAGATCGATATAGCCGTTCGATTGCTGCACGAAGCCGTAGATCATGGACAGGCCCAGGCCGGTGCCCTGCCCGATCGGCTTGGTCGTGAAAAAGGGTTCGAAGACGCGTTCCTTGATGGCAGGCTCCATGCCGACGCCGCTGTCCGCCACTTCAACGACGACATAGCCGCCTGGGTTCGCTTCGGTGCCTTTGCGCAGAAACGGCGTGGACGCCGCGTAGCTCGTCGCGATCCTCAGCTTGCCGCCATCGGGCATCGCGTCCCTGGCGTTGATGCACAAGTTGAGGATCGCGCTTTCCAGCTGGCTGATGTCGACCTGGGCCCGGTCCAGCGGCTCCGCCAGATCGACGTGGATGTCGATGCGCTCGCCCAGTGTCTGGTTGAGCAGCATGTGCATCGACTGGATCAGTGCGTTCACGTCGACAGGCGTGGGGTCCAGCGATTGCCGCCTCGAAAAGGCCAGCAGGCGCTGGGTCAGGGCCGCCGCGCGCCCTGCCGCCTCGGTGGCGGCCCCGGCGACCTTGGCGACGAGCTCATCGTTGACCCGCATGCTGACGATATCCAGCGCGCCGATGATGCTGGTGAGCATGTTGTTGAAGTCGTGGGCGATGCCTCCGGTGAGCTGGCCCACGGCCTCCATTTTCTGGGCCTGCCTGAGCGCGGTGTCGCTTTCCGTGCGGGCCTGCATTTCCGCGCGCAAGGCGGCCGTGCGCTCTTCCACCTTCTGCTCCAGTCGCGCGGCGGCCTGGCTGAGCGCTTCCAGCGATTCCTTTCGCTCGGTGATGTCGGTGGCAAAGAGATGCACGCCGTCGATCAGGCCATCTGCCACATGGCGGGGAAGGTAACGGGCCTCGGCCTGGTGCCGATGGCCATCGGGATGCTGCCAGGCCAGCTCGGACTTTCCCGCCTCGCCTGCCAAGGCGCGTTGGATGGGCTCCCTCCGCGCGTTCCAGTGGATCGTCCCGAAAACTTCCTCGACGGTTTTTCCGAGCATGTCCTCCGGGTCGATGCCAAACCATTCCCGGTAGGCCCGGTTGGCGAAGCGGTACCGGAAATCCGTGTCGATAAAGGCGATCAGCACCGGCAGCGAATCGGTGATGCGCCGCAACTCGGCCTCGCTGTCGGCCAGGGCGCGCCGGCTGGCGGCGAGCTCTTCCATGCGGTCCCTGATCTCGAACTGCTTCTGCCGGGAGCGCATGGCGGTCGCCACCGCACTGAGCAGCGAGGTCGAGCCGATGGGGCGTTCAAGTTCGATAAGGTTGAGAACGGCGCTCGGCAGTGGCGAGGGCCTGGCATCACGCCCCGGCTGGGCGGAGTGGAGCACGACAAAGGGCACGTCCGACCAGGCCGGCTGTTTTGCTAGGGCGTTCTGGATCGCGTCGACGCCATGCTCCAGCGCCTCCTGGGTAAGGACAATCACGCCGGTGTGCTCGTCGATATCGTCGGCCAGGGCCACCTGGTCCCGATAGAGCACCGCGTCGTAGCCGTCCCGCGTCAGCACCTCGACCAGGCTTTCCCCATCGCGTTGCCAGGGCGCCATGACCTGCACCCGATAGCCACGCGCAGCCTCCCTATGCATCCCGGTTTTCCATCAACGGCCCGCTTTTGCCCAGGAACTCGGGCGTACCTGTGAGCACGCCGCGGAAATTGTCCAACGGCTCGCCGACACGCAGGCCCCGGCTGTCGATGAAGAGCTCCCGGATCGTGTCCTCATGCTTGCCGCTGCGGTTCTTGATGACGGAGATGGCTTTGCGGATGCGCCCCCGCGCCTCGAAAAAGCGAAAGAGGATGACGGCATCCGCGATATAGGAAACATTGATCTGCCCGGCGTCCATCGAACCGACGAGGCCATACTGCGGGTTGATCAGGAAGGTCGTGACGCCCGACTGGTTGAGGAAGGCCAGCAGCTCATGCATCTGCAGCAGCAGGTGCTTCTCCTGGGGCATGGCGGAGAGGTAGCCGTTGAGGCTGTCGATGACGACCATGGTGCATTGCCGCTCCTGCACTGCGCGGAAAACATGTGAAGCGAACTCACCCGGCGGCATTTCCGCGGGGTCGATCTGCATGATCTCGAGCAGGCCATTCTCGATGTGCTTTTTGAGGTTGACCTCCATCGCCTCCGCGCGCTTGAGCAGCGTGTCGATGCGTTCGTCAAATTCGTACACCTGGCAGCGCTCGCCGCGCTCGCAGGCCGCGCCGACATATTGCAGGGCCAGCGTGGTCTTGCCGGTGCCGGCAGGGCCGATGAGCAAGGTGCTGGTGCCGCGCAGGAAACCGCCGCCCATCAGGGCATCCAGGTGCGCGACGCCGCTGAGGGCTGGCAGGTTCGCGAACTCGACATGGTGCCCGGCCGCGACGAGCCGCGGATAAACCTCGACACCGCCCGTGAGGATGTTGATGTCGTGGTATCCCGCGATGAAGGTCGCACCCCGCATTTTCTGCACCTGCAGGCGGCGTCGCGACGCGCCGAATTCCAGGGTGAAGCGTTCGAGCGAGATCACGCCGTGGCTGATGCTGTGCAAATGGGTGTCGCGGTCCCTTCCCTCGCTGGTCAGGTCGTCAATGAAGAGCACGGTCGCGTTGCGCGGTGCGAAGAATTGCTTGAGCGCCAACACCTGCCGCCGGTAGCGTAAAGGGTCCTGCGCAAGCAGCCGCAGTTCCGAAAGGCTGTCGAAGACGATGCGCGTGGGCTCGAGCCGCTCCACTTCCTGCTTGATCAGCCGGATGGTTTCGCCCAGCTCCACTTCCCACGAGTGGAAGACCGACTGGTTTCGGTTCTCGCCCAGCACTTCTTCGATGGTAGACAGCTCGAACAGATCGACACCCTGCAAGTCCCAACCATGGGAGGCGGCCACTTCCCGCAACTCCTCCGCGGTTTCGGACAGGGTGACGTAGAGGCATCGTTCGCTCTCTCTCACGCCCTCCAGCAGAAACTGGAGCGAGAGCGTGGTTTTTCCCGCCCCCGGTTGCCCTTCGAGAAGGTATAGACGGCCCGCGGGGAGACCGCCGTGCAGAATCGTATCCAGACCGGCGACGCCAATACGGCAACGACGAGATGTGGGCATGGGCCAACCCGTGCTCGGGGAAAGCCGTATTAGTTGTCAGCAGACGCTACGATCCCGTGGAGGGGTCGTGAAGTGACTGTCTACGTCCGATGGAGACCGGGTGATAGCGCTGGCGACCGGCGTAGCTCGACCAGCTCACTCACTGGCGGTGTACTTCCCTCTCTTTTGGGGCAAGGCCGCCGAAACCTCTACCTGCGTTAGAGACGCACGCGCATGATGGATCGCGTGATCCATCACGCGCGCCCCTCGCTTCGCTGGAACGCAGCCCGGCCTTCGAGACCCGTTTTCACAAGCACGGATAAGGGCGAGACCCGCCTGCTTTCCGC
>NZ_BCPR01000073.1 GCF_016586165.1 Dyella sp. EPa41 | reverse complement strand
CCGCGCAGCGGCACGAGCCTTCACCACTCCCCTGTGGGGCGGTGAGGGGTGGGCGATCAGGCCCCGCAGGGGTGCCCGACACGGATGTCGGGCACTTTTCGTCCGGGCAGGAGCCCGGTCGAAAAGCCCGGCCACCCCTCACGGACTGGCTGGGCGAAGCCCAGACAGCGCCACGCGGGGTGCTCTTTCTTTTGGTTACTTTTCTTTGAGCAAGCAAAGAAAAGTGACCCGGCCTCCGGCAGGAGGACGGAAGCCCGCCGCAGGCGAGCCCGATCGCGATTACGCGACGATCAGGGCGCAGTGAGGCTGTGTCGGTGACAGGTCATTAGGACTGTGGCGAAAGGCTGTCGCGCACTGGGTGCGCTCCTACAACGGGGGGCCTTCGGGGGCGGAGGCGCTGGCTTCGAGCGCTTCGCGCACCGTGC
Source organism: Dyella sp. EPa41 (assembly GCF_016586165.1). Classification (GTDB taxonomy): domain Bacteria; phylum Pseudomonadota; class Gammaproteobacteria; order Xanthomonadales; family Rhodanobacteraceae; genus Dyella. The sequence goes on along the minus strand of NZ_BCPR01000073.1, from coordinate 22,640 downwards.
GCAGCAGCTTCAGCGTCGAGATCGGCTTGTCGACCTGGAACAGGTGTTCCATCACCGGCAGTTCGTCCATATCCGGTGGCGCATCCGGGCGCGCCAGCAGGATCACGGCGCGGCGATAGCCATGCTCGAACAGGGCCGCCAGCGTGCGCACGCCGGTGAACAGGTTCATGTCCGCGTCCATCACCACCAGGTCGGGCACGCCTTGCGCCTCGATCCACTGCAGCGCCGCGGTACCGCTCTGGCTTGCGTGCGCCTGGTAACCCCAGGAATCCAGCGTGTCGACCAGCAGCGACAGCTGGCCGGCTTCTTCCACCACCACCAGCACGCGCTCGGCCTCGCCCTGCAGGTCGGCCTCTTCCTCCAGCTCGACTTCCAGCGGCTGCTCGACCAGCGGGATGTAAAGGTGGAAGCGCGTGCCCTGCCCTGGTTTGCTCTCCACGCGCATCACGCCCCCGTGCGCGGTGACGATGCGCCGGCAGGAAATCAGGCCAAGGCCCGTGCCGCTCTCCTTGGTGGTGTAGAACGGCTCGAACATGTGCAGCATGGCCTCGTCGTCCATGCCGGTGCCCGTGTCGGCGACAGTCAGGCACAGGTAGTTGCCCTCGCGCGTTTCCTCCTCGGGCAGGAAGAACGAAGACGGCAGCGAGGTCATCGAGGTGCGGATCTCCAGGCGTCCGCCGGCCGGCATGGCCTGGATCGCGTTGAGGCTGAGGTTGAGCAGGCACTGCTGCAGCTCGGTATGGTTGCCGTCGAACGTGAGGTCGGGATCGTCGCACGACATGCCAAGCGTGATGCCGCGCGGCACGCTGCCCTGCAGCAGCAGGTTGAGCGCGTCGAGCAATGCACCCACGCGCACCTGTTCCGCGCGCCGCGCCCCGCGCGCGAACGAGAGCATCGACTGCACCATGTCCAGCCCGCGCTTGCCGCAATCGCGCACGAGGCGGCCCAGGCGCGCGAGGCGCGGATCGTCCTGGTAATCCTGCAGGCTGTCGCCGGCCAGCAGCAGCGGTTGCAGCAGGTTGCGCAAGTCATGGCTCAGGCCGCCCGCGAGCATCGCCAGGCTTTCGAAGCGTTGTGCGCGGATCAGTTCGGTCTCGGCACGGCGACGCGCCCGCTGTGCCTCCGCTTCGCGCAGCGCGCGCCGCACCGCCGATGCCAGGCGCGCGGGATTCTGCTTGAGGATGTAGTCGGTCGCGCCGTTGCGCAGCGCTTCGATGGCGGCTTCCTCGCCCAGCGTGGCCGATACGAAGATGAAGGGAAGATCCTGGTCGCGTTCGCGCAGGAGATCGAGCGCACGCTCGCCGGAGAAGCCAGGCATGCTGAGATCCGACAGCACGATGTGTGGGCGGAACGTGTCCAGCGCGTCCATGTAGGCGCGCTCCTCATCGACCAGCTGCACGTCGTACTCGATGGCGTCGGCGTCAAGCTCGGACAGCACGAGCTCGGCATCGAGCTGACTGTCCTCGATCTGCAGGATCCGGATTTTGGGTAACGCCCACTGTTGCCTGTCCGCCATTTGCCACTCCGTCGTGGGCTTCCTGCCCGCGTCGATCAGGATTATTCCGGCGCCTGGTTGAGCACGGCCCAGAACTGTCCCAGCGTCCGCACCGCGTCGAAGAACTGGTCGACATCGACTGGCTTGATCACGTACGCATTCGCGCCGATGTCCCAGCTGCGCGCCAGGTCGCTTTCCTCCCGCGACGAGGAAAGGATCACCACCGGCACGCGACGGAAACGATCGTCCGAGCGCAGCTCCGTAAGCACTTCCAGGCCGCCCATGCGCGGCATCTTGATGTCCAGCAATACCACGGCCGGGTCGACCGGGTCGCGCCCGGCCCATTCGCCGCGGCAATAGAGATAGTCGAGGCAATCCACGCCGTCTTCGAGGTGCACGACGGGGTTGGCGAGGTTGGCGCCGGCCAGGGCATCCATGGCCATTTCAGCGTCCGCGAGACTGTCCTCGACGAGCAGGATGGTTCGTATGTCGCGCTGACTCATAACCGCCTCTGCGCAAAGCTCTCTGCCAGGTCGGACGAAGGCAGACTGAAGTGGAAACGGGCGCCCACGCCGGGCTGCGCGTCAGCCCATACACGCCCACCATGGCGCGTCACGATGCGCCGCACGTTGGCAAGGCCGATGCCGTTGCCGGGAAACTCCGACGCGCGATGCAGACGCTGGAACACGCCGAACAGCTTGCCAGCATACTGCATGTCGAAACCGGCGCCGTTATCGCTGACGGTGAACTCGTAGCTGCCGTCACGGTTGCGCTGCACATCGACGTCGATGCGCGCCACCTCGCGCTTGCCGGTGTACTTGACGGCGTTGCCAAGCAGGTTCTGCCATACCGTGCGCAGCATGTTCTCGTCGCCGATGACGATGGGCAGCGGCGCGATCGACCAGACGATGTGGCGCCCGTGCGCGTCGGTTTCCGCCAGCGCGCGCGCTTCGTCCACCAGCGATTGCATGTCCACCGGCTGCAGGCGCAGCGCGCCGCGTCCGAGACGCGAGAACACCAGCAGGTCCTCGATCAGCAAGGCCATGCGGCGCGCGGCGTCGTTGATCACTTCGATGTAGTGGCGCGTGCGCTCGTCCGCGGCCTCACCCAGGTGCTGTTGCAGCTTGCCGGCAAAACCGCTGATGTGGCGCAGCGGTGCGCGCAGGTCGTGCGACACCGAATAGCTGAAGGCCTCCAGCTCGCGGTTCACGTCGGAAACCTGCTCGATCTTGCCTTCGAGCTGGCGGTTGAGCTCCTTCACCTGCTGCTCGACCAGCGCGCGCGCGGTGACGTCGCTGAGCGTGAGCAGCAGCACGGGATCGCCGCCACTGTCCTGTTCGAGGCGCCGCGCATTGATCACCACGTGGCGATCGACGCCGTCCACCGTGCGCTGGATGAGTTCGTAGTCCCACAGCTCGCGATCCAGCAGCAGCACGTCATTGAGCCGCTGCAGCAGTGCGCTGTCGCTCCAGGCGCCGTCACCGATCTCGGTCAACGGCAGGGATTGGCGAAAATCCGGCGGCAGGCCGTACAGCTCGCCGAACGCGGCATTCACCAGCAACGTGCCCAGGCCGGCGTCGAGCAGCGCGATGGGTTCGCGCACGGCCTGCACGATGAGTTGCGAACGCTGCACGGCCTGCCCCTCGCGCTCCTCGGCGCGCAAGCGACGGCTGATCTGCCGCTCGGACACGACCACCACGATGGCAAGCAACAGGATCTGCGCGATGGCCGTGATGCTCAAGGCGAGACCGCTGTTGAATGACTCGCGCCGCGCCTCGTCGCGCCGTTCCAGCAGCGTGTTGTTCTCGTTGCGCACGACGCCGTCGATCAGGTCGTCCATCTTGAACAGCGTGCCCGAGTCGCGCATGGCCTCGGCGGCGCCCTGGTCGTCGCCACGCTCGTGGCGAAGAATGGCCTGGCCGGTGAGCGCCAGGCGGCCATTGACGACCGAGGTCAGCGAGCCGATCAGGGACTGCTGGTCCGGGCTGTCACGGGTCATTTCCCGCAACTGGGACAACAGGCCGGGCACTTCGTGGCTGGCCCGCTCCGCGCGCATGCGTACCTGCGGATCGGTATCGCCGTTGATCAGGCGGTAAATCGAGGCCTCGCCGTCGCGTGTGACATACGCGATGCGATAGGTAAGGGATTTCACCTCGGACGAGTGGGTAACGCGCTCGTTCGCCTCGATGGCTTCGCTGGCGCCACTGCGGGTGACGATGTAGGGCAAGGCCACGATCACCAGCACGGCGGCCAGGAGGCCGCCGAGTCGCCAGCGCATGGCCATGCGGTCCTTCACGGCCGGCCGGAGCGTCGACGCCAGTTTCCAGGATGAGCGCAACATGGTCGGCATGGTTGCAGAATCGCCCGGATGTTTACCACCGTCTCCGCGAGGTTTTTGCTAAGTCTTTGGTAGGGGTTATCCAGTCTAGCGCTGCCCAGCCGAGCTCATCGAAGTGGGGCGTGCATCGGGCTGGCTCCCCCACGCACGATTGGGTTCGGCCTGCATGGTGAAGTGCAGCTCGCCCCCGGCGACGATCTCGCCGTGGCGCAGGAACACCCGGTCCAGCGGCTTGCCGTTGAGGGTCACGCTGCCGACATAGGGATGCGCGTTGTCCAGGGGCGAGGCGCTGACGGTGAAGGTCTTGCCGTTGCCGAGGTGCAGCGTGGCGCGCTTCACGAACGGGCGGCCGATGGCGTACTCGTCGCTGGCCGGGGTCACCGGATAGAAGCCCAGGGCCGTGAAGATGTACCAGGCCGACATCTGGCCCAGGTCGTCGTTGCCCGCGAGGCCATCCGGCCGGGGGGCGTACTGGCTGTCCATGATCTGCTTGAGGCGCTTCTGGGTCTGCCAGGGCGCGCCCGCGTAGTCGTACAGGTAGGCCAGGTGGTGGCTGGGCTCGTTGCCATGCGCATACCAGCCGATCAGGCCGGTGATGTCCTCCACGTGCGCGAAGCGCGCGGGGTCCACCTTGGCGTCGAACACGCTGTCCAGCTTGGTGACGAAGGCCTGGTCGCCGCCCATGGCCTTCACCAGCGCGGCCACGTCCTGCGGCACGTACCAGGAGTACTGCCAGGCGTTGCCTTCGGTGTAATCGGTGCCGTAGCCGGCGGCATCCGGGTCGAACGGTTCGCGGAACGCGCCGTCGGTCTTGCGTGCGCGCATGAAGCCGGTCTTGGGATCGTAGGCATTGCGCCAGTTGCCGGCGCGCTTGTCGAAGGTGGCGGCGATGTCCTGCTTGCCCATGGCCTTGGCCATCTGCGCCAGCGACCAGTCGTCGTAGGCGTACTCGAGCGTCTTGGAGGCGCCTTCGGGTTCCTTGTCGATCGGCACGTAGCCGAGCTTCATGTAGTCGCCCAGGCCGCCGTAGGGTGCATAGGTGGCGCTGGCCACCATCGCCTTGAGGCCGGCTTCGGCATCGAAGCCGCGCACGCCCTTGATGTAGGCGTCGGCGATGACCGGCACGGCGTGGTAGCCGATCATGCACCACGTCTCCAGGCCCTGGTACGCCCACACCGGCAGGATGCCGAACGGGCTGGTTTCGCGGGCGGCGATCAGCGAGCGGATGAAGTCGGTGCTGCGCTCGGGCATCAACAGCACCACCAGCGGCTGCTGTGCGCGGTACACGTCCCACAGCGACCAGGTCGAGTGGAATTCGAACTTGCCGTTCTTGTCGACCGCCTCATGCACGGCGCCGTCGGGGCCGCGGAACTGGCCGTTGACGTCCATGCTCAGCGTGGGCGACAGCAGCGCGTGGTACAGCGACGTATAGAAGCTGGTGCGATCCTGCTTGGGCGCATCGATGTCGATCAAGGCCAGCGCCTTGTCCCAATCCGCCTTTGCGTCGGCGCGGCGGGCGTCGAAATCCCAGCCCTGCCCTTCGGCATCGAGGTTGGCGACGGCGTTGGCTTCGCTCACCGGCGAGATCGCCACCTTCACGCCCAGCGGCTGCTTGAGCGTGCCGAAGTCGAACACGCCGACCAGTGCGCGGCCGCTCAGCGCATCGTGGTCCTCCGGCTGGTAGCCCGGACCCTTGAAGCCCTTGTAGGGCACGTCGGTCTCGCGGCTGTACAACGTGCGCGAGGCCAACGGCTGCGAAAAGCGCATGGCGAAGCAAAGCTCACGGCCCGGCGCCCAGCCGCGCGTGGTACGGCAGCCGGTGACGGTGCCGTCGTCGCGCACGCGCAGGTGCGACCACAGCACCTTGCCCGGGTAGTCGTAAATGCTCGGGCGCAGGTCCAGCAACAGGTGGGCCGGCTTGCCGGCCGGGAAGGTGTAGCGGTGCCAGCCGATACGGCGGCCGGCGGTGAGTTCGGCGCGCACGCCGTAGTCGCTCAGCGTCACCGCGTAATAGCCGGCCTGCACCACTTCGGTATGGTGGTCGAAGCGCGAGCGATAGCCGCTGCCGGGCTGGGCTGCGTCACCCGGATCGAGCTTCACGTCGCCGGCAATCGGCATCACCAGCACATCGCCCAGGTCCGAATGGCCCGAGCCGGAGAAATGCGTATGCGAGAAGCCGAGCAGGCTGCTGTCGCCGTACTGGTAGCCGGCGGCCCACTTGTAGGCGTGCTTGAAGTCCGGCATCGCCGTATCGGGCGACAGCTGGATCATGCCGAAGGGCACGGTGGCACCCGGAAAGGTATGGCCATCGCCACCCGTGCCGATGCGCGGATCGACGTCCGCCGCGTGGCCCGTCGTCACCGCTGCGGCCAGGCCGGGCAGCAGGGACAGGGCAAGCATGGCCGGAAGCCAGGAACGGGACGGGAGACGAGCCATCGGAAACCCCTTCACCAGATTTAGATCGTTTGAAATCTAGCAGCGTCCACGTCGTCGTGCACGCTGCAATGCGTGGGGTGCATCACGCCTGGCAGGCGAGCCCGGGAGGGCCCGCCCCGCCTGCCGTACGTGGCCTCAGTGCTTGGCCAGCGCAATGCGATAGGCATACGCGTGCGCGCCGGATGGCTGCCTGGGCAGCGTCAGGTGCAGGCCGTCGGGCTGTTGCCTGAAGGCGATCGGCTTGCCGGTGGAAAGCAGGGTCACCGAGGCCACCTTCATGCCGCCATCGATCGAATGGATGACCGCCTCTCCGCGCGCCGGCCACGCCAGTTCGATCGCGTAAAGCGCGTCGCCCTTGGTGGTGAAGCGGAAGTCCTCGGACGTATAGGGCTTGGTCTTGGTGTCCTGCATGGTGCCAGCCGCCACTTCGGTCGGGCCTTCGCCAAAGCGATGCCACGGCCGCGTGCCGTAGATCGCCTCGCCGTTCGCATGCATCCACTGCCCCACCGACTGCAGGATGCCGCGAGCCTCGTCGGGGATGGTGCCGTCGGCCTTTGGCCCGACGTTGAGCAGCAGGTTGCCGTTCTTGCTCACCACGTCGGCGAGCAGCTGCACGATCTCGTCGGGCGATTTGTAGGTATCGCCTTCGGCATAGCCCCACGAGTCGGGACTCACCGATGTCTCGGTCTGCCAGGGTTGCTCGCGAATGCCCGCCGCCTGGCCGCGCTCGATGTTCAACGTGCCGGTGCCAGGGCGCATGTCGTTCAACTTGTAGTTGAGCACCACGCCCTGCTGTCGCGCCGCCGCCTGGTTGTAGTAGAACGCGGCGAATTCGGCGAGCGGACCGCGGAAGCGTGGTTGGCCGATCCACCAGTCGAAGTACATCAGGTCCGGGTGGTAGTCCTGCACGATTTCGGCGGAGCGTGCGAGCCAGTCGGCGAGATAGGCATCGGACACGAAGGTCCAGTCGACTTCCTGGCCGTCTTCGCCCTTGGCCGAGACGAGGCGGTGCGCCGGGCCATACAACGCGGCGTAGCGCGGATCGTTCACGTCCGAGTCGAAGGTCCGGCCGTACTCGTAGAACCAGTCGTGCTCGGCGCGATGCGACGACAGGCCCAGCTTCATGCCCTGCGCGCGTATCGCCTTGGCGAGTTCGCCGATCACGTCGCGATGCGGGCCCATCTTCACCGCGGTCCAGTCCGACAACCTGGAGTCGTACATGGCGAAGCCGTCGTGATGTTCGGCCACCGGCACCACGTAGCGCGCGCCCGCGTCATGGAACAGCTTCGCCCACGCCTGCGGGTCGAAGTGTTCGGCCTTGAACATCGGGATCAGGTCCTTGTATCCCACGTTGGGCATCGCCCCGTAGGTGGCGAGCTGATGGCGATAGCGGTCGGAGTTCTCGCCCTCGCGTTCGTACATGTGCCGGGGATACCACTCTCCCTTGAACGCCGGCACCGAATACACGCCCCAATGCACGAAGATGCCGAACTTGGCGTCGCGATACCAATCGGGCGTGCGATACGCGGTCAGCGTCTGCCAGTCGGGTTGCATCGGCCCTTGCCACGCAAGCTTCTCGGTCTGCGCGAGGATCTCATGGCGAGCGGCGTCATAAGGCCGATTGGCCGCCACCCACTGCTGTTCGATCGTTGCCGCATCGGGCGGCGTGAACGTCGACGGGCGTTCGGCCGCCGCGACCGAACCCGCGAAGGCGAGGCCAAGGGACATGCCGAGAACCAGGCACCGATGGATACGGCACGACGAGTACGTAGACGCTGTCATTGGCATTCCCTTCAAACCTGCGAGGTGGATTCGACGACGGGAGGGTATGGCTGCTTCAGCTGTTGCCCGAGCGTTCGTGCAGCCAGCTGGCCGCACCGATGACGCCAAGTTGCGCGTGGTCCACCACGTGCACGGGCACGGTCTGCAGGAACGGGCGCATCACGCCCTTGTCCAGAAAGCGCGCGACAAAATCGCTGGCTTCCAGCAGCGCCATCATGCGGGCAAGGAAACCGCCGGCCAGATAGATGCCGCCGGTAGCGCCGTACAGCATCGCCATATCGCCGGTGAAGGAGCCCAGCCACCCGCAGAACAGGTGCAGCGCTTCCACCGCACGGGAGTCGGCGTTCGCGATGGCGGCAGCCACGACATCGGCAGGTGCGTGCAGCGATGCGGGCTTGCCCTCGATGCGGCACAACGCCTGATGAAGGCGCAGCAGCCCCGGGCCGGAGAGCACGTGATCGTACGGAAGATGCGTGCCCGAGGGCGCCAACTCCGCAAGCACGTCCAGTTCGCGCGACGTGCGCGCGGCAAGCTGGATATGACCTGCCTCGGTCTGCAGCACCTGCGGCGGCGTGCCCGGCAGGCGCACCGCGACGCCGAGCCCCGTGCCGGGCCCGATCACCACGACCGGCCCCATGGCTGCCGTCGCCGGTGGCAAGGGCCGATGCAACGGCATGACGCTGCCCGCCTGCAGGTGCGGCATGGCATGCGCCAGCGCGACGAAATCGTTCAGGACCGACACCTCGTCCATGCCCAGTTCGCACTTCAGCGCGGCGGGCTCGATCGGCCATTGCAGGTTGCTGTTGAGCACGCGCCCGTCATGCAGGTAGCCCGCACAGGCAAGCGCGAAGCGGCGCGGCTTGACGGCATGCTCGTCGCAGAAGCGGCGCACGATGGAGGCGAGGCCGGCGTAATCGCGGCAGGGATAGACGCAATAGGCGAGCACGGACAAGCTAGCATCACGCGCCTGAGGCGATGCATCGGCCGCGAGGAGACCGATGCGCGCATGCGTGCCGCCGACATCCGCCGCCAGCAATGCGTACTGCGCATCCTTGCCCGGGGGATTCACGGCGACACGGGTGTCGCCACTCGGTTCGCCCGTCGCAAAGGCGCTGCTTGCCCGCACCTCGCCACGTACGTGGACGCCGTCATTCATGCACCGCCCTTCCTTCGCTTGCGTTGGCCGGACGGTGGTTCCGTCGCGCCTGCACTGTCTCGATCACGACCGCTTCAACGGCACCCTTCGAGATGCGCTCCCCAGGCGCGACCTCTTGGTCCAGGCGCATGGAAAGCATTCATGCCCTGGACCGGTGAAAACTATCCATTCGAGATTAGATCGAGACAAGTCGCAGCGCAACACCATCTTGCGCGGGGTTACGGAGTGGGTCCCAGCGCAAGAGCCCGCAGCGTTCTGCTGTTTCGTCTTGCGCGGGCGTGCGCGTTGCGCGGCCAGCGAAGCATGAGGTGCGCCGGGGTGCTGCGGTCGCCCACCGGGTGGGCTCCTGCAGGAAAGAAGGGCGCGTGCAGTGAAAAGAAAGCCGCCCGCGAAACGGGCGGCGTTTGCGTAAGACCCTGCGGTCAGGACGAAGCGATCATGCGGTCGCCGGCATGCCGAAGGCCGGCGGGCGATCCTTCGCCGCGGCGCCGAACTGCGTGTTCGGCGTCGCGCCCATCTGGAACTCCAGCGTGCCGCCGGCGGCGAGTTCCGCGTGGCTGATCCAGCTGCGCGTCCACGGCTTGCCGTTCCACTGCACCGACTGGATGTACGCCTGTCCCGGTCCATTGCCATGGGCCTGGATCACCAGCTTGCGATCACCGGACAGCGCAATCTCCGCGCGATCCAGCAAGGGGCTGCCAAACACGTAGTTGGTGCTCACCGGGTCCACCGCGTACAGGCCGAGCGCCCCCATCACGTACCACGCGCTCATCTGGCCGCAATCCTCGTTGCCGGCAAGGCCATCGGGCTCGGCCGGATACATGGTTTCCAGCAACATGCGCACGCGTGCCTGCGTCTTGTGGTGCGAACCGGTATAGGCATACAGGTAGGCCACGTGGTGGCTCGGTTCGTTGCCATGGGCATACTGGCCCACCATGCCGGCGATGTCCGGCGGCGCATCGGCGGGCAGCGCCGAGCTGGTGGTGAAAAGTTCATCCAGCTTGCGTTCGAACACCTTCTGCCCGCCGAACATCTCCATGTACGCGTACAGGTCGTGCTGGTTGAGGAACGTCGCCTGCCACGCGTTGGACTCGGTGAAGTCGCGCCACTGGCTGGAATGACCCATGCCGCGCGGGTCGAACGGCTCCAGCCATTGCCCGTCGCTGCCGCGTGGCCTCACGAAGTTGAGCTTCTTGTCGAACACGTTGCGGTAGTTGCGCGAACGCTGGCGCAGCGCAGCCGCATCACCCTTCGCGCCCGCGCCTTCGGCCAGCTGCGCCATGGCCCAGTCGTCATACGCGTATTCGAGCGTCTTGCTGACCGCCTCGCCTTCCTTGTCGCTGGGGATATAACCGAGGTGGCGATAGAACGCCAGGCCGCGGTAATCGTCCTCCATGGCGCGACGGCGGAAGATCGGCCAGGCGCGCGCGTAGTCGATGCCGGTGAAGCCCTTGGCCTGTGCTTCGGCGAGCACCACGGCGGAGTGGTAGCCGATCATGCAGCCGGTCTCCACGCCCTGCAGCGGCCACACCGGCGGCCCTTGCGGGCTTTCCTCCGCCATGCGCACCAGGCCGTTCACCAGGTCGGGCACGCGGTCGGGCTGGAACAGCGTAAGCAAGGGATGCAACGCGCGGTAGGTGTCCCACAGCGAATAGGTGCTGTAGTTGTTCTGTCCGGCGGGCAATTGATGGATCGCCAGGTCCATGCCGCGATAGCGGCCATCCACGTCGCTGAACAGCGTGGGCGCCAGCATGGTGTGGTACAGCGCGCTGTAGAACGTGCGCAGCACCGCGGGCGACGAGGATTCGATGCGGATGCGGCCGAGCTCGCGCTCCCATGCCTGCGCGGCGGTGCGTTGCGCGAGCTCGAAATCCCACGCGGGCACTTCCGCCTCGAGATTCTTCAAGGCACCGTCGATGTCGACCGCGGAGATGCCGACCTTGACCAGCAGCGGGGCGTGCGAGGCTTTCTTGATGTGCAGTGCGGCCTTCAGATGCGCGCCGCTGGCCTCCTGCGAGCCGTTCGCCAGCGCCACGTCTTCGGAGTACAGCGTGGCGTGCGAGAACGGGCGCGACAGCTTCATGGCGAAGTACAGGTAACGCCCATTCGCCCACTGGTGCACGCGGCGCGCACCCACCAGGGTGTCGTTGCCGACCACGCGCAGCTGCGCGTCGGTGACCGCTGCCGGCACCGTCGCGCTGTCGTGGTAGCCATGCGCAAGGTCCACCAGCAGATGGCCGTCGCCCTTGCCGTGGAAGGTGTAGCGATGCAGGCCCACGCGCGGCGTGGCGGTGAGCTCGGCCAGGATGTTGTGGTCGGTGAGATGCACTCGGTAGTAGCCCGGCTGTGCCTGTTCCGAGGCCTTGTCGTAGCGCGAGCGATAGCCCTTGCCCGGCACCGCCTTGCTGTCCGCCGGCAGGCGCGCCGATCCGGTGGTTCCATCGAAGCGGGACTGGTAGTTCTGGTCGGGCAAGCCACGCTCGCCCGGCTGCAGCAGCACCGGGCCCTGCGCCGGCATCACCAGCACGTCGAGCATGTCGCTCGCGCCGGTACCGCTCAGATGCGTATGCGAGAAACCCATGATCGAGCCGTCGGCCTGGTGGTAACCCGAGCACGCATCCCAGCCCGCATCGTTGGTATCCGGGCTCAGCTGCACCATGCCGTAGGGCAAGGTCGCGCCCGGGAAGGTATGGCCATGGCCGCCCGTGCCGACGAACACGTCGACATAGGACGACACACCCTGGGCACCCAGGGCACCCGCGCCGGCGGCGGATTTTTGCGCGGCCACCGCGCCGGCCACGCTCGTCGCCAGCGACGATAGCGGGTTGCCGAGCACCGCAAGCGCGCCCATGCCCTGGAGGAATTGTCGGCGGGACACCATGTGGGCGGTTCTCCTGAAGTCGTGGTTGTCGGAAGAGGAAAAGGTCAGCGCAGCAGCGCCGGACGCGTACGATGAAGGTCGACGATCATCTCGCCGAACAAGGTATTGGCCCAGGCAAACCAGGTGCGCGTGAAATGCGCCGGGTCGTCCTGGTCGAAGGTTTCGTGCATGAAGCCCGTACCCGCATCGGTGTCGCGCAACCAGCGCAGGCATTGGCTGATCTGCGAGGGATCGTCGCTGGTCTGCGCATACATCATCAGCGACATCGGCCAGATCATGCGCAGCCCTTCATGCGGGCCACCGATGCCTTCAGCCGCCTTGCCCTTGAAGAAGTACGGGTTGTGCGTGCTCCACGCGCGGTCGCGGGTGCGCTGGTACAACGGGTCCTTGCGATCGCAGCAGCCGAGGTACGCCAGGCTGAGCAGGCTGGGGGCATTGGCGTCGTCCATGAACAGCTGGTTGCCGTAGCCGTCGATCTCGTAGGCCCAGTGTTCCTGGCCTTGCTCGTCGCGCATGCGCCCGTCGCGGTGCACGGCCTGCTCCACTTCGCTGGCCAGGGCGGTGCATTCGGCGGCAAACGCTTCGTCGTGGTGAATGCCGCGGCTCATCTGTGCCAGCAGCCGCAGGCAAGTCACCGCGAACAGATTGGCGGGCACGAACAACGGATACAGGCATGCATCGTCGGACGGCCGGAACATGGAATGGATCATCCCGTTCGGCCGCGCGGGATTGCCGTAGCCATCGAGCATCAGCGTGTCGGTGGGAATCTTGGAAGGCCGCTGGAAGTGGTACGGCCCATGACCTTGCTTGCGCTGCTGCTCGCGGAAGGTCTTCACCACCGTGGCCATCGCCGAGCGCCAGTCGTCGTCGAACGGCTCGCTGTCGCCGGTCGCCTGCCAATAGCCATGCGCGAGGCGGATCGGATAGCACAGCGAATCGATCTCCCACTTGCGCTCGCCCACGCCGGGCTTCATGTCCGTGTCGTCGTGCAGCGACCACGACAGCGGCTGCGAGTGCGGATCGGGCATGAAGGCGTTGGCGTAGGGATCGATGCGGATGCAGCGCGCCTGCCGGCGGATCAGGCCGCGGAACAGGCGCTGCAACGCCGGGTCCTGCCGGGCCAGCGGGATATACGGCGACACCTGGGCGGACGAATCCCGCAGCCACATCGCGTTGATGTCGCCCGTGATCACGAAGGTATCGGGCTTGCCGTCGAGCGTACCCAGCTCCACCGTGGTATCCAGCGTGTTCGGATAGCAGTTCTCGAACATCCACGCGAGCTTGGGATCGGCGATGGCGGACTTCACCGTCGCCAGCTGCCGCTCCACGGCCTGGCTCACGAACTTGCGCTTGCCCACCGGCGGGCGCTGGCTCGTGTAACGGGCCGCGCCACCGGCAAAAGCGCGCGCAGGGGCACTATCCAGCGCCGCCGCCGAAACCGCGGCGGCGCCGAACCACTTCAGTACGTCACGGCGCGATGGCATGGCGTGTCTCGTCCTGTCGGAAGGTATTCATCACGTTCACTGTCCCCGCATCACGCCGGCCAGGTTCTGCACCTGCAGTGCGCGCTGCATGTCGTTGAGCAGGGCCTTGCTCTTGACGCCGACGGTCACGCTCTGGCCCGGCAGGATGTCGAAGGCGTTGTCGTCCATCTCGACGTCGAGGTCGCCGAACGACACCCACACGTCGCGCGCCAGCGTGTCGGTGGTCAGCGTGAGCTTGTATCCATCGACCGAAGGCTGCAGCTGCGCGCGGATATGCGGCGACGGCAACACCAGGTTCTTCGCTTCGTCGAAGAACACCAGGTTGCGCGACAAGGGGCCATCGCCGTCGGCCAGTTCGAACACCGCGAACACGGCCTTCGGATCGGCGCCATGCAGCAATTGGGCATCGGTGTAGTTGCCTACCGGCGTGCTGCTCAACGGAGGCATGCTGGTCACGTGCCTGTGCTCGTCGATGACCTTGCCGGCGAAGTCCATCAGGCGCAGGCTCCAGTGCCCGCTCGTCGAGGACACCTGATCGGACACCAGCGACACCGACGTGTTGCCGTCATGCCTCAACGCGGCAATCAGCAGCGGCGCGTAGAAACGGCGCGCGTGGAACTGCAATGCCTTCCACCGGCCGAAATAGTCGATGCTGGACCAGGACGCGCCGGGCCACACGTCGTTGATCTGCCAATACAGCGAACCCATCGACTGCGGCCGCGAGGCACGCAGGTGCTCGGCGGCGAGCTCGATGCCTTGCGCCTGCATCACCTGGCTCAGGTAGACGAAGGCGGGAAAATCGCGCGGCTCACCGAAGCTGCGTTCGATATACAGCAGCAGGCGCTTGTTGCCGTTGCCGCTGTCGTACTTCTGGTGCGCCCGCATCACCGGTGATTCGGCCTGCAGGTCCTCCGGCGCGGCGAACGCGCGGATGGTGCGCATCACGGGGAACGACTGCAGGCCGTACTCCGACTGGAAGCGCGGCGTCACGTTGAGGTACTCCGTCAGCGGCTTCGCCTGCCCGGACCAGACGTCCCAGTAGTGCATGTCACCATTGCCCAGCACGTTGGCCGGCCCTTCGTAGTCGGTGCTGGGCGTACTGGCCCAGTACGGCACATCGCGGTCGTAGCGGGTCACCACGTCACGCAGCACGTTGCCGAACAGGTTCACCATGCCGGTGACGATGAGGTCGCGCTGCTCGCCGGTCAGCGACTTCTTGAACGCCTCGCGATCGGGCCACGATTCCCAGCCGGTCTGCACTTCGTTGTTGCCGCACCACAGCACGATGCTGGGGTGGTTGCGCAAGCGCCTGACCTGTTCGATCGCCTCCTGCCGCGTGTTGTCGACATAGGCCGTGTCGTTGGGCGGGATCGCCCCGCCGAACATGAAGTCCTGCCAGATCATGATGCCGAAGCGGTCGGCCAGCTCGTAGAAGCGATCCGGCAGGTAATAGCCGCCGCCCCACACGCGCAGCATGTTCATGTTGGCATCGCGCGCCGAGGCGACCACGTCGTGCATGCGCAGCTCGACGTCGCGGCTGGGGAAGCTGTCGAACGGAATAAGGTTCGCGCCCTTGGCGAACACCGGGATGCCGTTGATGACGAACTCGAAGCTCCTGCCCCAGCGATCCGGCTGGCGCCGCAGTTCCACGCTGCGGAGACCCACCGCGCGATCGGCGCCGTGCAGCACGCCGTCGCCGTCGCGCACGGTGGCCTTGAACGTGTACATGTCCTGCGCGCCGTAGCCGGCGGGATACCACAGCCGCGGGTCGGCGATGCGCAGCGGCAGGCTGATCTCGTGCGTGCCGGGGTCGACGATGACTTCGCGCGCATCATGCGCGACGGCTTCCCCACTCGGTCCCAGCACGTCCAGGTTCACCGTCACGCGCTGGCCGGCGTCGGCCTGCACATCGAGCTTGACGGCCACGCGCGCGACCCGCGGGTCGACCTGGTTCTGCTCGACATGGAAATCGTCGACGCGAAAACCGTCCCAGCTGTCCAGGTGCACGCCCTGCCAGATGCCCTCGGTGACGATGCGCGGCCCCCAATCCCAGCCGTACTGGTAATTCGCCTTGCGTATGTAATTGGCCGTCTGTTTGCCCTTGGGTTCGTCGCCGAAGGCCGAATCGAACTCGCCCGGCAAGGCATAGGATTGCTTCAGCAGCCACGGCTGCAGGCGCTTGATCGGCGAGTACAGCCGCACCTCGAGCTTGTTGGAGCCCTTGCGCAGCACGGATTTCACCGGCACGCGCCAGCGGCGGAACATGTTGTCGGCGGCGACCAGCCTGGTGCCGTTCAAGATGACGTCCGCGAACGTATCCAGCCCGTCGAGCACCAGTTCCACATGCGGGCGCGCCAGCGTGGCGGCATCGACGTCGAAGCTGGTGCGGTACTGCCAGTCGGCGAGGCCGACCCATTGCACCTGCGCCTCGTTGTCGCGATAGAACGGGTCGACCAGTTGCCGTGCCGCCATCAGGTCGGTCTGCACCGTGCCCGGCACGGTCGCCGGCAGCCACTTGGTCGCTTCCGGGTGTGTCGCCGCGGCGCCGTCGCCGGGCGCCAGCCGGAACTGCCAGTCGTGATCGAGCGTGATCGTCGAGAGCGGCGCTGCCCCCGCCATGACCGGAAGCAGCAGCGCCGCCAAACAGGCCCAGGCCATGACACCGGACCGGCGCACCCGCGCCAGCCGCCTGCACTTCCCCTTGCTGCGTGTCTCGCCTGCGTGGATCGATACGATCATCTGGGACATCCGTCTGACAGCCGCCTTGGCCCCTGGCGCACCGCCAGCAACCGGTTCACTACGCTGTAGAACCCACCGACCCCGCGATGTTGCCGGCGGCCATCGGCCTCGCCTGCGAACGCTGTCCGAAAACGGCAGCGCCGCAGCGTCTGGCCGGGCGCGCGAGGCAGCGCCGGGCTCGCCCCGCGACGCCGCAGGCGATTTCACATAAATCGTGGTTTCCCCCGATTTAGATCGATTTATATTTCACGGTACCATCCTGCCATGACGCGATGCATGCCGCATTGCAATATGGCTAAACGACACAGGATTTCGGTTACATTTGGATCGTTCCAACTCACGGAAAGCCGCCAGCATGGCCACGGAAAGCTCCGCCCCCGTCCACCGCAAGACCACGCTCAGCGATATCGCTGCCGGCTGCGGTGTTTCGCGCGCCACGGTGTCGCTGGTTTTGCGCGGCAGTCCGTTGGTGAACAAACACACGCGCGCACGCGTCGAGGAAGAACTGCGACGCCAGGGCTACGTGTACAACCGTGCCGCGGCCAACCTGCGCCGGCGCACCTCGTCGAGCATTGCGCTGGTGGTGAACGAACTTGCGAATCCGTTCTTCGCCGAATTCGCCGCGGGCGTCGACGAAACGCTCGGCGAGGCAGGCTTCGTCACCTTGCTGGGCAGCACCGGCGAATCGACCACGCGCGAGCAGGCCGTGCTCGGCTCGCTGATCGAACATGGCCCGGGCGGCATCATCCTGTCGCCGGCCGAAGGCAGCGAAGCGCGCAACGTGCTCACCGCCATCGGCGCGCACCTGCCGGTGGTGCTGTTCAACCGCGAACTCGGCGGACGCCTGCCGCAGTACGCGCATTGGGATCGCCTGATGCTGGATAACCGCCCCGGCACGCGGCAAGCCACGGAGCACCTGATCGCGCGGGGGCATCGACGCATCGCCTTCTTCGGCGGCCACGACGATGCCAGCTCGACGCGCGAGCGCCACGCCGGCTACGTGGAAGCGATGCAGGCCGCCGGGCTGAAGATCGAGCCGCACTGGCGCGTGCAGACCACGCCCACGCGCATCGATGCCGTGCGCGCCACGCCCGCGCTGTTCGAAGGCGGCAGCAAACCCACCGCGGCCGTCTGCTACAACGACGCGGTCGCGCTCGGCCTGATCCTTGGCCTGCATCAGCGCGGCCTGCAAGCGGGTCGCGACTTTGCCGTCACCGGCTTCGACGACATCGCCGAAGCCTCCATGAGCGTGCCGCCGCTGACCACCTTGTCCACGGCGCCGAGGGCGCGCGGACGGCAGGCCGCCGAACTTCTCCTTGCCCGACTGCGCGACCCGCAGGCGCCGGCAAGCACCGTTATCGCGCCGGTGGAGCTGGTGGTGCGCGAAAGCAGCTGTCCTCTTTCCTGACAACGGAATTTCGCATGGCCCTTGCAGCTCCTTCCGCGCGGTCGACGACAGGCTCCGCGCCCGCTACCGGCAGCACGCGCTACACCGATTACCCCATGGCCATGTCGGTGGCCACCACGATCTTCTTCATGTGGGGCTTCCTCACCGTCCTCAACGACATCCTGATCCCGCACCTGAAGTCGGTGTTCGAGTTGAACTACGCACGCGCGATGCTCGTGCAGTTCACCTTCTTCGGCGCGTACTTCCTGATGTCCCTGCCCGCCGGCCGGCTGGTGGCGGCGCTGGGCTACAAGAAGGGCATCGTGGCGGGCCTCGCCATCGCGGCACTGGGTGCGTTCGGCTTCTGGCCGGCGGCGGCGCTGCATTCGTATGCCGCCTTCCTCGCCGCGCTGTTCGTGCTCGCCACCGGCATCACGGTGCTGCAGGTCGCGGCCAATGCGTATGTCGCGCTGCTCGGCCCGGAGCGCACCAGCTCCAGTCGACTCACGCTGGCGCAGGCGATGAATTCGCTGGGCACCACGCTGGGCCCCTGGTTCGGCGGCCTGCTGATCCTTTCCGCGGTCACCGTCACCACCATTCCCGACGACGTGCGCAAGGCGCCCGAGACGGTGCAGCTGGTGCAGGTGCTCAACAACGGCGCGCCGGCGCAAGCCGTCGAAGCGCTGCAGCAGGCGCCGGCCGATCACCTCGTGGCCGCGTTGAACGACGCCGCCGCGACCGCGCTCGATCGCCTGCCCGCCGATGCCATCGCCACCAGCCTCAAGCCGCTTTCCTCCGCGCAGCTGGCCAACGTGCTCGACAAGCTGCCCGGCGCGTCGCTGCTCGCCACGCTGACGGCGCAGTCGCCGCAGCAGCTCGCCGCGCTGCCCGTCGATCGCCTCGCCGGTGCGCTGGACAAGCTCACCGCATCACGCCTGGATGCCGCGCAGTCCGAACAGCTGGCCAAGGTTCGCGCCAGCCTGCTGCCCGAGACGACGCAGCAGCTGCAGGCATTCCGCCAGAAGCAGGCCGAGCTGGTGCAGGTGCCTTACCTCGGCCTCGGCGTGGTGCTGTTGCTGCTAGCCGTGGGCGTGTGGCTGTTCCGACTGCCGCCGCTCACCGAGACCACCGAGCAGGCCGATCCCGTGCACCACACGCTGATGGACGCGTTGCGCCACAGCCATGTGTTCTACGGCGTACTGGCGATCTTTTTCTACGTGGGCGCCGAGGTGTCGATCGGCAGCTTCCTGGTGAACTACCTGTCGCTGCCCGAGATCGGCCACATGAGCGAGCAGGATGCCTCGCACTACGTGTCGCTGTACTGGGGCGGCGCGATGGTGGGGCGCCTCGCCGGCTCCGCCCTGCTGGTGTGGATCAACCCGCGCAAGTTGTTGGCCGTCTTTGCGGCCATCGCCGGCCTGCTGGTGCTGACCACCATGCTCACGCACGGCCAGGCGGCCATGGTGAGCGTGATCGCCATCGGCCTGTTCAACTCGATCATGTTCCCGACGATCTTCTCGCTGGGCATCGAGCGCATGGGCCCGCTGACCGGCAAGGCGTCGAGCCTGCTGATCATGGCCATCGTCGGCGGCGCGCTGCTGCCGCTGGCGCAAGGTGTGCTTGCCGACCACCTGGGCATCCAGCACGCCTTCGTGCTGCCGATGCTTTGCTACGGCTACATCGTCTTCTATGGCCTGCGCGGCTCGCTGATCCGCAATCCGGCCGTTCCCGCCGCCACCGCTGAGAATGCTTGATGTCCCGCTCTATCCTTTGTTTCGGCGAAGCCCTGATCGATTTCCATAGCGAAGGCAACGACTCCCACGGCTATCCACGCAGCTTCGTGCCCTTCGCGGGCGGCGCGCCCGCCAATGTCGCGGTCGCGGTCGCCCGCCTCGGCGGCGCGGCGGCGTTCGCCGGCATGCTCGGAAAAGACGTCTTTGGCGATTTCCTGCTCGACAGCCTGCACAGCGCGGGCGTGGACACCACGGGCATCGCGCGCACGGACGAGGCCAACACCGCGCTGGCCTTCGTATCGCTGGACGCCCATGGCGAGCGCAGCTTCACCTTCTATCGCCCGCCTTCGGCCGACCTGCTGTTTCGTCCGGAGCACTTCCGCGAGGAAAGCCTGCACAACGCGGCGGTGTTCCATGTGTGCTCCAACAGCATGACCGATCCCGCGCTGGCCGAGACCACGCGCGACGGCATGCGCCGCGCGAGCGCGGCCGGCGCACTGGTGAGCTTTGACCTCAACCTGCGCCCGGCCTTGTGGCCGCGCGGCGTCGACCCGCGTCCGCTGGTGTGGCCCGCGCTGCACCTTGCCGACGTGGTGAAGCTCAGCACCGAAGAGCTCGCATGGCTCGCGGTGGGCGGCGAGGACGCCGTGCTCGAAAAGCTGTGGGAAGGCCGTACGCGCCTGCTGGTGGTCACCGATGGCCCCGGCGCACTGCGCTGGTTCCATCCCGATGCCGACGGCGAGCTGCCGGCCTATGCCGTGCGCGCGGTCGACACCACGGCGGCGGGCGA
Source organism: Dyella sp. EPa41 (assembly GCF_016586165.1). Lineage (GTDB taxonomy): Bacteria > Pseudomonadota > Gammaproteobacteria > Xanthomonadales > Rhodanobacteraceae > Dyella. The sequence continues at coordinate 2,419 of NZ_BCPR01000073.1, read as the reverse complement.
TGCCTTCGTGGGCGGCCTCCTGCATGGGCTGGCTTCGCTGGAGACGTCGGAGGACCGCATCGACCACCTCGTCACCGAACTGCCGCGCCTGCATGCCACGCTGCGCTTCGCGGCCGCCTGCGGCGCGCTCACCGTGACCCGCCAGGGTTCGTTCACCGCCATGCCCGACGAAGCCGAAGTGCTGGCCTTCATGGAGAACTACGCATGACCACGCCCGATTTCCGCAGCGAGGCATTCCTGCGCGAACACATCGCGCAGACGATGGCGTTCTACCACCCGCACGCGATCGATCCCGAAGGCGGCTTCTTCCACTACTACAAGGACGACGGCACGATCTACGACCGCAGCCATCGCCACCTGGTGAGCAGCACGCGCTTCGTCTTCAACTACGCCATGGCGCACATCGAGTTCGGCAACCCCGAATATCTCGATGCCGTGCACCATGGCCTGCGCTACCTGCGCGACGTGCATCGCAACCCGGCCACGGGCGGCTACGCGTGGACCATCCGCGACGGCAAGCCCGAAGACACCATGTACCACGCGTACGGCGTCGCCTTCGTGCTGCTCGCCTACTCCACCGCCAAGAAGGCCGGCGTGCACGAGGCCGAGGCGTGGATGGACGAAACCTGGGAGCTGCTGGAGAAGCGCTATTGGGACGCCGAGGCCGGCCTGTACCGCGACGAGGCGAACGACCAGTGGCAGTTCACCGGCTACCGCGGGCAGAACGCCAACATGCACATGTGCGAGGCGATGCTGGCCGCTTACCAGGCCAGTGACGAGCCGCGGTACCTCGAACGCGCGCTGCAGCTCGCCGACCACATGACGCGCCGCCAGGCCGCCAAGGCCAACGGCCTCGTGTGGGAACACTACGACACCGAGTGGAACGTCGACTGGAAGTACAACCTCGACAATCCCAAGCACCTGTTCCGCCCGTGGGGCTTCCAGCCCGGCCACCAGACCGAATGGGCCAAGCTGTTGCTGATCATGGAGCCGCTGCTGCTCGAACGCGGCCGCGAGGAAGACTGGCTGGTGCCCACCGCCAAGCACCTGTTCGACACCGCGCTGGCACACGCGTGGGACAACGAGTTCGGCGGCATTGCCTACGGCTTCGCTCCGGACGGCAGCGTGTGCGACGACGACAAGTACTTCTGGGTGCAGGCCGAATCGCTGGCCGCCGCGGCGCTGCTGCATGCACGTACCGGCCTGGCCGAGTACGACACGTGGTACGAGAAGCTGTGGGACTATTCGTGGAAGCACTTCGTCGACCACAAGTATGGCGCGTGGTATCGCATCCTCACCCGCGACAACCGCAAGTATGACGACGAGAAGAGCCCTGCGGGCAAGACGGACTACCACACGATGGGCGCATGCTATGAGGTGATTGCGCTGATCCGCGACGGCGGCGTGCCGTAACAACCCGGCAATCACCTCGATGTAGGAGCGCACCCAGTGCGCGACAGCCTTTCGCGCCGGTCTGCATGGTTGTGGTTCTTGTGAGAGCGGGGTGTTGCCTTCGGTAGCTCCGCTTCCGCGAGCATGCCGCTTACGCAGCGGGCGTTTCGACGTCCTGCCGGCCTTTGTAGGAGCGCACCCTGTGCGCGACCGCCTTTCGCGCCTGTTCGCATGTTTTCGCTCTTGTAAGAGCGGGGTATGCCTTCGGTAGCTCCGCTTCCGCAAGAGTGCCGCTTACGCAGCGGGCGTTTCGACGTCCTGCCGGCCGCCGAGTCACTTTTCTTTTGCTGGCCCAAAAGAAAAGTAACCCAAAGAAAATGGCCTTCAAAGCCAAGGCTCATGGCAGTACGTGGGATAGAAGCGTCGGCCGACCGAGGCCAGCCGCGGTGCGCTCATTACTACCTCGAACGGCGCGGCTACACCGCAACGCGCCGTAGCGGAGAGGACTCAAGGCAACGTTGTTGAGCCCTGAGGGGATCTATTCGCGCCGCACCGCCGTCTTTTCTCCCTCTCCCCTTTGGGGCACGCGGGGAGCGGCCATGGATGGCCGCGGCTTTGAGGAGCGAGGAGAGGGCTGGGGTGAGGGGCGGGGCTCGCGAAATTCCTCCCTACCTCTGTAGGAGCGCACCCAGTGCGCGACCGCCACGTTGCAACGCACCTTGCGTCGTCGCGACCATCGCAGTTCGAGGCAACCACGTCAGTCCGCGGTCGCGCACAGGGTGCGCTCCCACAACGAACCGCAGCCACCGGTGTCGCGACGCGATGTGCCGCGCAGCGGCACGAGCCTTCAACAACCCCCTGTGGGGCGGTGAGGGGTGGTCGATCAGGCCCCGCAGGGGTGCCCGACACGGATGTCGGGCACTTTTCGTCCGGGCAGGAGCCCGGTCGAAAAGCCCGGCCGCCCCTCACGGACTGGCTGGGCCGCAGGCCCAGCCAGCGCCACGCGGGGTGCCGTTCTCTTTGGTTA
>NZ_BCPR01000072.1 GCF_016586165.1 Dyella sp. EPa41 | reverse complement strand
GGCCAGCCGTGATGCGCTCGTTACTACCTCGAACGGAGCGGCTACACCGCCACGCGCCGACGCGGAGAGGACTCAAGGCAACGTCGTTGGGGCCGTGAGGGGATCTATTCGCGCCGCACCGCCGGTTTTTCTCCCTCTCCCCTCCGGGGAGAGGGCTGGGGTGAGGGGTGGGTGCTCGCCAAAACCTCTCCTATCTCTGTAGGAGCGCACCCAGTGCGCGACCGCCACGTTGCAACGCACCTTGGCCTTGCGTCGTCGCGACCATCGCGGTTCGAGGCAACCCTGCCAGTCCGCGGTCGCGCACTGGGTGCGCTCCTACAGAAAGGGACGGCGGCCTTCAGCTCCTCGATGCGATGTGCCGCGCAGCGGCACGAGCCTTCACCCCTCCCCTGTGGGGCGGTGAGGGGTGGTCGATCAGGCCCCGCAGGGGTGCCCGACAGGATGTCGGGCACTTTTCGTCCGGGCAGGAGCCTGGTCGAAAAGCCCGGCCACCCCTCACGGACTGGCTGGGCGCAGCCCAGACAGTGCCACGCGGGGTGCCGTTCTCTTTGGTTACTTTCTCTTGGGCAAGCAAGAGAAAGTGACCCGGGCCGCGGCAGCGGCTCGGAAGCCCGCCGCAGGCGAGCCCCGTCGCGATAACGCGACGATCCGGGCACAACGACTGAGCCGGCGAGACAAGCCGTTAAGACCGAGGCGAAAGGCGATCGCGCACTGGGTGCGCTCCTACAGGAGGGCGTACACGACAATGAAAGGCCCGCTCGCGCGGGCCTTTTCTTGTCAGTCGGCCGGCTGGGCCGGTTGCCGGAGCATCTGCCGCACGCTGGGAATGGCGCCGGCGCTGCGCGCCGCCAGTTCGTGCGCGATATCGACATAGCCGATGGTGCGCGCCACGTCGGCGGCGGTACGGCCGAATGCATCGGCGGCCTGCCGGTCGGCGCCACGCGCCAGCAACACGCGGGCGGGCGCCAGCAAGGCATGCATCGCGCAGGCGTGCAGTGCGGTGACGCCGCGCTGGTCGGCGTGTTCGAGCGATGCGCCCGCGTCGAGCAGCACCGGCACCAGCGCGCCGATATGCGTGGCGTCGCACTCGCTGCCGGGCCGCAGATGCGCGCCCAGCAGCAACAGCAGGGGCGTCTTGCCTTCCTTGTCCGCCAGGCTGACGTCGGCCCCGCGCTTGAGCAGGGCATCGAAGAGGCGGCGTGCGCGCAGGCTGTCGTTGTGGTCGAAGCCGTACTGCGCCGCCGCGTGCAGGGCCCCATGGCCGCGCGCATCCACGGCGTTCACGTCCGCGCCGCCATCGAGCAGTTGCTCGGCGACTTCCGGATAACCCATGGCGGCGGCAATCATCAACGCCGTGGCTTCGCCGGGCAGCCGCTGGTCGACGGCCACGCCATGCTGCAGCAGCAGCGCCACCAGCGTTTCGCGCCGCGCGCTCACCGCGGCGGCGAGCGGCGTGATGCCGTTGTTGGCGGCGAGCGTGGCGTCGGCGCCCTTGTCCAGCAGCAGTGCGGCGACTTCGCGGTGCCCTGCGCCGCAGGCGTGCAGCAGCGCCGTGGCGCCCTGGTGATCGCGCGTATCCACCGCAAAACCGAGTTCGAGCAGGCGATCCACCGCGGTGAGTGCGCCGGCCGCCGCGGCTTGCGGCAGGTCTCCGGCGCGCACGGGGCGTGCAGGTCGCTTCCAGTCGCCCCAGTTCAACCAGCGTTCGACCGCGTCGTGTTCCAGCGCGAGACCGAGCGGCGTTTCGCCGTTGGCGTCGATCGCCTCCGGATCGGCGCCGTGCGCGACCAGGGCGCGTACCAGCGGCAGCGCGAGTTCGCCGTGTTCCAGTTCGGCGAACAACGGCGTGCGTCCGTTGACGTCGCGGGTATTGGGATCGCAGCCGCGCGACAGCAGCATTTCCAGCAGCGGCAACTGGCCGAACGTGGCGGCCAGATGCACCGGCGTGCGCTCGCGCGCATCGGCACCGAAGGGATCGGCGCCGCGCTCGAGCATCGCCAGCGGCAGCGCGGCGCCCTGCACGCTGTCCTCCAGGCGAAGCAGGGCCTGCGTCAGCAAGCCGGTGCCGGCGGGCGTGGCGCCTGCCTGCAGCAGGTCTTCCACCGCCTCGGTGGCGGCGGGCAGCTGTTGCAGCAGCGCATCGAAGAGGCGACGGCCCAGCGGCGGCAACTGCGCTTCGCGCGGCTCATCGACGTCGGCGTCATCCACCAGCTGGGGTTGCAGGCGCGCCTCGGGTTCCAGCGCGTGATCGAGCAGCCAGCGGCGAGCGGCGCCCAGGCCGGGCGTGGCGAGATCCAGGTAGAGCTGGGCGAGCTGCGCCTGCGGCCACTCGCGCACGCGCGTGGCGAAGGTGGACACGATGGCCCAGTGGCCGAAGCGCAGCGCATCGAGCAGATGCGCGGGGGTGTCCGCGCCTTCGGGCAGTGCGTCCAGGCTGAGGCTGGCCGGCAGCGGTGTTTCCGGATCCAGCAGCGCCACCAGGTCCCAGCGGCCGGCGGCGGCGGCGTGGTCGAGTGCGCTGCGGCCATCACTGCCTGCGGTCTTGGGTTCGGCGCCCAGCGCGAGCAGCGCGCGCACCATTTCCGCATGCGCACGCGGCGACTGGCAGGCCAGGGTGAGTGCATCGCGGCCGTGGCTGTCGCGCGCGCGCGCGTCGGGCTGGGCCTCGGCGAGCAACTTCACGATGCCGACGGCGCCGGCACGGGCGGCTTCCATGAGCGCGGTGCTGCCATGGCGATCGAGGAGGTTCACGTCGGCGCCGGCCGCGCGCAGCGTGCGGGCGATCTGTTCGTGTCCTTCGGAGCTGGCGGTCATCAGTGCGCTGCGATGGCGCGAGTCCACGGCGTTCACCGATGCCCGATGCTTGAGCAGCAACTTCACGCCTTCGACGTCGTCGTCGGCGATGCTGGCGGCGGCCACCAGCGCGGGCTCGCCATCGGCGGGCGTGGGCTTGGCGCCGCGCTCCAGCAGGAATTTGGCCACGGACCAGTTGGCGGCGCGGCAGGCGACGGCCAGCGGGCTGAGGCGTGTCTTGTTGAGCGCATTGATGGGCGCACCCGCATCCAGCAGCATCGCCGCCACGATGGGCTCGCCGCTCAGCACGGCGCCATGCAGCGGCGTGTTGCCCTCGGCATCGGTGGCCAGCGCATTGCCGCCGTTGGCGAGCAGGGTCATCACGGCCTCGGCGCGGCCATGCCAGCTGTCACGCGTGGCGGCAAGCAGCGGCGTAAGGCCGCCGGTGGCGCGGTTGACGTCCGCGCCCTTGGCGATCAGCGCGCGCAGCAGGCGCGTATCCGGCAACAGTGCGGCCAGCATCAACACCGGGCGCTGGTCGCGATCACCCTGGGCCGGCGCGGTATTGGGATCGGCACCGGCCTCCACCAGGGCCAGCGCGCGTTCGATGTCGCCATCGCGCGTGGCCGCGAGCAAGGCCCGCGCCTGTTCCGGCGTGCCGGCCGTGCGCTCCTGTTCGCTCAGCTGGGGCGCGGGCTTGGGTTTCGGTGCGGGCGCCGGCTCAACCACGCCGCCGGCGGGTTGGCGCGCGGGGCGACGACTCTCGCAAAGCAGGGCGCGCAGGGTGCGGTTGGCGATCACCAGGCAGCCAAGCGGCATCAGCAGCACGCCGTAGATGATCAGGGCTGCCGTGCGCAGCTCGGACGGCATCACGCCATAGAGGCCGGTCAGCGCGATGCCGACGAAGGCAAGCGCCAGCAGCGAGAAGGCCGCCGGAAGAAAGTGGGTGAAGAAACGTTCCTCGCGCGAGAGATGGCGGCCAAACGCGAGGCTGCGCGCGGTGGCGGTGAAGATCCACGAGCCGTCGCTTTGCGCCGGATAGGCGTCATCCCACACATAGACCAGGCCGAACGCCGGCCATACGCGCCACAAGGCCGCGAGCGCCACCACCAGCGCACCCGCGAGCAGCAGGGCGGCGCCCAGGCTGTGCGACTGGTTGAGCCGCAGCATCGGCCAGGCCACCAGCGCAAACACCAGCACGACATAGCCGGTGAACATCACCAGGTAGGCGGCGCCCCGGCGCAACACGGTGCGGCCGAAGCGCGGTTCCGGGTCGAAGCCGATCGCGTGGCACACCGCCGCCATGGTCAGCGCATTGGCGACCAGCAGCGGAATCAGCGCGAGTGGATGCGCGCCGAACGCCGCGATCGCCGTGGCGACGAGGCCGGGAATGAACCAGGCAAGGGCTTGCAGGAACGGAGGCGGGCGACGCGTTTTTGAATAGGCCATGGGCGCGGAGTATAGGAATCGTGATGGCGCCAGACGGTAATCCCGTGTTAACCGCGCCCCTCGAAGTTCATTGATCGTCGTGCGGCTTGCTCTTGTACTCGGGATGGTTGGCCGAGGCCAACGTCTCCTTCGGCGGCAGCTGCAGATGCCAGCCCTGCGTTTCGAGATGGTGGAGCACCACCTGGGGATCTTCATGGGGCAGCTTGCGCTGGCCGGTGAGTTCCACCTCGAGGGCCAGCCGCAGGTCGCCGAGCATCAGCGCCAGCGGGGCGGGGATGCAGGCGAAGTCGTCACGCTCACGGAGCCACAGGTAGCTGTCGGGCTTGCGCTGGCTGGCATAGACGTAACAGTGCATGGCGGTACCCGGTCGATTGCGGAGGGAAGGGCGCACTGGCAACGGCGCGGGGACGGACAAGGTTACCAGTCCGGCGCCGGTGCGTCCCGATTCGCGAGTCGGTCGTCATCTTCGCCATTTATCGACGATCGTCATGGAACCGGCCGGCGAGATGTGAAATTTTTGCTGCGTCCGCACTTGCAAGCCCCGTATCGAGTGGGCACAGTCACGCCCTGGGGTCTCAAACGCGCGTATGAAAATCAAGCGCAGTCGTCAATTCCCCGCGCTATCCCGAGCCAGACCTAACGATAAGCAGGAGCATGCAGATGCAGATGTCTTTCCGCCCATTTTCCCGTACGGGCCGTCCGCTCGCGCTCGCCGCGCTGAGTCTGGCGATCCTCGGTTCGTTTGCTGCGCCGCAGAGCGCCCATGCGAGCGCCTTCCAGCTGCATGAGAACAGTGCCGCCGCCATGGGCCGCGCCTATGCCGGCTCGGCCACCGCCGGTGGCGACGTGTCGGTGGTGGTGAACAACCCGGCCGCCATGTCGGACCTGCAGGGCACCTACCTCCAGGCGGACGTCACCGCCATCAACTTCGGCACCACGTTCAGCGGTACCGCCCATGACGCGCTGGGTCGCCCGATCAGCGGCGGCAACGGCGGCGACGCCGGCACCACCATGCCGGTACCGGCGCTGTTCTTCGCCACGCAGTTCGCGGACAAGTGGCACTTCGGTGCGGCCTTCACCGTGCCGTTCGGCTTCCAGACCGAGTACGACTCCAACTGGAAGGGCCGCTACAACGCCATCAAGTCCAAGTTCGAATCGCTGGACGGCACGCTGTCGCTGTCCTACGACGTCACCGACACCTTCTCGCTGGGCGTCAGCGGCATCGCGCAGAAGACCTCGGCCGAGCTGACCTCCGCCATCAACTACAACGCCGTGGGCCTGGGCCTGGTGCAGCAGGCCGTGGCCGCCGGCGCCATCCCGCCGGCCGCCGGCCAGCAGCTCGCGGGCCAGGTCAACACCATCGTGCCGCCGGGTTCGGACGGTCTTGCCCGCATCAAGGGTGACGACTGGGCCTACGGCTGGCAGGTCGGCGCGTTCTGGAAGCTGTCGCCGAAGGACAAGTTCTCGCTGAGCTACCGCTCGAAGATCGCGCACACGCTGGAAGGCACCGCCAACTTCACGATGCCGGCCAACGTGCAGGCCCTGCTGTCCAACCCGACCGTGGCCGCGCTGCTGGCCGGCGCGGGCGGCGTGCCGTTCACGCATACCGACGGCTCCGCGCCGTTCACCACCCCGGCGGTGGCGACGGCCAGCTACTGGCACCAGGAAGAGAAGTTCGGCCTCGGCATCGATGCGGCCTGGACCAAGTGGGACGTGTTCAAGAACTTGAACGTGTACTACAGCAACCCGGCGCAGCCGACCACGACCGAAGCCTTCAACTGGCGCAACAGCTGGTACGTCTCCATCGGTGGCGACTACTACGTCAACGACAAGCTGACCCTGCGCGGCGGTCTCGCGCTCGACACCACGCCGACGCAGACCTCCACCCGCGACCCGCGCGTGCCCGACGGCACCCGCCAGCTGGTCAGCTTCGGCATCGGCTACAAGGCGAGCGAGCACTTCGTGATCAACGCTTCGTACGCGCACATCTTCGTGAACAGCGCGCGCATCAACGTGGCCAGCTCCACCGGCGACGTGATCACCGGCAGCTCCGACGATTACGGCAACCTGCTGAGCCTGTCGGCCCAGTACAAGTTCTAATCGCCAGCGGTGCAGAAAACCAAAAGCCACCCCGCGAGGGGTGGCTTTTTTCTTGGTTCTACCGCTCTTTCTGTGGGAGCGCACCCTGTGCGCGACAATCCAGCGGAGCGGTCACATCGATGCGTTGTTGTCGCGCACAGGGTGCGCTCCCACAGGGAATGTCTGTGATTCAACCCAGGCGCATCAGCAGCTTCAGCATCCGCTTGAACTGCGCGCCGTAAGGCGGGTTGAGCATGCCCGCGCCGTTGATGCGCGATTGATGGAACACCGGCTTCATGTGCGAGAACGTGCGGAAGCCCGCTTCGCCGTGGTAGCCGCCGATACCCGACGGGCCCACGCCGCCGAACGGCAAGCCGTGCTGGGCGATGTGGTACAGCGTGTCATTGACCGTGACGCCACCGGCATGCGTGCGCGACAGCACGTGGTCGATGGTCTTGTCGTCCTGTTCGAACAGGTACAGCGCGAGCGGCTGCGGATGCGAGGCCACGTAAGCGATCGCTTCGTCCAGCGAGTCGTACGGCAGCACCGGCAGCAGCGGCCCGAAGATCTCGTCCTGCATCACCGCCATGTCGTCGTTCACGCCGGTCAGCATGAGCGGTGCGAGCAGGCGCCTGGAAGGCACGTCCTGGGCATCGCTCAGCGGAACGGGGCGCGCGCCGGCTGCAAGCGCCCCGTCGCGCAGCTTCGCCAGGCGCTCGTACTGCCGGTCGGAAATGATCGATGCGTACTGCTCCTGCTTGCCGATCGCCGGATACAGGCGCGATGCCGAGGCGCGCGCGGTGTCGATGAACTCGCCCATGCGTTCGCGTGGCACCAGCACATAGTCGGGCGCGATGCAGGTCTGTCCCGCATTGACCAGCTTGCCGAGCACGATGCGTTCGGCCGCGTTGTCCATGCGCGCGCCCGGACCGACGATCGCCGGCGATTTTCCGCCCAGCTCCAGGGTCACCGGCGTCAGGTTCGCCGCGGCGGCGCGCATGACGTGGTGGCCGACGGCCGTGGAGCCGGTAAAAAGCAGGTGGTCGAACGGCAAGGAGGAGAACGCCTGCGCGACCTGCGCATCACCGGTCACCACGACCACCTCATCCGGCGGGAAGTAACGCGCCACCTGTTCGGCAAACAGCGCCGAAAAGCGCGGCGTGTACTCGCTCATCTTGAGCATCACCCGGTTGCCGGCGGTGAGTGCATCGATCAGCGGGCCCACCGCGAGGAACAGCGGATAGTTCCACGGCACGATGATGCCCACCACGCCGCGGGGCTGCGGCATCAGCGTGGTGCGTGCCGGCAGGAACGCCAGGTTGGCCAGGCCGCGCTTCGCGCGCATCCAGCGCCTGCCGCGCTTCAGCGAGTGGCGCAGGTTCGAGATGCTGGGATAGAGCTCCAGCAACTCGGTTTCCTCCGCCGGCCGGTGGCCGAAATCGGCGTTGATCGCCTCGGCGAAAGCCACTCGCTGCTCCGTCAGCAGCTTTTCCAGCGAGCGCAGGCGCGTGGCGCGCGCATCCCAGCCGGGCATGGGATCGCGTGCCTGCGCTTCGCGCAACCGCAGCAGCGTGGCGTGCAGGGAGGGGCTGGGCTCTTTCATGGTCAGAACTTCGCGCGCAGTTCGAGGCCCCACATGCGGGGCGGAGAGATGGACGCGAACGGCGTGCCGAACACGGTGGTGGTGATGTTGTTCACGCCGGTCACGTAACGCTTGTTGAAGACATTGGTGCCATAGAGCGCCACACCCCAGCGATCGTTCGGCGCGTGCCAGTCAAGGCGGGCGTCGGTGCGTTGCTGGCTGGTGCCGACCTTGAAGTTCGGGCTGATCACGCATTCGCCCTGGAACTCCGAGTCGGCGTTGCAGCGCGACTTGCCGCGATAGGCCTGCGACAGGTCGAACTCCAGGTCGCCATTGAACACCTGGTGCCAAGTGTAGGCCAGTGAGGCCGCGCCGGAGAACTTCGGCGTGCCGGTGGGCTGGTCGGTCAGCACGATGCCGTCCGGCGCGGTGCCCTTGCGGTAGGTCGAGTCGATGTACGCGCCCATGAAGTTGAAGCGCAGGCTGTCGATCGGCTGCCACTGCACCTCCAGCTCCAGGCCCTTGGCCTCCTGGTCGGTGCTGTTGACGATGTAGATCGGCACGCCCGAGCCGCTGTAGTTCGGATCGAGCTGCAGCGACTGCTTGTTGTCGTAGCGGTAGTAATAGGTCGAGGCGTTGAGCAGCAGGTTGTGCTCGGGGAACAGGGTCTTGATGCCGGCTTCGTAGTTGATCACCTTCTCCGGGGCGAACTCCGAACCGACCTGCACGCTGTTGTAGCCGCCCGCCTTGTAGCCCTTGGTGACGGACACATAGCCCATCACGTCCGGCGTGAACTTGTAGCTGGCCACCACGCGCGGGCTGACGTTGTTCCAGGTGTTGCTGGCCTTCACGTGCTCGCCCACGGCGTTGGGGAAGATCACGTTGCCGCCGAACGCGGCCAGCGCCATCTGCGCCTCGGGCGGCAGCATGTCGATGATGCCCAGGCCCTGCAGGCCGGCGATGGTGGCATCGAACTGCGGCGCGCTGCGCGGCATGGTGTACCAGCTGAAATCCTTCTTGTCGCGCGTGTAACGCAGGCCGGTGGTCAGGTCGAAGCGGTCGCTGACATGCCAGATCACGTCGCCGAATGCGGCGTACGCCTTGAAGTTTCCGTCGTTGCTGATGCCTTCGTGCCAGGGATCACCCAGCAACGACACCGGCAGGCCCATCGCGGTGAGCGCGTTGCCGATGTCGGTGAGTGGCGTTCCCACGCCCATCAGGTTCTGCGCCAGCGTGTCGAGGCTGTCGGTGAAGACGTTGGTCTGGCTGGTCTGGCGCGCCTGCTCCTGGTAGTAGCTCACGCCACCGACCCAGTCCATCAGGTCGGTGTTGCCGGAGAGCTTGAACTCCTGGTACCAGCTGTTGTTGTGCTCGATGTTGGCCGTATCGAGGTAGGTGACGATATGGTTGGTGCCGTCGTAGTCACCCTTGTTGAACGTATCGAAGCCGCGCCATGCGGTGGTCGAGACGAAGTCGCCCCACGAAAACGCGTGGTCGATCTGCAGCGTGCCGTCGTCGAAGCGGCGCGTTTCCTTGCCGCCGACGGTGTCGTTGTAGAGCGGCGCGTGCAGCGGGTTGTAGTAGGTTGCCGGGTCGGGCGGGAAGGGCGGGCGTTCATTGGTGTCGTTGGACAGCGGCACCAGGCCGATCGCGGGTTCGGGCGGCTGATTGAGCTTCTCGTGGTCCCACGACAGCAGCACGCGCGTGTTGTCGGTGACGTTCCAGCGGAACACCGCGCGCGTGCCCCAGTCGTTGTCCTTGCCGTATTCCTTGCCGGTCGCGGCATCCTTGATCCAGCCGTCGCTCTGGTTGTCGACCACGCTCAGGCGCAGCGCCATGTCCTTGTTGAGCGGGAGATTCACCAGCGCGTCGGCGTAACGGCGGCCGTCGTTGCCGATGCGCACGCGTCCCTTGCCTTCGAACTTGTCGGTCGGCTCGTTGGTGACGATGGAGATCGCGCCCGCCGCCGCATTGCGACCGAACAGCGTGCCCTGCGGACCCTTCAGCACTTCGATGCGCGCGATGTCGTTGAAGGCCAGCAGCGAGCCGCCCGAACGCGCCGCATACACGCCGTTGATATAGACGCCCACGGCCGACTCGGTGCCGATGCCGAAGTTGCTGGTGGCGATGCCGCGCAGTTCGTAGGTCGGCTGGGTGGGCTGTTCCGCGCCGATCACCAGGCCGGGCACGAAGATGTCCATCTTGCTGAGGTCGGTGGCGGCCAGCGTGTCGATCTGCTTGGACGTCACGATCTGCAGCGTGATAGGCACCGACTGCACTTCCTGCGTGCGGCTCTGCGCCGTCACGGTGATGTTGCCAAGCAGCTTGGCCTTCTCGGGATCCGCCTGCGTGCCGGTGTTGCCGGCCGCGCTGTCTTGCGCCCCGCCCGGCGATTCTTCGGCGGCAAAAGCACCCAGCGGCATACCGGCAATCAGCACGGAACCGCCGAGCAACAAGCGGCGCAGACAGACGGACAGCGGACGCGGACGAATCATCATCACCAGATCTCCCCTCGAATAAGAAAAGGCCGCGGCCTTGGCGCCGCGGCTTGTTGCTTCCCTAGTGAATCGCGACGCAGCCCCCCGACTGCGCCGCAATCCATGCCTTGATCAGTGCAACGCCCTCCCGATGCACCGTACTTCGGCCCAACTCGGGCATCATCACGCCCGGTTCGGCGGAATCCATGCGGTAAGGCAGGATGGAGTCCTCCGGCAAGCCGGGAACGACGTCGAACAGATGGTCGCCGGTACCACGGCCCGCCGCGACGGGCGGCTTGCAGATGCCCAGGTGGCGGTCTTCCGGGACACTGACATCGAGCGTCAGCCCGGTCGTGTTGGCCGCACCCTTCGGGTTGTGGCAGTGACCGCAATTGATGTCGAGGTAAGCACGGGCGCGGGCGTCGAGCGAGGCTTGCTCATCCATCCAGTTCGCGTTGCGCGGCGCCTGCGCCGGCTCCGGCGCGCCCGTGAGATAGCCCACCTTCACCAGGTGCGCGAGCTCGTTTTCTTCGCCCGTCGCGTAGTGGTAGTCGCGGTTGAGGTGGCGTGCTTTCGGGCCGATCGGGTGGATCTTGCGCGTCACCCAGTCCTGCGCGTGACAGCTCGCGCACTGGCTTTCATCGGGCACGACGTAGTTGAAGTCTTCGCGGCCCGCGCGGTCGGCCACCAGCGTCAGCGGAATGACGGCGCCCGTGCGCGCGAGCTCCGCGTCGCTCTGGTCGTTCTTCCATACGTACGGGATCGCCGCCCAGCCCGACTCGCGGTGCACGAGGATGCGCGTCTCGATGAGGTGCACGTTGGCCAGGTCCAGCCCTTCGCCGGCGAAGTCGCGCGAACTGTCGTACGTGCGCGCCACGTCGCTGAACTTCCCGGTGCTCGAACGCGGGTAGTAGAAGGTCTTGCTGATGATGGTGCCGACCGGGAAATCGAACGTGTCGGCCGGGTCGTACTTGGCCGACACGCCCTTGGGCATCCAGACCGTGCGCAGCTTGTGCGCGTAGTCGGTGAACAGCGGCGTGTTGAGGTCGTACGGCACCACGCCCTGGTTCAACACCAGCTTGCCGTCCCGCACTTCCACCACGTGCCACTCACTGAGGTGTTGCGGACGGCCGTCGGCATGGAACGCCACCGGATCGAGATCCCGGTGGCATCCGGCCGCCAGCAACGCCAGGGACAACAACAGCAAACGCAGGCAGGACTTCATCCGCACGAGCACCTCAGGCCTTCGGTTCCGGATCGAGCACCACCGGCGGCAGCTTCGGCAGCGTGCACTGGTAGGCCTTGGTGTCGGTGCTGGGGCTCTTGTAGTCGTGCGGGCCATCAGCGTTGATCACGCCCACGTCGCCGTTCTGGATGCAGAAGCGGTCTTCCGCCGGCGGCAGGCCGTTCACCAGCTTCTTCTCATCCACGTAGCCGTCCCACAGGATGTCGGGGAACTTGCCGCCCAGGCCGTAGACGGCGGTCTTCAGCGTCTTCAGCTTGATGCCGTCCGGCGAATCGCCGCCGCCCTTGAAGCGGTTGTCGTAGATGAAGATGCCCTTGGGGTACGGGTTGTAGTCGGCCGCGACGCCCTTGGTGTTGTAGTAGTTGGTGGAGAAGTAGCTGGAGATGATCACGTTCGCCGTCTGGTTGTCGGCGATGTCGTTGTCGAAGATCTCCACCTTGTCGTTGGAATTCACCACCACGCCCGAACCGCGGGGTACGCTGGCCACCGCCGCGCCCTTGGCGGCGAAGTTGTCGGTATTGTTGGCGAACGTCTTGTTCTTGAATACGCGCGTGCTGTGGCCCGCCTGCGAGAGGTTGGGCATGTTGAACACGAGGATGCCGCCGGTGTTGTTGGTGGCGGTGTTCTCGTAGACGTCGGCATTCACCGAGTTCTCGATCTCGATGCCGGCCACGTTGTACTCGGCGCGGTTGCGGCGAACGATGATGTTGTTGGACTGGCCGACATAGATGCCGGCGTCGGAGGCGCCGATTACCACCGAGTCTTCCACCAGCACGTTCTGCGTCTTCACAGGGTACAGGCCATAGGCGCCGTTGGTGGTCTTGGGGCCGCCGGTCCATTCCACGCGCACGCCGCGGATGGTGATGTTCTTGCCCTGGTTGATCTTCAGCGCATCGCCCTTGGTGTCCTCGAACGCCAGGTTCTCGATGGTGAAGTCGTTGGCGTTGACCAGCAGGCCCTCGGGGCCGACCAGCTGGCCCTTGAACGACAGCACGGTCTTGTCCATGCCGGCGCCCTTGATGGTGACGCCGTCGGTGCGCAGGCTCAGCCCGCGCGTGAGGTGGTAGTGGCCGGCGGGAATGTCGATGACGGTGCCCGGCTTGGCGTCCAGGAACTGCTGCTGCAGCTTGGACTCGAACGTGGCGTCGGCACTGTCCTGTGCCGGCGGCGCTTCGTGGTTGCAAGCGGCCAAGGCCAACGGCAGAGCGAGAAACAGTAGGGTCCTGCGCATGGTCGCTTACCTCCCCAGTAGCGGTTGACTGCGTGACGGGCCACTGTCACGAATTGTTGACGTGCTGGGGAGGGCCGCAGTGGCGACGAAGGGGGGTAATTCGGCCAGTGTGACGATCGTTTGAAATTCCCTTGATCCGATCGCTGGCGGAAGCGCGGCGTCCGCTTTTCTGCCCGGCATCCATGCCAGGGCATCCGGCCGGAAGGCGCGAGGCACGGTGGTCGCATCCGTTGCGAGCGGCCATCGACGAACGGGCCCGATGCCTGGGGCTCGTTGGCGTTCGCGTGGTATCCAGGCGGCCCCGGTCGAGCGTGCCGATCTCCGCGCCACATGCCTCTTGCCGAGAGAGTTCGCTTGCGGGGCCGCCGCCCGGGCCTCGCTGACGTCGCGCTGAAAGCCATACCTCGTCTGGCAGGCAGCGGCTTGCAACGTGGAGCGTAGACTCCCGCGATGGAGGCGAGGCTTTCCCTTCGCGGGAACAGGGCCTGCCTATTCGGGATGTAGATCGCACTCCGGCACGGCGCTCGCCAGCCGCACTTCGTCTGGCGCGCTTCGATTCCATCCATGCGTGCGAGGCACTCCCATGACCAGGTCAATCTTGATTGGGCCGCCCGGGCTCAAGTCCTGCTTTTTCCGCACCGTGCTGGCGTTTTCCGCGGCGTTCGGATTCGTGTCCCTTGCCGACGCCGTGCAGCCGGCATCGTCCCCCAACGACGGCCACGTCGACCGGCGCATGCTGCCCGCGCCGCCGAGGCCAGTGAGCGCTGCTTTGCCGACCACGTTGAACGTGGTCCACGCGACGAGAATTCATGCAGCCAGCCTGACCTACGTACCGCCGACGCCCTCGAACGGATATACCGGGGCGCCGGGATCGAACCCGAACCAGAAGACGCTGGTGGTCTACGACAGCACCGGACCCTACGGCTGGCTGGGCGAGGCCTATGCGGTGATGGCCGCCAACCTGGCCAGCCACGGCGGCCAGTACACGCTGGAGCGGGCGGTGGATTATTCCCCCGGCGACCTCGGCTATTTCACCGGCATGATCTACGTCGGCTCGACCTACAACGAGCCGTTGCCGGTGGAAATGCTCGACGACGTGCTGGCCACGACCAAGCCGGTGCTGTGGATCAACGACAATATCTGGCAGCTGTCCGCACGCTCGGCGAACTTTGCCGCCAAGTACGGTTTCACGCCGATGTACTTCGACTTCAGCAACACGCTGAAGGTGACCTACAAGGGCGTTGCGTTGCAGCGCGATCCGAACTCGGTGCCCTCTGGCCTGCTGCAGACGGTGATCAACGATCCCACCAAGGCGCAGGTGGTCGCCTTCGCCACCAATGACACCGGCGGCATCGTCAACTGGGCAACCAAGGGGGCCAACCTCACCTACATCGGAGAGATTCCCTTCAGCTATATCGGCCCCAACGATCGCTATCTCGCCGCGGTGGACCTGATCGGCAAGGTGTCCAACCCGGCGATGCTGGCGCGCAAGCACGCATTGGTGCGCATCGAAGACGTCGACCCCATGGCCGATCCCACCGAACTGCGCGCGATCGCCGATTACCTGTACAGCAAGCAGGTGCCTTTCAGCATCGCGGTCATTCCGTACTACGTCGACCCGAACGGCTACTACAACAACGGCGTACCGATCACGAAACGCCTCAGCCAGTCTCCCGCCGTGATCAGCGCACTGAAGTACATGGTGTCCAAGGGCGGACTGATCTTGATGCACGGCTATACACATCAATACTCGAACGTGGCCAACCCCTACAGCGGCGTCACCGCCGACGACTTCGAGTTCTATCGCGCACACATCAGCCCGGACAACTACGTGGTCTACGACACGCCGGTCGCCGAGGACTCCATCGACTGGGCGCTCGGTCGCATCCAGAATGGGTTCAACGAATTCGAACTGGCAGGGTTCAACTGGCCCAACTTCTTCGTGCCGCCGCACTACGCGGGCTCCGCGATCGACTACCAGGCCTTCGATTCCCAGTTCAACGCCCGCTACGACCGCGGACTGTTCGCCAGTGGATGGTGCCCCAAGGGTGCCTGCGGTGCGGGTACGCCTGACTACACGAAGATCTACGGGCAGTACTACACCTATGTGGTGCGCGACATCTTCGGCACCATCGTCATCCCCGAGGAACTGGGCAACGTCGAACTGGTTCCGTTCAACCATAACCCGGCGCGCTTCCCCGCCGACATCCTGTACAGCGCCAACTGCAACACGGTGGTCCAGGACGGCGTGCAGAGCTTCTTCTTCCATCCGTTTCTCGACATCAGCTACCTGAAGCAGATCGTCGAGGGGCTGCAGGGCATGGGCTACACCTTCGTCACCTCACGCTCGATCAAGCAGGGCAATTGAGCATCGATGCACCGGCAGGCCGCCGTCACGCGGCCTGCCAGCCATCGGTTTTCGGCACGGCTGGATGCCACGGCGCCTGCATCGGCCGCAAGCGCCGCTGTGCCTTGGCGGGCGGTCATCACCGGCAGGCACGGGGTGGGCCACCAGCGATAACGCGCCGGCACAGTGATCTCGCGCAGGTAGCCGCGGCAGCGCCGGATGGCGCTGTGCCATGGGCCGCCTTGAGCGATTGCGAGTACGCCAGGTACGGCGCCAGGCCGATATCGGTGGTGTCGTTGGTGCCCGGGCGACCGCAGAACGCGTTGTCGTCCTGCCTGCGACGCGTGCCGGTGATCAGGTCCTTCACGTTGTTGCTTACCCGGTCCCGCCTCCGCTGGCGACACTCAGGCCGCGTGCTGGCGGGCGCTGCGCGGGGCCATGCCGGTCCAGCGCTTGAACGCGCGGCGGAATTCGCGAGGGTCGCTGAAGCCGATTTCCTGGCCGATGTCGGCCACGCTCAGCGTGCCGCCATGCAGCAATTCCAGCGCACGCTCGGCGCGCACGCGGTCATGGATCTCGCGGAAGATGCGGCCGCTCTCGGCGAGCCGCCGGCGCAGCGAGCGCTCGCTCATGTTGAGCATGCGCGCAACGTCCGGCAGGCGCGGCTGCTGGCGCAGATGGCTGCGCAGCAGTCGTTCCACCGAGGCGACGATTTCCTGCTGCGCGCCGCTGGCGTCGTACTGCTGCATGCACAGGGCCAGCGACTGCTGGGCGGTGAGCGGGTTGTGCGTGGGCAACGGCTGGGCCAGCCAGGCGACATCCAGCACGACGCGGTTGTAGCGCGCACCGAACGCCAGCTCGCACCCAAAATAATCCTCATAGGCGTCGGCATGGGCGGGCCGTGCATAAGTCACTTCGAGCCGTGACGGATTGAAGCCGCGGCCCAGCAATTCGCGCGCAATGGCCAGCGCACTGGCGAACAGCTCTTCGCACAGGAAGGGCAGCAACGGGGCATCGTTGAAACGTGGCCAGGCCGCCAGCGCGACCTCGCGTGGTCCTACTTCCTCGAAGCTCACGTCCAGCAGGCTGCCGCTTACCCGGTGGTGGGTGATGCCCACCCTCATGGCGTCCCCGAAGGTGGCCGAGGTCATCATGGCCAGGCCGAGCAGCCCGAAGCTGCCGAGCGTCTCGCGCCGGCCGACGGCCAGGCCCAGGCCGGTCTCGCCGGTGGCCAGCAGGGCGCGCCGGATCACCGAGCGCGTCTGGCGATAGCTCACCCGCAGCGTCGGGTCGTTGAGTTGCTCGCGGGTAAGCCCCGATCCGGCAAACCAGTCATCGCAGCGGATGCCGCGCGCCAGCGCCAGCTGGGTCAGGTGCACGAGGACGTTCGGCGGGGTTTCGGCCGCCGTATAGCGCGGGTCGGCACCGAGGAGTGCCGCCACCGTGTCATCGATTGGATGGCCCGTGGGTACGGACGTCATCGTGGCTGCTCCCGTCCCTCACGTCGGAAAGATCGGACGTGGATTTGATCTATATCATGGCGAACGCCGAATCACCTTATGCAATGCACCACGACCCAGACCCACCCACGAAGAGGGGGAGCGCATGAACAAGGTCCTGATCCCCGCCGGTTGCCTGCTGGCGCTGCTGCTCACCGCCGGTTGCGCGCCGACCAGGACCGCGGCCGTGCCGCCGGAGTCGACGGTGGCCACCGCTACCGCCGAACTGCAGACGGCCGTGTTGCTGCCGGCGGCGCCCAGGGCCGGTTCACCGCGTTACGAGGCCGATCGGGGCGTCTTCCGCGCCACCCGCGCACTGGAGGGTTCGCCGCGCTGGCTGCTGGCCCAGCAGGATGTGGACTATGCCACGCCCAAGCTGATGGCGGACTTCAGCTGCGCCATGGGTGTTCCGCTCGATGCCGGGCGCCTGCCGAAACTGGCGGCGCTGGTGGACCTGGCCAGCAAGGCCGCGGACGCCTCCACCAGTCCCGCGAAGAAGGCCAACCAGCGCCAGCGCCCGTTCCTGATCGACAACGGCGCCACCTGCCAGTCCACGCTGCAGCTGTCGCACAGCTTCGACTATCCCTCGGGCCACGCCACGCGTGGCTGGGCGGTAGGGCTCGTGCTTACGGAACTCGCGCCCGATCGCGCCACCGACCTGCTGCTGCGCTCGCGCGCGTTCGGCGACAGCCGGGTGGTATGCGGCGTGCACAATCTCAGTGCGATCGAGGCGGGTGCCATGAACGGTGCGGCCGTCGTTGCGGTCCTGCACGCCTCGCCGTCGTTCCAGGCCAGCCTTGCTGATGCCCGCAGCGAACTGGATGCCTATCGCAAGGCCGGCCCCGCTGGCGCCGGCCCGCAGTGCGCGGCGGAGAAGGCCTTGATCGAGACCACGCCTTACTGATCCTTGCGGACGGGTACAGCATCAACCCCGGTTTGGCGGAAGTTCGTGGCGGCGTAGCGTCGAGCCGGACGAAGGATGACTGCCACGTAGGTGCAACCAGCAACCAATTATCGGATTTGTCCGATGTTGTCGGGCTTCACTGATTTCTAGGCTATCGGTTCCGCATCCATTGCCGTCCCGCCGGCCTGTCGCATGAACTCCCGTTCCCCGTATCACCGTGAGACAAGTTCCCCTTATCCACCGGTTCCACGGAGGCTCCGCCGGTGGTCGCGTTGCGTTGGCGGGTTGTTCGCGGCCGGCACCTTCATGTCCATGGTGGCATCGTCCGAGTGGAAGCTCGGGTTCGTGCTCACCGACCCGCTCGCCTGGATGATGCTGATACTCGCCTCCGCCACCGGCGTCACCGCCGGTTACGCCGTGGGCTGCCGCGTGCTGTCACGGCGCACCGCCTGACCAGGCCTTGTGCGGCACGCCACTCCTGCAGGCCATGCCGCCGCCACGCAGGGCGTAAGCTAGCGGTGCTCGTTGCGCATGGGCGGCCACGGGGACCGATGCATGGACCAGGATGCTTCGTCTGCAAGTGACGTGCTGATCATCGGCGCCGGCTTGTCCGGCATCGGCATGGCCTGCCATCTCGCGATGGAACATCCGCAGCTGCGCGTGACGCTGATCGAACGCCGCGCCGCCATGGGGGGTACCTGGGACCTGTTCCGATATCCCGGCGTGCGTTCGGATTCGGACATGTTCACCTTCGGCTACGCGTTCCGACCCTGGCATGCATTGGACGTGATGGCTGACGGGCCTTCCATCCGCCGTTACGTGATGGAGACGGCGCAGCAGTACGGCATCGACGAAAAGATCAGGTACGGCCTGAAGGTCGTGTCCTCTTCGTGGTCCAGTCGCGAACGCCGCTGGACCGTGCGTGCGCTCGACGAATCGCGCGATGAAACGCGCGACTTCAGCTGCCGCTTCCTGATCGCCTGCACGGGCTACTACAACTACGACCGGGGCCACCTGCCGAGCTTTCCCGGCGAAGAACGCTTCCGCGGCCTGCGCGTGCATCCGCAGCAGTGGCCGGAGGGCCTTGATTACCGCGGCAAGCGCGTGGTCATCATCGGCAGTGGTGCGACGGCGGTCACCCTGGTGCCGGCGATGGCGAACGACGCCGCGCACGTCACCATGCTGCAGCGTTCACCCAGCTACATCCTCTCGTTGCCGCGTTTCGACACGATATCCGCCGTGCTCGGGCGCTTCCTGCCGAAGCCGCTGGTATTCCGCCTGGCGCGCCGACGCAACATCTTCCTTGCGCGTCTCATCTACAAGGCGGCACGCCGGTGGCCAGGCAAGGTGCGCGCATTCCTCATCGACGGCGTGCGCAAGCATCTTCCTGCGGGTGTCGACATGCGGCATTTCACGCCCGACTACCAACCATGGGACCAGCGCCTTTGCGTGGTGCCCGACGCGGATCTGTTCGAGGCGATCAAGAGCGGCAAGGCCTCCGTGATGACCGGTCGCATCGCGGGCTTTACCGAGCAAGGCATCCGCCTGCAGTCGGGGGAAGCATTGCACGCGGACATCATCGTCACGGCCACCGGGCTGGAAATGCAGACGCTCGGCGGCATGGCGCTGCAGGTGGACGGCGAGCCGCGCGTGATGGGCGAGCTGGTGACCTACAAGGGCGTGCTGCTGCAGGACACGCCGAACTTCGCTTGCATCTTCGGCTACACCAATGCCCCGTGGACGTTGAAGGCCGATATCGCCGCGCGCTATCTCTGCCGGCTGTTCGACTACATGGCGACGCATGGCGTGGAGGTCGTTACGCCGCGCGCCCCGGCGGGCGAACGACAGGACGACACCATCATGGGTTCGTTGACCTCCGGCTATGTGCAGCGTGGCGCACCGGTGTTGCCACGACAGGGGCGCGAGGTGCCGTGGCGCGTGCTCAACAATTACGAGCGTGACTGCGAGATGCTGTTGAAGCAGCCGGTGGCGGATGTGGCGCTGGAACTGGATCGCCGCGCGGTCGCGCCGCAGGCGCCGCCGGTCGCCGTCCCTTCGCGCTGAATCAGCGCGTTTCGCCCGGCGGCGGCGCGCTCGGTTCGGCGCGCTTCCATTGCTCGATCCATCCCGTCAGGTCGGCCAGTCGCTTGGCCTGGTCGTCGCGCATCGCCATGCCCACGGCAGCGCCTGCCACACGGCCGTCCGGGTCGATCAGCATCAGTGTCGGATAGACGCTCACGCCGAGCACGTCGATCAGGCCCTGGCCATCGTGGAGTATGGGCCAATCGAAATGGCGGTCGGAGGCGAAGCGCTTCGCCTCCATGGCGTCTTCGTAGGTGATCGCCACGAAGTTCATGTCGCGGTGTTCGCGCGCGTAGGCCACCAGCATCGGCGCTTCGGCGATGCATGGCGCGCAGTCCGCGAAGAAGAAGCTCACCAGGGTATAGCGGCCGTGCAGGTCGCCGAGCCGTTTCGTGCCGCCCTCGAGCACGGGCAGCTCGAACGGCGGAAACCGGTCGCCACGCCCAAACGCGAGGCGGATGCCGCGATGCCCGGGCACGGGGCCGGTGATGCGCAGCATGGCCGCGCCGGCCCGCGTGTCGCGCGTGCTGCTGTAGCGCTTGCCGTCGTTCACTTGCCGCATGAAGGACACGTAGTCGAGCGGACGTCCGGCCGCGTCGAGATAGCGCGTGTTGGCCGCGACGCCGAGCCGCGTGGGATCGGAAAGCGTGGTGTCCTGCGGCTGCGCTTGCAGCGGGAAGGCGCAGGCCAGGGCGATAGCTGCGAGGAGCCGGGCCATCCGCATGCGTCCTCCGGAAACGAAACGGGCCGGTGCGGTGGCATCGGCCCGTGGTGCGATTACTCGCCGATGGTCAGCAGCGAAGCGTTGCCGCCGGCTGCCGTGGTGTTGATGGTGAGCGTGCGCTCGCCGGCGAAACGCAGCAGGTAGTGCGGGCCGCCCGCCTTCGGGCCGGTGCCCGACAGGGCCTCGCCGCCGAACGGCTGCACGCCGACCACCGCGCCGATCTGGTTGCGGTTGACGTAGCAGTTGCCCACGCGCGCGTGGGCCTGGATGTAATCCACGGTGTCGTTGATGCGGCTGTGGATGCCGAGCGTGAGGCCGTAGCCGGTGGCGTTGATGGCTTCGACCACCTTCGGCAGTTCATCGGCCTTCCAGCGGATCACGTGCAGCACCGGGCCGAAGATTTCGCGGGTCAGCGTGGACAGGCCCGGGATCTCATAGGCGCGCGGCGCGAAGAAGGTGCCGTTGCCGGTGCTGGCGGCATCGAGCTTCACTTCGCCGATCTTCTTCGCTTCCTTCTCCATGCGCGCGGCATGGTCGACCAGGATCTTCTTGGCGTCCTCGTCGATCACCGGGCCCACGTCGGTGCTGAGCTGGCCCGGATCGCCGACCTTCAGCTCGGCCATCGCGCCGGCGAGCATGTCGCATACCTTGTCGGCGATGTCTTCCTGCACGAACAGCACGCGTGCGGCCGAGCAGCGCTGGCCGGCGGACTGGAAGGCGGAGGAGATCACGTCCTTGACGATCTGTTCGGGCAGCGCCGAGGAGTCGGCGATCATCGCGTTCTGGCCGCCGGTCTCGGCGATCAGCGCGGCGATCGGCGCGTTGCGCGCGGCCAGCGCGCGGTTGATCGCCCACGCGGTCTCGGTGGAGCCGGTGAAGGCAACGCCGGCCACGCGCGGGTCGCGGGTGAGCGCGGCACCGACGGTGGCGCCGTCGCCCGGCAGGTACTGCAGCACGTCAGCCGGCACGCCGGCTTCGTGCAGCAGCTTCACGGCAGCGTAGCCGATCAGGCTGGTCTGCTCGGCGGGCTTGGCGATCACGGCGTTGCCGGCGGCCAGCGCGGCGCTGACCTGGCCCAGGAAGATCGCCAGCGGGAAGTTCCACGGGCTGATGCAGACGAACACGCCGCGGCCATTCAAGAACAGCTGGTTGCTCTCGCCGGTGGGGCCGGGCAGCTGTTCCGGATGGCCGAACAGGCGGCGCGCCATGGTGGCGTAGTAGCGCAGGAAGTCGGCGGCTTCGCGGATCTCGGCGATCGAGTCCGGCAGGCTCTTGCCCGCTTCGCGCACGCACAGCGCGATGAACTCGCCGCGGCGCGCTTCCAGCAGCTCCGCGGCATGCTCGAGGATCGCGGCGCGGCTGGCGGCCGGCAGGCGATCCCAGTTGTGCTGAGCGGCGACCGCGTTGGCCAGCGCCTTCTCCACGGTCGCGCTGTCGGCGGCGACATAGCTGCCCACCGACTGGCGGCGATCGGCCGGGTTGGTCACCGGCACGGTGGGGCCAGCGCTCTTGGCGCCCGGCACCAGCGGCTCGGCGGTCCACGGTCCGTTCTTGGATTGGATGGCCTCGGCGAGAGCCTTCAGTTCGTTGTCGTTGGAGAAGTTGACGCCCATGGAATTCTTCCGAAGTTCACCGTAGAGATTCACCGGCAGCGGAATGCGCGGGTGGGGGATGGAGGCGAAGGCGCGCACGGTCTCGCACGGATCGGCGACCAGTTCGCGCACCGGCAGCGTTTCGTCGACCACGCGGTTGACGAAGCTGGTGTTGGCGCCGTTCTCGAGCAGGCGGCGCACCAGGTAGGGCAGCAGGTCTTCGTGCGTGCCCACCGGCGCGTACACGCGGCACGGCACGTTGAGGTTCTGCTTGCCGATCACTTCGGCGTAGAGGTCCGTGCCCATGCCGTGCAGGCGCTGGTTTTCGTACGGACGACCCTGCGCGAGGTGATAGATGGCGGCGATGGTGTGCGCGTTGTGCGTGGCGAACTGCGGGTAGATCAGCTCCGAGCCGGCGTCGAACAGC
Source organism: Dyella sp. EPa41 (assembly GCF_016586165.1). Taxonomy (GTDB): domain Bacteria; phylum Pseudomonadota; class Gammaproteobacteria; order Xanthomonadales; family Rhodanobacteraceae; genus Dyella. Next base: position 1,471 of record NZ_BCPR01000072.1, on the reverse strand, counting down.
TTGCGTGCGCAGGCAAGGTACGAGACGTCGGTGTTCGGCTTGCGCGTATACACCGGATAGCCGGCGAGGCCGTTTTCCTGCGCGCGCTTCACCTCGGCGTCCCAGTAGGCACCCTTCACCAGGCGCACGTACCAGCGGCGGCCGGTGGCGCGCGCGGTCTCGATCAGCCAGTCGATCACGAACGGCGTGCGCTTGGCATACGCCTGCACCACGATGCCGAGGCCGTTCCAGCCTTCCAGCGAGGGATGCGCGAACACGTCGCCGATGATGTCCAGCGAGAGCTCCAGGCGATCGGCTTCCTCCGCGTCGACGGAGAGCGCGATGCCCTGCTTCATGGCCAGCTGCGACAGCTCCAGCAGCTTGGCGGTGAGGTCGCGGCGGGCGATCTCGCGCTTGGCCACTTCGTAGCGCGGGTGTAACGCGGAGAGCTTCACCGAGATCGACGGCGCATCGGTGTGGTTGGCGAACGGGCCGCGCGAGCCGATCGAGGCGATCGCGTTGCGGTAATCCTGCTGGTAGCGCTCGGCGGTTTCGCTGGTGAGCGCGGATTCGCCCAGCATGTCGTACGAATAGCGGTAGACCGCGTATTCCTTCTGTGCGCAGCGGTCCAGCGCGTCGCCGATGGTCTGCCCCATCACGAACTGGTGGCCCATGATGCGCATGGCCTGGCGCACGGCGAGGCGGATCGCCGGCTCGCCCGCGCGACCGACCAGGCGGCGCAGCGCGCCGGTGAAGTCGTGGCGGGTTTCCTCCGACAGCGTCACCAGCTTGCCGGTGAGCATCAGGCCCCAGGTCGATACGTTGACGAACAGCGACTCACTCTGGCCGAGATGCTTCTTCCAGTTGGCGTCGCCCAGCTTGTCGCGGATCAGCTTGTCCGCGGTGCTCTTGTCGGGGATGCGCAGCAGCGCTTCGGCCACGCACATCAGCAGCACGCCTTCTTCCGACGACAGGTCGTACTGGCGCATGAAGGATTCGACCGCGCTCTGGTCCTTGGCGCGGGCACGCACGCGGGTCACCAGGTCGGCGGCGAGGTCGATGACCTTTTCGCGCTCGACGGGCGGTAGCGTGGCCTGCGCCAGCAGGTCGTTGACCGCTTCGGTCTCGTCACGCAGCCAGTTGGCCGTGATGCGCGCACGCGCCGGTTCGACACCGGTCGGGAGTTCGGGGCTGAGAATGGGCTGGGTCACAGGGGTTGTAGCCGAAAGGACAGGTGGGGAATCGCGGGATTGTACGCGCGGGGTAGGGCGCACGCATCCGTACGGGGTGTTGCGGTGCGGCAGGGGGCGGTCGACGGACCAGAGCCGGGCTGAGGGGGTGCGACAATTTGTACCAGGGTGCGGTTTCGCCCTGGGGCGCGGGTCGTTACATATATATACGTCGTGCGCAGACCGGCGCGCTGGTTCTTTCGCTCGTCATTCCGGCGCAGGCCGGAATCCAGTGTCGTCATCGTCCGATTGTCGCGGCGCGG
>NZ_BCPR01000071.1 GCF_016586165.1 Dyella sp. EPa41 | reverse complement strand
AATGCGTCGCACCGGCGGTCACCACGCTGCTCAGGTTTTCCACCGCCTGATTGGTGGCGAACAACTGCGAACCGTTGATAGCGTCGGTGCTGCCTCCATCGATGCGACCGGCGGCGACATTGGTGATGGTGCGCTGCGCGCCACTCGTGCCCACGCTCACCGTGCTGCCCGGATTGGTGCCGGCGAAGTTGTAGGTGGTTCCATTGATGACCGTATTGGAGGTACCGACGGCGACGGCGGTAGTGGAACCAGCACCCAGCGCCACGTCACCCGCATTGGCACCCGCGGTCGCGCCGTTGCCTATGGACACAGCATTCGTCGTGCTCGCGGTGGATACCGGACCGATCGCTACGCTGTCGGTCCCTGCCGCGTTGGAGTCGGCCAGCGTGGAGTTGGCGTGGAAATACCTGATGCCGCCACCGTCCACCACGCCGCCGATCTGGTTGAACACGTTCTGCAACGAGCTGTACGTGTTGCCGCCATAGGTGATGCTGGTAGTCACCGCACCGGTGACCGGGTTGTAGGTCGTGCCGCCACCGATGCTGGTGGCAATGGTATCGCCGAGGTTGGTCACCACGCTGCCGAGGTTGGTGATACTGGTGCCCAGCGTGCCCACCGCCAGGTTGGTGGCGAACAGCTGTGAGCCATTGATCGCATCGGTACTGCCGCCATCGATGCGGCCTGCAGCGAGGTTGGTGATGGTGCGCTCCGTCCCGCTCGCACCCACGCTCACCGTGCTGGTCGGGTTGGCGCCGGCGAAGGCGTAGGTGGTTCCATTGATGACCGTATTGGGCGTACCGACGGCGACGGCGGTCGAGGAACCGGAACCCAGCGCCACGTCGTTGGCGTTGTTCGCAATGGCCGCATTGCCAAACGCCACGCCACCGGCCGCCAACGCCTTGCTGGTGTTGCCCAGCGCAACCGAACCCTGGCCGATGGCCTGATTGCTGTTGCCGATGGCCACGGCGCCGGCTGCTGCCGTGGTGCCCGTGGCGTCGCCTGCCGCGACGTTGTTGGCGCCCAAGGTCACCGCGCCATCGCCATTGGTGACATTCGGATCGCCGATCGCCACTGCGCCGTTGCCAGTGACAACCTGGCTTTCGCCCAGTGCGACGGCGCCGGTGCCGCCCTTCACCTGTGAGTTGTGGCCGCCGGCGATGGAGCCGGTGCCGGCGGCGGCGGCGACGGTATTGGTGTCGCCAATCGCTACGGTGGATGCCGCCTGTGCCTTTGACGCAAGGCCCAACGCGACAGCATTTGCTCCGCTGCTGCCGGCATTGAGGCCAATAGCCACCGCGTTGGTAGCGCTCGCGGCTGTGCCGTACCCCAAAGCGACCGCCTGGTTACCCGAAGCATTGGCTGCAGGGCCTATCGCGATGGCATTGGCAGCACCCGCATTGGACTGCAAACCCACGGCTATGGCGCTCGCTTGCGACGCCGCTGCCTGCCCACCCACGGCAATGGTGTCGGAACTCGACGCCTTGGCTCCCGCCGTACCATTGCCGCCCAGCGCGATGGCCGACGCGCCCGTAGCTGCAGCCTGGCGGCCAATGGCTATGGCACTGTTCTGGCTTGCGCTCGCCTGCAAGCCCATGCCGATGGCATAGATGCCCGAAGTGCTTACATCCGTGCCGATGGCAATGGCTGATTCGGCTGAGGCGCCGGTTCCCACGGTACGCGATCCCAGATAGATCGCGTTGAGGGCCGTTGCATAAGCTTGCCAGCCCATGGCGGTCGCATGAGACGCAAGGCTTTGGGTCGATAGTCCGACCGCTGTCGCTCCCTCGCCGGTGGCATTCGTAAAAGCACCCAACGCGGTGGCTTGCCCGTTGTTCGCCTGAGCGGAGGTTCCAAGCGCTACGGCATTCAATGCGTTGACTGCTTTGGATACAGTGCCAATGGCAACACTATTGGCGGAGTTCACATCAACGTTACCACTCAAGGCAACGCTGCCGACGGAAGCGGACACTGACGAGGTGCCAATCGCGATGGCATTACCAGCGGATGCGGTCACGTCGGTGCCGATGCCGATAGCCCCACCCGAAAGCGCGCCAGTGGTCGGACCCGTACGCGCACCGATATAGATCGAGTTGATCGCATTGGCGTAAGCCTGAAAGCCGACCGCGATGCCGTTCTGTCCAGCCGAATGGGAGTTGTACCCCACCGCCAGCGCACCCAGCACATCGGCCTTCGCAATCGAACCGAGCGCCGTGGCGCCCACGCCGCTGGCCGTTGCCCCGAAGCCCATGCATGAGGCCGTGCTGTTGTAGGCGTTGAACGGCGACGGATTGCAATCGACCGATTGTGCCTGCGCGACCGCTGACCACCCGATCCATCCGAAGACGGCCATGGCAGAGAAGAGGCCGGCGCTGAGCCGGCTCAACGAACGGCGGCGCATGTCGCCGCCCTGGCTCGCCCCGCCACGACGGCGTGCGGCCAATTCGGAAACCACCACCAGCTGCTGCAGCTCATGGCTCCAGACCTTGCCGTGAATCTTGTTCATACCATCTCCTTGGGGTGTGGGGGAAAGGAGCCGAAGACTGCGGGGTGATAACAAAACGTCGGCACACATACGCCCGTGGCGTGGAGCCTCAAACTCCACACGCGTGGTTCGTTGCCTGCGAATGCCCTGGTTCTTCGAGCGCCTGACTTCGTCTTCTATGTACTTACATCAGCCGGCCGCTGCTGCTCGAGTTCTTCAGGCAGCAACCGACCGCTTGCGTGCCGATGATGGCGCGCAAGATTCGAACAAAAGAGGTGCTCCAGGACGCGACTATTCAAGTCGTCGGTATCGCGTGCCGAGGCTGCCGTGCATGCAGGTGAACTTTCCCCGCGTCGGCAGTCCAAGGTATGCGCGGGTTCCCTGGATGGTCGTCGACTCTGTTGATGGCATCGTCAATGCTCCATTGCCTCATCCGTCTGGTGGACACGTATCCCTTTCGCACGCAACGCCTCAACCCCGGAAGCTATCCACTTCCAGGCGCCACGTGGTGCATGTGTAAAACCGTCAGGAGCCGATGCCGCGTCCGTTCGCCCGGCAAATGGCCTGTTGCAAAGGTGAAGATTCGCGAGAGCGCCCCATGACGGCTGCAACGGCCCCCAAGCCGCCAAGCGCTTCGGCCCAGGCATGCAAGCGTGGACGCGCCGGGGTATTGGTATGCGAGAAAGTATGCGAAACACGATCATGGTCCCTCGATCCAAGGACGCACCGGCAGATCCTGTTGAGCAAGGCAAAGCATCACCGCGAGGCCGCGGCTGGCGACTTCGTTCAGCATGCTCTACACCCAACAAGGAACCTGCTTCGATGCCCCCTGTAAGCATCCGCAACCGAAAGCTCCGCTCAACCATGCATTTCGCAGCGCACCTATCGCAGCGTGACTTCGCAGCTGCAGAACGCTTCATCCGAAACCAGCGAGGCTTGCTCGAATCCTAACCGTCTTGCCACAAATGAGAAGTGGTCCGCGCTTAAATATGCGATGCACATCACTATCCGATCGCACCATACTCTTGCGAATTTAGACGTCTAAATGAAATGCCACGTCATAGCTCAATCAACGCCTCAAGAAATCTTCCACCGATTGCACGACGATGATCGTTATCGCAACCACTTGCATCACCCCGGCGGGTGCTTTCAATCGCAACAACAGGAAAAAGCGGCAACCCTCCTTCATCTGTTCACGAGATGAACCTGTTCTGGTTCAGTCCGCTTGGCGGTCCAACTGGACTGGCGATCGTGTATTTCGTTTTTCAATGGACACGATCCAATCATTTAATTTGCGGGTACCCACCGTCGCCTATACGTTCTTTCCATTCTTCCCCATGACCATGCCGGCACCCGCGCTACTTTCTGCCGGTCATGCGCACCCAGTGACGATGCCGTGTTAGATCGACTTTTCGACCATGCCGTGGACATCCACGGCAAACAGATTCGCTTGGCCGTCAAGGATGGCCGCCTTGTGAAGATAGCGTGCGACCAACGCGTGGATGCCTCGGTCGAGGTGATCGACCTCGGCGGTCGCCTGGTAATGCCTGGTTTCGTGGACGGCCACATCCATCTGGACAAGAGCTTCGTAGGCGATGCCTGGCGGCCGCATGTCGAGGCACCAACGCTACGCGATCGGCTTGCGGCCGAGAAGGCGCTGCTGGCCGAGGCGCGCCCCATGGTGGAGCGTGCGCACGCGCTGATCGAGCAGGCCGCCATGTTTGGTACCGTGGCCATGCGTTGCCATGTCGATGTCGATGCCACGGCGGGACTGTCCCACCTGCATGCGGTACTGGAAGCGTGCAGCCATTGGCGCGACGCGATCGATATCGAGATCGTGGCGTTTCCGCAGGCCGGCGTGATGTCGTGCCCGGGCACGGCGGCCGTCCTCGATGCGGCCATGCGCGAAGGTGCCACGGTCATCGGCGGCATCGATCCGACCGTGTTCGACGGCGACGCCGATGGCCAGTTGGACGTCGTGTTCGGCATCGCCGGGAAGCGCAGTGCCAAGATCGATATCCACCTGCACGAGCCGGGGTTGCAGGGGATCGAACAGCTGCAGCGCATTGCCAAGCGCACCCGCGCACTCGGCATGGCGGGACGCGTCGCGGTCAGCCATGCGTACGCGCTTGGCGAAGTGCCGCTCGAGACAGTGGATCGCATCGCCGGCGTATTGGCCGATGCCGGTGTTGCGATCATGACCAACGCGCCGGGGGACCGCCCCTTCCCCCCGATCCTTCGCCTTCGCGCCGCCGGCGTCCACGTATTCGCCGGCAACGACAACATTCGTGACGCGTGGTGGCCCTATGGCAACGGCGACATGCTCCAGCGCGCGAACCTGATCGGCTACCGCTCGGGCTTCTACACGGACGACGACCTGCTGGTCGCGCTCGACATGGCCACCGAGGCCGGCGCGGCGGTGCTGGGCAAGAGCGGCTACGGCCTGCGGCCCGGCAACGAAGCGACCTTCCTGGTCATCGATGCGCCGAACGGCGCTGCCGCCGTGGCTGGCGCACCCGGCGAGCGCGACATCGTGCGCCGTGGCCAATGCGGGAAAGGCGGCGCCGCACGCCCGATCGCGGCTCGTCCGTCCTGACACCCTGCCCGCCGCGACGTCCTCTTCCACCGCAAGCAAACACTCGATCATCGCGCTCCGCCGACATGGTTGGCGGGTGCGCCAGGTTATTTCCTGTCGCGATCCAGCATCCGGCTCAACTCCCGCCCCAGCGCCTGCACGACCGGATCGGCCGTCGGCCGGTACAACAGCGCGATATCCATCGTATCGATGGCGGGAAAACCTTGCCGGCGCGTGAGCACCGCGTGCTCCGCCGTGACCGCACGCGCGGGCAGCAGGCTGATGCCGAGTCCACCAGCAACCGCCGACTGGATGCCGGACAGGCTTGAGCTGGTGAAGCTGATGCGCCAGCGGCGTCCCATGCCCTCCACCACCTTGATCATCTCGTCGCGATAGAGCCCGCGCGGCGGAAACGCCACCAGCGGCACCGGATCGAGCGCGAAAGCGGGGCTCTTCGCGCTGTCGATCCAACGCATGCTTTCAGGCCAGCGCGCGACGGCTTCGCGGCTGTTGCGGCGTTGCTTGATGAGGATCAGGTCCAGCTCGCCATGGTCGTAGTTGCCCGCCAGGTCACGGCTGAGTCCCGTGGTGACTTCCAGCTTGACGCGTGGATGCTTGCGGTTGAATGCGGCAAGCAGCTGGGTGGTGCGGCCGGCCGCGAAATCCTCCGGCACGCCGAGGCGCACGGTCACGGCCACATCGGCCCCGGCCAGTGCATCCAGCAGCTCATCGTTGAGCGTGAGCATCCGCCGCGCGTAGGCGAGCACGGTTTCGCCCGAGTCCGTCGGCCGCACATCGCCCTTGCCGCGCACGAGCAGCTGATGGCCGGCCATGTCCTCCAGCCGGCGCACCTTCTGGCTCACGGTGGACTGGGTGGAATGCAGCCGTGCCGAGGCCATCGTGAAGCTGCCGCAGTCGGCGACCGTGACCATCGCCCGCAGCAGATCGAGCTCGAACAGGGACCTATTCGATTTCACACTGGTAGCCATTCGAATATTTACCTACTCAATGGACGGAACGGTATCTAACATGGCCTGCCAGGCCCGGCAATCGGCCTCACGGCGCTCAATGCCGAGCCCCGCTGCCGCCTCCATGGAACAGGATCGTCCGGGAAACGCCAGCCTTTCCACACGCTTTGATCTGCGCCCAACGAACGATCCAGGAAACCGATCCGATGAAGAAGTCCCTCGCCTGTGTCATCGCGACCTTGTTCGCCTTCGCTGCACCCGCCCATGCAGCGGCCTCCCGGGGCGACGTCATGATTCGACACGCCACGGTGGTCGACGTCGAGCATGCGCGCACCGTCGATGACCAGGCCGTCGTACTGCGCGGCGCCGACATCGTCGCCGTGGGCTCCGATGCGGATATCGCCAAGGCCTGGACCGCCACGCAGACCGTCGATGGCAAGGGACGCTTCCTGATTCCCGGCCTGTGGGACATGCATGTGCACTTCGGCGGCGGCCCGGGCTTGATCGACGAGAACAAGGCGCTGCTTCCCCTGTACATCGCCCACGGCATCACCACGATCCGCGACTGTTCCGGCGACCTGCCCGAGCAGGTGCTGCAGTGGCGCGGCGAGATCGCCAAGGGCACGCTGTTCGGGCCTCAGCTCTTCACCTCCGGCGCCAAGATCGAAGGCATCCATCCGGTGTGGAAAGGCACCATCGAGGTCGGCAGCAAGGCGGACGTCGATGCGGCGTTTGTCCGCCTGAAGAAGGATCGGGTGGACTTCGTGAAGATCACCGACAGCACGCTCGATCCCCAGCTGTTCCTCTACGCGGTGGCGCAGGCGAAGCGCTTCGGCATCCGTTCCTCGGGGCATATCCCGATGGCGCTGACCGTCGAGCAGGCCGTGGATGCGGGCATCAGCTCCATCGAGCACATCGATTACGCGTACAAGGCGGGCGTCAAGGACGAGGCGGCGATTTCCGCCGATTTCGCCGCCGGGAAGATCAATCGCGCCGAAGCGAACCGCCGCCTGGACGTGGGCTTCGATCCGTCCACGGCAATGGCGGCGTATCGCAACCTCGCCCGGAAGGGCGTGTTCGTGACACCGACGCTCAACGGCGGTCGCGTGCTTGATTTCCTCGATGTCGACAACCACGCCGACGATGCCTACCTGGCCTATATCGGCCCCAGGCTGCGCAAGACCTACGACTGGCGCATCGAGCGAGCTGCCAAGGCCACGCCGGAGCAGATCGCCGCCCGGCACGCGCACTACGAACACCTGACCAGGGTGTTGCCCATGCTGCAGCAGGCCGGCGTGACGATCATGGCGGGCACCGACGCCGGCTTTCTCAACTCGTTCGACTATCCCGGCATCGGCCTGCACGACGAGCTGACCCAGTTCGTGCAGAACGGCCTGACCCCGGCCCAGGCGCTGTCGTCGGCCACGCGGGCCGGCCCGGCCTGGTTCGGCAAGCTCGACCGCTACGGCGCGGTGTCCACGGGCAAGGCCGCCGACCTGGTGCTGCTGGATCGCAACCCGCTGCAGGACATCAACGCCACCCGTGCCATCGACAGCGTGATCCTTCACGGCCACGTCTACGACCGCAGGGCGCTGGATGGCATGCTCGAAGACACCCGGAAGAAGGTCGCCGCCTGGAACGCCGCCGAGGCCAAGGGTTGAGCGACCGGCTACGCCCTGAGGCGCGCCGCTTCCAGGTGAAACCCCATGACCGTGCCCCTGCCTCGGGCGCGGCAGATGGGATACCCCGCAACCGGGGCAAGGACAGCCGGGTGGCGTCGTGACGTAACCTTCGGGTTCGTGGGACGAAGATAAGGGGACACCCTTCCACCGGAGCGCCCATGTCCGCCCCTTCCCGCAAGCCTCCGCACCTGCTCTGGCGCTGGTGCGCCATCGGTGCCGCCGTCGTGCTGCTCGCACTCGCCTTCGCTTTCGTCGGCGGATGGCTCACGCCGCACCGGCTCACGCCGCAGCGCATCGTCGACGCCCTGCAAGCCAATGGCGGCGTCCATCCCGGGTTCCGGCGCAATCACGCCAAGGGCGTCTGCGTCGCCGGCTATTTCGAGGGCAACGGCGCCGCCTCGCCCTATTCCAGGTCCCTGGTATTCGCCGCAGGCCGCACGCCCGTGGTCGGGCGCTTTGCCCTGCCCGGCGGCAATCCGTATGCGCCCGATGGCAGCGTACCGATCCGCAGCTTCGCGCTGCGCTTTGCCCTGGCGAACGGCCAGCAGTGGCGCACCGGCATGAACAGCATGCCGGTGTTTCCGGTATCCACGCCGCAGGCCTTCTACGAACAGCTGCAGGCAGGTCGGCCCGACCCGGCGACCGGCAAGCCGGACCCGGCGCGACTCAAGACCTTCTTTGGCGCCCACCCCGAGGCAGGCCCCTTCCTCGCCTGGATCAAGACGGCCAAGCCATCGGCGAGCTACGCGACCGAGAGCTACAGCGGGCTCGATGCGTTCTATTTCGTCGACGCCAAAGGTGAGCGTCACGCGGTGCGCTGGCAGGTCGTGCCGGAAGCGAAGGATGCCGCCCCGGGCCCGGCCGGTGACACCGACTATCTCGCCAATGACTTGCACACACGCCTCGCCACGGGTCCGCAGCGCTGGCATCTGATGGTGACGCTTGGGGCACCCGGCGACCCCACCAACGACGCCACCAAGGTATGGCCCGACGACCGCACCACGATCGATGCGGGCACGCTGGTCATCGAGAGCGAACAGCCACAGGAAAGCGGCCCCTGCCGCGACATCAACTACGACCCGACCGTGCTGCCCGATGGCATCGAGATCTCGGACGATCCGTTGCTCGCCGCGCGCTCGGCCGCCTACGCCAGCTCGTACCTGCGGCGCACCAGCGAGGAAGCCCATCTCCCCGGCGCCGCCCGTGCCGATACGTCCAAGCAGGAGCACCCGTGATGACCGCGCCCCAAGCCTTCCATCCGCTCGCACGCCTGCTGCACTGGACCATGGCCGTGCTGATCCTGGCGATGCTGTTCGTGGGCGTCGGCATGGTGACGACGGTTTCCGAAAAGCACCAATGGCTGCTCGCGCTCCATCGACCGCTGGGCGCCGCCATTTTCGTGCTGGCCTTGATACGCATCGGCGTGCGCCTGCGTTTCAAGCCACCTGCCCTGCCCGCCGACATGCCGGCGCTGGTGCAATTCGTGGCGCACGCGTCGCATTGGGTGCTCTACGCCTTGATGCTCGCGATGCCGCTGATCGGCTGGGCCATGCTGTCGGCGGGTGGCTATCCGATCATGCTGGGGCATGCGTGGCACTTGCCGCCGATCGCGCCGGCCAACGGCGTGCTGTTCGCCTGGTTGCGCGAAGCGCATCGCTACGTGGCTTACCTGTTCTTCCTCACCATCCTCGGGCATATGGGAGCGGCGCTCTATCACGCGTTGATACGCCGCGATGAAGTGTTTCCGAGCATGACATTTTGGCCCAAAGGCCATGGCGTCAAAACCGAAGCGCCACCGGATATCGCAGCGGATGAAAGCGAAATCATGACTGATACCAGACAGCCGCCTGCGGCTTGAGCGCATCTACGGTGTCAGGCGCACCCGTATTGATCGTCATTCCGGCGAAAGCCGGAATCCAGCGACTTGGCCATTCCACGAGTTAAAGGCACTGGATTCCGGCTTTCGCCGGAATGACGGGATAGCTAGACCGATCTCAACGGGTAGCCTGGATGCGGCCGCCCTCCTTTCCGGCTTCCGGCACCTCGCCCATGGCCTGGTACAACGCGGCTGTGTCGATCAGCCGCGCGGCCGCCGCCTGGATGTCGGTCAGTCGCGCGTTCTGCCAGCGCTGCTCGCTGAGCAGCGTGGCCGGATACGACACCGCGCCCAGCCGATAACGCGACTGCATGTCGGCATGGGATTGCCCGGCCGCCGAGGACGCGGCCTGCGTCGCCTGCAGCGCAAGCGCATCCTGCTGCAACGCCGTGAGCGTGTCGGCGACGTTCTGGAACGCGTTGAGCACGGTCTGCCGGTATTGCGACACGCTGGCGTCGTACTCGGCGATCGCCGCCTTGCGTTGCGCCCGCAGGGCGCCGCCATGGAAGATCGGCTGCGCCAACGACAAGCCCACGCCCCAGATCGAGGTGGAGCCGGTGAAGAGCTGCGAGTCCTTGAAGGACGCCGACCCCAGCGACGCCGACAGCGAGAGGTGCGGGAACATGTTGGCCGTGGCGACACCCACCTGCGCGGATGCCGCTTGCACCGCGGCTTCCGCGGCCCGCACGTCCGGCCGCTGGCTCAGCAATTCGGAGGGCACGCTCAGCGGCACCCGGCTGGGAAGCGTCAGCCGTGCCAGCGGCAAGGGCTCCGGGGCCTGGTCCGGCGTACGCCCCATCAGCACCGCCAGCAGGTGCCGGGCGCGCTCGACCTGGAAACGCAACGATGGCAGCGACGCGTCGATGGCCGCCGCGTTCTGCTGCGCGGCCAGCACATCGTCGTGCGACGCCGCACCCAGCGCGTAGGACTTCGCCGTGAGTTCGGCCTGCTCATGCGCCAACGCGGCGAGCCGCGCGGTGACGGCCAGCTGTTCGGCCAGCGAAGAGGCATTGACGGCGGTGATCACGATGTTCGCGGCAAGCGCACGCCGCGCGCCGTCCAGCTGGAACGCCTGCTGGTCCACCTGCGCCGCGGCCTGCTTGATGCCATAGCGCGTCGCACCAAACAGGTCGAAGGTGTAGTTGAGGCTAAGCTGGCCGGCATAGACGTTGTAGATGCTGGTCGGTGGCCCGAGCTTCGGCAGCCCGAGATCGCGCTGGCGACTCGCCTGCGCTTGCGCATCGAGCGAAGGCCACGCCGTGTTGCCCACCTGGGCGCGGAACTGCTGGTGCGCCGCTTCAAGCGTGTGCCGCGTGGCGTCCAGCGACGCATTGTTGCGCAGCCCTTCGTCCACCCAGGCATCGAGCGTGTCCGAGCCATAGAGCCGCCACCAATCGCGCACGGGGTGCATGGCGGTGTCGATGTGCTGCGCGACGCCGCCCGCCTCCACGCTGTCCACGGGCGCGGCAGCCGCCGTGTAGTGCTCCGGGGATGGCGGGGCCGGTGGCCTGGCCGGCGGCGCAAGCGAGCAGCCGGCCAGCGTGATGGCGGCGGCGAGCCATGTCATCTTCAGTGTGGGCTTCATGGCGCGACCTCCTGCGCCGGTTCGTCGGCACGTACGCGGAACCACGCCGCGTACAGCGCCGGCAGGTAGAACAAGGTGAGCACCGTGGCGACGGTGATGCCGCCCATCAGCGCCGTGGCCATCGGCCCGAAGAAGTTGCTGCGCAGCAGCGGTATCAGCGCCAGCACGGCGGCGGCAGCCGTCAGCGTGATCGGGCGGAAGCGTCGCACGGTGGCGCCGACGATCGCCTCCCAGCGCGGGTGACCGGCCTGGATATCCTGCTCGATCTGGTCCACCAGGATCACCGAATTGCGCATGATGATGCCCAGCATCGCGATCGTGCCGAGCATCGCCACGAAGCCGAACGGCTGGTGGAACAACAGCAGCGACCCGATCACGCCGATCATGCCCAGCGGCGCGGTCAAGACGACCATGAAGGTGCGGCCGATGCTCTGCAGCTGGATCATCAGCAAGGTGAGCACGGCGATCGCCATCAGCGGCATCTGCGCATTGATCGAACCTTGTGCCTTCTGGTTCTGCTCGACCGAACCGCCCACCTCGATGCGGTAGCCCACCGGCAGCTTGCTGCGGATGTCGCCGAGCTTCCTGTCGATGGCGTTGGTGACGTCCAGGCCCTGCGCGCCGTTGCGGGTATCGGCCTGCACGTTGATGGTGGGCTGGCGATCGCGCTCCCAGATCACGCCGTATTCGAGGCCCCAGGTCACATGCCCCAATTGCGACAGCGGGATCGCCGTGCCGTTGGGCGTGGGAATCGCCAGCCGCTCGATCTGGTCCGGATGCACGCGATCCGCCTTGGGCGCGCGCAGGTCCACCGCGATCAGCTTGTCGCGCTCGCGATACTGGGTCACGGTGGTGCCCGAGAGCGTCATGGCGAGAAAGCCGGCGATATCCTGTGAGGTGATACCGAGCTGCCTCGCCTTGTGCTGGTCGATCTCGAAACGCACCGACCGCTGCGCCGGCTCGTCCCAATCGAACTGTACATTGCGCGTCTGCGGATCGGCGCGCATCACGCCGGCCACCTGGTCGGCGATGCGCCGCACCGTGGCGATGTCATCGCCCTGCACGCGGAACTGCACCGGGAAACCGACCGGCGGGCCGTTTTCCAGCCGGCTCACGCGCGTGCGCACGGCGGCGAAGTCGCGCGGCAGCATGCCGTCGAGATAGCGCGCCAATTGCTCGCGCTGCTCCACGTCCTTCGCGGTGATCACGAACTGCGCGAAGTTCGGCTGCCCGAGCTGCTGGTCCAGCGGCAGGTAGAAGCGCGGCGCGCCGGAGCCGACGAAGCTCACGTAGTTGGCAATTTCCTTGCGATGCTTGATGACGGCTTCGAAACGCTTCACCTGGGACAGCGTGGCCTCGAACGAAGCGCCCTCGGGGAGACGCAGGTCGACCAGCAGCTCCGGCCGGTCCGAGCTGGGGAAGAACTGCTTGGGGACGAGGCCAAAGCCGGCCAGCGACACCACGAACAGCGCCACCGTCGCGCCCAGCACCAGAAAGCGGTTCCTGAGGCAGAAGTCGAGCCAGCCGCGGAACCGCAGGTAGAACGGCGTCTCGTAGATCTCGATGTCGCCCTCGTGGTGCACGATGGCCGCGGCGCGGGCGCGGCGTGCCTCGTTCCATCCCTGCGGCAGCCAGCGCGCCCACCACTCGTGTCCGGGTTTCGCGCGCTGATGATGCTCCGGCAGCATGTGGTAACCGAGCAGCGGAATCACGATCACGGCCGCAAGCCACGACACCAGCAAGGCGATCGCGGATACCTCGAAGATCGACCGTGTGTATTCGCCCGTGCCCGACTTCGCCAGCGCGATGGGCAGGAAGCCGGACACGGTCACCAGCGTGCCGGTGAGCATGGGAAACGCGGTACTGGTATAGGCAAAGGCGGCGGCGCGCACGCGGGTCCAGCCCTGCTCCAGCTTCACCGACATCATCTCGACCGCGATGATGGCATCGTCGACGAGCAGGCCGAGCGCGAGCACCAGCGTGCCCAGCGACACCTTGTGCAGGCCGATGCCGAACAGCTCCATGCACAGCGCCGTGGCCGCCAGCACGAAGGGTATGGAGATCACCACCACCATGCCGGTGCGAAAGCCCAGGCTGAGCAGGCTCACCAGCAACACGATGCCCACCGCTTCGGCCACCGACTCCAGGAAGTCGTCCACCGAATGCGATACCGCGTGCGGCATGCTGGTGACTTCGGACAGCTTCAGCCCTGCCGGCAGGCGCTTCTGCAACGAGGCCGTGGCCGTATCCAACACCTTGCCGAGATGGATGACGTCGCCGCCCGGCTGCATCGTGACGCCGATGCCCAGCACCGGCTGCGCCATGAAACGCATCTGCTGGCCCGGCGGATCGTCATAGCCCTTGTGGATGGTGGCGATATCACCCAGCCGGAAGGTCTGGTTGCCTATGTGCAGCAACATGTCGCGCAGCGCATCCACGTTGTCGAACTGGCCAGTGGGCCGGACGAATACACGATCGTCCGCCGTGGTCAGCACGCCCGACGCGGCCACCGCGTTCTGCTGGTTGATCGCCTGCGCCAGCTGCTGCGGACTGATGCCGAGCTTGGAAAGCCGCGCGTTCGTCACCTCGACGTACACGTGCTGGTTCTGGTCGCCGAGGAAATCGACCTTGCCAACGCCCGGCACGCGCAGCAGTTCGGCGCGCAACTGGTCGGCGTAGTCGTGCAGCTGCGCCGGCGTGAAGCCGTCGCCTTCCAGCGCATAGATGTTGGTATAGACGTCGCCGAACTCGTCGTTGAAGAACGGTCCTTGCACGCCCTGCGGCAGCTGCGCCGCGATGTCGGCTGTCTTCTTGCGCACCTGGTACCAAGTGTCGGGCACGCTGGACGCGGGGGCGGAATCCTTGATGTTGAAGAAGATCAGCGATTCGCCGGGGCGCGAGTAGCTGCGCAGGAAATCGATCGACGGTGTCTCCTGCAGCTTGCGCGAGATGCGGTCGGTGACCTGCTCTTGCACCTGTTTGGCATCGGCGCCCGGCCAGAACGTCTGGATCACCATCACCTTGAAGGTGAACGGCGGATCTTCCGATTGCGACAGGCGGCTGTACGACAGCAGGCCGAACAGCGCCACCATCACCATCAGGAAGAACACCAGCGACTGGTGCCGCAGCGTCCATGCGGAGAGATTGAAGCGGCCCTCCCCATTCATAGCGGCGCGTCCTCCGGGTGCGGCGGAGCGATGGGTTGGACCTTCTCGCCGGCAGAAACGGTATGCACGCCCTGCATCACCACGCGCTCGCCCGCGTGCAGGCCGTCGCCCACCAGCACCTCGCGCTCGCCATAGCGCGCGACGGTGACGGGGCGCAGTTCGAGCGTCCCATCGCTGGGACGCACCACCCATACCGCGGGCTTCTCGCCCTGGTGAAACAAGGCCGTGGCCGGAAGACGAACGCCGCGTTCGGCATGCATGGAGGAAAGGCTGGCCTGCGCCGTCATGCCCAGGCGCAGCTGTTCGTCGGGCCGATCGAGCGCGAGCTTGATACGGTAGGTGCGCGACTGCGGATCGGCGGCCGGCGCGATATCGCGCACATGGCCGGCGAAGGTCCTGCCCGGCAGCGCCAGCACGGTCACCGTGGCCGGCTGCCCCATGCTGATGCCGGCGAGGCGATCTTCCGGCACGTCGAGGAACACGTCGCGGTCGCCCGACCACGCGAAACCGAACACCGGCTGGCCTGCCGCCACCACCTGTCCCACGTCGGCCTGCTCGCTGGTGATGCTGCCGTCGCGGTCGGCGACCAGCGAGGTATAGCGCGACTGGTTCTGCGCCAACGCCAGTTGCTGCTTTGCCTGTTCGCGTGCCGCGAGCGCGGAGGCATACGCGTCGTGCGTCTGGTCGAGCTGCAGCTGGCTGATCAGGTTCTGCTTCGCCTGCGCCTCGTCGCGGTCGCGCTGCTGCGCGGCGAAGACCAGGCGGTGCTCCGCGGCGTCCAACGCGGCCGCCGCGGATGCCTGCGAACGCGCCGCGTCCGCATCGTCCAGCTGCGCCAGCACCTGCCCCTTCTTCACCGTGTCGCCCAGGTGCGCCTGGCGCGCCACCAGCTGTCCGCCCACGCGGAACGACAGCGGCATTTCATAGCGGGCATGCACCTCGCCCGGGTACGGCTGCTGGGTCCGGCCGTCGGCCGGCTGCACCGGCAAGGCGATGACCGGCCGGGCCGCTTCGGCCTCGGGCTTGCCCTTCCCGCAGGCGGTGAGCAAGGCGGCGACAGCCAGCGCGAGCGGCAGCCATCGGTATCGGGCCGGCATGGCCGCCGGGAAATCACTACGGAAAGTCACGTGCCAACTCCTGCGTGGGGGTGCCTGGGGACGGCCGGCGGGGTTTGCCGGCGCGAGGGCGGTCAATTCAGTGACGAATACAAATACACATCTGTATTTGAAATCGCAAGTGTATTCCGATGCAATCGTCGGCCCCGTGTTACCATCGGCCCATGGCACGCAAGCGATTGACCCGGGAAGAAAGCCGCGACCAGACCCGCCAGCGCCTGCTGGAGGCGGCGGCCGTCGTCATCGCCAAGAAGGGGCTGGCGGCCACCAGCGTGGAAGACATCGCCGCCCACGCCGGCTATACCCGCGGCGCGTTCTATTCGAACTTCAAGAGCAAGACCGACCTGTTCATCGAGCTGTTGAAGCACGACCACGCCGATATCCAGCAGGGCCTGCAGGAGATCCTCGACTCCAAGCTGTCGATCGGGGACATGCAGAAGCAGCTCGCGAAGTTCTATGTGCAGGCCTATTGCGGCGACAACAGCTACGTGCTGTGGGCGGAAGCGCGCCTGCACGCCATGCGCGATGCGCGTTTTCGCACGCGCCTGAGCGCCCTGCTGCTGGAGAAGCGCGACATGTGCGCTTACTTCATCGAGAAGTTCTGCGACCTGATGGGCAAGACCTTGCCCGCGCCCGCCAGTGACCTTGCCTTCGGCACCATGGCGCTCATCGACGGCGTGCGCTTCTTCAACGACTCGATGCCCAACGAGCTGCCCGACCAGCGCGCCCAGCAACTGCTGAGCGCCATGTTCAGCGCCACGTTCTTCTCTTCCTGACGCGCTAGCCCGCGACGGATGCGCGATCCAGGCGCAGGTCGTTGAACTTGCGCCGTTCGATCAGCGCATTGACCTTGCCGTCCGCGCCGCGCCGGAAAATGAAGAGATTCCGCTCGTCGTCACTGCCCATGAAGACGTCCTTGCCGATCGGCTGCAGCAGGTTCGGCGTTGCGCCTGGCCGGGTGACCACGCGCAATCCGCCCTGTTCGCTGCTGACCTTCCATGCGCGCTCGGGCGCGTAGCGATAGCTGCCTTCGTAATCCCCCAAGACCAGATCCGCGACGGCAAGCTTCGGCGGTTCGGTGGGCAGGGTGACATCCTCATAACCGGCGAGCTTCCACGCTCCGGCCTGCTTCACGAACGTGAGCAGCGACTGGTAGCGCACGACGAACTGCTGGCCGAACACCGTTTCGCGCTCGTACTCCTCCACCTGCAGGATCGCCGTGTCGCCGTATTGCTGCACGTGCGCATCGCGCAGTTCGATGCTGCCCGAGAGCCCCTTCGGGAACGGATGGATCGACGCCACGGTATCGGTCTTGTGCGCGATGCGGCCAAATTCATCGATGACCACGGCGTCTTCGGTGAGCGCCTGCCGCCATGCCTCCTGGTTGCCCGTCGGCAAAGCGTCGACCAGGGCCTGCGTCGTCCGCAGCAATTCGTCCCGCAGCGCCCTGGGCGCCTCGCCGGCGAAGGCGGATGGTCCGAACGCGATGCCCGCGATGGCCAACG
The DNA here is from genome assembly GCF_016586165.1 of Dyella sp. EPa41. GTDB lineage: Bacteria > Pseudomonadota > Gammaproteobacteria > Xanthomonadales > Rhodanobacteraceae > Dyella. The sequence goes on along the minus strand of NZ_BCPR01000071.1, from coordinate 7,354 downwards.
AACCCAACGTGCACATGCGCATGACGATCTCCCGGTGGACTCGCGCAGCCTGCTCCCGCCACGGCGGGCTTGCCTGTGCATGAAGTCATCGCCGTCGTGCCGCATGCCATCGCCAGGCACCCTGCATTCCGGCATGCCATGACGCCCGCGATGCCAACCGCATCACACATGTCGCATTTCCGTAGCAGACATCAAAAATTTCGCAAGAAACTGTCACGCTTTTCGCACGAACTTGTCATTCGCCAAGCCTAGTCTTCCGGCCCGCTGTGCAGGGCTTGTCTGGTTCAGGATTTGAATCGATTTAGACACGCATTTCTGCGGCGTCGCATGACGCAGCGGACGGAAATGCATACGAACGCACGGCTTGTCCCCGCCACTGGAGCAAACCCCGTGCATTGCCGCCCCATCACCCACGCCATCCGCCTCGCCCTGTTCGCCTCCGTCAGCCTGTGCAGCATCGCGCTGCACGCGCAGGATGCGTCCGCGCCCGACAACGACACCAAGAAGACGCAGGCCGAGAAGGACAAGGCCAAGAACCTGGACGGCATCGTGGTGACGGCGCGTTCCGGCGTGGACGTGCGCACGAAGGCCGAGACCAGTTATTCCATCACCACCATCGACGAAGACCGCCTGCGCATGCAGGCGCCGACCTCGGTCACCGAAGCGATGAAGTCGGTGCCGGGTTTCTGGGTGGAAGCCTCCGGTGGTGAAGCCAGTGGCAACATCCGCGCGCGCGGCATTCCGGTCGACGGCTATGGCTCGGTGAACCTGCTGGAAGATGGCGTGCCGGTGCAGCACGATCCGGCACTGGGCTATCTCAACGCCGACCAGGCGTTTCGCCTCGACGAGACCATCGAGCGCATCGAAGTGGTGCGTGGCGGTCCGTCGTCGGTGTTCTATTCCAATGCGCCGGCGGGTGCGATCAACTTCATTCCGCGCCAGGTGGGTGACACCGCCGAAGGCCTGTTCAAGTTCACCGTGGGCGACTACGGCATGGAGCGCGGCGACTTCTGGGTCGGCACGCCGGTGGGCGACGGCTGGAAGCTCGCCATGGGTGGCTTCTACCGCAAGGACAACGGCATCCGCGATCCGCAGTTTCCGGCCAACGACGGCGGACAGATCCGCATCAACCTTGCCAAGCAGTTCGAGAACGGCAGCTTCAGCGTCGACTACAAGCACATGGACGACAAGGTCGCCCTGTACCTGGGCATCCCGATGCGCACGCTGCCCAATGGCGACATCCGCGCCGTACCAGGCGTTGACGGCAACTACGGCACGCTCGCCGGTCCGGAAACCGAGCACGTCCAGATGAAGATGGGCGACGGCAGCCTGTACGACTTCGACAATACCGAAGGTACGCACGTCAAGCGTGACCAGGTCACGATCAAGTTCGACCATGACCTGGTCGACGACTGGAAGCTGGCCGAGGCGTTCCGCTATTCCAACACGCATACGCAGCGCAACGGCGTCTTCCCGAACGCACTGTCGAGCGGCACGGCGTTCCTGGCGACCGCGCAGGGCGCGGTGAAGAACTACCTACCCGCGGGCACGGCCGGCCTGCAGCTGCGCTACGTGGACAACCCGAACCAGGCGTTCAATCTCGCCAACCAGAACGGCAACGCGCTGGTGGTGCAGGCGGGCCTGCGCGGCGTGACCATGCCGGTGAACGAGTTCGACAACGACACGCGCATCCTGCGCAAGTTCGAGCTGGGCGGCCAGACGCATGACGTGACGTTCGGCTACTACTACGCGCACTTCAACCAGGACTTCAGCCGCTATTCGTCGGTGGCCCTGACCGATGCGCAGGACAATGCACGCCTGCTCGACCTGGTGGCGGTGAATGCCGCGGGCCAGCCGATCGCCAAGCTCACCGACAACGGCATCTACCGCTACGGCTACGAGTGGGAACACGCGGGCGGCAAGTCCACCACCAACGCGTTCTACCTCTCCGACGAATGGCAGGTGACGGACAACCTTCGCATCGACGGCGGCGCCCGCTGGGAGCAGGTGAATACGCGCGGCCAGACCGAGACCAAGCACACGGTGAACCAGGGCACCTTCGCCACGTCCAATATCCTCGACGGCACCGGCGTGTTCGTGCCGTATGACCATACCTTCAGCAAGCTGGGCTGGACGCTGGGCGCGAACTGGCAGTTCACGCCCAACTCGGGCGTGTTCGCGCGATGGACGCCGACCTTCCGCCTGCCGAACCTGAGCTCCTACATCACCAGCCCCACGGCGACGCCGATCACCCAGACGATGGATCTGGGCGAAGTCGGCTACAAGTACACCGACCGCCAGTTCGACGTGTACGCCACGGCGTTCTACACCAAGTATAACAACGTCGGCTTCAGCAACTACGTGTTCAACGCCACCTCCAACACCTCCACGGTGCAGCAGGGCTACGCGGACACCAAGACCAAGGGCCTGGAGCTGGAAGGCTCATGGTTCCCGAGCCAGTTCTTCGACGTGCAGTTGACCGCCACCTACCAGGATCCGAAGTACCAGGGCCTGCGCTACACCGAAATCGTCAACGGCGCGCCGGTGCTGCGCGACTACGTGGGCAACCAGCTGATCCGCGTGCCGAAGGTGAGCTACCGGGTGGTGCCGGGCGTCAACCTGCTGAACGGCAAGCTGCGCCTGCAGGTGGCGTACGAATACGAAGGCGAGCGCTACGTCGATACCGCCAACTCCGTTCGCCTGCCCTCGTACGACGTGTGGAGCGCCAGCGCGCGCTACGACGTCACGCAGAACTGCTCGCTGTACCTGTACGGCGACAACCTCACCAACTCGCTGGGCCTCACCGAAGGCAATCCGCGCGCCGGCGAGCTGCAGAGCGCCGATGCCGGTGCGAACACCTTCATCGCCCGCCCGATCCTGGGCCGCGCGTATCGCTTCGCGATCATGTACCGATTCTGACGGATGGCGGCATCGACGCGCCGATGGCAGTGGCTGATGGCCGGGCTCGTCTTGAGCCCGGCCTTCGCCATGGCGCACCCCCTGTGCGACCTCGAACAGCCCGCGCCAGGGTGCGATATCGCCGCGCTCGATCGCACGCTGCGCATGAACCAGCTGCAGGCGATCGGCACGCACAACAGCTACAAGCAGGCGATGCCGCCCGGGGAGTGGGCCGCGCACCACGGCCGCGATGCATACGGCGCCGAAGGCCTCGACTACGCGCATCCCCCGCTCGACGTGCAGCTGGATCGCGGTGCCCGCACGCTGGAGCTGGACATCTACCATGACCCGCAAGGCGGTCGCTACGCGCATCCGCCCGGCGCGCTGCGCAAGGGCTATGCGCCTTCGCCGTGGCCGGCCGCGATCGCCGCCGACATGGGCAAACCCGGCTTCAAGGTGATGCATCTGGCGGATATCGATTTCCGCAGCTCCTGCCAGGTCTTCGTCGACTGCCTGAAGATCATTCGCCGCTGGTCGCAGGCCCATCCGCGGCATGTGCCCATCATGTTGCTGCTCAATGCCAAGGACGGTCATGGCGGCCCCGGCGCCGTGGATCCCCTGCCCTTCACCCCGGCGGCGTTCGACGCGATGGATGCGGAGATACGCAGCGTGTTTGCACCGAACGAGCTGGTCGTTCCCGATGACGTGCAAGGCAGGCAGCCTACGCTACGCGACGCGGTACTCGCCGGCCGGTGGCCGACGCTGGGGAATGCGCGCGGCAAGGTGTTTTTCGTGCTGGATGAGGATGCCGCCAAGGTGGCGATCTATCGCGGCGCCCGGCATTCGCTCGAGGGGCGCGTGGCCTTCGTCAACACGGACGAAGGCTCGCCCGCGGCGGCGTACCTCACGCTCAACGATCCGCTGGCGGAAAGCGGACGTATCCGCCGCGACGTCGACGCCGGCTACATGGTACGCACGCGCGCCGATGCCGATACGCGCGAAGCGCGTCGCAATGACGCCAGCCGACGCGAGGCCGCGCTCGCCAGCGGTGCGCAATACGTGTCGACGGATTACATGGTTCCCGATGCGCGCTTTGGCCCGTATCGCGTCGCCTTTCCCGATGCGGCGGTCGCCCGCTGCACGCCACGCCTGAACGCGGCGGTTTGTTCGCCGCAAGGAAAACCCTGATGCGTCGTCACCCTGCCCTGCTCTTGCTGGCCCTCGCTGCGGCCCCGCTGGCCCATGCCGATGCCGCGGACAAGCCCGACCTCAGCCTGCATGGCGAAGTGACGGGCAAGGACAACCAGACCTATCGCCCGGTGCCCTTCGATGTGCCGGCCGGCACCACGCGCATCACCGTGCAGTTCGACTACGACAACAAGGCCGACCACACCACGATTGACCTGGGCCTGCTTGGCCCCGACGGCTTCCGCGGACAGGACGGTTTCCGCGGCTGGAGCGGCGGCACCAAGCGACTGTTCACGGTATCGGCCACCGATGCCACGCCCTCGTACCTGCCGGGCGCCATTCGTCCGGGCCGCTGGCAATTGCTGCTGGGTTTGCCCAATGTGCGCGCGAACGCGCGCACGCCCTATGACGTCAAGATCTGGTTCGGCCATGCGGGCGATCCGGCGTGGAAGCCGGACGTGCTCAACCCGCCGCTGCGCGAAGGTGCCGCCTGGTATCGCGGCGACCTGCACATGCATACCGCGCACAGCGATGGCCAATGCGACAGCCAGCGCGGCAAGCGCGTGTCCTGTCCGCTGTTCCTCACCGTGCAGGCGGCGGTGGCCAAGCACCTGGACTTCATTGCCATCACCGACCACAACACCGTCTCGCACGTCGACGCGATGCGCGAGCTGCAACCCTATTTCGACCAGCTGCTGCTGATACCGGGGCGCGAGATCACCACGTTCACCGGTCATGCCAACCTCATCGGCAGCACCGAACCGCTTGATTTTCGCGTGGGCAGTACGCAGGTGCCCGACTGGAACGCCGTGGCCGATGCCGCTGCGCGCACGCACGGGCTGTTGTCGATCAACCATGCGGTCCGCCCGAGCGGCGAGATCTGCATGGGCTGTGGCTGGACGGCATCGCCCGCGATCGACATGCGCAAGGTGCAGGCGGTGGAGATCGTCAACGACAGCGACGCCGGCTCACCGCTTTCGGGCATCCCCTACTGGGAGCAACAGCTCAGTGCGGGCTATCGCGTCACTGGCATCGGCGGCAGCGACAACCACAACGGCACCGCCACCGAGGCGCGCCCCGGTTCCAGCACCATCGGCCGGCCCACCACGGTGGTGCACGCCGATGCACTATCGATGCCCGCGATTCTCGACGGGCTGCGCGCGGGGCATGCCTTCGTGGACGTGCAGGGTACGAGCGATCGCGTGCTCGAATACCAGGCGCGCAACGCCGGAACCGAGGCTGCCATGGGCGATTCGCTGCAGGCGAAAAGCGGCAGCGTCGTGCGCGTCGCCATTCGCGCCAGCCATGTCGCCGGCGCACGCGCCGTGGCCCTGCTGGACGGCAAGCCGCTGCCCCTGGCCGACGACGGCAAGCTTGTCGGTGACGAAGCCAGTCTCGCCTTCGACTGGACCTCCGATGGCAAGCCTCACTGGCTGCGCGTGGAAGTGCGCGGCGCCGATGGCGCGCCTTGGCTGTACGGCAACCCCATCTACGTGAATCGTTGATCGGTTCCCCCTGGCCACGGTGCCGGCCCATGGCTTCGCCACTTGAGGGATCGGGCGCCTCGCGCGGCTGATCCCCCGGCCATCCCGCGACCACCCGACCGCTTCGCTCGTCGGCCCGAGCCCGCCCACCGGAATGCGCACCGCCTTCTCATCCGCCATGGGACGGTCAGCCCCCTTGAATAATATTATGATCGACATATAAATGAACCAAAGGCTCTGGAGGCCACGCATGGACATGACGACTACCGGCATCGGCCAAGGTCTCGGCGGCCTGGCCTTGCTGCGGGCTTTGATCGACTCGGGCAAGCGGCCCGGCATCGGTGATTCGCTGGACTTCGACCTCGTCGACGTCGACGACGGCTTCGCTGCCTTCGAAGGCGTGCCTGGTCCTCATGCGTTCAACCCGATGGGCGTCGTGCACGGCGGCTATTTCGCGACCCTCCTCGATTCGGCCTGCGGCTGTGCCGTGCATACCAGACTGGCGGCCAACCAGGCTTACACCTCGCTCGAACTCAAGGTCGCCTTCCACAAGGCGATGACGCACGAGACCGGCCGCGTGCGGGCCGAAGGACGCGTGCGCACCCTCGGCCGCCGCGTGGCATTCGCCGAAGCCAGCCTGATGGACGCGGGCGGGCGTCTGTACGGCACCGCGACGTCCACGCTGCTGGTGTTCGAGCGCTGATCGAATTCCTCCATGAAGCGGGCGCCTTACGGGCAACAGCTCGCCATCCTTCCGCGGCCCCGAGCAAGACTTCCCTCCCCACCGGATGCCACCCATGAACGACGCTGTCATCGCGGGCTATGTCCGCACGCCTTTCGCCTTTGCCCGCAAGGGCCCTCTCGCCACCATGCGCCCGGATGACCTGGCTGCCATCACGCTCAAGGCGCTGGTGCAGCGATCCGGACTGGACCCGCGCCTGATCGAGGACGTGCTGATGGGTTGCGCCTACCCCGAGGGGGCGCAAGGTGACAATGTCGCGCGCATCGCGCTGCTGCTCGCCGGCCTGCCGATCGAACTCGGCGGCGCCACGGTGAATCGCTTCTGCGGCTCGTCGATGTATGCGATCCACATGGCCGCGGGACAGATCGCCATCGGCGCCGGCGAGGCCTTCATGGCCGCGGGCGTGGAAAGCATGAGCATGGTGCCGCAGGGCGGCCTCAGCTATTCGCCCAATCCGCGGTTCGCGAGCCCGGGACACCACGGCGCGGAAATCGGCATTGAAGCCTATGTGACGATGGGCCAGACGGCGGAGAACGTGGCAAAGAAATATGGCGTCTCCCGCGCCGACCAGGAGCAGCTCGCACTGGAATCGCAACAGAAGGCGGCCGCTGCACAGTCCGCCGGACGCCTGCGCGATGAACTCGTCGCCGTGACCACGCCCGAGGGCATCGTGGTGGACCACGACATGTGCCTGCGTCCGCAGACCACGCTGGAAGGCTTGGCCGCGCTGAAACCTGCGTTCGGCGGCACGGTGACCGCCGGCACCGCTTCGCCGTTGACGGACGGCGCGGTGGCCGTGCTGGTCACCTCGTCGGCGTTTGCCGAGCGTCACGGGCTGGACGTGCTCGCGCGTATCAAGTCCACCGCCATTGCCGGCGTGGAACCCGAACTGATGGGCATGGGCCCGGTGCCGGCGACACGCAAGGCACTGCAACGCGCCGGTCTTCGCATCGACGATATGGACGTGGTGGAGATCAACGAGGCCTTCGGCTCACAGGCGATGGCGTGCTTGCGCGAGCTTGGCATCGACCGCAGCCGCGTG
>NZ_BCPR01000070.1 GCF_016586165.1 Dyella sp. EPa41 | reverse complement strand
GTCGCCCGCCCCTTTCGGGGCGGGCTGTAAAAGGTAAACAGTAAAAAGGTAAGAGCTGAGGCTGGTCCCTGTTTACTGTTTGCAGGCAGCGAAGCTGCCGGTTTTACAGCTAGCGCCAGCGAGCGGCTTTACCGACCGAAGGAAAGTACTTTCCTTTGGTCGGTTTTACGGTTATAGTTTCAATCTTGCCTGTCGATGGTCCATAGACGGACCGCCGACCTTACAGCGAAATGAGGCACAGGAAGTGCTTCGAGTTCGCTGGCCGGGATGGCCAATACGCAAGAAAGGGCTTGGGCGACGAAGCGTGACGCTTTGTTGACCTGGCCATTTCGCGCGTTTTATACTTTTTCGTCTGGGCGGGCCCGTTTAGGGCCTGCCTAGTCTTTTAAGGCCAGTTCGTGGCGCGGTTTTTCGCCCGTCGCGATGGCCTGCAGCACCGCAGTAAATGGGTTGTGCGGATGGGTGAGAAGCCCATCCGGTTCACAGAATTTGTTCTTTCGATAACAGGACACGGTTTATGGCGAACCAAAAGATTCGCATCCGGCTCAAGGCGTTCGATCATCGTCTGATCGACCGTTCGGCCAGCGAAATCGTCGAGACGGCCAAGCGCACCGGCGCTACGGTTCTCGGCCCGATTCCGCTCCCGACCAAGATCGAGCGTTACACCATTCTGGTGTCGCCGCACGTCGACAAAGATGCCCGCGACCAGTACGAGACCCGTACGCACAAGCGCGTGCTCGACATCGTCGACCCCAACGACAAGACCGTGGACGCGCTCATGAAGCTTGATCTCGCCGCTGGCGTTGACGTTCAGATCAAGCTCGGTTGAGCGATAGACAGGATACGAAGATGAGTATCGGACTGGTTGGCCGCAAGTGCGGCATGAGCCGACTCTTCACTGAAGACGGACGCTCGATTCCGGTGACGCTGATTGAAGCCACCCCGAATCGCGTTACGCAGCTGAAGACGGAAGATAACGATGGTTACAGCGCTGTGCAGGTCGCGGCGGGCGTCAAGCGCGCCAGCCTGCTGACCCAGCCGCTGAAGGGTCACTACGCCAAGGCGAAGGTTGAGCCGGGTCGTGGTCTGTGGGAGTTCCGCGTGTCTGCCGACGATCTCGGCAAGTACAGCGTGGGCGCCGAGATCAAGGCTGACGACGTGTTCTCGGTGGGTCAGATCGTTGACGTCGCCGGCGTGTCGAAGGGCAAGGGCTTCCAGGGCACCATCAAGCGCCACAACTTCACCATGGGCGACGCGACCCACGGTAACTCGCTGTCGCATCGCGCGCCGGGTTCTATCGGTCAGCGCCAGACCCCGGGTCGCGTGTTCCCGGGCAAGAAGATGGCAGGCCACATGGGCGCGGTGAACCGCACCCAGCAGGGCCTGGAAGTGGTCAAGGTCGACGCCGAGCGTCATCTGATCGCGGTGAAGGGCGCGGTGCCGGGTGCTACCGGCGGCGACGTCGTCATCCGTCCGACGACCAAGGGTTGAGGAGAGACGCCATGGAACTGAATGTCATTGGCGCCAAGCCGCTCAGCGTGTCGGACGAAGTGTTCGGCGGCGAGTTCAAGCAGGCACTGATTCACCAGGTGGTGGTGGCCTACCAGGCCGGCGGTCGCGCCGGTACCAAGGCCCAGCTGTCGCGTGGTGAGCTGTCGGGTACCACGAAGAAGTTCAAGAAGCAGAAGGGCGGCGGCGCTCGTCACGGCGACTACCGCGCTCCGATCTTCGTGGGCGGTGGTGTCACGTTCGCTGCCAAGCCGCGCAGCTTCGAGCAGAAAGTCAACCGCAAGGCCTACCGCGTTGCGATCCGCTCCATCCTGTCGGAACTGAACCGCCAGGGTCGTCTGAAGGTGGTCGAAAGCTTCGGCATCGACACCCCCAAGACCAAGGCGATGGTCGCCAAGCTGGCCGAGCTGCAGGTTTCCGGCCGCGTGCTGCTGGTGTCGGAAGACGCCAACGAGGCCACCTTCCTGGCCGCGCGCAACATCCCGTACATCCACGTCGTGGACGTGCTGGCGCTGAACCCGGTCAGCCTGGTCGGTTCGGACCACATCGTCATGACCGTCGATGCGGTGAAGAAGATCGAGGAGTGGCTGGCATGAGCAACGAACGCATCCTGAATACGCTGCGCGCGCCGCACATCTCGGAAAAGGCAGCTCGCCTGGCTGAGAAGAACCAGTACGTATTCGTGGTTGCCCCCGAGGCAACCAAGGCCGATGTCCGCGCTGCGGTGGAACAGATGTTCGACGTCAAGGTCGAGCAGGTGAACCTCGTCAACGCCAAGGGCAAGGTCAAGTCCTTCCGTTTCCGCGCTGGCAGCCGCCAGGGCAAGCGCAAGGCCTATGTGCGCCTCGCCGATGGCCAGACCATCGACGTGTCGACCAAGGCCTGAGCCAGGAGTTGAATTGAGATGGCACTGATCACTCACAAGCCGACCTCCCCCGGACGCCGCGACGCAGTCAGCGTGCGCACCGAAGGTCTCCACAAGGGCGCGCCGTACGCGGCCCTGACCGAGGCGAAGACCAAGAACGGCGGCCGTAACCATTACGGTCGCATCACGGTCCGTCACCAGGGCGGCGGTCACAAGCAGCGTTACCGCATCATCGACTTCAAGCGCGACAAGGAAGGCATTGCCGCCCGCGTCGAGCGCATCGAATACGATCCGAACCGCACCGCGCACATCGCGCTGCTGTGCTACGCCGACGGCGAGCGCCGCTACATCATCGCGCCGAAGGGCGTGCAGGTGGGCGACCGCCTGGTGTCGGGCAGCGATGCGCCGATCAAGGCCGGCAACAGCCTGCCGCTGCGTTCGATCCCGGTCGGTTCGACCATCCACTGCATCGAGATGAAGCCGGGCAAGGGTGCGCAGATCGCACGCTCCGCCGGTGCCTCGGTCCAGCTGGTGGCCCGCGAGTCCGGCTACGCCACCCTGCGTCTTCGCTCCGGCGAAATGCGCAAGGTGCCGGTCGACTGCCGCGCCACCATCGGTGAAGTCGGCAACAGCGAGCACAGCCTGAAGAAGCTCGGCAAGGCCGGCGCCAAGCGTTGGCTCGGCATCCGTCCGACCGTCCGCGGTGTTGTCATGAACCCGGTCGACCATCCGCACGGTGGTGGTGAAGGCCGTACCTCCGGCGGCCGTCATCCGGTCAGCCCGTGGGGCACGCCGACCAAGGGTTACAAGACCCGCAACAACAAGCGCACGCAGCAGTTCATCGTGCGTCGCCGCAAGTAATAGGAAACGACTATGCCGCGCTCTCTAAAGAAAGGTCCGTTCGTCGACCTGCACCTCGTAAAGAAGGTGGAAGCCGCCGTTTCCGCCAATAACAAGCGTCCGATCAAGACCTGGTCGCGTCGTTCGATGATCCTCCCGGAGATGGTTGGCCTGACCATCGCCATCCACAACGGCCGTCAGCATGTCCCCGTGCTGGTCAACGAGAACATGGTCGGGCATAAGCTCGGCGAGTTCGCGGTGACCCGTACCTTCAAGGGCCATGGCGGCGACAAGAAGGGCAAGTGATGAGCACTGAAGCCAAAGCGATCCTGCGCAGCGCCCGCATTTCGGCGCAGAAGGCACGCCTGGGTAGCTGACCTGGTCCGCGGTATGCCCGTGGGCCGTGCCAGCGACGTGCTCAATTTCACCAACAAGAAGGCCGCGCACATTGTTCGCAAGGTGCTGCTGTCGGCCGTCGCCAACGCCGAGAACAACCTCGGCGCTGACGTCGACGAGCTGAAGGTCTCGCGCATCTTTGTCGACGAAGGTCCGGCGATGAAGCGCATGTATGCCCGCGCCAAGGGCCGCGGTTCCCGCATCCTGAAGCGCACGAGCCACATCACTGTGGTCGTTGGCAACTAAGAGGACATAGACGATGGGTCATAAAGTTCATCCCACCGGTATCCGCCTCGGCATTGCCAAGGACTGGAACTCGAAGTGGTACGCCAATAAGGGCGAATACGCCCAGTACCTCGCCGCCGATCTGAAGGTTCGCGAGATGCTGCGCAAGAAGCTGGCCCAGGCCGGCATTTCGAAGATCCTCATCGAGCGTCCGGCCAAGACCGCGCGCGTGACGATCCACACCGCCCGGCCGGGCGTGGTGATCGGCAAGAAGGGCGAGGACATCGAGAAGCTGCGCAAGGAAGTCAGCGACATGATGGGCGTTCCGGCGCACATCAATGTCAGCGAAGTGCGCAAGCCCGAGCTGGACGCGCAGCTGGTTGCCGAGTCGATCGCGCAGCAGCTTGAGCGTCGCATCATGTTCCGCCGCGCCATGAAGCGCTCGGTTGGCAACGCGATGCGCCTGGGCGCCCTGGGCATCAAGATCAATGTCTCTGGCCGTCTGAACGGCGCCGAGATTGCTCGTTCCGAATGGGCTCGTGAGGGTCGCGTCCCGCTGCACACGCTGCGTGCGGACATCGACTACGGCTTCGCCGAGGCGAAGACCACCTACGGCATCATCGGCATCAAGGTGTGGATCTACAAGGGCGAGATCTTCGATCTGTCCCAGGTCAACCAGGAGCCGAAGGAAGAGCAGTCCCAGCCGCGCCGTGAGGGTGGCGAGGGTCGTCGTGAATCGCGTCGCGAGGGCGGTGAAGGCCGCCGCGAGCGGACGGCGAAGTAAGGAGAGTTGCCATGCTGCAACCCAAGCGAACCAAATTCCGTAAGCAGTTCAAGGGCCGCAACGACGGTCTGGCATTCAGCTCGAACCTCGTCAGCTTTGGCGAATTCGGCCTGAAGGCCACCACGTTCGGCGCGCTCACCGCGCGCCAGATCGAGGCCGGTCGTCGCTGCATCACCCGCTTCGTCAAGCGCGGCGGCAAGCTGTGGATCCGCGTGTACCCGGACAAGCCCATCACCAAGAAGCCCATCGAAGTCCGAATGGGTGCCGGTAAGGGTGGCGTCGAATACTGGGTCGCGCCGATCCAGCCGGGCCGCATGCTGTATGAAATCGAGGGTATCGACGAGGCGACCGCACGCGAGGCTTTCCGCCTTGCCGCTGCCAAGCTCTCGGTCCAGACCCAATTCGTGACCCGGGCGGTGATGTGATATGGCCATCAAAGATCTGACCAACAAGACGGCCGAAGAGCTGAATAAGCACCTGCTGGACCTGCGCAAGGAGCAGTTCAATCTGCGCATGCAGAAGGGCACCGGCCAGCTCAACCAGCCGCACCAGCTGCGCCGCGTTCGGCGCGACATCGCCCGCACGAAGTTCGTGCTCGGCGGCAAGAAGTAAGGGACGGCCGATATGAGCGACAACCAGAAGCAGACGCGCACCCTCGAGGGCCGCGTCATCAGCAACAAGATGGACAAGACCGTGACGGTCCTGATCGAGCGCCAGGAACAGCATCCGCTGATCGGCAAGATCATCCGTCGTTCGACCAAGCTGCACGCGCAGGACGACCTGGGAGCCAACGAAGGCGACCTGGTCCGCATCGCGGAATGCCGTCCTCTGTCCAAGACCAAGCATCACCGCGTGGTCGAAATCATCACGCGCGCTAACGTCTAAGGGAGGGTGCAGACATGATCCAGATGCAAAGCACGCTTTCCGCGGCTGACAATAGCGGCGCCCGCGAACTGATGTGCATCAAGGTGCTCGGCGGCTCCAAGCGCCGTTACGCCGCGATCGGTGACGTGATCAAGGTCACCGTGAAGGATGCCATCCCCCGCGGCAAGGTGAAGAAGGGCGAGGTGTACAACGCCGTGGTGGTTCGTACCGCCAAGGGTGTGCGCCGTCCCGATGGCTCGCTGATCCGTTTCGACGGCAACGCAGCGGTCCTCCTCAACAACAAGCTCGAGCCGATCGGCACCCGTATCTTCGGGCCGGTCACTCGCGAGCTGCGCAGCGAGAAGTTCATGAAGATCGTCTCGCTCGCGCCCGAAGTGCTCTGAGCGGAGACTAGACCATGAACCGTATCCGCAAGGGTGATCAGGTCCTCGTGATCACCGGCAAGAACAAGGGTCAGCGCGGCGACGTGCTGCGCGTTGATGGCGACCGCGTGTTCGTCTCCAACGTGAACCTGGTCAAGCGTCACACCAAGCCGAATCCGCAGGCCAACCAGGCTGGCGGCATCGTCGAGCGTGAGGCTTCGATCCACATCTCCAACGTCCAGCTGTTCAACTCCGCCACGGGCAAGGGTGAACGCGTTGGCGCCAAGACGCTCTCTGATGGGCGTAAGGTGCGCGTGTTCAAGTCCAACGGCGAAGTTGTGGACGCGTAAGGAATCTTTCGTTATGACGACGCGTCTCGAAACGTTTTACAAAGACCAGGTCATCAAGAAGCTCACCGAGCGTTTTGGTTACCAGAACGTGATGCAGGTTCCCCGCATCACCAAGATCACGCTGAACATGGGCGTGGGCGAAGCGGCCGGCAACAAGAAGGTGCTTGAGAACGCCGTGGCCGACATGGCCAAGATCTCGGGCCAGAAGCCGATCCAGACCAAGGCCCGCGTGTCGGTGGCCTCGTTCAAGATCCGCGACGGTTGGCCGATCGGTTGCAAGGTCACCTTGCGCCGCGCCCAGATGTGGGAATTCCTTGATCGCCTGATCAACATCTCGCTGCCGCGTACGCGCGACTTCCGTGGTGTGTCGGGTCGTGCCTTCGACGGCCGTGGTAATTACAACTTCGGCATCAAGGAACAGATCATCTTCCCGGAAATCGACTTCGACGCCGTCGACGCGATGCGTGGCATGGACATCTCCATCACCACCACCGCCAAGACCGACGAAGAAGCCAAGGCGCTGCTGGAAGCCTTCAGCTTCCCGTTCCGCAACTAAGAGAGTCGCGAGAGACACATGGCCAAGACCTCGATGGTTAACCGCGACCTCAAGCGGACCAAGCTCGTCAAGAAGTACGCCGCCAAGCGCGCCGAACTGAAGGCGATTGTGCTGAGCCCCACCGCCTCCTACGAGGAGAAGATGGAAGCCCAGGCCAAGCTGCAGAAGCAGCCGCGTGACGCCAGCCCGGCTCGCCAGCGTACCCGCTGCGCGCTGACCGGCCGTCCGCGCGCCGTGTACCAGAAGTTCGGCCTCGGCCGTAACAAGCTGCGCGAAGCCACCATGCGTGGCGACGTTCCTGGCCTGCGCAAGGCCAGCTGGTAAGACCCAAAACGGGGCAGGGCGGGTGCAAACCCTCCCTCGCTCGAAGCGGCGGCAGGCCTTCCGGCCTGCCGCTGTTGGTGCGATTACGCGCCGAAGTTCGCAAAGTCGGAAAAATGCTGCTATAGTCGATAGTCTGCGCTCCGCAGGCTGGCGTCTTTGCCGGCACACAACTCAATTGATTTCCGGTTTTTCGGATATCGGTGCACTCTGAAGGATGTTTTCATGAGCATGACTGATCCCATCGCCGATCTGTTTACGCGCATCCGCAACGCCCAGCTCACGGGCAAGCAGACCGTAAACATGCCGTCGTCGAAGCTGAAGGTGGCCATCGCCAATCTTCTCAAGAACGAGGGCTATATCCTCGACGCCAAGTCTTCCAGCGTGGAAGGCAAGCCGGTGCTCGAGATCAAGCTCAAGTATTTCGAAGGCCGTCCGGCCATCGAGTCCATTACCCGTGTCAGCCGCTCCGGCCTCCGCGTCTACCGCGGCAAGGACGAGCTGCCGAAGGTCCTCGGTGGCCTGGGTATCTCGATCATCTCGACTTCCGCCGGTCTGCTGACCGACGCGCAGGCCCGTGCCAAGGGTCTGGGCGGCGAAGTCATCGGCCAGGTCGCATAAGGAGCCGACGATGTCCCGCGTTGCCAAACAGCCGATTACCCTGCCGAAGGGCGTTGAGATCACCTCGAACGCCAACGGCATCACCGTCAAGGGCCCGAAGGGCACCCTGGCGACCCACGCCTTGCCGGGCGCATCCGTTTCCATCGACAACGGCGTGGCGAACATCGCCGTCGCCGAGGGCGCCGACGACAAGTTCGGCGGCACGCTGCGCGCGCTGCTGGCCAACATGGTCAAGGGCGTGTCCGACGGTTATGAGCGCAAGCTCGAGCTCGTCGGCGTGGGCTACCGTGCCTCGATGGCCGGCAAGTCGCTGAACATCGCCCTGGGCTTCTCGCACCCGGTCGTGTTCGACGCTCCGGAAGGCATCACCATCGAAACCCCGTCGCAGACCGAGATCCTGATCAAGGGTACGGACAAGCAGCGCGTGGGCGAAGTGGCCGCCAAGATCCGTGCGATCCGCCCGCCGGAACCGTACAAGGGCAAGGGCGTCCGCTACTCGGGCGAGAAGATCACCCTGAAGGAAGCCAAGAAGGCATAAAGCGAGTTAGTACGCTGTCCCTGCATGTGGAAGCGGCCAACCATGGCCGCACTCTTCAAGAAAAGCAGGGCGCATCTACACAAAGCTACTTGCCGATCCGTTTCCAGGAATTATGACGATGAACAAGAACGAATCCCGCTTGCGCCGCGCCAAGGCCACTCGCTCCCACATCCGCAAGCTCGGTGTGGCTCGCCTGTCGGTCCATCGCACCGGTCAGCACCTGTACGCGCAGGTGTTCGCCGCCGACGGTCAGAACGTTGTCGCAGCTGCTTCCACCGTGCAGAAGTCGGTGGCCGAAGGCCTGAAGGGCACCAAGAACCTCACCGCCGCCGCCGCTGTCGGCAAGGCCGTGGCTGAGCGTGCCCTGGCCGCCGGTATCGAGTCCGTGGCGTTCGATCGCTCGGGCTTCCGCTTCCATGGTCGTATCAAGGCGCTGGCCGATGCGGCCCGCGAAGCCGGCCTGAAGTTCTAAGCCGGTTGGCATCGAGTGCCGGGTTGGCCCGGCACTTGAAGCCACGTGTAGTACCCACAACTCCAAGCGGCCCAGCCGCAAGCAAAAGTCCTGGTTCGCCAGGCATACGGAAAAGAACATGTCTTCTACCGATCGCGAAAATTCGGACGGCCTGCTCGAGAAGCTGATTGCCGTCAACCGCGTGGCCAAGACCGTCAAGGGTGGCCGCCAGATGAGCTTCACCGCGCTGACCGTGGTCGGCGATGGCGAAGGTCGCGTGGGCTTCGGCTATGGCAAGGCGCGTGAAGTGCCGGTCGCCATCTCCAAGGCCATGGACCGCGCCCGCCGCAACATGGTGAGCATCGATCTGAACAACGGCACCCTGTGGTACGCCATCAAGGCCAACCACGGCGCGGCCCGCGTGTTCATGCAGCCGGCCTCCGAAGGTACCGGCGTCATCGCCGGCGGCGCCATGCGCGCCGTGCTGGAAGTGGTGGGCGTGAAGAACGTGCTGGCCAAGGCCGTCGGTTCGCGCAACCCGATCAACCTGGTCCGCGCGACCATCAAGGGCCTGCAGGCCGTTGCCTCGCCGAAGCAGATCGCTGCCAAGCGCGGCAAGACCATTGAAGAGGTGCTGGGCAATGGCTAAGAACGAAACCGCCGCCACCGTGCGCGTGCGCCTGGTCAAGGGCCTGCGCGGTGTGCAGAGCCGTCATCGCCTGAGCGTCAAGGCGCTCGGCCTGAACAAGCTCAACGACGTCCGTGAACTGAAGGACAGCCCGCAGGTGCGTGGCCTGATCAACACGGTCTATTACCTCGTGCGGGTTGAGGAGTAATCACCATGCGTCTTAACGACATCAAGCCGGCCGCCGGTGCCCGCAAGACCCGCCTTCGCGTGGGTCGCGGTATCGGTTCGGGCCTGGGCAAGACCGCCGGTCGCGGTCACAAGGGTCAGCACGCCCGCGCGGGCGGCACCCACAAGTACGGCTTCGAAGGCGGTCAGATGCCGCTGCAGCGCCGCCTGCCGAAGGTAGGCTTCCGCTCGCTGAAGAAGGCCGAGAGCCAGGAAGTGTTCCTGTATCAGCTGGCCACCCTGAAGGCCGACGTGATCGACGCGATCGTCCTGCATCAGGCCGGTCTGATCGACAGCCGCGCCAAGAAGGTCAAGGTCGTCGCCAAGGGCGAGATCGGCCGTGCGGTGAAGTTGTCGGGCGTGCTGGCCACGGCCGGCGCCAAGGCGGCGATCGAAGCTGCCGGCGGCAGCGTGGAGTAATCACGTGGCGTCAGCCCAGGGCACATCGCTCGGATCGCTCGGCAAGCTGACGGAACTGCGTCAGCGCATCTTCTTCGTGATTGGTGCGCTGATCGTTTTCCGTCTCGGTTCCTTCATCCCGGTCCCGGGTGTCAACCCGGAAGCCATGACGAGCCTGATCGAGCAGGGCGGCGGCCTGATGAACATGTTCAACATGTTCTCGGGCGGCTCACTGGCACGCTTCTCGGTGTTCGCGCTCGGCGTGGTGCCGTACATCTCGGCCTCCATCGTGGTGCAGATGATGGGTTCGGTGATCCCGAGCCTGCAGGCATTGCGCAAGGAAGGGGAGTCCGGTCGTCGAAAGATGACCACCTACACGCGCTTCGGCACGGTGGGCCTGGCGGCCTTCCAGGCGTTCGGCATCGCGGTGGCCCTGCAGAAGCAGGTCGCGGCGGGTGGTGCGCCGGTGGTCTATACCCCGGGTGCCGGTTTCATCATGGCGTCGATCGTCGGCCTTACCGCCGGCACGATGTTCCTGATGTGGCTGGGCGAGCAGATCACCGAGCGCGGCATCGGCAACGGTATCTCGCTGCTGATCTTCGCCGGCATCGTCGCTGGTCTGCCGGGTGCCGTGGCGCACACGCTGACCATGGCCAGCAACGGCGAGCTTTCCGTGATCAAGATGATCATGGTGGTGGGCCTGATCCTCGCGGTGACGGCGTTCGTGGTGTTCATGGAGCGCGCCCAGCGGCGCATCACCGTGAACTATGCGCGACGTTCCGGCGGGCAACGGGCCTACATGAACCAGACCTCGCACTTGCCGCTGAAGATCAACATGTCGGGCGTGATCCCGCCGATCTTCGCATCGAGCCTGCTGATGTTCCCGGCCACCGCGGCAACGTGGTTCGGCCAGGGCCACCAGTCGCGCTGGCTGACCGAACTGACCCAGGCGCTGACCCCGGGTGAGCCCCTGTACGACATCGTCTTCGCGGTGCTGGTGATCACGTTCGCCTTCTTCTATACGGCGATCGTGTTCAACTCCCAGGAGACGGCGGACAACCTCAAGCGCTCCGGCGCCCTGATTCCGGGTATCCGCCCCGGCCGCTCGACGGCCGATTACATCGATAACGTGATGACCCGTCTGACCGGTGTCGGCGCCCTCTACCTGGTGCTGGTCTGTCTGGTTCCCTCGTTTATGCAAAAGGCGTGGCACGTCCCGTTCTACTTCGGCGGCACCTCTCTGCTGATCGTCGTGGTTGTGGTGATGGATTTCACTGCCCAGGTGCAGGCGCACCTGGTCAGTCACCAGTACGAAAGCCTGCTCAAGAAGGCCAACCTCCGCCGCAACTGATGGCTGCTGGGGTGGTGGGAAGTTGGTCTGGATTGGAGGGCGGCGGCACCCCTGGTGCCGCAGGGCTTTCCTGTTGGGTTGTTTACGGTTAGAATTGCGCGTTTACCGCGCACGAAACGCATCGGAGAAAGTACATCATGGCGCGCATCGCGGGTGTCAATTTGCCGGTCCAGAAGCATGTCTGGGTTGGCCTGCAAAGCATTTATGGGATCGGCCGCAGCCGGGCCAAGAAGGTCTGCGCGGACGCGGGCGTGGTTCCGACCACGCAGATCAAGTCCCTGAGTGAAGGTGAAGTCGAGAAGCTTCGCCACGAAATCAGCAAGTACGTCGTCGAAGGCGATCTGCGTCGCGAGGTGGGTATCGCCATCAAGCGCCTGATGGACCTGGGTTGCTACCGCGGCCTGCGTCATCGCCGTGGTCTGCCGGTGCGCGGCCAGCGCACGCGTACGAACGCACGCACCCGCAAGGGCCCGCGTCGCGCGATCAAGAAGTAACGGATTCCGAACATGGCCAAGCCTGTCAAGACCAAGAAGAAGATCAAGCGCGTTGTCACGGATGCCGTGGCCCACGTGCAAGCCTCCTTCAACAACACCATCGTCACCATCACCGATCGCCAGGGCAACGCCCTGTCGTGGGCGACTGCCGGCGGCGCGGGCTTCCGCGGTTCGCGCAAGTCGACCCCGTTCGCTGCCCAGGTGGCCGCCGAGAAGGCTGGCCGCGCGGCTGGCGACTACGGCGTGAAGACCGTGGAAGTGCGCATCAAGGGCCCCGGCCCGGGCCGCGAGTCGGCGGTGCGTTCGCTGAACGCCCTCGGCTACAAGGTCCTCAACATCATCGACGTCACGCCGATCCCGCACAACGGCTGCCGTCCCCCCAAGAAGCGTCGAGTCTAAAGGAGCATACCCATGGCACGTTATCGTGGAGCTACCTGCAAGCTCGCTCGCCGCGAGGGTGCAGACCTCAGTCTTAAGAGCCCCGCTCGCGCTATCGATTCGAAGTGCAAGCTGGAAAACAAGCCCGGCCAGCATGGCGCCAACAAGCGCGCCCGCCTGTCGGACTATGCGCTGCAGCTGCGTGAAAAGCAGAAGGTCAAGCGCATCTACGGCGTCCTCGAGCGCCAGTTCAGCAACTACTACACCAAGGCGTCGACCCTCAAGGGCAACACCGGTGAGAACCTGCTGCGCCTGCTCGAAAGCCGTCTGGACAACGTCGTCTATCGCATGGGTTTCGCGGTTACCCGCGCCCAGGCCCGTCAGCTGGTCAGCCACAAGGCTGTGCTGGTCAACGGCAAGAAGGTGAACATCCCGTCGTACCAGGTTCGTTCCGGTGACGTGGTGGCCCTGACCGAGCGCGCCCGCAACCAGCTGCGCGTGCAGGAAGCGGCAACCGTGTTCGACACCATGGACCTGCGCCCGCAGTGGGTGGAAGTCGACAGCAAGAAGTTCGAAGGCACCTTCAAGGCGATGCCGGACCGCGGCGACCTGCCGACCGACATCAACGAGAGCCTGATCGTCGAGCTCTATTCGAAGTAATCAACCGGAG
Source organism: Dyella sp. EPa41 (assembly GCF_016586165.1). Classification (GTDB taxonomy): domain Bacteria; phylum Pseudomonadota; class Gammaproteobacteria; order Xanthomonadales; family Rhodanobacteraceae; genus Dyella. Next base: position 11,463 of record NZ_BCPR01000070.1, on the reverse strand, counting down.
CCCTGCATGGCAGTTTCGTCAACTAGCGTGCTGCGGCCTCGCGGCCTCAGCGTCGAGCAGCTTGGACCCAACCGCGCGAAGGTGGTGGTCGAGCCGCTCGAGCGTGGTTTCGGCCACACCCTGGGCAACGCGCTGCGTCGCGTGCTGCTTTCCTCGATCCCTGGCTCTGCCATCGTCGAGGTGGAAATTGATGGCGTGCTGCACGAATACACCACCCTCGAGGGTCTGCAGGAGGACGTGATCGAAGTCCTGCTGAACCTCAAGGATGTGGCGATTCGCCAGCACTCGGGTGACGAAGTCACCCTGACCCTGTCCAAGAAGGGCAAGGGCGTGGTCACCGCCGGCGACATCGCCGTCGACCACTCGGTGGAAATCATCAACCCCGAGCATGTGATCTGCCACCTGACCAAGGACATCGCCCTCAACATGCGCCTGAAGGTGCGTCGCGGCGTCGGCTACCAGCCGGCCAGCGCGCGCCAGCATCCGGATGATGAGGCCCGTCCGATCGGTCGCCTGCAGCTCGACGCGTCGTTCGCGCCGGTGCTGCGCGTGGCTTACGAAGTGGACGCTGCCCGCGTGGAACAGCGCACCAACCTCGACAAGCTCGTGCTGGACATCGAGACCAACGGCACCATCGGTGCGGAAGACGCGGTCCGCAAGGCCGCCGAGATCCTCAACGACCAGCTGTCGGTGTTCGGTGACTTCTCGCGTCGCGAGAGCGCCACGGACAAGGCGGAGAAGGGCGGTTTCGACCCGCTGCTGCTCCGTCCGATCGACGACCTGGAGCTCACCGTGCGTTCGGCGAACTGCCTGAAGGCCGAGAGCATCTACTACATCGGTGACCTGGTGCAGAAGACGGAAGTCGAGCTGCTCAAGACGCCGAACCTCGGCAAGAAGTCCCTGACCGAGATCAAGGACGTGCTGGGTGGTCGTGGTCTTGCCCTGGGCATGAAGCTCGAGAACTGGCCGCCGCCGGGCCTCTCGCACGGCATGCAGCTGGGCTGATGTTTCAAGGCGGCCGTTCGCGGTCGCCGGTAGTATCGGCAAACCGGCGAGCGTACCTCGGTACGCTCGCCGGCTGCCAAAAGGGCGGTCCACGGGCCGCCTGATATTTCGGGCGGCCGCCTTGGTCGCTTGGTATTGGCAGTCTGACGAGTGTTCATCCCTCGGATTTTGCAGACGCCCAACGGCACTATTGCCGTCTTGCTCAACAAGAGCCCGTGACACGAAGGGCTTCATCAGCGGGTAACCGCGGGAAGTCGGACATAACCGCCGGCTTTTCATAACAACAGACAAAGAGAGTATTGCCATGCGCCACCAGAAATCCGGTCGCAAGCTCAACCGCACGAGCAGCCACCGCGAAGCCATGTTCAAGAACATGGCCGCGTCGCTGATCAAGCACGAGCTGATCCGCACCACCCTGCCCAAGGCCAAGGAACTCCGTCGCGTCGCCGAGCCGCTCATCACGCTCGCCAAGACCGATGGTGTTGCCAACCGCCGTCTCGCTTTCGCTCGCCTGCGCGACAAGGAAGCCGTGGGCAAGCTGTTCATCGAGCTGGGTCCCCGTTACCGCGAGCGTCCCGGCGGCTACCTGCGCATCCTCAAGGCTGGCTTCCGTGCCGGCGACAACGCCCCGATGGCGTACGTCGAGCTGGTCGATCGCCCGCGCACCGAGGCTGCCGCCGAGTAAGTCCGGCGACACTGACGTATCGTGAAACCCCGGCCGGGCGACCTGCCGGGGTTTTGCTTTTCCTGGGTAGCTGCTCCCTTGCGGGAGCGCAGCTTCCGCCCGGCTGCGGCAGGGCGGGAGCGAGGGGGAAGTGAATCCCCGAAAAGGGGATAAATGGCGAGGGCGCAAGCCTGGACGTCCTCACCCAGGCAAACCGCCGACCGTTGGTCGGCGTTGGCGCTCTCGCTGCTTTCGGTCCTCGCCATCACGCAGGGGAGGGTGAGGCAGGGCGGCGAGAAGGGCCGGGTTGTCCGGCAGGGCTGACAGTCGCCGGGCGAGCGGGTAATGTCCCGTTTTCGCAACGCAACATGCCTGAGCCAATGAATCCCTTCCGCTGGTCGTTCCGTACCACCTATCTCGCGGGTTTCTTCGTGTGCGCCGCCCTGCTGGGCTATGCGCTGTATGCAGAGCACGTGCTCGGCATGATTCCCTGTCCGCTCTGCATCTTCCAGCGCATCGCGTTCATGGTGATGGGCGTGTTTTTCCTGCTCGGCGGCGTGCACGCACCGCGCGGCGGAGTGCGATGGGTGTATACCGGTGGCGTGGTGCTTGGCGCCCTGGGTGGCATCGCCACGGCGACGCGGCATCTTTGGTTGCAGACGTTGCCGGCCGACCAGATTCCCGCGTGTGGACCGAACCTGGGCTACATGATGGACACGTTTCCGTTCGCGAAGGTGTTGAAGATGGTGTTCACCGGTTCGGGCGAATGCGCCAAGATCGAGCCGGTGTTTGGGCTCCCCATGCCTGCCTGGACGCTGCTCTGGTACCTGTTGCTTGTCTTCGCCGCGCTGTATGCCGCTGCGCGCAAGCGCGCCTGACCGGGCCATTGCCATGAGCCATGCCTTGCCTCTGACACAACTCGTTCCCACCGGCTGGACTCCCGCGAGTTGGAAGCAGCGTGAAGCGCTGCAGCAACCTTTTTACGAAGACGCGGCCGAGCTCGCCCGCGCCACGAGCCAACTGGCCGCGCTTCCTCCCCTGGTCACCTCCTGGGAAGTGCTGGCCTTGAAGCAGGCGCTGGCCGATGCCCAGGAGGGCAAGCGCTTTTTGCTGCAGGGCGGCGATTGCGCGGAGAGCTTTGCCGACTGCACCAGCCCGATCATCTCCAATCGCCTGAAAGTGTTGTTGCAGATGAGCCTGGTGTTGGTGCACGGCCTGCAGAGGCCGGTGCTGCGCGTCGGGCGGTTTGCCGGCCAGTACGCCAAGCCTCGTTCAGCCGATACGGAGACGCGCGATGGCGAGACCCTGCCGAGTTTCCGCGGCGACCTGGTCAACAGTCCGGAGTTCACGCCGCAGGCGCGCCGTGCCGATCCGCAGCGCCTGATCCAGGCGCACGCGCATTCCGCGCTGACGATGAATTTCGTCCGTGCGTTGATCGATGGTGGCTTCGCCGATCTTCATCATCCCGAGTATTGGGATCTCGCCTGGGTGGAGCACTCGCCCCTGGCGGCCGAGTATCGGCGCATGGTCACCGCCATCGGCGACTCGTTGCGCTTCATGGAGACGCTGGCGGGCCCGATTGCCGGGTTCTCGCGCGTGGATTTCTTCACGTCGCACGAAGCGCTGCTGCTTCACTACGAGGAAGCCCTGACGCGCCAGGTGCCGCGCCATCGCGGCTGGTTCAACCTGTCCACGCACTTTCCGTGGATAGGCATGCGCACGGCGGCACTGGATGGCGCCCACGTGGAATATTTCCGCGGCATCCGCAATCCGATCGCGGTGAAAGTTGGGCCGTCGGTCACGCCGGAGCAGCTGCTGCCGCTGATCGATGCGCTCAATCCGGACGATGAGCCGGGCCGCCTCACGCTGATCCATCGCATGGGCAATGGACCCATCGGCCGCGCGCTGCCGCCGCTGCTGGACGCCGTGAAGCGGGAGGGGCGTCGCGTGCTGTGGGTCGCCGATCCGATGCATGGCAACACCGAGACCACCTCCAACGGCTACAAGACGCGTCGCTTCGATAACATCCGCGGCGAATTGGACCAGGCGTTCGACATCCACGCGGCGGCAGGCACGCGCCTGGGCGGCGTGCACCTCGAGCTGACGGGTGAGGACGTGACCGAATGCATGGGAGGTGCCCGTGACCTCAGCGAGACGGACCTGGACCGAGCCTACAAGTCGATGGTCGACCCGCGTCTCAACTACGAGCAATCGCTGGAGCTGGCGATGCTGATCGTGCGCAAGTCGGTTGGTTCACCCCCCGCCTGAAGGCTGGCCCAGCGATTCACTCCAAGCCCGGCTTCAGCCGGGCTTTTTTTGGCCGAAACCGGGGCATGGCAGCAGACTTTTCCGAAAGATGAGCCTGTGATGAATATGTGACGAAAATCCTGCGAGAATGGCGACGGGGTAGGCAAGCCGGTTGGTCCGGTGGTGCCTTTCCAAACAGGGGTTGGTTTCGGCAGTGATGACGTTCGGCAACGGTATAGCGCGCGTCTGGGGACGCTTCATGGCGTATAGGGGACTCCAGCATCTGTGGGTGGCGGGCATCTATGGGGCCTGCTACGAGCTGATGCGCGAGATTTCCGTCGCGAACTGGAACCTCCCCACGGGTTTGCGCGTGCTGTGCCTGCTGCTGGTGCCGTACCGTTTCTGGCCGGCGATGATGATCGGCGAAACGATCGCCCTGGCCCATCACGGCTGGGCGCATCACGACGAGTTCGGCTGGCTCTGGATGGCGGTCATCACCATCCCTCCCTTGCTGCTGTTTGCGGCGCCGGTGGAGCTTGCACGCCGCCACCTTCCGCTATTTCGAGGCGGGGAGCCCGACGTCGCGGCGATGCTGACGTACGTCCTGATTGGCGGAGCGGTGAACGCGCTCGCCAATACGTGGGCCCTGTCGACGGTGCACATGCCACCTGGCGAGACGGCACCGGCAATCACCATGCATATCGTGCTGACCTATTTCCTGGGCAGCTATCTCGGCGCGTTGACCCTGGTACCCGCGGTATTGGCCCTGTGGGAGCCAGGGGCCGGCTGGTCGCGCGTTGCCACCGATCGCGCGTTTCTTCGCGACAGTGCGATCGGCGTGGTTCCCGCGCTGTTGCTCTTGATGTGTCTCATCACCTACAGCAAGAACGATGAAGTGGTGGAGATCGCGCGCATGGCGGCGTTTCTGCCCGCGGCGTGGATGACCTTGCGCCATGGCTGGCGTGGTGCCGCGATCGCCGGGTTGTTGGCCAGTTTCGCCGTGGAATTCACGGTCACGGTCACCGTCAGCCGTGATCCCGCGGTCATCCAGGCGCAGGCGCTCGTCGCCTTTGCGGTGTCCAGCCTGCTCATGCTGGGCGGCCGGTTGCCGCGTGTCGTCAAGGAAGCGGGTGCGGATGCGCGTGGCGTGGGTGAATCGTTGCGCGGATTCCAGCTCGCCCAGCAAGGGCTTTACCAGGAAGAGCTGCGACTTCGTTACGTGGCCGATTCGCTCGATCGACTGGGCGAGTCGATGCTCGTGGGCCAGAAGCGCATGATGGATCGCCTGGGGCCGGCGCTTCCTTCGAACATGGAGCATGCCTACGCGAGGCATCTGGATCTGACCCAGCGCGAAATGCAGCGGCTGGCCAATGCCTTGCACCCGCGTTCGTGGCGAGAGCGTGGCCTGGTCGCGACCTTCGAGGACGGCCCGCTCGCCCAGGCCGCCGCGATGGCGGGGGCCGAGTACGCCTGCGAATTCGCCGGCGCCGGGTTGAACCTGCTGGCCCCCGACGTTCACATGATGCTCTACCGGCAGGCCTGCGAGGTGCTGGTGTACCTGCTCGCGCGGGAACCCGTCCGGCGCGTTCGATTGCAGATACGCGGCGGCTGCACGCGCGGGCGCCGCTGGGTGGTATTGCGCATGACGGCCGCACGGGCTGCTGCCTCCCAGCGAGGCCGGCCTGCACCCGAGTGGCGGCAACTGGTATCCCTGTTGGGTACCAATGGACAAGGCATGGCGACCGTGCGCGAGCGCGCGCTCATCTATGGCGGCGTGGTGCACGAGCGCGAGGACGAGCAGCGGCTCGGCGTCACGCTGCTGCTGCACGACGCGCTGCGTACCGATGGGCCGGCTGACGTCGACCTGGTCTACGCGCGGCCGCTGTCGACCTAGGGAGCCGGCGGTACGGGTTTGCCGCCGATGGTGTCCAGGAACGTTGGCGGCTGCCACGCCTTCGCGTGCTGCTCGAAACCATAGGCGATGCTGATCAGGGTCGGCTCGCTCCAGCGCGCGCCAAACAAGACGATGCCCACCGGCAGGTCATGCGCGAAGCCGGCGGGGACGGTGATGGACGGATAGCCGGCCATCGCCGCCGGCTGCGAGGCGCCGCCGACGGTCGGATCGCCGCTGACCACGTGGTCGCCCAGCACGGGATCGGTGACGAAGGTCGGGCCCCATGAAGGTGCAAGCAGCGCGTCCAGATGATGGGCCTTCAAGGCCGCATCGATCCCGTCAGGGCCGGAGAGCTGCTTGGCTTTGGCCAGGGCGGAGAGATAGGCCTCGTCGCTGAGCGCGCCCTTGGCCTGCGCCTGTTCGAACAGTTCCTGCCCGAACCAGGGCATCTCCCGCTCCGCCTCGCGCTGGTTGAAGGCGATCAGGTCGGCGAGGGTCTTTACCTTCAGCCCGGTGCGGGTGGCCAGGTAGGTGTTGATGTCGTGCTTGAAGTCGTAGAGCAGCACGGTCAGTTCCGTATCGCCCAGTTCCTTCAGGTGCGGCAGGTCCACCGGGTCGACGATGATCGCGCCCTGCGCCTTCATCAGCGCGATGGCTTCGTCGAGGATGCGGTCCGCATTCGGTTCCGCGCCGCCCAGCGCGCGCACGACGCCGATGCGTTTGCCGCGCAGGCCGTCGGCATGGAGGAAGCGGGTGTAATCGGTGGCATGGCGATCGGCCTCGACAGTGGCCGGATCGCGCGGATCGCTGCCGGCGATGGCGCTGAGCAGGGCGGCGGCATCGGCCACGCTGCGTGCCATGGGGCCGGCGGTGTCCTGGCTGTGGCTGATCGGCACGATGCCGCTGCGGCTGACCAGGCCCAGCGTCGGCTTGATGCCCACGATGCCGTTGGCGGCGGCGGGGCAGATGATCGAGCCATCCGTTTCGGTGCCGATCGCCACCGTGACCAACCCCGCCGCGACCGCGGCGCCCGAGCCGGCACTGGATCCGCAGGGGTTGCGGTCGAGCGCGTAGGGGTTGCGCGTCTGCCCGCCGCGTCCGCTCCACCCGCTGCTGGCATGGTTGGAGCGGATGTTGGCCCATTCGCTGAGATTGGTTTTGCCGAGGATCACCGCGCCGTGGCTGCGCAGGCGCTCGACCAGTCCGGCATCGCGTGGTGCCGGCGCGTCCATCATCGCAAGCGAGCCGGCCGTGGTCAGCATGTGATCGCCGGTGTCGATGTTGTCCTTCAGCAGTACCGGGATGCCGTACAGCGGGCCGCGTCGCTTCGTGCGCTTGCGCTGACCGTCCAACTGCTGCGCGATTTGCAGGGCATCGGGATTGGTCTCCTGCACGGCTTTCAGCGTCGGCCCGGACTGGTCGATGCGGCGGATGCGATCGAGAAACTGCTGGGCCAGGGCGCGGCTGGTCAACGTGCCCGCGTCCATGTGCTGCTGCAGCGTGGCGATGGAGGCAAATGCGTCGTCCGGCGCCTCCGCGGCCATCAACGGTGATGCGGCGAGCAAGGCAAGCACGGCGACGACAAGCGGGCGACGGAGCATGGAAGCAGCCTCGGACAAGGTTGTGCGACATGATGTCGCAAAACGGCAGGCTATCGGAGTTTGCCGTGGTCCATTGAGGGCCGCTGCCTATAATGAGCGACCGACATCGCCGCGCCGTCCTGGCGGCAGCGCACCAGGCTTACTAGGGAAGATCATGAAAGCGCTCTCAGCGAAGTGGCTGGCCAGGCGTGTCCTCGGCGCATGGGTGGGCATGCTCATCCTGTTCCCGCCCGGGACGCTGGCGCAGGATGCCCAGCATCCGGATATTCCCGACACCCTGCAGCAGCGCATCGCCGCCTGCACGGCCTGTCATGGCGTGCATGGCGAAGGAACCCCCGAGAGCGGTTTCTTTCCGCGCCTGGCCGGCAAGCCGGCGGGTTACCTGGCGCGGCAGTTGAAGGACTTCCAGGACGGACTGCGCAAGTACGGACCGATGGAGTACACGGCGCGTCAGCTCAGCCCGGAATACATGCACGAAATCGCCGAATACTTCGCCGCGCAGGACGTGCCCTACAGCCGCTCGCCGCTGCCCCCGTTGTCGCCGGCGACGCTCAAGCGTGGCGAGGAACTGGTGACGCACGGTGACCCGTCGCGCGAGATCCCCGCGTGTTCGGCGTGCCATGGCAGCCAGCTCACCGGCGTGCAGCCGGACATTCCCGGCCTTGTCGGGTTGCCGTACGACTACATCAGCTCGCAGCTCGGCTCGTGGCGCACCAAGACCCGCGCGACGGTGGCGCCCGACTGCATGAACGAGATCGCCAACCGGCTGAGCGAATCGGACATCAGCGCGGTGTCGGCCTGGCTGGCCAGCCGTGAATTGCCGGCGGATATGCATGCACAGCCTGCCGGCTCGGTGACGCCGCCGCTGCATTGCGGCGTGCTTGGCGACAAGGGAGACGGCGCATGAAGCGCGTCATAGCGATCGTGATCGTCGCGCTGCTGGCGCTGTCCGGCTGGTGGCTGTTCCGCACGCAGGACAGGCAGCCCGTAGCCCCATCGGCCAGCCAGGTGACGGAGGCCACGCTGAAGGATCCGGCGCTCATCGCCAAGGGCGAGTACCTGGCCAGCGTCGGCGACTGTGCTTCGTGCCATACGGAGCGGGGTGGCGTGCGCTACGCCGGTGGGCGCGTGTTGCCCACGCCGTTCGGCAACATCCCGGCGCCGAACATCACGCCCGATCGCGACACCGGCCTGGGTGGCTGGAGCTTCGAGGATTTCTGGCAGGCGCTGCACAGCGGCATGGGGCGCCATGGGGAGCTGCTCTATCCGGTGTTTTCCTACACCTCGTTCACCAAGGTCACGCGCGACGATGCGCTGGCCATCTTTGCCTACCTGCAATCGCTGCCGGCCACGAAGCAGGCGGCCAAGCCATTGGGGCTGGGCTTTCCCTACAGCGTGCGCAACAGCCTCAAGGCATGGCGCGCGCTGTATTTCCAGGAGGGCGAATACCAGCCTGACGCCACGAAACCGGATGCGTGGAACCGCGGCGCCTACCTCGTGCAGGGCCTTGGCCATTGCAACGAATGCCACGCGCCACGCGATTCGCTTGGCGGTTCACAGAACAAGCCTTCGCTCGCGGGCGGGCAGATTCCCTCGCAGAACTGGTATGCGCCCGACCTGAGCATGCAGGCCAACGGTGGCCTGCAAGGCTGGAGCGAACAGGACATCGTGGACCTGCTCAAGACCGGCCAGTCGGCGCGCGGCACGGCATTCGGCCCGATGGCGGAAGTGGTGCAACAGAGCACGCAGCACATGCGCGACGAGGATCTGCGCGCCATCGCCACCTACCTGCAATCGCTGCCGCCGCGCGTGGCCGTGGCGGAGCCGAAATCACCGCTCGATACCAGGCCGATCCTCGCCCAGGGCGCGAAGGTCTATGCGGAACGCTGCGCCGACTGCCATGGCAAGGACGGCAATGGCGTCGCCGGTATCTATCCGCCGCTCAACGGCAATTCCTCGGTGAACGAGCCCAGCGGGATCAATGCCATCCGCGTGGTGCTGCTGGGTGGTTTCCCGCCGGTGACGAAGGGCAATCCGCGCCCCTATTCGATGCCGCCGTTTGCCCAGCAGCTCAGCGACAGCGATGTTGCCGCGGTCGTCACCTACATCCGCCAGTCATGGTCCAACCATGCCGCGCTGGTGATGGAGCGCGATGTCATCAAGAACCGCCACACGCCGATCGACTGACGCCTACGCCCGTTGCGTCAGGCGGGCGTCGCCGGCAGCCGCACGGGAGAGGCAGTCGACGCCGACCAGGGCGGCGCGCACGGCCTCATCGAGCGGGGTGTAGAGATCCTCGCCGAGGAACGCCCGCAGTTTGCGGTCGTCCAGGCGGACCGGCGCGCGCCACAGGTAGCGCATCTTGCATAGCTCGCGCAGCGTCTCGTTGAACGGCGACGCCAGCCGGGCCAGCCACCAGGGAAACGCGCCGGCGCGGATCGCCGGGTTACCGGTGACGCGACGAATCGCATCCAGCATGGCGTGTCCATCCAGCCAGTGCCCGCCGAAGTGGAAGCTGTCGACGTCGGCCAGCTCGTGTTCGCGATCGAGCAGCCGCGCCAGCGTCTCGCCCACATCCGGCAGGTAGGCCCACGCATGGCCAAGCTCGTAGCGACCGGGATACCGGATGCGCCGCACGGGCTTGCCCGCCTGGATCAGCCCCTGCGCGAACCAGTTGTTGCCTGCGCGGGGACCGAAGAAGTCGCCGCACCGCAGCACCAGCGTGCGTACGCCGCCGGTCGAGGCATGGCGCAGCCGCCGCTCCATCTCCACCCGGATCTCGCCCTTGCGGGTGCATGGATGCTGTGGCGATGCCTCGCCGAGCAGGGGAAAGGCATCCGCCCCATAGTTGTAGATCGTGCCCGGCAATACGACGCGGGCGCGATGGAGCTTGGCCGCCTCGAGGGTGTTGTCCAGCATGGGCAATACCAGGCGCTCCCAGCCGCGATAACCGGGCGGGTTCACCGCGTGGACGATGACGTCGGCGCCCGCTGCGGCGCGCACGACGTCCGCGGCCTGCATGGCGTCGCCGATGCGGCAATCGATACCGTCCTTGCCGGCTTCCGGCGGCCTGCGCACCAGGGCGCGTACCTGCCAGCCATGCCGACGCAGGGCCAGGCAGGTTTCGCGGCCAATGCCGCCGTTTGCGCCGATGACTAGGGCTGTCCGCTGGATGGTCATGGTCGATTCCTCAGGGAAGGTGAGGAAAGCTTGTCGCTGGGCCTGTTGAATGAAAATTGCCTAATATCGAAGGTCTGCTATAAAAATATGCATGGCCTCGAACAATCCCGGCTGGGAGCTTTACCGGTCCTTCCTCGCCGTGATGCGCGAAGGCAGCCTGTCGGCGGCTGCGCGCGCCCTCGGCATGACCCAGCCCAGCCTGGGGCGTCATATGCGGGAACTGGAGGCGGCGCTTGGTGCGCCTCTGTTTGCGCGCTCGCCCCAGGGGTTGGCTCCCACCGAACTGGCGCATGAGCTGGTGCCTCACGCGCAGGCAATGGCTTCGGCGGCGGCAGCCCTGCAACGCACGGCATCGGCAGGCCGGGAGGAGATCAGCGGTACGGTGCGCCTGACCGCCAGCGAGGTCATCGGCGCGGAAGTGCTGCCGTCCATCCTCACCGTGTTCCGCGAGCGGCACCCTGGCATCGTCGTCGAGCTGGTGCTCTCCAACCAGACCACCGACCTGCTGCGCCGCGACGCGGACATCGCCGTACGCATGGTGCGGCCTGCCCAGGACGCCTTGGTTGCCAGGCACGTGGGACGCATCGAGCTGGGGTTGTTCGCCCACCGGCGCTACCTGGATGCGCATGGGCAGCCGTCGACGCTGGCCGAACTCGCCGGCCACGCGCTGATCGGCTTCGATACCGAACTGCCCTACATACGCCGGCTGCGTCCGGAGGGCCTGCCGTATGCCCGCGAGCATTTTTCGCTGCGCACGGATAGCGATCTGGCCGCGCTGGCGGCCCTGCGTGCCGGCTTTGGCATCGGCATCGCGCAGGTCAACCTGGCGCGGCGCGACCCGCAACTGGTGCGCCTGATGGCGGACCAGCTGT
>NZ_BCPR01000069.1 GCF_016586165.1 Dyella sp. EPa41 | reverse complement strand
CCACCAAGGCACCCACTGCCAGGGCGAACAGTACTTTCTTCATGCGTATCTCCAATCTGGACACACCGGGAAGACGGCGCGCCCCCTGGCGCACCTGGCCGGCGGCGCCGACATGATGAATTCCTGCGACGGGCATGGCGAGTGATTTCTTCCGCAAAAACGCCATGCAAGAAGGCGCAAATTCCTGCGTTAACACGGCAGTGGGTTTTCAGCGCCACGCGCAGTTCCGCCGTGCGCGACGCGGTCCGAAGACCGCACCGCGGCCACGGTCAGGGCGCCGCCTTCGCTTCCTTCACCGGCGACAGGCGAAGATCCTGGAAGTCGAAACTGAAGTCGGTCAATGGCGAGACCGGCTGCATGCGAACCTCGCGCACCTTGCCATCCGGATCCAGGGCATAGGTGACGAAAGCATCCGCGTTGAGCGAACGATCGTCCCACCGCACGATGAAGGTGTCGTGCTGCCACGGCTCCATCGTACCAACCAGCTGCGCCGTCCTGGAGAACTTAAGGCGCAGCTTGCCGCCCTGCTGGCTGACCGCGATGTCGCCATACCAGGGGTCGCGGAACGTGCCGGCATAGCCGGCCATCGGCAACGAAGGCTTGCTGTTCTTGTTTCGCGCAGCCTGGTGCTTCTGCCAGCTCTCGTCCGCATTGCCTTCGGATTTCTTGACGGCCGCTGCATACGCGGCGACCCAATCCTTCTTGTCGCGCCCCATGTAGGCATCGAGCACGCGATAGGTCACGGCGTTGAATGCGGCGCCCGATTCCTGGTTGGTCAGTACCACCACGCCGAGATTCAATTCCGGCACCAGCGTGAGGCGCGAGACCATGCCGGGCCAGCCACCCGTGTGCCATACCAGGCGCTGCCCGCGATAGTCGGAAAGCGACCAGCCTTCGCCGTAGCCGGCGAAGTTGGGGCGCATGTCCTTGAGTTCCGGCACCGGAGGCTCGCTGATCTTTATCGGGATCAGCATCGACCACATCTGCTTCTGGCTGTCCTCCGAGAACAGCGGCTTGCCATCGGGCAGCTTGCCGCCCGCGAGCTGCACGTTCATCCACTTGGCCAGGTCGTGCACGCTTGCGTAGATGCCGCCCGCGCCCGAGTTGTTCGACCACGCCATGGGCGGCACCGGCTTGAGCTCGGAGAAATTGGACTTGGCATGCCCCATGGCCACGTCCATGCCTGGCTTGAGCGCCGTCATGTCGACCAGCGACTCGTTCATGCCCACCGGCTTGAAGATATGGTCGCGAATGAAGTCCGCGTAGCCCTGCCCCGATACCTGTTCGATCACCAGCGTTGCCACCGCGAACAGGATGTTGTCGTAGGCATAGGCACTGCGGAAGCTGGTGGCCAGCGGCACGTTGCGCAGGCGCTCCACCACTTCCTTGGTCGAATAGGAGGTCGGCGGCCAATACAGCAGGTCGCCCGCGCCGAGGCCCAGGCCACTGCGGTGCGCCAGCAGGTCGCGTACGCGCATCTCGCGAGTGACGTACGGGTCGGACATCTGGAACCAGGGCAGATGATCGATCACGCGATCGTCCATTTTCAGCTTGCCTTCCTCGGCCAGCATTTGGAGCGATGCCGCCGTGAAGGCCTTGGTGTTGGAAGCGATCGCGAACAAGGTATGCGCGTCCACCGCTTCGGGCTTGCCAAGCTCGCGCATGCCGTAGCCTTGCTCCAGCACCACCTGGCCATCCTTGACGATGGCCACCGCGATGCCGGGCACGTCGAACTGCTTGCGGACGCTGTCCACGTAGGCGCTGAAGTCCTGCAGCTGCGCCGGCAACGCCTGCTGTGCGCCGGCAGGCGCCGCGACCGGCACGGCCGCGGGAGCGGCGCCCTGCGCCCAAACCGGCGCGGCGAGCACCAGCATCGCGCAACAACCGGCCAGGCGTGGGGAAAAGCGTCGTTGGGACATCGCAGGCTCCTGGGCTGTGAATCGCGACACTATCGCGGCAAACGCGAGCATAGGCCAGCACTGGAAGTCATGGATGCCGGGCAGGCTCGACGGCGGTCTCCCCAGCGCAGATGATGTGCGGCGAATTCAAGGAATCGCGCCAATGACCGACCCGGTGGAATGGATTGCCACGCATGCCCTCGCGCTCTGGGCGGCGCTGCTGCTATCGGCGTGCCTGGCAGGCGACCTTGCCTGGCAATGGAACCGTCGCCAGCACGAGACGGCATTGAGGCTGGGCCGAGAACCCACGGTCATGCGCAGGCGCACGGTCGTGGCGCTGCTGGTCGCCGCGCTGCTGCTGTTCGCGGCGATCGCGCTGGCCCTGGGCATGGAGACGGGCCATGGGTTGTCCGGCTTCGATACCGCCCTGGCCGAGGATCTGCGCGTACGCATGCAGCCGTCGACGCTGCGCTTCGTGGCCTTCGTCTCCCATTTCGGCGACTTCGGTTCGGTCGCGGCAGCCGCCGTACTGGTGCTGGCGGCCCTGCTGCTGCGGCGGCAACTGCAACTGGCCACCGGCTGGGCGATCGCCATGGCGGGCATCGTGCCGCTCAACAGCGGGCTGAAAGCCCTGTTCCAACGGCCACGCCCCCTGCATAGCCACGGCTTCATCGTCGAGCACGGCTGGAGCTTTCCCAGTGGCCACGCGTTCGGCGCCATGGTGTTCTACGGCATGCTGGCCTATGTGCTGCTGCGGGTGTCCGCGCATCGCTGGCATCGTCTGGTGATCGTCGCCGCCGTAGCGATGGTCACGGTGATCGGACTGAGCCGTATCGTGCTGCAGGTGCATTACTTCAGCGACGTGATGGCCGGCTATGCGAGCGGGCTGGTGTGGCTGGTGTCGTGCATCGCCGGCGCCGAGGCATGGCGGCGGCGTCACCACGCCATGTAGGAGCGTACCCAGCGCGTGATCGCGGCATGGATCGCCGGCGATCGCTATTTGGCCGAGTACATACGCTCGTGCAAGAACCGTTTGGTCTCGTCGTCCGGCAAGCCCAGCCAGGTCAGTTCGTCGCTGGTCGGGTCGTTGCGGGAGAGATCCATGGCATCGGCCTTGCGCCGCGCGAACAGCCCCGTCATTTCATGGGCCTGCGCGTCGTACAGCACCAGGATGCGCTCGGTGGGACAGTCGTGCGGCTTGCACGCCACGGCCAGCCACCGCTCGCGACCCGCCACCTCGACCTTCAACGCGGGCGTGGACCGCTCGTCATGTCGTGTCCATGCCGGCAACTGGCTCGTGCCTGGCATGGCCGCGAACGCCAGCGAGAAATCAGGGCGTTGCAGCAGCCCGTAGAAGTAGAGCGTGCCGCTCTTGTCCAGGCTGGGAACCGGCGGCGTGACGGCCTCCCGCACGGGGTCCGCCGCCTGATCGCGTTGCGTCGAGCAGGCGGCTATCGACATCGATAAAACCAACCACAGGACTGCACGACAAGTCATTGAAAACCCCTTCGATGCCGGAGTGCGCCGAGCCGTCGGCGCACCCGCAAAGCCGGTGTCTCCGTACGCCCTTCAGGCCAGCTTGCGCGCCGCGGCGACGACATCCGCCTCGCCCGGCAACACCAGCAGTGCAGCGCCCGCAAGCGGTGTGTAGGTGTCCGCACCCACCACTCGCTGCAGCGGCGTGGCGCCATGGCCGCCTTCGACAATGGCGGTGATGACGCCCTCGCCCACACCTGCACTGCGTCGACCCTCGTCCAGCACAATAATGCGCTTGGCGGATTTTGCCTGTTCTGCGATGAAGGCATCGTTGAGGGGCGCAAGCCAACGCAAGTCGACCACGCGCACGTTCCAACCGAGCTCTTGCGTGATCGTCTTCGCGGCGCGCAGCGACATCGGCACGCCGTTGCCGAAGGTGAAGATCACCAGGTCGCTGGCCTCATCGTTGTAGACGCGCCCCTCGCCCAGCGTCATCGCCTCGCCCGGCGCGGGATACGCGAACTGCCACTGGCCATCGCCGGCCTCGTACAGGTCCTTGGTCATGTACAGCGCGATAGGTTCGAGGTACGCGCACACTCGACCATCCACCTTGGCCAACGCCGTCATCGTGCGCAACATGGTGGCCGCGTCATCGCCGCGGCTCGGTGCCCCGACCACCAGGCCCGGAATGTCGCGCAACGCGGCGATCGAATTGTCGTTGTGGAAGTGGCCGCCGAAACCCTTCTGGTAACCCAGGCTCGCCACGCGCATCACGATCGGGTTGCGGTACTGGTCGTTGGAGAAGAACTGCAACGAGGCCGCCTCGCCGCGGATCTGGTCGCAGGCGTTGTGGAAATACGCGAGGTACTGGATCTCCGGCATGGGCAGCATGCCCATGTTGGCGTAGCCCTGGGCAAGACCGAGGATGATGGTCTCGTCCAGCAGCGTGTTGAACACGCGGCTGCCCTTGAAGGCCTTGTGCAGGCCCTTGGTGACGGTATACACGCCGCCCTTCTGCGCGACGTCTTCGCCGAACAGCAATGACTCCGGATATTTCGCCATGATGTCGTGCAGCGCCTGGCCGATCTGGATGGCCAGGTGGCGCGGCGCCTGCTTCTCGGGCAGCTTGTCCTCGCCGCCGAACGCAGCGAGGCGACGATCCTGGTAATCCGTGCGTTCGGCTTCGGCCTTCACCGCATCCGGCGTGTACGGTGCCAGCGGCTTCATGACCTGCTCGAGCGTGGTCAGGCGCGGGCGGCGATCCGCATCTTCGGCGGCCTCGAAGCAGCGCTTGCGCGTGGCTTCGTACAGCGCGAGCAGCGACTCCCTGGTGTACAAGCCGGAGGACAAGGCGATGTCGGCGGAGCGCAGCAGCGGATCACTGGCCTCCACGGCAAACAGCTCTTCCACGCTGCGCCACTCGATTTCGAAATCGGTGCCGGCGTGCCCCATCACGCGCGTGGTGCGCAGGTGCAGGAAGGTCGGGCGACGCGTGGTGCGACAGTGCTCGACGGCCTCCTGCACTTGCGCGTAACCGCTCGCAAGATCGAGGCCATCGGCAAAGAAGTAGTCGAGATCCGCGCGATGGCGGAAGTTGTTGGCTACCCAGCCGCTCGGTGTCTTCACCGAGATGCCGATGCCGTTGTCCTCGCAGACGTAGAGCACGGGTGCGGGCAACTTCTGGTAGGCCGTCCACGCCGCGGCGTTGAACGCCGTCTGCGCGGTGGCGTGATTGGACGATGCGTCACCGAACGAGCAGATGGCGATGCTGTCTTCGGGGATCGGCAGCTTGTGCCCAATGCGTCGCGCCTGCTCGATGGCGACCGCGGTGCCCAGTGCCTTGGGCAGGTGCGAGGCGATGGTGGAGGTCTGCGGCAACACCCAGAGCGGCTTGCTTCCCCACACCTTGTGGCGGCCGCCTGAGGCGGGATCTTCCATGCTGGCGGCGAATGACAACGCCGAATCCATCACCGGGTCCATGCCTGGCAGCTTGCGGAAACGCTCGGCCATGAAACCGCCGGAACGGTAATGCAGGAAGGCCGGATCGGTATGGCGCGTGAGCCGCGCCACCATCGCGTTGCCTTCATGGCCACTGGAGCCAATGGTGTAGAAGACCTTGTTCTGCACGCGCAGCACGCGCGCCATGAGGTCGAGATGGCGGCTGATCAGTTGCGACTCGAGCAGCTCGCGAAAACCCTTCGCATCAAGCGAGCTGCCGGGCAGCACAGGCGAATGATCGCCACGGGGCGCCTGCACCTCGCCATGCCAGAGCTGCACGAACTCGGTGAAGTTCTGGTCGACGATCTCGGCGCGGTTGAAGCCTTTGTGGCGGGCCGTGAGGGAGTACGGGATGGCGGTCATGGGAGTGCTTATCTCGTCAACGAAGGGCCGTAAACGCGGCCAGCTGAAACAGAAATCGTGCAAAGGAACCGTATGGCTCCCTCTCCCCTTTCGGGGAGAGGGTTGGGGTGAGGGGCCAATCTTGCGGTATGGCTCAACCGAAGCGCGCTCCGTAGCTGCATCATCGCGAGCACCCGCCCCTCACCTCGGTCCTCTCCCCAAAGGGGAGAGGAAGTAAAAGGCACGCAGCGACTCCGCGCGCGCCAGGTCTTTCTCTCGACCAAAGCTCTCAAGGATTCGAATCTGGTCATCGACCGATGGCATCGGCACGGCGAGTCCATTGAGCCCCGCGAGCACGAGGCGACCCGCCGATACGGGCTTCCAACCATCACCCTGATTCAACTCCAGGCCCCCCATCACCTCGACGGGCAACCCGGGAAAACGGAATCGCGCGAAGTGCGAACGAAAACGCTCCGCTCCTGCGGGCTCGTGCGTGGACTCGCGGCGCTCGACCCACAACGCCATCAACCGCTCGGCATCCTCACGCGAAGTCAGCACATCCACATCGGCCACGCTTACTTCCGCACCGGCCAGCAATGCGGCCGCGCTGCCGATCACGCACCACGGATCGCGACAATGCACATGCAGCTCCGGCACGATCTCGGCCAAGGTGGCGTACAGCGCGGGCGTGACGTGGCTCATGCGCGTCGACGCCGCCATTGTTCGCGGGACTGGCCCCAGATCTCGACCGTCACGTGTTCAAACGGCGCCGGCAATTGACCGGGGCCACGCAACGTCGAACCCAGCTTGCGCGCCACGACCTGCGAAGCGGTGTTGTCGGGCGCAATGGTGTGGATCACCTCGGTCCAACCAAGCGTGTCGAACGCCCAGTCGATGGCGGCCGCCGCGCCTTCGGTCGCGTAGCCCTTGCCCCAGGCATCACGCATGATGCCCCAACCCACTTCGGTACCTGGCCAACCTTCCGGTTGCCAGGGGCCGAGACGCCCGATCCAGCGCCCGCTGCTTTTCTCGATCACCGAGAACATGGCGTAGCCCTGGATGGCCCAGGCACCCACCATCGAAAGGAATCCACGCCATGCGGTGGCGCGCGGTTGCGGCCCGCCGATGTGGCGCGAGTTTTCCTCGTCGGCCATCAGTGCCGCCCAGCCCTCGAAATCCTCCGCCCTGGTCGGGCGGAGGATGAGGCGGTCGGTTTCGATGCGGATGGTTTGCCAGTTCATGGGAGACACTCTGGCTTCAGCCTCCAGGTTTCCCCACCGTCATCCCGGCGCAGGCCGGGATCCAGTGGCTTCGGTCCAACACCAGGGCGCTGGATTCCGGCTTTCGCCGGAATGACGAGCAGGAAGGTCTTCGTCGAGTTGGAAAACCTCAGAACGCATTGATCCCCGTCAGCTCGCGCCCCACCACCAGCTGATGCACCGTCTCGGTGCCCTCGTAGGTGATGACCGATTCCAGGTTCAAGGCGTGGCGGATGGCGACGTGTTCCGTCGTGATGCCGGCGCCGCCCAGGATGTCGCGGCATTCGCGCGCGATGTCGATGGCGATACGGCAGTTGTTCCACTTCGCCAGCGACACCTGCGTCGGCTGCATGGTGCCCGCATCCTTCAGGCGTCCGAGCTGCAACGACAGCAGCTGCGCCATGGTGATGCGGCGGGCCATCTCGGCCATCTTGATCTGGATGGCCTGGTTGGAAGCGAGCGGACGTCCAAACAGCACGCGCTCCTGCGTGTAATCGAGCACTTCCTTCAGGCAGGCCTGCGCGGCGCCGATCGGGCCCCAGGTGATGCCGTAGCGTGCCTGCGTGAGGCAACCCAGCGGGCCCTTCAGGCCCTTCACGTTCGGCAGGCGGTTCGCTTCGGGCACGCGCACGTTGTCGAAGAACAGCGCGGACGTCACCGACGCGCGCAGGCTCATCTTCTTGTGCACTTCCTGCGCGGTGAAGCCCTTGGTGTCGGTGGGTACGATGAAGCCCTGGATGCCGTCCTCGGTCTGCGCCCACACGATGGCGATGTGCGCGAGGTTGCCGTTGGTGATCCACATCTTGGCGCCGTTGATGACCCAGTCGCCGCCGTCCTTCCTGGCATTCGTCTTCATGTTGGCCGGATCGGAACCGCCGTGCGGTTCGGTCAGGCCGAAGCAGCCGATGATCTCGCCCGCCGCCATCTTGGGCAGGTAGTGCATCTTCTGTTCTTCCGTGCCGTAGGCGTAGATCGGGTACATGCACAGCGAGCTCTGCACCGAGGCGAAGCTGCGCAGGCCCGAATCGCCGCGCTCCAGCTCCTGGCAGATCAGGCCATAGCTCACCCCGTTCATGCCGGCGCAGCCGTACTTCTCCGGAATGGTGGCGCCCAGCAGGCCCAGGCTGGCGATCTCGGGGACCAGTTCCTTGGGAAAACGGCCCTGGTCAAAGCAGTCGCCGATGATCGGCAGCACCCGCTCGTCGACGAAACGGCCCACCGAGTCCTGCACCATGCGTTCTTCGTCGGACAACAGCGAGCGGACGTCGTAGAGATCGAGGGGATTCAGGCGAGCGGACATGCGGGGGTTCCGTGACTGGGGCAAACCCTCATTCTAGCGGGCTCTTAGGTGCGGGTCATGGCAGGGTGCAGCAGGCATGGGGTAGGCGACCGGGGCGCGCTGTGGGACCATTCGCAGCGCTTTCCGTCGTTCCGGCGCGTCCCAAGGGCCGCGAGCCGGCCTCGCCTGGCGCCCACCGTGCCCCGCCCGCCCCCGGGGCGACGCCCAGGCACACCTGCTTCCCCGGCCGGACCATTCATGTTCAAAGGTGTTCTTCTAGGCTTCGCCTGCTACGCCGCCTACGCGATCAGCGATGCCTTCGTGAAATCCCTGCACGGCAGCCTGCCCGCCTACGAGGCCGTGTTCTTCGGCGCCGTGCTGATGCTCAGCGCCCTGCCGTTCATCCGCAAACCGGGCGACCGCTATCTCGAGGTATTCCACGCGCGCAAGCCGAGCCTGTGGTGGATACGCGCGATCACCGGCGCCATCTGCAACATCTCGGCGGTGATGGCCTTCACGGCACTGCCGATGGCGGAGGCGTTCGCACTGATCTTCCTGTTGCCGATCTTCGTGACCCTGCTCTCGGTGATTTTCCTCAAGGAACACGTGGGCTGGCGGCGCTGGTCGGCGGTGATCGTGGGCTTCGTCGGCGTGCTGGTGGTACTGCGGCCCGGTTTTCGCGCGCTTGGCATTGGCCATTTCGCCGCCATGACCTGCGGGCTCTCCGGCGCGGTATCGGTGGTGGCCCTGCGCATGGCCGGGCCGCACGAAAAACGCATCAGTCTCTACGGCGCCGGCGCCATCGGCCCGTTGGTGAGCGGCGGCGTGTTGATGCTGCCCGCCTTCGTCTGGCCCGACCTGCACCAATGGTTCCTGCTTGCCGGCTACGGCCTGCTCGCGGGGCTCGCCGGGGTGCTGCTGATGCTGGCCACGCATCACGCGCCGGCCAACCGCATCGCGCCCACGCAATACAGCCAGATGCTCTGGGCCATCTTCTTCGGCTACTGGCTGTTCGGCGACCATCTGGATTGGCCCATGCTGATCGGCATCGTGCTCATCCTCGGCTCGGGCCTTTTCACGCTGGTGCGCGAGGAAAAGGTCACGCCGTGGTGGCGCCGCACGAAAATGGTCTGACATCCCCTCCCCATCCACCCATCAAACAGCCTCGCGACCATGACCCTGCCCGACTTCCGCATGTCCCCCATCGTCGCCGGCCTGTGGCGCATCACCAGCTGGCATCTGGGCGTGGCCGAGCGCGTGCGCTGGATCGAGCAAGCGCTGGAACTGGGCATCACCACGTTCGACCTCGCCGACATCTATGGCGACTACCTCGCGGAAGGCCATTTCGGCGAAGCACTGAAAGCACACGCACCCCTGCGCCGACGCATGCAGCTGGTCACCAAGTGCGGCATCCGCCTGCGCTCGGCGCAACACCCGTATCGCATCAACTACTACGACACCTCGGCCGCCTATGTGCGCGCGCAGGTGGAGCAATCGTTGCGCAACCTGCATGCGGAACAGCTCGACCTGGTGCTGATCCATCGTCCCGACTACCTGATGGACGCGGCGGCCCTGGCCGAGACGTTCGCCACGCTGACCCGCGAAGGCAAGGTGGCGCGCTGGGGCGTGTCCAATCACACCACGAGCCAGTTCGCCCTGCTCCGGCAGCATCATCCTCTGGTCACCAACCAGGTGGAGCTGTCGCCGCTGCAGATGGACGCCTTGGACGACGGCACGCTCGACCAGGCGCAACAGTGGGGGCTGCGCCCGATGATCTGGTCACCGCTCGCAGGCGGCCGGCTTTTCGACGGCGAGGACGAACAGGCCGTACGCACGCGCACCGCCATGCTCGACATCGCAACGCGCCACGGCATCAGTCTCGCCACCCTGGCGTTCGCCTGGATACTGCGCCATCCCTCGCGCCCTCATCCGATCACCGGCAGTGGCCGGATGGTGAATCTCGAAGATGCCGTGAAAGCGCTGGACGTCGTGCTGGACGCGGAAGACTGGTACGCGATCTGGACGGCGAGCAAAGGGCATTCGGTACCGTAATGTGGGCGACTGAATAGTCCTTGTGGGAGCGCACCCTGTGCGCGACAGACTACGAAGCGATGTGCTGTGACGGTCTTTAGGGCGATCGGTGCATCGTAGCGCCTGTCGCGCACAGGGTGCGCTCCCACAGAACCTTCGGTAGGTCAGCGATTGCTCACGCCATGCGGCACATGGCCGGTCGCCACATGCTTGCGCGCCGACTCCACGTTGGCCGGCGAATCGTCGAAGAAGATGTCGGCACCGAAGGCATCCAGGAACGGTCCCTTGTCGCGCCCGCCCAGGAACAACGCCTCGTCGATGCGCACGCCCCAGCGCCGCAAGGTCAGGATCACGCGTTTGTGCGCGGGAGCGGAGCGTGCCGTGACCAGCGCGGTGCGAATCGGCGAATCCTCGGCCGGAAACGCCGCCTGCAACCGGTGCACCGCCGTGAGAAATCCGCGGAACGGTCCCACCGACAGCGGCTCTTCGGCCAATTCCCGCTCGCTGCGATGAAAGGCTTCCAGGCCCTCCTCGCGGGTAACGCGCTCGCCTTCGTCGCCGAAGATCACCGCGTCGCCGTCGAAGGCGATGCGCAATTGTTCGGTGGCGCGCGGCGGCGCGGTCGACGGCAGGATGGTGGCGGCCGCCACGCCGGCGGCCAGCGCGCGGCCCACGTCTTCCGCATTGGCGGACAGGAACAGATCCGCCTTGAACGGCGCGATGTAATCGGACGTCGGCGCGCCGCTGGTAAAGGCAGCGCGGCTGATCTCCAGGCCATAGTGCTGGATCGCATTGAAGATGCGCAGGCCGGTATCGCCGGAATTGCGCGACAGCAGGATGACCTCGACCGGCGGCACGTCGCCGGCCAGCTTGTTGAGATCCAGCAGCTTCTGCACCAGCGGAAACGCCACGCCCGGCTTCAGGATGTCGTTCTCATGCTCGATCTGGAAGGCGCGGTACGCGTCCAGCCCCTGCTGCTCGAACAGGTCGTTGCTTTCGCCCAGGTCGAACAGGGCGCGCGAGGAAATGGCCACTACCAGCCGGTTGTCCGTGGCGGCGGTGGGGTCGTGGGCATCTCGGGCGGGGCGACTCATGGGGAGGAATCTAGCATGGGGTGGGCGTGGGTGGCTGGAACGCGGGCATCGCTTACGTTCGCTCACGAAAGCGGTCGCGCGTGACGGCGCCAGCAGCCCATGCGCGCCACGCGCCTCACGACCGCCCCCTTGCCACAAGGCTTCAATCCGGCGCGAACTGCTCGTCCAGGATGCGCTGTTCCAGGTTGTGCTCGGGGTCGAACAGCAGGCGCACGCCCTGCCCCTCGGACTGGCGGATCTGCACCTCGCGGATGTCGCGAACCTCGAGATAGTCGGCGGTGGCGCTTACCGGTCGCTTGCCGGGGTCGAGCACGCGCAAGGTCACCAGCGTGCGATGCGGCAGGATCGCACCGCGCCAGCGACGCGGGCGGAATGGACTGATCGGCGTCAGCGCCAGCACGTTGGCATCCAGCGGCAGGATCGGCCCGTGCGCCGACAGGTTGTAGGCCGTCGAACCCGCCGGCGTGGAGATCAGGATGCCATCGCACACCAGCGTGGGCAGTTTCACCTGATCGTTGAGTTTCACTTCGAGGTGCGCCGCCTGGTTGCTTTGGCGCAGCAGCGAGACTTCATTGAAAGCCAGCGCGTGCTGGATGTCGCCTGCGGCATCGACCGTGCGCATTTCCAGCGGGTACAGCACCGCCGCGTGGGCGCGGGCGATGCGCTCCTCCAGCTCGTCCACGTGATGCTTGTTCATCAGGAAGCCGACGCGGCCGAGCTTCATGCCGTACACCGGCGCCGGCAAGGCGCGGTAGGCGTGCAGCGTGCGCAGCATGAAGCCGTCGCCGCCCAGCGCGACGATCACGTCGGCCTCCTCGGGCGCCACGTCGGCGTAGCGGTCGATGAACTTGCGTCGTGCCTGCTGGGCAACGTGGGTTTCGCTGGCGACGAAGGCGAAGCGCATGGGGCCTGACATCGTTCGGGGTGAGGCCGCCAGTTGAGCGTAGATGGACGAAGGGCGCAAGACCGTCGCCGGCCCGCGCCCTTCGAAGTACCGCGACAAATCCACTCGCCACCCCGGTAAAACCGGGGTGGCGGAGCGGCTTACTGGTTCACCGGCACCTGCGCCAGCTGGGCCAGGCGGCGGACCGCGACCGAAGCGATCGGGTAATCCGCGTTCTGGGTGAGGATTTCCGCGAGCATGGTGCGGGTGTATTTCAGCGTGGCGTCGTCACGCTGCAGCCATGCCTGCACCGGCGAGATGTCCTTCGAGCCGCCGGTCATCGACAGCACCTGCAGGGCCAGCGCGCGATGCTGGTGGTTCAGCTCGTCCAGCAACGAACCGCGGGCCTGGGCGTGCCATGCGCCTTCCACCGGCAACGCTTCGATCTGGCTGCGCAGCCATTCCAGGTCGAGCGACTCGCCCAGCTCGTAGAACACGCCGGCCACCTGGCCGATCGGCTGCCCGCTCTGCTGGGCCACTTCGACGATGTCGAGCATCGCACGCAGTTCAGGGATGCGGGCCATGCGCAGCGACAGCTCCGTCGGCAGGCCGAGGCCCTCCCACTTCTCCTGGCTGGTGGCGAAATCCTGCTTGCCCGTTTCGGTGAGCACGTTCGGCAGTGCCGCGCGCAGCTCGGTGACGCCGGCCTGGTAACGATCGACGTTGGCGTTGATGTCCAGCGTGCCGCCCGGACGGTTGAGCAGCCAGCGCGTCATGTGGCGCAACAGCGACCAGATCTGCAGGATCGCGTCGATCTGCGTGCTCTCGGCCACCTTGCCGTCCAGTGCCTCGACCTCGGACCACAGTTCGCGCGCGCCCAGGATCTCGCGCGCCGCCGTATACGCCTTGGCGATCGCCGCCGGGCCCTGTCCGGTGTCTTCCTGCATGCGCATCATGAAGGTGGCGCCCATGCGGTTGATCGTCGAGTTGGTCACCGCGGTGGCGATGATCTCGCGCTTCAGGCGATGACGCTGCATGTGGTCGGCATACGGCGCATGCAACGGCTCGGGGAAGTAGCGCACCAGTTCCTTGGACAGGTACGGATCTTCCGGCACGTCGGAGTCGAGCAGCTGCTGGTACAGCTTGATCTTGTCGTAGGACAGCAGCACCGACAGTTCCGGACGCGTCATGCCGATGCCGCGCGTCTTGCGCTCGGTCAACTCGGACTCGCCCGGCAGGTTTTCCACCTGGCGATCGAGCAGGCCTTCCTGTTCCAGCATGCGGATGAAGTGCGCCATCGAACCGATGCGATGCACCGACTGGCGCTCCATCAGCGTGATGGCCTGGTTCTGGCGGTAGTTGTCCCACAGCACCAGCTGGCCGACTTCGTCGGTCATGCTGGCGAGCAGCGTATTGCGCTGGTCGAGCGTGAGTTCGCCGCGCTGCACGGCATCGCCGAGCAGGATCTTGATGTTCACCTCGTGGTCGGAGGTGTCCACGCCGGCCGAGTTGTCGATGAAGTCGGTGTTGAGCAGCACGCCGTGCTGCGCAGCCTCGATGCGGCCCTTCTGGGTGAAGCCCAGGTTGCCGCCCTCGCCCACCACCTTGCAGCGCAGCTCGGCGCCATTGACGCGCAATGCGTTGTTCGCGCGGTCGCCCACGTCGGCATGCGTCTCGCTGGCAGCCTTCACGTAGGTGCCGATGCCGCCATTCCACAGCAGGTCGACCGGCGCCTTGAGGATGGCACTGAGCAGCTCGGCCGGCGGCAGCTGGGTGACGTCAGCCTTGAGGTTCAGCACGGCGCGCATTTCCGGCGAGACCGGAATCGACTTCAGCGAACGCGGATACACGCCGCCACCGGCGGAGATGAGCGACTTGTCGTAGTCGTCCCAGCTGGAACGCGGCACCTTGAACATGCGCTCGCGCTCCACGAACGAACGCTCGGCATCCGGGTTCGGGTCGAGGAAGATGTGGCGATGATCGAACGCCGCCACCAGGCGGATATGGCGCGACAGCAGCATGCCGTTGCCGAACACGTCGCCCGACATGTCACCGATGCCCACGCAGGTGAAGTCTTCGGTCTGGCTGTTGCGACCCAGCGCGCGGAAGTGGCGCTTCACCGACTCCCATGCACCCTTGGCGGTGATGCCCATGCCCTTGTGGTCATAGCCGTTGGAACCGCCCGAGGCGAACGCGTCGCCCAGCCAGAAGCCGTGCTCCACCGAGATCGCGTTGGCGATGTCCGAGAACGTCGCGGTGCCCTTGTCGGCCGCGACCACCAGGTACGGATCGTCGTTGTCGTGGCGCACCACGTCATGCGGCGGCACCACCTTGCCTTCGATCAGGTTGTCGGTGATGTCGAGCAGGCCGCTGATGAACATGCGGTAGCACGCGATGCCCTCGGCGAGCTGCGCATCGCGGTCGCCGTTCACCGGCGGACGCTTGACGAAGAAGCCGCCCTTCGAGCCCACCGGCACGATCACGGTGTTCTTCACCATCTGCGCCTTCACCAGGCCCAGCACTTCGGTGCGGAAGTCTTCGCGGCGATCCGACCAGCGCAGGCCGCCGCGCGCCACCGAGCCGAAGCGCAGGTGGATGCCTTCCACGCGCGGCGCGCTGACGAAGATCTCGCGGTACGGCACCGGCTTGGGCAGGTCCGGCACGCGGTGCGAGTCGAACTTGTAGCTGATGTAGGGACGATAAGCCTCGTCCCACTTCTGGAAGAAGCTGGTGCGCAGCGTGGAGCGGATCAGCGCCATGAAGCTGCGCAGGATGCGATCGTCGTCCAGGCTGGACACGGTTTCCAGCAGCGTGCCGATGGTTTCTTCGATGGCGGCGATCTGCTCGTCGCGCGGCTTGGACAGCGCGGCGATCAGCTCGTCGATGAGCGCAGGATGCGCCGTGCGCACCGTCTCGGGGATCAGCGCCTGCATTTCGCCGCGCAGCAGTTCGCCGGCGCGCTTGAGTTCATCGGCGCCCAGTTCCTCGCGACGCGGATCGAACTTGGCGAGGAAGAGTTCCACCAGCAGGCCGGCGATGGCCGGATAGCGATGGAAGGCGTCTTCCATGTAGCTCTGCGAGAACGCCACGCCGGTCTGCAGCAGGTACTTGCAGTAGCCGCGCAGCATGGCGATCTGGCGCCAGCTCAGCTTGGCGCCGAGCACCAGGCGGTTGAAGCCGTCGTTTTCGGCATTGCCGCGCCAGATCTGCTCGAACGCATCCTCGAACAGCGTGCCGACCTGCTCGACGCTGAAAGCGAGGCTGCCGGCGGTCTGCACTTCGAAATCCTGGATGTACAGCGTGGTGTCGCCCAGGTTCACGTCGTAGAGATGCTCGGTGAGCACGCGCAGGCCGAGGTTTTCCAGCTGGGGCAGCACTTCGGACAGCGCGATGTCGCCGCCGCTGCGGTACACCTTGAAACGCAGCTCCTCCGGACGCGAGGCCGGATGGTAGAACGACATGCGCACCGCATCGTCGCCCTTCAGCAGCGACAGCTGGCGCACGTCCTCGGCGGCGGCGGCGGGCGCCACGTCCTCGACATAACCGGCGGGCAGTGCCTTGCCATAACGGTTGGCCAGCACGACGCCGTCGTGGTCGCCCAGCTTCGCCACCAGCGCGTCGCGCAGGTCGTCCTGCCAGTTGCGCACGATCGCCGCAACGCCCTTCTCGAGCTCGGCCACGTCGAAATGCACCTGGTCGCCGATCTTCGGACGCACCACCACGTGCAGGCGCACCAGCGCCGCCTCGCCCATCAGCACGGACGAGTCGAGATGCTCGCCGCGCATGGCGTCGCGCAGCAGCGCTTCGATGCGCTCGCGCACCGTGGTATTGAAGCGGTCACGCGGAACGAACACGGTGCAGGTGATGAAACGGCCGTAACGATCGCGGCGCACGAACAGGCGCGTGCGGGCACGCTGGCGCAGTTCGAGGATGCCCATCGAGATGCTGTACAGCTCGTCTTCGCTGGCCTGGAACAGCTCGTCGCGCGGCAGGAATTCCAGGATGTGGCGCAGGGCCTTGCCCGAGTGCGAGTCGCGCTTGAGGCCCGAGCGATCCATCACGTACTCGAACTTCTGGCGCACCAGCGGCACGTTCTGCGGACGCGACATGTAGGCGCTGGAAGTGAATAGGCCAAGGAAGCGCTGTTCCGCCACCGGCTTGCCGTTGGCGTCGAACTTCAGCACGCCCACGTAATCCATGTAGCCCGAACGGTGCGCATGCGAGCGCGCGTTGGTCTTGGTCAGGATGATGGCGTCGGTCGAACCCGACTGCGGCAGGTCGCTGGCCACCAGCGAGCGCAACGAGCGCGGCGCCAGCGAGCGCTCGCTCTTGTGCAGGATGCCCATGCCCGAGCCTTCGTCGGCACGCAGCACGTCCTCGCCATCGGCCTCGGTCACCACGTATTCGCGATAGCCGAGGAAGGTGAAGTTGTCGTCGGCCAGCCAGCGCAGGAATTCGGACGCCTCGTGGACAGCCGCGGCATCGATCGGCAACTGGCGCGTCGGCAGCTCGCCGGCGATTTCCAGCGCCTTGTCGCGCATCTTCATCCAGTCGTTGACGGCGGTGCGCACGTCTTCGAGGGAGTCTTCCAGCTGTGCCTTGAGCTTGGCCTGCGCGGCTTCGTCGGCGACGCGGTCCACTTCGAAATGCATTACCGATTCCGGCTGCCCGCCGTCGGCGCCGATCTTCACCAGCTTGCCGGCGGTGTCGCGGGTGACGTTCACCACCGGGTGGATCACGGCGTGGATCTGCAGGTGTTCGGCCGCGACCATGGTGACGGTGTCGACCAGGAACGGCATGTCGTCGGTGACGACCTCGATGTAGCTGCGACCGGCATGGCTCTTCTGCGGGTTGACCACGCGCACCGTGGCGCGGCCCGGCTGGCGCTGCTGCATGAAGCCGATAAGGTCGGCGATCAGCGCCGCCCATTCGGCCGCGGTATGCAGTTCAAGGTCGCTGTCCGCGATGCGCGCGAAGAAAGCGCTGATAAAAAATTGCGCCTCATCAAGGCGCTGGGTAGGAAATCCGCTTTGCTTCAGTTCTTCGAGAACAACAGTGGGGAATGAGCTGTTGCTAGCCGCACGAATCGCGTTCATGGCATCTACTGTTTTGGGGAGACGGAATGAAAAGAGCCTGCTTTCGGCGCGGGCCATGCAGATCGAAAACAGGCTCTGAAAAAAGCCTTGAAAGAATACGCTTCACGTCAGCCCTAATCCAGCTTTGCGACCAGACCACTTCAGCTGCTGTGTAGCCATGACGCCATTGCAGCAGAGCGAAGCATTACCCCTGCGCAAGCCGGGGCATACCTCCATGGCAGCCTTGCAAAAGGGTTCGCGCAAGAGGAAAAAGCCCGCAGCCATCGCGTGTTGCCCGTAGCCTGGCACTTGCTCGTGACAGTCGCGTCACAGCAATACCAGTGCGTATGTGGCGGAGGGAAAACCGTCGGCGCGTTGCGTCGCAGCAGGTAAAGTCACCAGATGGCCGGAGGCGCCGGACCGGAGGAAGAACCCGCGGGTCGTCCGCCTGATGACCTCCACGCCGCGGACGGGTACCGAAACCGGAGCCGCCGCGCTGGCCCGGACCAACGGCACAGGTCATGCGACCACATCGCTGGCACCATCAGGTCCGCGGTGGAGGAGCATGGGACATCCATCCCGACACTCTACTTTCACGGAATTAAGCCAAAATTGTTGTCCTGGACTGACCAAAGGGACTGCTACTGCTGCCATCTTCTTCCCTCACCCGGCATGGCCCAGGGAGCACGAAAGCAGCCTGGAGGCAGGACAATGGCTCTACAAATTGTAAACTGTACGGTATAGTCCACGCCCGTCTGCTTTTGATCTGAGCCATGGCAGCCGCGCTCCCGTGCTGTTTCGGGCCCCCAACCGGGACCTCGGAGCGGCACGGGTTTGCCGTGTGCTCAAAGCTAGCCCGACCCATGGTCGCCGCCCGGAGAGGCGTCGACACGCTGCATCCCCCAGACCACATTAAGAAGAATGGAGCCCACATGAAGTCCACGTCACTGCGCACACTCCTGCTGTGCTTTGGCCTGCTCTCTCTGACCGCCTGTGGCAAAGGCAAGGAACAAGGCCAGCAGCAAATGCCCACGCCAGAAGTCGGCGTCATTCGCGCCCAGCCGCAGAGCGCCCCGCTGACCAAGGATCTGGTGGGTCGCGTCTCGGCCTTCCGCAGTGCCGATGTGCGCGCGCGCGTGTCGGGCGTGCTGCTCAAGCGCGTCTACCAGGAAGGCACCGATGTGAAGCAGGGCCAGGTGCTGTTCGAGATCGATCCGTCGGTCTACCAGGCCAACCTCGCCTCCGCCCAGGGCAACCTGGCGTCGGCCCAGGCCACCTACGAGAACTACCACAAGGCCGCCGAGCGCTTCCGCAAGCTGCGTCCGCAGGGCTTCGTCTCGCAGTCCGACCTGGACCTGGCGGAAGCCAATGAGCGCAGCAGCGCCGCCGCCGTGCAGCAGGCCAAGGCCGCCGTGGAAACCGCCCGCATCAATCTCGGCTTCACCCGCGTGACCTCGCCGATCGATGGCCGCGCCGGCCAGCAGCAGGTGACCGAAGGCGCCATCGTCGGCAACGGCACCACCGACAGCGGCAGCAACGCCACGCTGCTGACCACGGTCGACCAGCTCGACCCGCTGTACGTCAACTTCACGGTGAGCTCGGCCGACCTCGACCGCCTGCGCGCCGCGCAGTCGGCCGGCAAGGTGGTGCTGTCCGACCAGAACAAGACCACGGTGCAGGTGACCCTGTCCGACGGCAGCAAGTACGACCAGGTGGGCACGCTGGACTTCTCCGGCGCCACGGTCGACCCGACCACCGGCGCGGTGAACCTGCGCGCCCAGTTGCCCAACCCGAGCCACCGCCTGCTGCCGGGCACCTACGTGACCATCGCCGCCAACCTCGGCGAACAGCAGAGCGTGTTCCTCGTCCCGCAGGCGGCCATCCTGCGCGATGTCGGCGGCGCCTATGCGCTGGTCGTGGGCCAGGACGGCAAGGTGGTGCGCAAGAACGTCACCGCCGACAACATGCGCGCGGGCAGCTGGATCGTCACCAACGGCCTCGCCGCGGGCGACCAGGTCATCGTCTCGGGCCTGCAGACCGTGCAGCCGGGCGGCCCGGCCAAGGCTTCGCCGTGGCAACCCGACCAGAAGGCCCCGCAGGGCCAGCCGGGAGCCGCAGGTAACGCCAAGTCTGCTGCCGGCAAGCAGTAAGGGAGTCGCGACATGCCGAGTTTCTTTATTGACCGCCCCATCTTTGCGTGGGTGGTCGCCATCCTGATCACCCTCGTCGGCACGATCTCCGTGCTGAACATGGGTATCGAGTCGTATCCCAACATCGCGCCGCCGCAGGTGGTGGTGTCCGCGACCTATCCCGGCGCCAACGCCGACACGGTGGAAAAGAACGTCACCCAGGTGATCGAGCAGCAGCTCACCGGCATCGACCACCTGCTGTACTTCAGCTCGTCATCCGGCGCCAACGGCTCGGCGTCGATCACGCTGACCTTCGAGACCGGCACCAATGCGGACATCGCCCAGGTGCAGGTGCAGAACAAGGTGCAGCTGGCGCAGCCGCGCCTGCCCACGGCGGTGACTCAGCAAGGCGTGGTGGTGTCCAAGAACAACCCCGACTTCCTGATGTTCGTCTCGCTGGTGTCGACCAATCCCGAGATTGACGCCAATCGTCTCGCCGACATCATCGCGTCGCAGGTGGCGGACCAGGTCGGCCGTATTCCCGGCGTAGGCAACACGTTCCTGGTCGGCTCCGAGTACGGCGTGCGCATCTGGCTGAACCCGGACAAGCTGCAGGGTTATGGTCTTTCGGCGAGCCAGGTGTACGCCGCCGTGGCTGCGCAGAACGTGCAGTTCGCCGCAGGCTCACTGGGCGCCGACCCGTCCCCCAAGGACCAGAGCTTCACCGCCACGGTGTCTGCCGAAGGGCGGTTCTCCACGCCGGAGGAGTTCGGCGGCATCATCCTGCGCGCCAACAGCAATGGCACCGTAGTCAAGCTCAGCGATGTGGCCAAGATCAGCTTTGGCCCGCAGACCTATGGCCGTGCCTCCACCTGGAATGGCCAGCAGGTCGGCGGCCTCGGCGTGCAGTTGCTGCCCGGCGCCAACGCGCTGGACGTGGCTGATGCGGTCAAGGCCAAGATGGCCGAGCTTTCCAAGGACTTCCCGGAAGGCGTTACCTGGTTTGCCCCGTACGACACCACGCCGTTCGTGAAGATCTCGATCGAGGAAGTGGTGCACACGCTGGTGGAGGCCATCATCCTGGTCTTCCTGGTGATGCTGATCTTCCTGCAGAACTTCCGCGCCACGGTGATCCCCACCCTGGTGATCCCGGTCGCACTGCTCGGCACCTTCATCGGCCTGGTCGGACTCGGCTTCACCATCAACCAGCTGACCTTGTTCGGCATGGTGCTCGCCATCGGTATCGTGGTGGACGACGCGATCGTGGTGATCGAGAACGTCGAACGCATCATGACCGAGGAAGGCCTCTCGCCGAAGGAGGCGACGCGCAAGGCAATGGGCCAGATCACCGGCGCGGTGGTGGCGATCACCGTCGTGCTGGCGGCGGTGTTCGTGCCCTCGGCCTTGCAGCCGGGTGCGTCGGGCGTGATCTACAAGCAGTTCGCGCTGACCATCGCCGTGTCGATGGGCTTTTCGGCGTTCCTCGCGCTGTCATTCACCCCGGCCCTCTGCGCGACCATCCTCAAGCCGACGCACGAGCACAAGAAGAACGTCGTCTATCGCGGCTTCAATCGCGTGTTCGACTGGGTGACGCACACCTACAGCGGCCACATCGGCAGCGCGACGCGCCATGCGCCGCGCTGGATGCTGGTGTTCGCGGTGATCGTCGCGTTCACGGGCTTCCTCTACACCAAGCTGCCGACCAGCTTCGTGCCCAGCGAAGACCAGGGTTTCGCCCTTGCCATCGTCAACCTGCCGCCGGGTGCCACCCTGCACCGCACGCAGCAGGTGATGACGGAGATGCGCGAGCGCCTGAAGCAGAGCCCGCAGAACGACAGCATCGTCGGCATGTACCAGATCTCGGGCTTCAGCTTCATCGGCACCAGCGAAAGCACGGGCATGGCCTTCATCAAGCTCAAGGACTGGAAGGAGCGCTCGATCACCGCTGACGAACTGATCATGCAGCTGAATGGCGTGTTCCACGGCATTCGCGATGCGCAGATCTTCGTGGTGAACCTGCCGACCATCCGCGGCCTCAGCCAGTTCGGCGGCATCGACATGTACCTGCAGGCCCGCGCCGGGCAGACGCATGGCGAGCTGATGCAGGCGATGGGCATGGCGCTGGCCAAGGCCAAGGACAACAAGGCCCTGTTCGGCGTGCGTCCGAACTCGCTGCCGGATGCCCCGCAGTGGGATCTGAAGGTGGATCGCACGCAGGCGCAGGCGATGGGCCTGTCGGTCAGCGACGTGTATACGGCCATCCAGCTCGCGCTGGCGCCGGTGTACGTCAACGACTTCGTCTATGGCGGCCGCGTGAAGCGCGTCTACATCCAGGCGGACCAGCCCTATCGCATGGGTCCGGATGCGCTGCAGCACCTGTACACGCCGAGCAGCCTGGCAACCGGCTCCACCAGCGCGTCGACGGTGTCGACCACCAACCCGTACAACATGATCCCGATCTCCAGCGTGGTGCAGTCGAAGTGGGACATGGGCTCGCCTGCCCTCACCCGCTACAACGGCTACGCGGCCGTGGAAATCGTGGGTAGCGAAGCGCCGGGTTACTCCACCGGCCAGGCCATGGCGGCACTCCAGGGCATCGTCGAAAACGACCTGCCCAAGGGCTTCGGCTCCGACTGGACGGGCCAGTCGTACCAGGAAATCCTGGCCGGCAACTCGGCCACGCTGCTGCTGGTGCTGTCGATCGTGATCGTGTTCCTCTGCCTTGCGGCCCTGTATGAAAGCTGGTCGATCCCGGTGGCCGTGCTGCTGGTGGTGCCGCTCGGCCTGCTCGGCACCGTGGTGTTCTCGATGCTGCGCGGCATGCCGAACGACATGTACTTCAAGATCGGCCTGATCACGGTGATCGGTCTGGCGGCGAAGAACGCGATCCTGATCGTGGAATTCGCGGTGGAGCAGCAGCAGGAAGGCCAGTCGTTGTTCAACGCGGTGATCACGGCCTCCCGCCAGCGACTGCGCCCGATCCTGATGACGTCGATGGCGTTCATCCTGGGCGTGTTCCCGCTGGCCATCTCCACCGGTGCGGGCGCCAACTCCCGTCACTCGATCGGCACCGGCGTGATCGGCGGCATGATCTTCGCCACCTTCCTCGGCCTGCTGCTGATCCCGGTGTTCTACGTGACCGTGCGCCGCCTGCTGGGCGACAAGCTGGACGAGGCATCGCACAAGATCCGCCAGGCACATGGCGAGGCGGCCACCGCCGGCGATGCGGGAACCAACCCACCGCAGGATGGCGGTCCGGGCGGCATGCAGCCGTTCGACTCGGACCCGCGTCGCGGCTCGTAAGCGCCGCACGATGCCCAACAAAAAGCCCCGGTCGCAGGACCGGGGCTTTTTTTCGACACCTCATCCTTCAAGTACAACCTGCTGAAGAATGGAAAGACTAAGTGCCCTCCGTCAGCCCCCTAGCCGGATGCCAGACGCGGGTGAGAACACTCCCTCGCCTTACTGCATCCATCAATGCCAATTGGCCGCAATGAGCGGACTCAGTGAACCGGCATAGTCCGGGGGAAGATACGATTGATCCGCGGCCGGCGGTGCGAATGTAGCCATGGCAGAAACGAGTGTATCCACCTGCCCACTCAGCAGCGTGCCTCCATCAGCCGTCTTGAACTGTTCGACCTGATAGGCCTCCCCGGAATACCAGTTCCTGATCGTGGTGCTATCCCTCGTGCCGATAACGCTGATCTCCAGATCAGTTCCCACTCGACGGAACCACAACTGGTCGGCGCTTATCGCTTCGCCAAAGCACAGTACATCAGTGGCATCGCTGTAGCTGGCGCTCTCCACGATGGTGTCCTTGCCATCACCCAGGTTGAACACGTAGGTGTCCGAGTAGTAGCTGCCATACAGGAGGTCGTCGCCGGTGCCGCCGACCAACACGTTGTCGGTGGCGTAATAGGTCACCTTCAGGGTGTCGTTACCCGCGCCGCCTTCCAGCCGATTGCTGCCGGCACCGGCATCCAGCACGTCGTCGCCGTCGCCGCCGCGCAGGAGATCGTTGCCAGACCAGCCGTTGAGGGTGGCGTTGCCGGCGGTGCCCTGGGAGAGATAGCCCTGCTGGCGCATCGCATCCACCGTCCACACCGTGCCGTCGGCAAAGGTGACCTGCTCGACCAAATGACCGCCCACTTCGCTGGCGCCGGTACTGGTGCTGGTGAACCAATCCTTGACCGTGATCTCGTCCTCGCCATTGCGGTGCACGAACACCAGGTCGACGCCACGCTTGATCGCAGTGATGTCACTGGCCTGGATGCCTTCACCAAACGCCAGTACGTCAACTGCCCCCGAATAGGCTGACGTCTCCGCGATGATGTCCTTGCCATCCCCCAGGTTGAACACGTAGGTGTCCGAGTTGTAGCTGCCATACAGGACATCGTCACCGGCGCCGCCGATGAACACATTGTTGGTCGCGTTGTAGGCCACCTTCAAGGTGTCGTTGCCGGCACCGCCTTCCAGCCGATTAGTGCCACTGCACCCGTCCAGCATGTCGTCGCCATCACCACCCAACATGATGTCGTTACCGGACCATCCGTTGAGGGTGTCGCTGCCACTCGTGCCTTGCGACACGTGGCCCTGGTTGCGCAGATCGTCCAGCGTCCACACCGTGCCGTCGGCGAAGGTCACCTGCTCGATCAGGTGGTCACTGCTCTCGTAACCGCTAGATGTTGTACCGGTGAACCAGTCCTTGACCGTCACCTCATCCTGGCCGCTGGCATGCACGAACACCAGATCGGCACCGCGCTTGGTCACCACAATGTCGCTGGCACGGATACCTTCGCCAAACGCCAATACGTCAACTGCCCCCGAATAAGCTGACGTCTCCACGATGGTGTCCTTGCCATCGCCCAGGTTGAACACGTAGGTGTCCGAGTTGTAGCTGCCGTACAGGACATCGTCGCCGATGCCACCGATGAACACGTTGTCATCGCCGCTAGTTGCGACCTTCAAGGTATCGTTGCCCGCCCCACCTTCAAGGCGGTTACTGCCACCACCGGCATCCAGCACGTCGTCACCCGTACCACCCAGCATGATGTCGTTACCA
>NZ_BCPR01000068.1 GCF_016586165.1 Dyella sp. EPa41 | reverse complement strand
GGGGCATCCGCTGGGCGCCACCGGCGCGCGCATCACCGCCAAGGCCGCGCAGATCCTCAAGCGCGACGGTGGCCGCTATGCGCTGGCCACCCAGTGCATCGGTGGCGGCCAGGGCATCGCGACCATCCTGGAGTCGGTGTAAGCGCTCCCGCCTCAACGCGCCCGCGCGCGCATGGCCCGCGTGCGCGCAGCGCGCTTCGCCGAAGCGGACCGGCTGGTGGCACCGCGATGCGCGGCGGCCTTCTTGGCCGCGGCCTTGCGCACGGCGGGCCCCTTGGTGCGCGCTGCCTTCTTGGCGGACGCGGAGCGACTGGCCGCCGTACGCTTGGACGCCGCTTTCTTCGCCTGGCGCGACAGCGCCGACTTCGACGCGGATGCCGTGCCCTCGCGCTTCAGCGCCTTCGTCGTGGCGCGGCTGCGCCGGGCCGACGTCTCCTTGCTCGCCTTCCTGGTCGCGGGACGTTTGCGGGTGCTCTTCTTCGCTGCAGGGCTGCTTTTCTTCGCGGTGCTGCGCTTCTTGGTGCTGCTCCCGCGCTTGTCAGGCACGTCGACACCCGCGCGCCGCGCCTCGGACAGTCCAATGGCGATGGCCTGCTTGGCCGAGCGGGCGCCGTGCTTGCCCCTGCGGATGTGATGGATTTCCTCGCGGACGAATTCCCCCGCCTGCGTGCTGGCCGACTTGCCTTCGCGCTTGTCCTTGCGGGCACGTGCCGTGGCTTCTTTGGTAGGCATCACGCTGCTCCAGTATCGAACGGAGCCTTGATGCTGAAGGCGGCACCGTGAAGCACGAGGCAAAAAAGGTTGAAGGTGCCGCCAAGCGTTCAGGGCCGGGGAGACTGGTTTTCCAGGGGTTTTGTGGAGGCTGGGCCAGGGCATGCATGTTTCTGCAAGCGCGCACCCGTGCGCGCGATAACCGGCTGGAAAGGCGTGCCATGGCTCTGCGGTCGCGCACAGGGTGCGCTCCTACAACGGGTTTCGGACCGGACGGGGCATTGGACAGAAGGAGGTCTCTCCTTGTGGGAGCGCACCCTGTGCGCGACTACAAACGAAGAGATACACCACAGCCTGCAGTCACCTGGCCAACAAATCCCCCACCTTTCTGTAGGAGCGCACCCAGTGCGCGATAACCGGTCGAAGAGGCGCGCCGCGGCTCTGCGGTCGCGCACTGGGTGCGCTCCTACAAGGGGTTTTCACGCTGATCGGAGGGCTCCCGGCGATTCGTTTCCGCACGGCGTCCGAAGGAGGGAGAAGCGCCCACACATCACCGGCCATGGTTCAACCGCACTCAGGCCATGGCATCTTCGGCCGGGTCTTCCGCCGCCACGAAGCCGCCGGTCTGGCGGCGCCACAGGCGGGCGTACAGGCCGCCGTGCGCGATCAGCTCGGCATGGGTGCCGGTTTCCACGATGTGGCCCTTGTCCATCACCACCAGGCGATCCATGCGGGCGATGGTGGAGAGGCGGTGCGCGATGGCGATCACCGTCTTGCCGCGCATCAGCAGCTCCAGGCTGTCCTGGATGGCGGCTTCGGCTTCCGAATCCAGCGCGGAGGTCGCCTCATCGAGGATGAGAATGGGGGCGTCCTTCAACAGCACGCGTGCGATGGCGATGCGCTGGCGCTGGCCGCCGCTGAGCTTCACGCCGCGCTCGCCCACGTGCGCGTCATAGCCCACGCGCCCTTCGCCGTCCACCAGCTGCGGAATGAATTCGTCCGCCTTCGCCTTGCGCACCGCCTCGATCACCTGCGCGTCGGTGGCATCGGGGCGCCCGTACAGCAGGTTGTCGCGGATGGAGCGATGCAGCAGCGAGGTGTCCTGGGTCACCACGCCGATCTGCGCGCGCAGGCTCTCCTGCGCGACATTCGCAATGTCCTGCCCGTCGATGAGGATGCGTCCGCCCTCCAGGTCGTACAGCCGCAGCAGCACGTTCACCAGGGTGGATTTGCCCGCGCCTGACGGGCCCACCACGCCGATCTTCTCGCCGCCCCGCACCTCGAGGTCGAGGCCGGGGATGACGCCGCCCTGCTTGCCATAGTGGAAATGGATGTCATCGAAGCGCACCCCGCCTTTGGTGACTTCCAGCGGCATGGCCCCTTCACGATCCTGCACGGTGCGCGGCTTGGAAATGGTCTCGATGCCGTCCTGCACGGTGCCCACGTTCTCGAAGATCCCGTTGACCACCCACATGATCCAGCCGGACATGTTGTTGATGCGGATCACCAGTCCGGTGGACAGCGCGATCGCGCCCACCGTCACCTTGCCCTGGCTCCACAGCCACAGCGCCAGCGCCGAGGTGCCGACGATGAGGAAACCATTGAGCGTGGTGATGGTGGCATCCATCGCCGTGGTCAGCCGCGTCATCGCGCGCATGCGCTTGATCTGCTCGCCCATCGCGTCGGCCACGTAGGCCTCCTCGCGCTGCGTGTGCGCGAACAGCTTGAGCGTGAGGATGTTGCTGTAGCCATCGACGATGCGGCCCATCAGGCGCGAGCGCGCCTCGGACTGCTTCCACGAACGCTCCTTGGTGCGCGGCACGAAGTACGCCAGCGTCGCCACGTACGCGCCCAGCCACACCACCAGCGGCATCGCCAGCCACACATCCGCCTTGGCGAACATCACGATGGCGCTGCCGGTATAGATCGCCACGTACCAGATGGCGTCCACGATCTGCACGGCCGATTCGCGCAGCGCGCCCGAGGTCTGCATGATGCGGTTGGCGATGCGGCCCGCGTAGTCGTTCTGGAAGAAGCCCAGGCTCTGGCGGATGACGTAGCGATGGTTCTGCCATCGGATGCGGTTGGTGAGGTTGGGCACGATGGCCTGGTTCACCAGCAGGTCGTGCAAGCCCATCAGCACCGGCCGCGCGAACAGCGCCACGAACCCCATCCACAGCAGCTCGCGTCCGTGCAGCTTGAAGAAGTCCGTGGCCGGCGTGCCCTTGGCCATGTCCACGATGCTGCCGATGAAGCCGAACAGCGACACCTCGACGATGGCCACGCCGAAGCCCACCACGATCGCGGCGGCGAACACCGGCCACACCTGCCGCAGATAGAACAGGTAGAAGCGCCACACCGACTGCGGCGGCATGCCGTCGACGGGTTCCTTGAACGCGTCGATCAGCGATTCGAACCAGCGGAACACCATGGGGAAGTCGTCCTTGGGGAAAACGGGCGGGCGCAGTAAACCTGAGTAAAGGCGCGGAGCGTGAGATTCAACCCGAAGTCCCTCCTTCTCTCGCTTTTGTAGGAGCGCACCCCGTGCGCGATCACGGCATCACCGCTCCGTTGGCTTATCGCGCACTGGGTGCGCTCCTACAGAAGGAGAAAGAGGCCGGGCCACTTGCATCCCGCAAAAGTTACGATATATCTTAAGACTGTTACTTACGATATATCGGAGTTCTACCCATGAGATTCCATCATTGCTCTGACCACCACCATCACCACCACCACGAAGGCCGCGAAGCCTGGATCCGTGAGGCCATGGGTTTTGGCCGCGGACGCGGCTTTGGCCGGGGTTTCGGCGACGACGAAGGCCCGGGCGGCTGGGGCGGCATGGGCGGACGCTTCCGCGGCGGCCGCGTGTTCGGCCACGGCGACCTCAAGCTGATCCTGCTCTCGCTGATCGCCGAACAGCCACGCCACGGCTACGAGCTGATCCGCACGATCGAGGAGATGTTCGACGGCGCCTACGCGCCGAGCCCCGGCGCGGTCTATCCCACCCTCACCCTGCTGGAAGAGCTCGGCCACGCCAGCGTCAAGAACGACGATGGCAAGAAGCTCTATTCGATCACCGAGGAAGGCAAGGCTTTCCTGGCCGACAACAAGGACGCCGTCGACGCGGTGATGTCGCGCATGGAGCAGACCGCCAAGATGTTCGCCCGCGCCGCCGCGCCGATGGCGCTGCGCGAGGCCATGCACAACCTCAAGCGAGCGCTGTTCATGCACGGCGGCCCGTGGAACGCAGCCGAAGTGAAGCGCATCCGCGACATCATCCAGAAGGCCGCCGACGAAATCGCCAAGGGCGGCAAGGATGCCTGAGTGCGCGCCTGCGGCATCGTCAGACGCCCGCTCGGCGCTCGCCCAGGCGGGCTTGCGCGCTACGCCGCCCCGCCTGGCGATATGGCAGGTGCTGCACGAAACCAACGATGAACCCGACGCAGTGGCCGTGCTGCGTCGGGCGCAATTGCTGGAACCGCGCACCAGCCTGGGCACGGTGTATCGCTTCCTGCGGGAACTGGAGTTGCTGGGTCTCGCCAGCTCTCGCCCCGTGCCGCACGAACGAGCGCGATGGAAGCTCGGCATGGCATCCGCACGGCATGGCGAAACACCGCGCGACGCCGCCGCGATGGCGGCCGTCGCACAGCTGGCGGCGGCCTTCGG
The DNA here is from genome assembly GCF_016586165.1 of Dyella sp. EPa41. Classification (GTDB taxonomy): domain Bacteria; phylum Pseudomonadota; class Gammaproteobacteria; order Xanthomonadales; family Rhodanobacteraceae; genus Dyella. Next base: position 21,867 of record NZ_BCPR01000068.1, on the reverse strand, counting down.
CTACATGCTGGTACCGGCCACGCCTCCTGCGCAGGCGCGCTAAGCGCCCTGCTTTCGCGCACGGTCACGCCTCGACGCCAGCCGGTCCGCCAGGCGCGTCGGCTCCGGCAACCGGTACTTCGTGCAGAACGAGAGCACCAGCTCGGGTGCCGACTCCATGCTGACCCGATGGCCGGGCGACACGATCAACGGGCGGGTCTTGTCCTTGCTGCGCAGGACGCAGCCGATCACCTTGTCGCGGTGATGCAGCGGTACACGATCACCGCGCGATGGCCCCAGCTCGCCGTGCGTACCGACCAGGATCGACTTGGCCACGCCGATGGCCGGCAGGCCCGTCACCACGCCCAGGTGCGCGGCGATGCCGAGGCCGCGGGGGTGGGCGATGCCGTGGCCATCCACGAATACGAGATCCGGTTCTTCGGCCAGTTCCTCCAGCGCCTGCAGCACGGTGGGCAGTTCGCGGAACGAGAGAAGTCCCGGGATGTACGGCATGCACGTGGGTCGCCTCGCCACCACTTCTTTCAGCGGCAAGCGGGTCTTCGCGTCCAGCAGGACGGCTGCCGCGCGTGTCACGGCGCCACCGTCTTCGAACCCCACGTCGACACCGGCGATGCGCCGCAATGGCGGAAAGTCGTCTTCCAGGCGCACCTTCGTGGCCAGTTCCAGCTGCAGCTGCCGTGCCTTGGCGACGTTGCCGTCCCAGGCGGGAATCAGGTCGGGCGAAAGAGGCGTGTCCATCATGACAGCGTGAATGCGGTGCGCTGAACGAGGCGTCAAGCCCAATTATTCATTGACCGGTCCGGCATGCGCCCGGATCATGCCGCCATGCCTATCGTGCTTCGCTTGCTGCTGATCCTTCTTTTCACCGTGGCCGGCGCCTCGCCCGTCCTCGCGCAAAACAACAACCAGGCGCCGGCGCAGATTCCACAGGCCACCCTGGCCACGCCGGATCAGCTCAGCGCCCAGCTCGACCAGATCAAGCAGGCGATCACCGACAAGGGCAAGCTCACCGACAGCATCCTGACGGACGCGCGCACCAGGACGGCCGCGGTGCAACAGCAGGCGGAACAACTCACCGCCAGCCTGGTGCCGCAGGTCGACGCGATGAAGGCCAAGCTCGACGTGCTGGGGGCGGCGCCGGCCAAAGGCGCGCCACCCGAAGCGCCCGAAGTCGCCGCGCAACGCAAGCAGCTCACCAAGGACAAGACCGACCTCGACGGCCAGCTGACCCAGGCCAAGTCGCTGACCCTGGAAAGCCAGCAGCTCATCACGCAGATCGCGAGCCTGCGCCGCGACCTGTTCCAGGCGCAGGTTTTCCAGCGCACCGCCTCGCCGCTGGCCAAACCCTTCTGGTCGCGACTGGCGCAGAACCTGCCGGATGATCGCGCCAGCCTCGCCGTGCTGGGAACATCCATGCAGGGCGCGCTGGCGCAGGCGTGGCAACCGGCCAATCGTGTTTCTTTCATCCTGTGCCTGCTGGCGGCGGTCGCCTTGCTGGTCGTCGGGCGACGCCTGCTCGAACACAAGGTGCTGGACCTCGCCAGCAAATACCTGCCTTCCGGCCATCTGCGCCGCAGTGCGCTGGCGTTGATCATCACGCTGATCACCATGCTCACCTACGGCATCGCCGCGTGGCTGATCTATCTCGCGGTGAACTGGAACGGCGTGTTCGACGAGGAACTCGATGATCTGGCCAAGCCACTGGTGCGCTTGACCTTCATCGCCGCGAGCATGGCCGGCATCGGCCGCGCCATGCTGAGCGTGAGGCGGCCATCGTGGCGCTTGCCGCCCATTTCCGACGACCTGGCCAGGCGGCTCGCGCTGTTCCCCGCGCTGCTCGCGCTGAGCGTGCTGCTGCTGGGCATCGTGGAGCAGATCACCGGCGACATCGGCGCCAGCCTCGGCACGGCCATGGCCGCCAATGCGCTGGCGTCCACCGTCATTGGCCTGTTGCTCGCTTCGGCGCTGGTGCGCATGGGCAAGGCTCGCCGCGCATTGATCGCTGGCGGCGGCACGCCGGCCAAGCGTCCGCTGTGGGTGGGCCTGCTGGTCGCGGCGGCCTTCATCACCACCGTCCTGGTGCTGGCGGGCGTGCTCACGGGCTACATCGCGCTCGCCTTCTTCCTGTCGCGCCAGGCGATGCGCGCGGGCTTCCTCATTGCCTTGCTGTATCTGCTGATGCACCTGGTCAACGACCTGTGCGAATCGCTGCTGTCGCCCGAGTCCCGTACCGGCCAGCGCCTGCAGGACACCTTCGGCATCGCGCCGGCGCGGCTCGAACAGGCCGCCACGGTGATCTCCGGCGTCGCGCGCGCGTTCCTGTTGCTGCTGGCGGTGCCACTGGTGCTGGCCCCCTACGGCGCCGGCACCAATGAACTGATCGATCGCGGGTCGCAGCTGTTCGCCGGCCGCTCGCTGGGCACGCTGACCATCAACCCGACGAGCATCTTCAACGCGATGCTGGTGCTGCTGGTCGGTGGCATCGTCGTGCGCCTGGTCAAGCGCTGGCTCGGCACGCAGCTGTTGCCGAAGACCTCGCTGGACATCGGCATGCAGTCGTCCATCGTCACCCTGCTCGGCTATGTGGGCGGCGTGCTCGTGTTCGTGCTGGTGCTGGGCGCCCTGAAGGTCGATGTGCAGAGCATCGCGTGGGTGGCCAGCGCGCTCTCCGTCGGCATCGGTTTCGGCCTGCAGGCGATCGTGCAGAACTTCATCTCGGGCCTGATCCTGCTGGCCGAGCGTCCGGTGAAGGTCGGCGACTGGGTCAGCATCGCCGGCGTGGAAGGCGACGTCCGCCGCATCAACGTGCGCGCCACCGAAATCCAGCAGAGCGACCGCTCCACGGTGATCGTGCCGAACTCGCAGCTGATCACCCAGAACGTGCGCAACGTGACGATGGCCAACGCCCAGGGTCGCGTGCAGATCCGCCTGCCGATGCCCTTGAGCACGGATCCGGCCAAGGTGCGCCAGATCGTGTTCGATATCCTCCGCAACCACCCTTCCACGCTGGACACGCCCTCGCCCAGCGTGCAACTGGACAGCATCGACGCGGGCTCGCTGCTGTTCGTGTGCACGGCCTATGTGACCAATCCGCGCGATGCCGGCAATGTGAAGAGCGATCTGCTGTTCGAGATCATCGATCGCCTGCGCCAGTCGAACATGCCGCTCACCACGCCGCAGGACATGGTGGTCCGCACGATGCATCCGGAAAACACCGCCGGCACGCCACAGCCCACGACCATCGTGCCCGGCACCAAGACCTGACAGGGCGCCCGCGTCGGCCTAGACTCCTGGCATTGCCCGGAGCCAGCCTGTGGGACTCCACGCCCTCGCCCCTGCACCGCCGCTCGACGCCCTGGTTGCCCGCCTGTGGGACTGGGACATGCCGCCCGCCGCGCATCACCTGGAGCGCGTGCTGCCGGTGCCGGGCGCGGCGCTCATCATCAATCTTCATGAAGATGAAACGCGCGTCTACACCGATGACGCCGAGCGCCGCTGCATGCGCGCGCCCGCGGCGGTGATCGGCGGCCCCTGCCTGCGCAGCCAGATCATCGATACGTCCGAGCAGGTGCGCGTGATGGGCGCCGTGTTCCGCCCGGGCGGTGCGCACGCACTTACCGGGGAAGACCACGAGGCGCTCGTCGCTCGCGACATCGGGCTGGAAGACATCTTCGGCGCCCGCGCGCACCGTCTTCGTGAGCAGTTGCTCGACACGCCCGACCCCATGCGGCGCCTTGGCGTGCTGGAGCACTGGCTGCTCGCGCACATGCGCACGCCTTGCCTTGCGCCGGAAGTACTGCATGCGCTGGAGCGCATTGGGAGCCGTCCGCAAGTGGCACGGATCGGCTCGCTGGTGCGCGAAACCGGCCTGTCCGAATACCGCTTTGGACGGCTGTTCCGACGGCAGGTCGGCATGGGACCCAAGCGCTATGCGCGACTCCTGCGCTTTCGCGCCGTGGTGGAAACCGTGCATCGTCGTGGCAGCGTGGACTGGAGTCGTGTCGCCGCCGACGGCGGCTACGGCGACCAGCCGCATCTCGTGCATGAGTTTCGCGAATTCGCCGGCATGACGCCCACGGCCTTCATGGCGGCGCGCGGGCCGCATGTGAATCATCTGCCGCTGGATTGAGCGGTTCAGTCCGGTGGGCCGGGAACATGTCCGCCATGACCGGCTGGGGACCCCGCAGCGCCGCGGTCGCGCATTCGGTGCGCCCCTGCATGAGGGGGAGGAGCGTCGCTACAATCGGGCGTTCCTCCCTCGGGACTGCGCCATGCCCAGCGACCTGTTTTCCGCCTCGCCCGCCAAAGGTCCCGCCGCCCGCGTCCGTGCCGGCATCGGTGGCTGGAACTTCGCGCCGTGGCGCAACCATTTCTATCCCTCGGGGTTGGTGCAGCGGCGCGAGCTGGAATACGCCAGCCGCCACCTGCGCGCGATCGAAATCAACGGCACCTTCTACGGAGCCCAAAAGCCCGCCACCTACGCGAAATGGGCGGCCGAGACGCCGGACGGCTTCGTCTTCTCGCTCAAGGCGCCGCGCTACATCACCGAAGGCAAGAAGCTGGCCTCCACGGCGCGAGGCATCGAAGGTTTCGTGTTCGGCGGGCTTGCGGAATTCGGCGATCGCCTGGGGCCGGTGCTGTGGCAATTGCCGCCGTCGCGGCCGTTCGATGCCGACGACCTCGCCGCGTTCCTCGATCTCCTGCCACGGGAACTCGATGGCCAGCCCATGAGGCACGTGCTGGAAGTGCGCCACACGAGCTTCCTCGACGAGCGCTATGTGGAACTCGCCCGCGGGCACCGCATCCCCACCGTGTTCACCGATTCGCCGAAGTATCCCTCGCTGGCCGACCTCACCGGCGATTTCGCGTATGCGCGGCTGATGCGCAGCGAATCGCACATCGAGACGGGCTACGCGGCGCATGACCTCGATGCCTGGACCACCCGCGCCCTGCAGTGGGCCGAAGGCGCTGACCCCGCCGAACTGCCGCACGTGGCGGCGCCGTTGAAAACGCAGGGCCCGCGCGACGTGTTCATCTACTTCATCAGCAGCGCCAAGGAACGCAACCCCGCCGCGGCGATGGCGTTGCAGCAGCGGGTGGACGCATCCGGCTGAGGCCGTGCCGGCCGCCACGACGACCGGCACATGAAACCCCGTGGGGTGGCGATACATTGGCGCCACTTCCAGGAGGCCACCATGCGATACGTCTTGCCTTACGCAATGACCCTGCTTGCCGTTGCCGTGACCATGCCGGCACACGCCACCGACGATGTCGCCACCCTGATTCGCCGCCAGTCGCAGGAGTTTTCCAACGCCTCGGCCTCCAACGATACGGCAACGCTGGCGAAGTACCTGGATGACCGCGTCGTCTTCATCAACGAAGGCGGCGACATCGCCACCAAGAAGGACATCGTCACGCCGGGGCCCGCCGGCCCCGCGAACGTCAGCAATCACCTGGTGCAGACGGATTTCAACATCGAGATCCATGGCAACGTGGCGGTGACGAGCTTCACCGACAACGCCACCGTCAAGGTCGGCGAGCAGACCATGACGCCGCGTTTCCGCTCGACCGAGGTATGGCTCAACGAGGGCGATGCGTGGCGCATGATCTCCAGCCAGACGGTGGCGCTGTCCGATGATCCGCCGGCCCATGCGTTGAGCGCGAACGAGATGGACCAGTACGTCGGCACCTACGAGGCCGCGCCCGGCCTTTCCGTCGCCATCACGCGCCAGGGCCATCAGCTGTTCAGCGCCACCAACGGCGCCAAGCCCGCGCCCTTGCTGGCGGAAGTGCGCGACGTGCTGTTCACGCCGGGGCAGCCGCGGGCACGACGGGTGTTCGAGCGGGACGACCACGGCAAGGTCACCGGTTTCTATTCACGCCGCGAGGGCCACGGCGTGCAATTCAGGAAGATCAGCTGACGCGCCATCGCAGGGCGCCCCCCCCCGGCTGCCGTCGTCCACACGATGCGCCCCGGGCAGCGTAAGCTTAAGGCAACACTGGATAAGCAACGCCGTCGCGATGATGCCCGGAAGGTTCGCACGGGTGTCGCATTAGCGATACCGCGGGGGACGACGCGAAGCTAGCCCCCGTGGGGCGACGCGAAGCTAGTCCCTGTGGGGCGACGCGAAGCCAGTCCGCGCGGGACAAAGGCGATACTTATCCCGTGTTGCCTTAAACTCGCGCCCTCGCCACGAAGCGTCCGCCCATGCGCGCACTCAAACCCATCGCCCTGCTGGTCGTGCTGGCCGTCGCCGCCCTCATGTGGGGCCGTCACGCGCCGGAACCTTCGCAGCCGGCAACCCTCGCCGTCCCGCGAGACGCGGGCACCGCGCTGCCCTCGTTCCTCCCGCCCGAGGCCACGGGCGTGCTCTCGCGCATCGCGCGCGGCGGGCCGTTCGAGCACCGGCAGGATGGCGTGGTGTTCCAGAACCGCGAAGGACGGCTGCCGCGCGAGCCCCAGGGCTACTACCACGAGTACACCGTGGATACGCCGGGGCTGGACTATCGCGGCGCGCGACGCATCATTACCGGCGGCACGCCGCCCAGCGTCTACTACTACACCGACGACCACTACCGCACGTTCCGCCAGTTCGAGGTACCCCGATGAATGCTCAATTCGATCTCGACTTTGGCGATGCGACGCACGGCGGCATCTTCTTCGTCACCTCCGACGACCTCGAGCCCCTGGCCGAGGCGGCTGGGATGAATGGCCTGAGCGTGTGCCGCATCAACCTGGCGGACTACGCCGACCGCGACACGCTGTTCGACCGTCTGACCCAGGCGCTGCGGCTGCCAGCCGATTTCGGCCGCAACTGGGATGCGCTGGCCGACAGCGTGCGCGACTTGTCCTGGCTGAAGGCACCCGGCTACATCCTGTTGTTCGACCACGCCGAGGGCATGCGCGACGCCCACGAGGAAGACTTCGACACCCTGCTCGATGTCCTGGAGGAAGCGGTCGACTACTGGCAGGACGCCGGTTCGCCGTTCTTTGTATTTTTCGCGCTGCCCGAAAGCGCCTTTGACGACGTGGAAGACTGATGCACGAGCTGGAGTTCGAACTGGACCGCGACTACGTGGAGCTCAACCAGCTGCTCAAGCTGGTGGGCCTGTGCGACAGCGGTGGCGCCGGCAAGGCGATCGTGGCCAGCGGCGCGGTATCGGTGGATGGCGAGCAGGAGCTGCGCAAGACCTGCAAGATCCACGCAGGCCAGGTCGTGCAGGTCGAGGACATCGTCATCCACGTGCACGCGGCGGAGTGACGCTTTTCATTCGGCCACGGGCAGCCCCGCCAGCACGTGGTCCAGATCGGGATGCGCGGGCAGGCGAACGCCGAACTCGTCCCGTATCACCTGCTTGATCTCATCGACCCCGGCCAGCGTGCGACGCACGGACTCGCCGCCAGTGTGGTGCACCACGAATTCACGGTTGCGCAGGCCGAGGCGACGGTCCGCCAGCGTGCGCGCCATGATCAGGCTGTGCAGGAAATGCGATTCGGGATAGGTCGAGGTGTAGTGGTTCGCCACCACGTAGTCGATCGCCGGCCGCGGCTGCAGGTCGAAGCGGTAGAGCGTGCGCCATCCGTCTTTCACCTGCGCCTGCATCCGCCATTCGCCCTGCTGCTGAAGCAGGCGGAACGGTTCGTTGCCCGTGGGTTGCACGATATCGGGCTGCAATCGCAATGCACCGCTCAGCGCCATGCTGCCGAAGCCGACGTCGACCAGCCAGCTTTCGCCGGACAGCTCGACGCGCAGCAGCATGTGCGTCTGCGCCACCACCGCATCCTCGGGCTTCATCCACAACACGCGCGCAATCAGGCCCGACACGTCATACCCCAGCGCACGCAGCACCGCCAGCAACAGGCCGTTCTGCTCGAAGCAGTAGCCGCCCCGGTGCTCATGCACCAGTTTCCGCTCGATGTCCGCGAGTTCAAGCGACACCGGCAGGCGCAACAGGGGATGGAGGTTCTCGAACGGAATGGCGGCCACGTGTGCCGTCGTGATCGCGCGAAGGGTCGCCAGGTCGGCCCTCAGCGGGCCGTCGTAACCGAGGCGGCGAACATAGGCATTCAGGTCGATCAGGTGGTTCATGCAAACACCCGCGGGGACGTGGGACGCGCACCATAACACTGCGTTGCCGCCGGTTTGGCACGGCCGCACCACGCTGGTGGGACGATGGAGGTAACCGGGGACGCCCTGGCGGCGAATACACCAGTGACGACCACGGCTTGCGTGGCCGCGTCCTGTCTACCGATGGAGCGTTCCGTCATGAGCATCCGCCGTACTTCCCTGTTCCCTGCCCTTGCCGGCCTGCTTCTGCTGGCCGGGCTCGGCGCCTGCAGCCTCGCCGCGGGCACCGATGCCGCCACCCTGCCCGACCCCGCCGTGGACGCCGCGCCCCGCCAAGGCGACCAGGTCGCCGTGCTTGCGGGCGGCTGCTTCTGGGGGCTGCAATCGGTGTTCGAGCACGTGAAGGGCGTGAAGAAGGTCTGGGCCGGCTACAGCGGCGGCGAGGCCAGCACCGCCCAGTACGAGCGCGTCAGTGACGGCGATACCGGCCATGCCGAGTCGGTGAAGATACTCTACGACCCGGCCAAGGTCAGTTACGGCCAATTGCTCAAGGTCTACTTCTCGGTCGCGACCGACCCCACCCAGCTCAACCGCCAGGGCCCGGACGTCGGCACGCAGTATCGTTCCGTCATCTTCTACGGCGACGACGACCAGAAGCGCATCGCCAACGCCTACATCGACCAACTGAAAGCGGCGCATGCGTTCGCCGATCCGATCGTGACGCAGGTGGTGCCGCTGAAAGGGTTCTACCTCGCGGAGGCCTATCACCAGGATTACGCCGAGCGCCATCCGAACGAGCCCTACATCCTGTTCAACGATGCGCCGAAGGTGGTGCACCTGAAGCAGCAGTTCCCCGCGCTGTATCGCCCGGCGGAGCAGGTGGTAGCGGTGGATCTGCACTGACAGCAGCCCGTCTGTAGGAGCGCACCCAGTGCGCGACCGCGGAGTCACGGCGCCACCGCGCTCCGTAGGCTTTTCGCGCACTGGGTGCGCTCCTACAGGGAACGACAGGCGACTCAGACTTCCGGCGGCACCAGCCGCAGATGCGAATTGCCCTGACGCTTGCCCACGCTCATCAACTGGACGATTTCCTCCGGCTCGATCGGCCGGGAATAGAGGTAGCCCTGGCCTTCCGTGCATCCGGCGCGCAGCAGGAAGCGGTGCTGTTCTTCCGTCTCGATGCCTTCGGCGATCGGGCTGATGCCGAGCTTGCGGCATAGCGTGAGCATGGTTTCCACGATCGCGCCGTCGCTTTCGTCCTCGGGCAGGCCGGCGACGAAGCTCTGGTCGATCTTGAGGTACGCGATGGCACGCATCTTCAGGTAGCTCATCGACGAATAGCCGGTGCCGAAGTCGTCGATGGCAACGCCGACGCCCAGCGCGTGCAGCGCATGCAGCGTGTGCTCCATCTCTTCGCCCAGGCGCAGGATCGCGCCCTCGGTGATCTCCAGCATCAGTCGTTCCGGCGCCAGCCGCTGCGATTCCAGCAGCGCGCGTATATCGTCGACGAAGTTGGCCTGGCCGAACCAATGCGCCGACACGTTCACCGCCATGCGCAGCGGCGCCAGGCCGATGTGGTCCCATTCGGCGAGTTGCCGGCACGCCGCCTGCAGTACCCATTGGTCGATGCGGCGGATCAGGCCGAGCTTCTCGGCCATGGGGATGAACTCCACCGGCGGGATGCGCCCGCGCACCGGATGGTGCCAACGCAACAGCGCCTCCACCGCCACGATGCGACCACTGCGCATCTCCACGGTGGGCTGGAACTGCAGGTGGAACTCGTCTTCGGCCAGCGCCTTGCGCAACTCGGAGGCCAGTGCGATGCGCCGGCGGACATCAGCCTGCATGCGCGGCGAGTAGAAACGGAACGCGTTGCGCTCCTCGGTCTTGGCCGCATACATCGCGGCGTCGGCATTGGTGATGAGCGTGGGCACGTCCGTGCCGTCCAGCGGATAGCATGCGATGCCGATGCTCGCGCTCAAGGCCAGTTCGTAATCGCCCACCACCGCGGGCGCGGCCAACGCGGTGAGCAGGCGGCCGGCCATCGCACTGGCCTGTTCGCGCGTATAGAGGTCGTCCATCAGCACGGTGAATTCGTCGCCGCCGATGCGACCGGCCACGCCCTTGTCGCCGAGTTCATAGGCAATGCGCTCGGCCACCTTCACCAGCAGGTGATCGCCGATGGCATGGGTGTAGCTGTCGTTCACCGCCTTGAACGCGTCCAGATCGATGAACAGCACCGCGACCATGCCGCGCTCGCGCTCGGCAGCCGCCACGGCCTGCACGCAGCGTCGCTCGAACTCCGTGCGGTTCGGCAGGCCGGTGAGCGGATCGTGCGCGGCCATGTACTGCAGGCGCTGCTCGTTCGCCTTGGCGGTGCTGATGTTGTTGATCACCGCCACGTAATGCTGCACCTGCCCTTCCGCCTCGCGGATGGCGCTGATGCTCAACCATTCGGGATAGGTGGTGCCGTCCATGCGGCGCGTGCGCACTTCGCCGACCCAGTTGCCGTCGGTGTAGATCGTCTCCCACACGGAGTCGGGCAGCGGCGAGCCGTCGGGCATGCAGCGAAGCTCGTCGAAGCGCACGTCCTGCAGCGCCTGCGCCGTAAATCCAGTCATGCGGATGTGGGCCGCATTCACCCGCGTCACGCGGCGGTCGGCATCGGCGATGATCACGCCCTCGGCGATGCTGGCCATGGCCTCGGAGGCAATGCGCCGCTGCTGCTCCAGGCTCACGCGCTCGGTGATGTCACGCAGGATCGACTGGTGCACGCTCTGCGTGCCCCAGTACGCCACGCTGCTGCGCATCTCCACCGGCCGTATCTCGCCATCGCGGGCATGCAGTTCGCCGGTGACGGCGCCGTCGGCGCGGTGCAGCAAGGGCACGAACAGGTCGGACAACGCCTTGCCCACCAGCGCATCCATGCCCAGCCCGGTCCATTGCATGGCCGTACGGTTGGCGCCGAGGATGCGGCCGCTGGCTTCGTCCACCATGATGATGGCGTCGGCCGCACTGTCGTACAGCAGGCTGTAGCGCTCCTCGGTGCCGCGAATGCCGAGCAGGATGCGGCGCGCCATGACCAGCCACAACAACGAGGCAATGCAGGCAACCAGGAACACGCTGCCGAACAGCACGCGGCCCAGCCACATGGCGCCCTGCGCGACTTCGAGGGAGAAGCGCTTGGTCAGCGGCTCCAGTTCATCGTTGAGGGCATTGATGCGCGCCAGCTTTTTTTCGGCCCATGCCCGGTCCGGCTGCCCTTGCGCCGAAGCCTGCTTGAGCTCGGTGGCGATCTCGCCCAGTTGCTTCAACGGACCGTCCGCCTCGCGCCAGACCGTCACCGCCTCGTGCATGTGCCAGACGTTCGTGCAGCAGCGCAGCATGAAGATCATGCCGGACTTCGCCTGCGGCAGGATCTTTCCGCGCTCGAACGCCCGGTCCACCGCTGCCCGGTCATAGTGGCCGGACGCGATCGCATCGCGTGCCCAGCCATCGGACATCAGCAGTTCGTAGTTGTCTTCGAACGCGGCGAGGCGTTCGGTGTTGCCGGTTTCCGCGTAAACGGAAAGATCGATCACCGCCTGCTTCTGCGCCTTGCTCCAGACACTCTCGCCGTTGAGGAACCCGGCGAGAGTGACCTGGACCTGGAGAGCACCCCAGGTAAACAAGAGGATCAGGCCAATGACGGCCACCAGCCCATAGGCCAGTGGCCTCAAGCGTCGTTCCAGCGGTCTTTGCGAGGTGCTACGGATGGAATCCATGGCGTCCCTTTTACACGACCACCTCATTAAGCTACATCTCGCCTCGTCACGGTGTCGACGGCGAGGCGGCTTGCTTCATGCAGCCTGCTCCTCGACCTCATTCACCTGCGGCTGCAACAGGCAGCGCTCCAACCCGTAATGCAGGCTGAGATAACTGCGCTCGACGCATTCGCGCAAGTGCTCCACTTGCTCCGGCGCGGGCCGGTTGCCCATCAAGGTACAGACGATCTCCAGCGCCTCCCACGGATGGGTATCGTCATAGGCGGCATGCAGCTGAAGCCACCGCAGGGTGGCCTTGCGCCCGGCCGTCGGCAGGCTGTCGGCATACGCCACGCTGTCGTAGACCTTCTGCGACCACTCGCCGGTCACGCCCTCGATGGCATAGTTGGTCGCCAGCATGCCCGCGGCCAGGGTGTCCTGTCCGCACACCTCGAGGCACCACTCGGTGGCCGCTTGCGTGCCGCGCGGCGGACGGCCATCGAGCACCTCTTCGCGAGGCACGCCTGCGCCGTCGGCCCAGTCCAGCCAGTACTCGGCGTGATTCTGTTCCACGCGGATGTTGCGCACCAGCCAGCGGCGGGCCATGTTGTCACCGGCACTGCGCCCGTATTGGGTCTTCAGCAGGTTCAGCGCCATGAACGAAGGGAAACGCTCGATCAGCGACCAGGTGCCGACCATGAAATTGCGCATGGTGGCCAGGTCGATGCGTCCCTCGCCCATGAGGTCCCACATCGCGTGATCGCGTACGCGCCGGCGGGCGGGCTCGCAGGCCGCGACCAGGTCCTGTGCCCACTGGGGGTAGCTCGACAGGTCGTCCAGCGGTCCGGTGCGTTCGAAATGAGTGTTCATGCAATTCTCCTAGGATCAATAAGAAACCGTCAGCCCCAGCCGACGGCCCCGGCGAAAGCGCCGGAAACTGCATAGTGGTCACCCCTGGTTTCGCATGCGACACCTTGCTGAGGTTATATCTCAGAAGTTGTATTCAATTCGTTGATTTGGCTTGTAAACGCCAAAAAGGCGGATCGATCCCGCGGGGCAAAAAAAAGCCGCCCGGCGAGTGCCGGACGGCCTTTCCCGGCGATCGTCAGAACAAGGCGCCGACCACCATCACGATACCCACCATCGATACCGTCCACACCAGCGTCCGAAGGTAGGGAATGCCGATCACGTAGACGGGCAGGTAAACCACCCGCGCCCAGAAATACAGCTGCACGCCCAGCACGGTATGGGCGTTGCCGCGTTGGGCCAGCACCACGGCGAGCACCGCGGCCGCAAAGAACGCGAATGTCTCGAGGAAATTCCGGCTGGCGCGATCCGCGCGTGCCGCGCCCCCCGTCAACGGCGTCGTTTCGCCATCCCGGTTGCTTGTGTTCCAGCCCAGGCCACGCTGCAGCGTGGACAGCGTGGTGGCAAACAACACGTACACCAATCCCAGCGCTATGGACCAACCCAATACCTGCAGCTCGACCGGCATGTCGCACCTCCCCATTGGATGTGCGGCCATGATGCGCCCTGGCCCGCAACGGCACCAGTTACGGCTGCGCCGCCCGGGCCACCGCGCGGCCAGGCCGGCAAACAACGCGTCGCATGGTGATACGGAGGCTGTCGAATCGCCCAGGACAGCGGCGGCGAGGACGGCATGCCCACCCGGCCAGGTCATGGCGCCGATGTCGTTGAATGCCGCCGTACGCCCTTGCCGCGTACTCGAGTTGCCGCTCTTGCCGGCAAAGCGCACGGAACGCCGGCGCGCAGGCGATGGGGAAGGGCCTGCCCGGCCATCAGAGGCCGCAGATGTTGCGCCGGGGCCGGCGACAGCAGTTCGCCGCCCCGCAGCTTGCGCAGGAACTCGACCGCTCCATCCGGCGTGCTGCGATTGCGTGGATCGGCCAGCAAGGCGGGGGAGCCGCGCTGGCGGCACTGGTCGATTTCATGCGGAGGAATGGCTTGTCCCGGGCGGGGGCCGTTGAAGATGTCGCCGGCCTCACTTTCCCCCAGATCGATCCGGATGCCATCGATGCCATGCGTACGAAGGAACGCCATCGCCGCCTGCTCGAGCGAAAGCGATCCTTCTTCCACCTGCTTGCGCACTGCGGCGATCGACGCCTTGAACACGCTCATCATGGGAAACGCGCCTAGACGATATGCGCACCCAGTGCGCGAAAGCCTTTCGCGCCGGTCTGCATGTTCATCTTTCGATAGACAAAGATTGTCGATGTTTTGGTTGCACTCTTCCTTATCGCGACCGGGCTCGCCTGCGACCGAAGGAAGTCCCTGTGGGGCCCCGGGCTTCCGAGCCGCTGCCGCGGGCCCGGGTCACTTTCTCTTCGCATGGTGATCGTTCCATTGTAGGAGCGCACCCTGTGCGCGATAGCCTTTCGCCACAGTCCTAATGACCTGTCACCGACACAGCCTCACTGCGCCCTGATCGTCGCGTAATCGCGATCGGGCTCGCCTGCGACCGAAGGGAGTCCCCGTGGGACGGCGGGCTTCCGTCCTCCTGCCGGAGGCCGGGTCACTTTTCTTTGCTTGCTCAAAGAAAAGTAACCAAAAGAAAGAGCACCCCGCGTGGCGCTGTCTGGGCTACGCCCAGCCAGTCCGTGAGGGGCGGCCGGGCTTTTCGACCGGGCTCCTGCCCGGACGAAAAGTGCCCGACGTCCTGTCGGGCACCCCTGCGGGGCCTGCTCGTCCACCCCTCACCGCCACACAGGGGTTTGTTGAAGGCTCGTGCCGCTGCGCGGCACATCGCAACAACAAAACTGCACGCCTTTGTAGGAGCGCACCCAGTGCGCGACCGCAGAGGTCATCGATGCGCCGCGGTCGCGCACTGGGTGCGCTCCTACAGGGTAGGGCTCCGCTCTTGATCTTCCCTCCCCTATGGCGCGAGCAGGCGGGAGGTGGAATCGCCCGAAGGGTGGCCGGCAGGACGCCGGCCAGGGGATCGTCAGGGCAGGAGGCCCTGTCGATCCACCCCGCCTCCCGCCTGCGACCCCGCAGGGGCGCGACATCGGGGTGGCCTCTCTTTTGGTTACTTTTCTCTGGCCACGCAGAGAAAAGTGACCCGGCGGACGGCAGTCCGTCGGAAGCCCGCGGCAGGCGAACCCGATCGCGGAAACTCAACAACCAAGCCAGCGTAATAACTGAACACATCGGAACACCGAACCATGCAGACCGGCGCGAAAGGCTGTCGCGCACTGGGTGCGCTCCTACAAGGAAACGCCACGCAAAGGGAAAGTGGCCTGGGCCGTGGCAGCGGACCGGAAGCCCACCGCCCCACGGGGCTCCCCTTCGGTCGCAAGCGACCAACCTGGCGATATCCACCCATCGCCTTCACCAAAAGCAATGGATGTGGATATCGAGTCGAAAGGCGGCCGCGCACAGGGTGCCTGCCCTCCTGCAAAAAAACGGAAGGTCAGAGCATGGGCAGGTTCAGGCCCTGCTCTTTCGCGCATTCGATGGCGATGTCATAGCCCGCATCCGCATGGCGCATCACGCCCGTGCCCGGATCGTTCCACAGCACGCGAGCGATGCGCTTGTCCGCAGCCTCGCTGCCATCGCACACGATCACCACGCCCGAATGCTGCGAGTAACCCATGCCGACGCCGCCGCCATGATGCAGCGACACCCACGTCGCACCGCCAGCCACGTTGAGCATGGCGTTGAGCAGCGGCCAGTCGCTGACCGCGTCGGAACCATCACGCATCGCCTCGGTTTCGCGATTCGGGCTGGCGACAGAACCGGAGTCGAGATGATCGCGGCCGATCACCACCGGCGCCTTCAGCTCGCCCTTGCGCACCATTTCGTTGAACGCGAGGCCGAGCTTGTGGCGTAGGCCCAGGCCAACCCAGCAGATGCGCGCAGGCAGGCCCTGGAAGCTGATGCGTTCCTTCGCCATGTCCAGCCAGCGGTGCAGGTGCGGATCATCGGGGATCAGCTCCTTCACCTTCTGGTCGGTCTTGTAGATGTCATCCGGATCGCCCGACAGCGCGACCCAGCGGAACGGGCCGACGCCGCGGCAAAACAGCGGACGCACGTAAGCCGGCACGAAACCCGGGAACGCGAATGCATTCGCGAGGCCCTCATCCTTCGCCATCTGGCGGATGTTGTTGCCGTAGTCGAACGTGGGGATGCCCTGCGCATGGAACGCGAGCATCGCCTCCACATGCTTCCTCATCGACTGCTTCGCGGCCTTCGCGGTGCCGGCCGGATCGCTCTTGCGACGCTCGAACCACTGCTCCACGGTCCAGCCTTGCGGAAGGTAGCCGTTGACCGGGTCGTGCGCGCTGGTCTGGTCGGTGACCGCGTCCGGACGCACGCCGCGGCGCACCAGTTCCGGCAGCACATCGGCCGCGTTGCCCAGCAACGCGATCGACTTCGCTTCACCGGCGGCGGTGTACTTCGCGATGCGCGCGAGCGCGTCGTCGAGGTCGGTGGCCTGCTCGTCGACATAGCGCGTCTTCAGGCGGAAATCGATGCTCTTCTGCTGGCATTCGATAGTCAGCGAACAGGCGCCCGCGAGCGTCGCCGCAAGTGGCTGCGCGCCGCCCATGCCGCCGAGGCCGGCGGTGAGAATCCATTTGCCCTTGAGGTTGCCGCCGTAATGCTGGCGGCCCATCTCCACGAAGGTCTCGTAGGTGCCTTGCACGATGCCCTGGGAGCCGATGTAGATCCACGAGCCGGCCGTCATCTGGCCGTACATCATCAGGCCCTTCTTATCGAGCTCGTTGAAGTGCTCCCAGTTCGCCCACGCCGGCACCAGGTTCGAGTTCGCGAGCAGCACGCGCGGCGCATCCGCATGCGTGGGAAACACGCCGACCGGCTTGCCGGACTGGATCAGCAGCGTCTCGTTGTCGTTGAGCTCGCGCAGCGCGCGCAGGATCGCGTCGAAGCATTCCCAGTTGCGCGCGGCGCGGCCGATGCCGCCGTATACCACGAGTTCGGCCGGATTCTCGGCCACTTCCGGATCCAGGTTGTTCTGCAACATGCGGAACGGCGCCTCCGTGAGCCAGCTCTTGCAACTCAGCTCGGCGCCACGCGGCGCGCGGATGGTACGGGTGGTGTCGATACGGGTCGGAGCGTTCATGGGAAGCATCACAGCCGGGGGAAAACCCGATTGTGGCGACCCATGGCTATACCCGCAAACCGCAGTGCGGCAAACCGGGGCGGCGCCGTACGAAAGTGCTCCGCCATCTGGCTGATTGAACGGGTTTTCGGGCGTATCCAGACTGCATGGGGGTATCCGGGCTCGACCGTCAGCATCCTGATGGGAGAACCTCCATGGGTGCGAACTCTCCAGTGCGGCCACTGCTATTGGGCGTGGTGCTGCTTTGCGCGTTCAGCGCCGCGCAAGCCGCCGAAAAAGCCGCTCCGTCCGACAAGGAATTGATTGCCAGCGCGCTGCGCGCCGCACCGCCGGGCGTCGGAAAAGAGGCGACCGTCGTGGTCGCCGACGCCCAGGGCCACATGCGCACGCTGCGCGAAGGCAAGAACGGCTTCACGTGCATGCCGGACAATCCCGAGACGCCAGGGCCCGACCCGATGTGCATGGACAAGAACGCAATGGAATGGGCGATGGCGTGGATGTCGCACAAACCGCCGCCGGCCGGCAAGGTCGGGCTGATGTACATGCTGGAAGGCGGCACGGACGCGAGCAACACCGATCCGTATGCGACCAAGCCCACCGCGAGCAACCACTGGATCAAGACGGGTGCGCACGTGATGGTGGTCGGTGCCGATGCATCGTTCTACGACAGCTATCCGAAAAGCGCCGACCCGGACACCAGCCAGCCGTACGTGATGTGGGCGGACACGCCCTACCAGCACCTGATGGCGCCGATCAAATAGCCGTGGGAGCCGCCGGGTATTGATGTCCGAAAACGGCGAGTCCGGGCGACGCGGGGGTGCTAGCCTGCGTCCATGGCTGATACCCGCGACCACGACCTCCCCGATGACCGGACCTGCGAGCAGGCCCGTCTCAGCCGCGATGCGCGCTTCGACGGCCTGTTCTTCACCGCCGTCACCAGCACGCGCATCTATTGCCGGCCGGTGTGCCCTGCCCCGTCGCCGAAATCGCAAAACGTACGCTATTACGGCAGCGCGGCGGCGGCCGAAGCAGCCGGCTTTCGCCCATGCCTGCGCTGCCGGCCGGAACTCGCGCCGGGCAACGATGCGTGGCAGCGCGGCGACCACGCCATCGCACGGACGCTGAAACTGATGGAAGAAGGCGCGCTCGACGAACTATCGATGGAAGCGATGGCCGGGCGCGTGGGTCTTGGCGCGCGGCAGTTGCGGCGGGTGTTCGTGGAGCGGCTCGGCGCGCCGCCGATCAGCGTGCACACCACGCGCCGGCTGTTGTTCGCGAAGCAACTGCTGACCGAGACCTCGATGCCGGTAACGGAAGTGGCGCTGGCTTCGGGCTTCCGCAGCCTGCGGCGCTTCCATGCCGCGTTCCAGCAGGCCAATCGCATCGCGCCACGCGAGCTGCGCCGCCACCCCGGCATCGTGCACGGCGACGCGATCACGCTGCGCCTCGGCTATCGGCCACCCTACGACTACGAGGCGATATTGACGTTCCTGCGCGGCCGATCGCTGCCGGGCGTGGAGCTCGTCGATGAGCACAGCTACGCGCGCGTGTTCGGCCCCGCGGATGCGCCGGGCTGGTTACGCCTGAGCGCATGGCCGGGCGGCGACCACGCACTGCGGTTGGAACTGCATTGCCCGCAACCGGCACGCATGCTTTCCATCGTGACGAAACTGCGCCGCATGTTCGACCTGGATGCGAACCCGCAATCGATCGGCGATGCGCTCGCGCAAAGCGCCGTGCTGAAGCCGCTGTGGCGCAAGCGCCCCGGCCTGCGGTTGCCCGGCGGATGGGACGGTTTCGAGATCGCGGTGCGGGCGATTCTCGGCCAGCAGGTCAGCGTCGCGGCGGCGCGCACGCTGGCGACGCGCATCGTGCATCGCTATGGCACGCCGGTGATCACCGGCATACCGGGCCTGGAACGCCTGTTTCCCGGCCCTGAGGCCCTCGCCGACGCAGACCTGCGTGAGATCGGCCTGACCACCGCTCGCGCCGCGACGGTGCGTGGCGTCGCGCAAGCGCTCCTGGATGGACGTATCGATTTCCGTAGCGAGCAACCGCTGGACGAATTCGTCGAACGCTGGGTGGCATTGCCCGGCATCGGCGAGTGGACGGCGCACTACATGGCGATGCGTGCGCTGAGCCATCCCGACGCGTTTCCCGCGGCCGACCTGATTCTACGGCGCGCGGCGACAAGCGACGGTTCCACGCTGAGCACCAAGGCACTGTCGTCGCTTGCCGAAGCGTGGCGCCCGTGGCGCGCCTACTCGGTCATGCACCTGTGGCGCAGCGCCAGCGACGCCGCAAAGACCGCGACGAAGAAGGTGAGCTGATGTCCGACACCATCTGGTACGACGAAATGAACACGCCCGTGGGGGTGCTTCGCCTGGTCGGCGACGTGCATGGGCTGCGCGAGATATGGTTCGAACGCGAACGTCATCCGAAGAAGCCCCACGCCGGCTGGCAGCGTGCGAGCGAACCGCTCACCTACGCCAGGACACAGCTGGAAGAATATTTCGCCGGCACGCGACAGCAGTTCGACCTGCCGCTGTGCCCGCACGGCACGCCGTTCCAGCAACAGGTGTGGTGGGAGCTGGCGCGCATTCCGTACGGCACCACCATCAGCTACGGCGAGCTGGCACGCCGCATCGGCCAGCCGGCCGCGATGCGCGCCGTGGGCGCCGCGAATGGCCGCAATCCGCTGCCGATCGTGTTGCCCTGCCATCGCGTGATCGGCGCCAACGGCAGCCTCACCGGCTTCGGAGGCGGCCTGCCGACGAAGCGTTACCTGCTGTCGATGGAAGACCGTATCGCGCGCGGCGACCTGTTTGGCGCGCAACTACGCGTGGTTTGAACCGCTGCTGCGCGGCACTGCGTGAATGGGCTGATCAACGCCCGCTGTCGACCGGCGGCGTGACGGCGTTGCGATACGAATCCATGTAGTCGCGCCGGGGCGCCTGGTAGCGCCCCTGCGCCTTCTCGACGTCGGCGGTGGCGTTCACCGCGACGCTCGCTTTCACGCGCGAGGTGGACGGCGTCTTCGATGACGCCGTCGCGTGCCCGTGCGGCGCAGCATGCGCCGGCGTGACGACACTCGCTCTTGGCGACGTAGCAACGGATGACGATGCAGCGGGCTGTTGCTGCGCATGCACGTCACTCATCCACGCACTTGCAGCGAACGTCGCCGACAACCCGATGCAGGAGAAAAGACGTGTAATGGTCATACGGCTGGGTAATGATAGGGACTTTGTTTCAATAGTACGGACCCACGCATGAAAATCCCGTTTCGCCTGTTGCTTTGCTCGTTGCTTGCGATCAGTGCCGGTTGCGCCAACCAACCCACCGCACCCACTGCCGCCACCACGAGCCAGGCCGCTGCCGCGAAACCCGCGCCGTTGCCGTTGCTGTTGATCTCCATCGACGGCTATCGCGCCGATTACATCAAGCGAGGCCTCAGCCCCACCCTGTCGGAGCTCGCAAAGGCGGGCGTGCATGCCACGAGCATGCAGCCGTCGTTTCCCTCGCTGACGTTCCCGAACCACTACACCATCGTCACCGGCCTGCGCCCGGATCACCACGGCATCGTCAACAACACCATGTTCGACCCGGCGCTTGGCCGCTTCTCGCTGGGCAGTCGCAACGCCGTGGGCGATGGCCGCTGGTGGAACGAGGGCACGCCGCTGTGGGAAACCGCGGGCCAGCATGGCCTCAAGAGCGCGACGATGTTCTGGCCAGGTTCGGAAGCGGATATCCACGGCAGGCACCCGGATTACTGGAAGACGTACGACGGCAACGTCTCTCCCGAGCAACGCGTTGACCAGGTGCTGGCATGGCTTGACCTGCCAGCGGGCGAGCGCCCCGCCTTCCTCACCCTGTACTTCGACGAAGTGGACCACGCAGGCCACACATTCGGGCCGGACACGCCGCAGGTCGACGATGCCCTGCGCAGCACCGACGCAGCGATGGCGCGCCTGGTGCAGGGCCTGAAGCAGCGCAAGCTGCTCGATCGCATCAACATGATCGTGCTGGCCGACCATGGCATGGCCTCGGTGCCTGCGAAGAACAGCGTGATGCTGGACAAGGTGATCCCGCTGACACGCGTGGATGTGGTGAGCCTGGGCGTGCTGGCGGGCCTCAATCCGACACCGGGTCATGACTTCTCCAAGATCGAAGCCCAGCTGGAAAAGCCACAGCGGCACATGACCTGCTGGGACAAGACGCGGGTGCCCGGGCGTTTCGCCTATGGCAGCAACCCACGCGTACCGCAGCTGTTTTGCCTGGCCGACGTCGGCTGGCGCATCACCACCACCGATGCCGCCAGGAAGCGCAAGGACAAGTTCAGCCTCGGCGAGCACGGCTATGACAACGAGGCACCTCAGATGCAGGCGTTGTTCGTCGCGCATGGCCCCGCGTTCCGCGAAGGCGCCGATGTACCGTCGTTCCCGAACGTCGACGTCTATCCGCTGATGGCCCACCTGCTCGGCCTGCCGCCCGCCGCGAACGACGGTGACTACGACGCGGTGAAGGACATGCTGAAGCCCGAGGCGCAGTAAGCGACCGCTCCTGTAGGGGCGCACCCTGTGCGCGATGGCCTTTTGCGGTGGGCTGCAGGGTTGTGGCTTTTTGTTAGAGCGCGGGTGTTGCCTTCGGTTGCCATGCTGTCGCGAGCATGCCGCTTACGCAGCGGGCGTTTCGACGTCCTGCCGGCGACGCGAAGCTAGTCCCCGTGGGACGACGCGAAGCTAGTCCCGTGGGACCGCCGAGTCACTTTTCTTTTGCTGGCCCACGCACGCGCAGGAGCGCGTGCGAACGGCGAAGCCGGCCCGTAGGGCGGAGGGCAGGATGCCCGGAGTCAAAGATCCCACGGGGACTAGCTTCGCGTCGAAAGTAACCCAAAGAAAATGGCCTTCAGAGCCAAGGCGCATAGCGATATGCGGGATAGAAGCGTCGGCCCACC
>NZ_BCPR01000067.1 GCF_016586165.1 Dyella sp. EPa41 | reverse complement strand
TGATGAAGAACGGCGTTACCAGGTAGCCGCCGTTGGCGAACACCGCATAACCCCGCGCCATGCTCATCGGCGAGACCGAGGCCGTGCCAAGCGCCATCGACAGGTTGCTGGGCAGGGAATCGAGGCTGAAGCCGAAGCGGGTGACGTAGTCGCGCGCATAGCGCACGCCGATGGCATCCAGCAGGCGCACCGACACCAGGTTCTTGGACTGCACCAGCGCCTCGCGCAGGCGAATGGGGCCGTCGAACTTGTCGTCATCGTTGGAGGGCGTCCACAGGCCGCCCGGACGCGACGGGTCGGGCAGGGCCAGGGGCGCATCGTTGACGATCGAGGCCGGGGTGAAGCCGCGCTCGAACGCCGCCGAATAGATGAACGGCTTGAAGCTGGAGCCGGGCTGGCGGGCCGCCATCACTGCGCGGTTGAACTTGCTGCGCAGGAAGTTGAAGCCACCGACCAGGGCCTGCAGCGAGCCGTCCTCCGGATTGATGGAGACCAGGGCGGCCTGGGCGGCGGGGATCTGGGTCAGCTGCCAGTTGCCCTTTTCGTCGCGCACCACGCGCACGATGTCGCCGCGCTTGAGCAGGCTGCCGCCGCTCCTGGGGCGGGCCCAGGCCATCTGCTCGACGCCCAGCTTCACCGTCTCGCGGCTGGCCAGGTAGATGCTGGTCTCGCCGCCGGCGACCCCGGTGACGATGCCCGGCTGCATGCCCGAGATGTCGGTAAAGCCGGCCAGGGCGCGTTCCATGTCTTCGTTGCTGGCATCGGCGCCCAGCTCCTGATGGGCCTCCGGGCCGCGCCAGCCGTGACGGTGGTCGTACTCGACCAGCCCCGAGCGGACGGCGTCCACGGCGGCCTGCTGGCGGGTGCTCAGCACGGTGGTCTTCACCACGTAGCCTTCGGTGAGGGCATCGTTGCCCAGCCGATCGAGTGCCTGCAGGCGCACCATTTCGGCCAGGTAGGGGGCGTCCACCTCGATCGGCGGCTCATGCGGCGAGGCATTGTTGGCCTCGGCCACGGCCTGCTCGTACTCGGCCTTGTTGATGTAGTGGTTCTCCAGCATCTGGCCGAGCACCCAGTTGCGGCGGGCAATCATGCGTTTGGGGCTGTTGAGCGGGTTTACCACCGACGGCAGCTGGAAGGTGGAGGCAAGCGTCGCGCACTCGGCCACGCTCAACTGGTCGAGCGTCTTGCCGTAGTAGTAGGAAGCGGCCGCCGCCACGCCGTAGGAGCGATGTCCCAGGAACATCTTGTTGAGATAAAGCTCCAGGATCTGGTCCTTGGTCAGCTCGCTCTCCATGCGCAGGGCGATGAAGATCTCGGTCAGCTTGCGGGAATAGAGCTTTTCGGGGCTCAGGAAGAAGTTGCGGGCCACCTGCTGGGTGATGGTGGAGCCGCCGGGGCCCTTGTCGCCGCCGGAAACGACCACGTGCCATCCGGCGCGGGCGATGCCGTGCCAGTCCACTCCGGGGTGCTGGTAGAAGCTGGCGTCTTCGGCCGCCAGCACGGCGTGCTTGAGGCGCTCGGGAACCCCGCCGATGGCGACCGGGATACGGCGGGTCTCGCCGAAGCTCGCGATCAACTTGCCGTCGGCCGACAACACCCGCAATGGCACCTGCATGTGGTAGTCCTTAAGGACGGCCACCGAGGGAAGACGGGGGGAAATCAGCCAGTAGGCCACACCGATCGCCGCGACACCCAGCAGCAAACCCGTAAAAGCCAGGATCAGTATCCAGCGCAGCAACCGCTTAAGAATTTGCATGATTTGGGTGTTTGCGAGACGTGAGTCAAAACAACTCAGAGTATAGATGTAGCAGTATCTCGGGCATGAACCGAGCGCGTCACAGCAAAAAGCAGGCCATCGACGAGTTGGGCCAAGTGTGGATGGCGTCACGCGAATGAGTCGAGAAAAAGCTCGTAGGCCGTTGCCATTACATTAATTTTTGGTTTTAATGCCGTCGCGTATCCCTCCGATACAGGAGGGGGCGTTCAGGGGCAAGGGGGAAAATCGTGGGGCTCTTTACACCCAAGAAGCCGCCGCTTGTTGGCGTCGACATCAGTTCGACAGCCGTCAAGCTGCTGCAGCTCAGCCAAGCCGGCGGTCGCTATCGCGTAGAACACTACGCGGTCGAGCCACTGCCCCCTAATGCAGTGGTCGAAAAGAACATCGTCGAGGTCGAGGCGGTGGGCGAGGCCATCCGGCGCGCGCTGGCGCGCTCGGGCTCCAAGCTCAAGCACGCGGCAGCCGCGGTGGCGGGCTCGGCCGTGATCACCCGCATCATCCCGATGCCGAGCGAGCTTTCCGACGACGACCTCGAAGGCCAGATCCAGGTCGAGGCGAACCAGTACATCCCGTATCCGATCGAGGAAGTGAGCCTCGACTTCGAGGTGCTGGGTCCGGTGCGCGACAACCCGGAAATGAACAACATCCTGCTCGCTGCCTCGCGCACCGAGAACGTGGACATGCGCGTGGCCGCGCTGGACCTGGGCGGCCTTTCCGCCAAGGTCATCGACGTCGAGGCCTTCGCGATGGAAAACGCCTTCGCGATGGTGGCCGACCAGTTGAACGTCGGCCGCGACGCCCTGGTCGCCGTCGTCGATATCGGCGCCACGATGACCACGCTGTCGGTGCTGCGCAACCAGCGCACGATCTACTCGCGCGAGCAGGTGTTCGGCGGCAAGCAGCTCACCGACGAAATCATGCGCCGCTACGGGCTCTCCTACGAGGAGGCCGGTCGTGCCAAGCGCAAGGGCGGTCTGCCCGAATCGTATGAAAGCGAGGCGCTGGAACCCTTCAAGGAATCGCTGATCCAGCAGATCAGCCGCCTGTTGCAGTTCTTCTTCGCGGGCAGCGAATACAGCAAGGTGGACCAGGTCGTGCTGGCCGGCGGCTGCGCATCCATCGAAGGCATCGGCCCGATGCTCGAGGACCAGCTGGGCGTGCCGTGCGTCGTGGCCAATCCGCTGGCGCGCATGTCGCTGTCGCCGCGCGTGCAGGCACAGTCGCTGGCACAGGACGCGCCGGCGCTGATGATCGCCGTCGGCCTCGCGCTCAGGAGCTTCGACTGATGGCACACATCAACCTACTTCCCTGGCGTACCGAACGCCGCAAGCAGCGAGAGCGCGAGTTCTTCATGCAGCTGGCCGCGGCCTTCGTGGCGGCCGTGCTGGTGCTGTTCCTCTGGGTGTTCTGGATGGACATGCGCATCGACAACCAGAACGAGCGCAACAGTTACCTGCAGGGCGAGATCAAGCAGCTCGACGAGCGCATCGCCAAGATCAAGGACCTGGAAAAGGTCCGCGAGCGCCTGCTGGCCCGCAAGCAGATCATCGAGCAACTGCAGGCCAATCGTTCGCAGATGGTCCACCTGTTCGACGAACTGGTGAAGACGATTCCGGCAAGCGCCCGCCTCGGTGGCCTCAAGCAGGTCGGCGACTCCATGACGCTGGAAGGTGTCGCGCAGTCCAACGCGAGCGTCGCCGAGTACATGCGCAACATCGAGTCGTCGCCGTGGATGGGCCATGCCGACCTGCGCAAGACGGAAAACACGCACAAGGGCGATTCGCGCATGCCGTATGCCTTCGGCCTGGACGTCGCGTTGAGCCGACCCAAGCAGGAAGAGGGCGGCGAAGGCTCGGACGATGCGCATACGCCGGTATTGCCGGCATCGTCGCAGGCTCCGGCAAATGCGCCGACTCCCGCGGCTGGCGCACCGGCCAAGCCGGCGCCGGCAAGCACGGCTCCGGCCGCGCCGAAGCCAGAGGGTTCTGCAGGCGCTAACGGAGGAGCCAAGTCATGAAGTTCCTCAACGACCTGCAGAGTCTCGATCGCAACAACATCGGTGGCTGGCCCAAGTCGGTCAAGATCTTCTTCACGGTGCTGCTGTTCGCCATCGTGATGTTCCTTGGCTGGTACCTCTACGTCAGCGATCAGCAGAGCACGCTGGAGCAGGCGGCCAACAAGGAAGAGCAGCTCAAGCAGGAGTTCTCGCAGAAGCAGGCCAAGTCCGTGAACCTCGAGGCGCTGCAACAGCAGCTCGACGAGATGCAGGACATGCTGCGCCAGCTGCTGCGCCAACTGCCCAGCAAGACCGAGATGCCCGAATTGCTGGTGGACATCTCGCAGACGGCCCTGTCGGCCGGCCTCGAGACCGAGCTGTTCCAGCCGGGTCCGGAAGCCCCGAAGGACTTCTACGCCGAGAAGCCGATCCAACTGCGCATGGTGGGCACCTATCACCAGTTCGGTACGTTCATCAGCGGCGTGGCGTCGTTGCCCCGCGTGGTCATCCTGACCCTGCACGACGTGTCGCTGACGCCGAAGAACCAGGATGCGAAGGGTGGTGGTGGCGTTCTGGTGCTTCAGGGCACCGTCAAGACCTACCGCTACCTGGAAGATGACGAGAGCGCGGAGGCCAAGGCAGCCAATGCCAAGTCGGCCACCGGCAAGGCGCCGGCGAAGAAAGGGGGCCAGAAATGAGTAAGTTGGCTGCCATCAGGCCCGCCCAGGTGACGCGCTTCGCCTTGATGCTCGGTGTCGCACTCGTGCTCAGCGGTTGCACGCGCGGCATGTCCGACCTGCGCGACTGGGTCGACCAGGAAAAACACAAGAAGGGCGCGCCCATTCCTGCGCTGCCCGTCATCAAGACCTTCGAGACCTTCCAGTACGCCGACCAGGACAAGCGCGACCCGTTCAGTCCGAGCACGGCCGAGCTCCAGCAGGGCAACGCCAATGCCGGGCCCCGGCCTGATGAAAACCGCTCGAAGGAGCCGCTGGAAATGTTCGCGCTGGACAGCCTGAAGATGGTCGGCACCGTGGGAACCGGCGCCGGCATGGAAGTCCTGGTGAAGGATCCGGGGGGCGTGATCCATCGGGTCCACCGCAATGAATACATGGGCCAGAACTATGGTCGGGTCACCGCGATCGGCGAGGACCACATCGATCTGGTGGAACTGGTATCCAACGGAAATGGTGGCTGGATGGAACGTCCCGCCAGCATCGCGCTTGGCGAGAAATAAGAAACAGGGGCTGATGCAATGACCAACCAAATCAAAACTGTTCGAGGCCGTGTCATGCGCCAGACTCGCAGTGCCGTGATCGCAGGTCTGCTGGTGCTCGGCGCCGCCTGGTCGAGCGCGGCCGCCGCTGCCACCAGCACCCTGAAGGACATCAGCTACGACACGCTGCCGGGAGGCCGTATCGAGCTGCACCTGAACTTCGCGCAGGGCCCGGTGCCGGAACCGAAGATTTTCACCACGGGCAATCCGCCGCGTATCGCGGTCGACTTTGCCGACACCGACAACGCCGCGCCACGTCACCTCGACATCGGCAAGGGCGCCGCGACCGGTGTGTCCGCGGTTTCCGCAGGCGGCCGCACACGTGTCGTGGTCGAGCTGGTTCGCGACTCCACCTACCGCTCCCGCGTGGAAGGCAACAGCCTGGTGCTGACGGTGAACAACGGCACGGAGGCGGCGACCACCACGACCGCAGCCAGCATTGATCCTTCCAAGGCGCTGCCTTCGATGGCCAATGGACCGTCGGTGTCCAATATCGATTTCCGCCGCGGTCCGAACGGCGAAGGCCGCATCCTGATCGACTTCAGCGGTGCCGGCGCCAATGCCGACATGAAGCGCCAGGGCGACAAGGTCGTGGTCGATATCGACCATGCCAACCTGCCCAGCAACCTGGCGCAGCGCCTGGACGTGCTTGATTTCGCCACGCCGGTGCAGTCCGTCGTGACCAAGGCGGGCGTGCGCGGTGGCGCGCACATGGAAATCGATACCAAGGGCAGCATCGAGACCTCGGCGTACCAGAGCGGCAACCAGTACGTCGTCGAAGTGGCGCCCAAGAAGAAGGACGCCAAGGCGGACGCCAAGCTGGCCAAGGGCCAGGAGCCGGCCTATTCCGGCAACCGTGTGACCTTCAACTTCCAGGACATTCCGGTTCGCTCGGCGCTGCAGCTGCTGGCGGATATTTCCGGCCTGAACCTGGTGGCTTCCGATACCGTAGGCGGCAGCGTCACCTTGCGATTGGTGAATGTGCCGTGGGATCAGGCGCTGGACGTCGTGCTGCGCGCCAAGAGCCTGGACAAGCGCCGCAACGGCAACGTGATCTGGATTGCGCCGCAGGAAGAGCTTGCCAAGTATGAGCAGAGCATCGCCGACGCCCGACTGAAGGCCGAAGACAACGCCGAGCTCGTTACCGATTACGTGCCGATCAGCTATGGCAAGGCGAAGGACATCGCCAAGCTGCTGACGCAGGGCAGTCTGGCAGGTACGGGCAGTGGTGGCGGCAGTGGAAATACGCAGCGCGGTTTCCTGTCGTCGCGCGGCAGCGTGTCGTTCGATGACCGCACCAACACGCTGTTGATCAACGACAACCCGCAGAAGATCCGCGAGTTGCGTGAGCTCATCTCGATCCTCGACAAGCCGGTACAGCAGGTACTGATCGAGTCGCGCATCGTGATCGCCACGGACAACTTCACTCGCGAGCTTGGTGCCAAGTTTGGCGTGCAGGGAGCCCGTACCAATCCCAGCGGTCAGGTACTGTCGACGGGTGGCAAGAGTAACGGCGATGGCACGGCAGGCGGCATCAACGTCAACCTGCCCTCCACCACGAACGGCGGCAGCTTCGCCCTCGGCATCCTCGGCAAGAACTACGCGCTGGATCTCGAGCTGTCCGCTGCGCAGACCGAAGGCCGCAGCGAAGTGATCTCCAGCCCGCGCGTCATCACGGCCAACCAGCAGGAAGCCGTGATCCGCCAGGGTCAGGAGATCGGCTATGTGACCTATCAGAACAGCTCGACGGGTGCGGCTGGCAGCGGCACCGCGACGGTGCAGTTCAAGGATGCGGTGCTGGAGCTGAAGGTGACGCCGACGATCACCTCGGACAATCGCGTCTACCTGATGATCAACGTGAAGAAGGATGCGCTCGCTGGCTACGTGACCGTTCCCGGCAGCGGCCAGGTCCCCACGATCGATACGCGTGAGATCAACACCTCGGTGCTGGTCGACAACGGCCAGACGGTGGTGCTGGGTGGCATCTACGAGATCACCAAGCAGAACAGCGCGACCAAGGTGCCTGGCCTCGGTGATATCCCGGGCCTCGGCATCCTGTTCCGCAATACGTCTCGCCAGAGCGACAAGGCGGAGCTGTTGATCTTCGTGACGCCGCGCATCCTCAGCGAGAGCCTGCAATAAGGCGATGCACATGAGATGAAAAGGGCGGCCTTGTGCCGCCCTTTTTCTTTTCAAGCGTGTTTCCGCCCGGTAAACACGGGCCTCGCGCCGCCAAAAGTCATGGCCATTAAACTTCTTGGGCGCGGTAAGGTCTGTCTTAGCGCTCCCCAAGACGGAAACATCGATGGATATGCCCGAGGCCACGCCTTCATCTCGCCTGCAACAGGCGTTCCTGCACGTGCGTGATGAGCTGCAGCGCAGCGTGATCGGCCAGCCGCACCTGATCGATTGCCTGCTGATCGCCCTGCTGGCCGACGGCCACTTGCTGGTCGAGGGCGCGCCGGGCCTGGCGAAGACCACGGTGGTGAAGGCCCTGGCCGGCTGCGTCGAGGCGGATTTCCACCGCGTTCAGTTCACGCCGGACCTGTTGCCGGCTGACTTGACCGGCACGGACGTGTTCAGGCCGCAATCGGGCAATTTCGAGTTCGAGCGCGGCCCGCTGTTCCACAACATCGTGCTGGCCGACGAGATCAACCGCGCGCCGGCCAAGGTGCAGTCGGCCCTGCTGGAGGCCATGGCAGAGCGGCAGATCACCGTGGGCCGCAGCACCTGGGCACTGCCCGAGCTCTTCATGGTGATGGCGACCCAGAACCCGATCGAGCAGGAAGGTACGTTCGCCTTGCCCGAGGCCCAGCTCGACCGATTCGTGATGCATGTGACGATCGATTACCCGGATCCGGCATCGGAACTGGCGATACTCCAGCTCGCGCGGGAACAGGCGCGCCGCAGCCTGCACCCGGTGCCGTCGCAACGCCCCAGCCTCAGCCAGGCGGACGTCTTCAGTGCGCGTGACGCCGTGCTCGCGGTCCACATGGCTCCGGCGCTGGAGGAATACCTGACCCAGATCGTGCTGGCCACGCGCCATGCGGGCGCCTACGGACCGGAGCTCAAGCGGTGGATTGCATGGGGCGCCAGTCCGCGCGGCACCATTGCGCTCGATCGTTGCGCGCGCGCGCACGCGTGGCTGGCGGGCCGCGATTACACGCTGCCCGAAGACGTGCACGCCATCGCCCATGAAGTGCTGCGCCACCGCGTGCTGCTCAGCTACGAGGCCGAAGCCGAGGGTGTACGCCCCGACCAGGTGATCAAGCGCGTACTGGACCTCGTGCCGCTGCCGTGAGCGCGCTACTGGATACCTCCGATGGCGACGGCCGCACGCGGGTTCGTCTCGCCGAGCTGGTGGCGTTGCGCGGCCGTGTTGCCAAGGCAGCCCTGCCGCGGCTCGAAAGCCGGGCGATGCGCGCTGGCCAGCAACATAGCCGTCTTTACGGCCGGGGCATGGATTACGCCGAGTCGCGCGTCTACCAGCCCGGTGACGATGTTCGTCGCATGGACTGGCGTTTGACGGCGCGTAGCGGCCGTCTGCACACCAAATTGTTCCAGGAGGAACGCGAGGGCCGGTTGCTGGTCCTGCTGGACACCCATGCGAGCATGCGCTTCGGCACCCGCGCGCGATTCAAGTCGGTGCAGGCGGCGCGTGCGGCCGCGCTCGCCGCCTGGTACGTGGTGCGTGCCGGTGAACGCGTCGGCCTGATGGAGTTCGGTGGTGGCCAGCGCCTGTTGCGGCCTTTGGCCGGCACTCGGGGTTCGCTCGCCGTTTGCGGGGCGCTCGCCGATTGGGACGATCCATCCCTCGCCCCATCTCCTGAACTGCTATCTGACGCCGTGTTGCGTGCGGGCCGCCTCATGCGTGGCGCCAACCGCGTGCTGGTGATCAGCGACGGACTCAGCTGCGATGATGCCGCACGGGGCCGCCTGCTCGATCTCAACGGCAAGGCGGGCGTGCGCGTGCTGGTCGTGGCGGATGCCTTGGAATTGTCGTTGCCACCCGCCGGTCGCTATCCCCTTGAGCACGAAGGAGAGCGGCGCGACGTCATGTTGTTTGGCGAGCGTCAACGCCGCGAGTTCCAGCAGGCGCTGGGTGCGGGACAGACCCGTCTGAACGCCCTGGCCCAATCGCTTGGCATTCCCCATCGCACCATCGATACGGCGGGTGATCCTCTCGATGCCGTGTTGTCGCTGCTGTCGCCGGGAGTGCGTCGGTGATGATCGCCGTTCCCGCTGCGGCATCGCCCGCCAATGGACCGGCCCTGCGCGACATCCATATGCCGCCCGCACCCGCCTGGTGGCCGCCCGCGCCGGGATGGTGGATCGTCACGGCGCTTGCGCTGCTATGCGTCGGTGCGGGTCTGTGGCTTTGGCGCAGGCATCGCCGGCGACGCGCGTCGGAACAGGCGCTGGTTGCGGCGGTGGATGCTCTGGTTGCGCGACATCGCCAGCGGCCACAGCAATTGGCAGCCGGGCTTCATGCCTTGTTGCGGCGCGCGGCATTGCGCCTGGATGGCGCAAACTCGCGACAGGGAGGCGAGGCGTGGCGCGCAACGCTGGCCTCGGTGATGCAGGATGCTCCAACGCTCGACACGCTGATGATGCTGGAAGCAGCCATGTACAAGCCAAAGGCTGACTTCGACATTGATGCGGCAGCAGCAGCGGTTCGTCGCTGGCTACTGGCCGCCTGGCGCCAACGCAACAGGCGGGCGCGGATGGCGCCCTCCCGGGGCCTGCTCTCGGAGAGTGGCCATGCCTGAGTTCGCATGGCCGTGGATGTTCGTGCTGCTGCCTTTGCCTTGGCTGCTGCGCCGCCTGCTGCGCGCCGCGGAACCTGGGCAGGCATTGCATCTGCCGCATCCGGGCCTTCATCTGGCTGCCAGCGAGCGGGAAGGGCGCGGCGGTTGGCGCCTGTGGTTGCTGCTCCTGGCATGGCTTTTCCTGCTGGCGGCGGCTGCGCGACCGCAATGGGTGGGGCCGCCCCAGGCACAGCAACGCAGTGGTCGTGCGTTGATGCTGGCGGTCGATCTGTCCGGCAGCATGCGCACCGATGACATGCAACTGGGCGGGCGCTCCGTCAGCCGCTTCGGTGCGGTGGAAGCCATCGCGGGAGATTTCATTTCCCGCCGTGGCGGCGACGAGCTGGGATTGATCCTGTTCGGAAGCCGCGCCTATCTGGTCACGCCGTTGACCTACGACCTCGACGCCGTGCGCGCGCAACTGCAGGGCGCTGCCGTGGGATTGGCAGGCACCGAGACGGCCATCGGCGATGCCATCGCCGTTGCCGTGAAACGACTCGCCAATCTGCCGGCGCAGGCTCGCGTCGTGGTGCTGCTTACCGATGGCGTCAACAACGCGGGGAATATCGCGCCGTTGGATGCCGCCAACGCGGCAAAGGCCGCGGGTGTGCGCGTCTACACCATCGGCATTGGCGCCACCGAGATGAGCATTCCCGACCTGTTCGGCACGCACACGATCAACCCGTCGGCTGATCTGGACGAAGGGATGTTGCGCACGATCGCCGGCCAGACCGGTGGCCGCTATTTCCGGGCGACCGACGCCAGCCAGCTGACCGATGCGTATCGCGCCATCGACGCATTGGAGCCGATGCGCCAGCAGGGTCCATCACTGCGCCCGCGCCATGAACTGTTCCGATGGCCGCTCGCGCTGGCCGTGCTGGCGTGGCTCGCCACGATCCTGCCGCGAGCGAGACGGCTGGAGGTGGCTGCATGAGCGAAGCGTGGCAGCAGTTCCATTTCCTGCGGCCCGCATGGCTGCTCGCCTTGCTGGCGCTGCCCTTGTTGTTGGCACTGATGACCCGGCGCAGCACGGCGCGCGAAGCGCTTGAACGTCTGGTGGACGCCGAGCTGCTTCCATACTTGCTGCAAGGCCGCGAGCAGCGGCGGCGGTCGCCTGCCGCCTTGCTTGTGGTGGGATGGCTGCTCGCCACGCTGGCCATGGCGGGCCCGACCTGGAGCCGCGTCGCGCAGCCGCTCTATGCGCAACGCGCTGCCCAGGTGGTCGCGCTGTCGCTGTCACAGCACATGCTGGTGCGTGACGTCGCGCCCAGTCGTTTGGATCGTGCGCGCTACAAGGTGCGTGATCTGCTGTCCGCCAACCACGATGGACTGAATGCGCTGGTTGCTTACGCCGGCGAGGCATTCGTGGTGGCGCCGCTCACCACGGATGCGTCGAGCCTCAATGAGCTGCTCGATGCGCTGGCGCCGGACACGATGCCTGTCGATGGCGACAACGCTGCCCAGGCGATCGAACGTGGCGTGAACCTGATACGCGATGCCAAGGTGGGTGGAGGATCGCTGGTGCTGGTCACCGACACCGTGGATGCCGCCGCTCAATCCGCGGCTCGCAAGGCCCGCGAGGCAGGCGTGCGCGTATCGGTACTCGGCGTGGGCACGCTGCAAGGTGGTCCGGTGCCGCTTTCCGACCAGAGCTTTCAACGCGACTCCCAAGGCGGCCTGTCGATGGCACGCCGTGACGACGCGGCGCTGCGTGCGCTGGCAGGCGCGGGCGGCGGTATCTACGTGACGGCGACGGATGATCATGCCGACATCGACGCCTTGCGTAGCGAGCTGAAAACGGACGGCGCCGTTGCGCTGGCCGCCGACCAGCGCGGCGACGAGTGGCAGGATCGCGGCCCCTGGCTGCTGTTGCCGCTGTTGCCGCTCGCGGCCATGACCTTCCGGCGCGGCTGGCTGGTCGTGATGGCCCTGATGCTGTCGCCGGGCATCCCTGGCACCGCCCATGCGAGCCGTTGGTCCGACCTGTGGCTGCGGCCCGATCAACAGGCCTCTTCGGCACTGGAGCGCGGGCAGGCGAAGGAGGCGCAGCAGCTGGCGCGTGATCCGGCGTTGCGAGGAGCGGCAGCCTATCGTGCCGGTGACTACGCAGCCGCCGCCAAGGCGCTGCGCGACGCGACGGGCAGTGATGCCCAGTACAACCTGGGTAATGCCCTCGCCAAGCAGGGCGATTATCAGGGGGCGCTCGATGCCTACGACCGCGCGCTCAAGGCGAACCCCGCGAATGCGGATGCGGCGAGCAACCGCAAGGCGGTCGAGGACTGGATGCGCAAACAACCCTCGAAGCCCCCGCCGCAAAAGGGCGCGCAGAACGACAAGGGCAAGTCGGCCCAGGGGCCGTCGACGACGCCTCCTGACGATGCCAAGGGACAGTCGGGTCAGCATGAAGACCAGGCGCAGCAGAACGGCGACGAGGGCAAGCGTTCGCAGCAGGCGCAGGGCAATGCGCAAGGCAACGGCAACGGCAACGACAAGGACGCCAACGGGCGCACGCAACCCGGCCAGCAGCCCGACGAGGCATCGGGCATGCAGCCACAAAGTGCGCAGGAGCAGGCCAGGCAGCGCGCGCGCGAACAGCAGGCGCAGCAGGCCCTGCAAAAGCAGATGGACCAGGCGCTCGGCAAGGCGCAGCGCTCGCCGCAATCTGCCAGCCACGAGCTGGGCGAAGTGGCGACGGATGATGCCCAGGCGAAATTGCCGGCCGATGTACGACAGGCGTTGCAGCGCGTGCCGGATGATCCGGGTGCCCTGCTGCGTCGCAAGTTCGATCTCGAATACCGGCAACGTCACGATGCCGTGCCACCAGGGGACGACAACCCGTGAAGCCGCGCCACCTCGCCATCCTCGCGTGCCTCTTCGCGCTGCTGTGGCCGCTCGCCGCCGCCGCTGCCGATGTCCAGGCCACGCTCGATCGTACGCGCGTGGAGCTTGGTGAAACGGTTACGCTCAACCTGCGATCGCAGGGCGGCGGCATGGTGCAGACGCCGGACCTGAGCGCGTTGGCCCGTGATTTCGCGGTGCTCGGTTCCTCCAGCAACACCAGCATCAGCATCATCAACGGAAGGCGCTCGGCGCAGGTCACGGTCGGCGTGGCATTGCGCCCGCTGCATACGGGCACGCTGCATGTTCCCCCGTTGTCGTTCGCCGGAGGCACCACGGCGCCGCTTGAGCTGCAGGTCGTCGACCCCGACCCCAATGCCGCCGCAGCGGGACGTAAAGACGTCTTTCTCGAAGCCGTGGTCGATCCCGCCGATGGTTACGTGGGCCAGCAGAGGATCTACACGCTGCGGTTGTTCTTTGCCGCGGACCTTACCAACGGTGCGTTGGAAGACCCCCAGCTGGCCGGTGTCGACGTGCGACGGCTTGGCAACGAGATCAATTACCAGGCCGAGCGAGGCGGGCGACGCTACAACGTCATCGAGCGCCGCTATGCGCTGACGCCGCAACGCGAAGGGCGGCTGGACATTCCGCCCGTGGCGTTCCAGGGCGACATGGTCAGCATGGCCGATCCCAATGCCTTCTTCGGCAGCGGCACGCCGGTCTCGGCGTCTTCTCCCGGCGTGTCCATCAACGCCAAGGCCGCGCCTGCGCAGGCGGCACGCACCACCTGGTTGCCGGCGCGCGACCTGAACCTGGCCCTGGATGGCGGCCCCTCGCACGGCGACTTGCGCGTGGGCCAGCCGCTGAACCTGGTAATGAGCGTGCAGGCGACCGGATTGCCCTACGAGGCGTTGCCGGCGTTGAGCCTGCCGACCCTGGATGGCGCCACCGTCTACCCGGACAAGCCGGTCAATGCCACGCATGTGGATGGCCAATGGCTGGTCGGGCGCCGCCAGCAGGGTTTCGCGATCGTGCCCAATCGTCCCGGCACGCTCACCATTCCGGAAACCACGCTGACCTGGTGGAACGTGGTGACCGATCAGCCCGAGGTGGCGCGCATCCCCGCGCAGACTTTCACGGTGCTGCCTGCCGTTGGCGCCGCGCCGGGCCAGGCGCCCACCGTTGCGCAACCGTCGACCACGCAGGAGGCGACGCCTGCGCCATCACCAGCGGCAGCGAGCGCTACACCGTGGCGATGGATCGCGCTGGGAAGCATAGGCCTGTGGCTGGTGAGCGTTGCAGCGTGGTGGTGGTGGCGCTCGCGTCGTGTAGTGGCGCCCGCGGCATCCGCCGCGGCGCCATCGCCGTCGAAACTGCGCGCGGCGTTCCTGGCTGCCGCACGCGGCGGTGATGTGGGGGCGCAGGTGAACACCCTGCTGGCCTGGGCGCGCGCGGATCGTCCCGCCCTGCAGAATCTGGGTGAGCTCTCGCATGCGCTCGCGTCGGATGCTCAACGCGAAGCCATCGCAGCCTTGCAGCGCAAGCGCTATGCGGGTACGGAGGAAGGCGGACTCGGCGATCGACTGGCCGCGGTATTTCGCGATGGCTTCGCTTGGCGAGAGGAGGGCGGAGCCGCATCGGACGCCACGCCGCTGCCACCGCTTTATCCCTTCAACCTGCGTCGTTGAGCGCAGCTCGCCAGATCGAGGCCATGGCATCGCCGAAGCAACAGATGAGCACCTGCATGGAAGCGCCGGCCGGCATCGACGCGCCAACGCTGCGCAGCGCGACGGGCGCCGCGAGTTCGGGCGGATAGCCGTACACGCCGCAACTGATGGCCGGAAAAGCCACGGAGTCGATGCCATGCTCCAACGCGAGGATCATGCTTTGCTCGTAACAGCTCGCCAGCAGCGCCGGCTCGCCCCGCAGGCCACCGTGCCACACTGGACCCACGGTGTGGATGACGTAGCGTGCGGAGAGCAGGAAGCCTGGCGTGACGCGGGCTTCTCCCGTGGGGCAGCGCACGCCTGGGGCCACCTGGGGCAGTGCGCGGCAGGCGTGCAGCAGTTCCGGACCTGCGGCGCGGTGGATCGCGCCATCGACGCCGCCGCCGCCGAGCAGGGCAGGGTTGGCTGCGTTGACGATGGCGTCCACGTTCAGCTGGGTGATGTCGGCGGTGATGATCTCAATGGACATGGCTTCGCGAGAACTTGCGACGTATGCTTGACGCTACACTGACTGGCGCGAACTGGCATCACCACTATGACTAAAGCGGAAGACATTTCCTTTGGCTATCTGCTGGGCGATGTGACTTTGCTGTTCCGCAAGCACTTCGACAGACGTGCCGTGAAATTCGGGTTGACCCGCGCACAGTGGCGGGCCACCAAGATGCTCTATTACCGCGAAGGCCTGCGCCAGACCGAACTGGCCGAACAGCTGGAGATGGAGCCGATCGCCGTGGGGCGCGTCATCGATCGGCTGCAGGCCGCGGGCTTCGTCGAGCGCCGCCCCGATCCCAAGGATCGCCGCGCCTGGCGCCTCTACGTCACCGACCAGGCACGCAGCGTCATCGCAGACATGGAAGAGATCGCCGTCGGTTTGCGCAAGGACGCCACGCGCGGCATCACGGTACCCGAACTGCAGCAGGCCCTGGGCGTGCTCAACCGCATGAAGGACAACCTGCAGGCGCTGGATGGCGGCCTGGCTCCCGAGGATGGCGAGGCATAGTCGCTCCACCTCCGCGATGCCGCATGCAGCGCGTATTCGGCTACGGGCGTGCGACAGTGTGGTGACTTCGGACGGGGTAGTGCGTTACCAGAGGCATGGATATCGCGAATGTCGCGATGCCTGCCGCATGGCGAGCCGTTTGCCAAGTGCTGTCGGTCGTGCGGGTCATCGGCGCCGCGTGCATCACAATGACCGGTGCGGTGCACCGGGGTGGAGCAGGTGCCGGCACTCCCTGTGATGCACATCGCAGCCGATAGGCGTCGTTGCCGATGCATGCCGGCAAGCCGCCGCGGTTCGATGGTCGGAGAACTCGATGCAGCGTATGTCCCCGAAAAAACTGGTGCTGCTGATCGCGGTGCTGATAGCGGCCGTGGTGGCGGTGCAGTGGTTTCGCAGCGGAGGCCGCTCATCGGCGAAGACGCCGCCACCGCAGGTGGCCGTGCCGGTGAAGGTGGCGAACGCGCATCACGGCGACCTCGACCTCACGCTGAAGGTCATTGGTCGCGCCGAAGCCTATTCCACCGTCACCGTGCAGGCGCGCGTCAGCGGGCAGCTGCAGGAATTGCTGTTCACGCCGGGCGGGCACGTCAAGGAAGGGCAGACGATCATCCGCATCGATCCCAGCCTGCTGCAGGCGCAGCTCGACCAGTCGCTGGGCAACCTCGCGAAGGACGAGGCGCAGCTGCAGAACGCACAGACCGTGCTCAAGCGCTACCAGCCGCTGCTCGGCAAGGGCTATGTGGCGCAGTCGGACTACGACACCTACAAGGCGAACGAAGGCGTGTACGCCGCTTCGGTGAAAGCCGACAAGGCCGCGGTGGAACTCGCGCGCACGCAACTGGGCTACACGCAGATCAAGGCGCCGTTCGAGAGCATCGCCGGTGCGCCGTTGATCTATCCCGGTGCCCAGGTCACCGAGAACGATACCTCGATCGTGGTGCTCAACCAGATCCGGCCCATCCATGTGACGTTCTCGATCCCCGAAACCGGCCTGGCAGGCATCAAGGAATCGATGGCGCGCGGCAGCGTGCCGGTGACCGTCAATATTCCCGGCACCCGGCAACCGGCGATGCAGGCCGAGCTGGACTTCATCAACAACGCGGTCGATGCGACCACCAGCACGATCCAGCTCAAGGCGCGCTACGGCAATGACAGCGACCAACTCACGCCGGGCCAGTTCGTGGAAGTCCTGTTGCCGACCACGCGCCTGACCAACGTGGTGACGGTGCCCGTGGTGGCGCTGCAGAATTCGCCGCTGGGCAGCTTCGTGTTCGTGCTCAACGAGGATGGCACCGTGACGCAGCGTATCGTCACGGCAGGTCCGAGCAGCGGCAACCAGATCGTGATCGAGAAGGGGTTGACCGGCAGCGAGCGCGTGGTGGTCGATGGCCAGCTGCTGCTGGTGGATGGTGCGCACGTGCGCATCGTGACCGACAACAGTTGAGCGGGCGTCGCCTATGAACCTGCCTGCACTCTGCATCAAGCGGCCGGTGATGACCACGCTGCTGATGGTGGCCCTGCTGGTGTTCGGCATCGCGGCGTATCCCAAGCTGCCCGTCAACGAGCTGCCGAATGTCGACTTCCCCACCATCACGGTGAACGCGAGCCTGCCTGGCGCGGCGCCCGAGACGATGGCGACCGCGGTGGCGACTCCCCTGGAAAACCAGCTCTCGACCATCGCCGGCATCCAGTCGATGACCTCGACCAGTGCCCTGGGTTCCACCTCGATCACCATTACCTTCGAGCTGGATCGCAACATCGATGGTGCGGCGCAGGACGTCCAGGCGGCCATTTCTTCCGCGCAGCGGCAGCTGCCGACGAACATGCCCACGCCACCCACCTTCCGCAAGGTGAACCCGGCGGACGCGGCCATCATCTACCTCACCTTGCGTTCGCGTACCCAGCCGCTGGCGGTGGTGGACGATTACGCCGAGACGCAGCTGGCGCAGCGCCTGTCCACCATCGACGGCGTGGCCCAGGTGAACGTGTATGGCTCGCAGAAGTACGCGGTGCGCGTCAGCGTCGATCCGCAGAAGCTGGCCGCGAGCGGCATCGGCATCGATACGGTGCAGACCGCGATCGCCAATGCCAACGTCAACCTGGCCACGGGCTCGCTCAACGGCAACCGGCAGCTGCTGTCGATCCGCTCGGACGGCCAGCTGCCGCGCGCGAACCTCTACAACAGCATCATCGTGGCGTATCGCAACGGCGCGCCGGTGCGACTGTCGGACCTCGGCAAGGCCGAGGACAGCGTGCAGAACGACCAAGTGGCGAGCTGGTACAACGGCGAGCGCGCGATCGTGCTGGCCATCCAGCGCCAGCCGGGTTCCAACACGGTGGCGACCATCGATCGCATCCGCGCCGTGCTGCCCACGTTCGAGGCCACATTGCCGCCCTCGATCAAGCTCGCCGTGCTGTACGACCGCTCCGAATCGATCCGCGCGTCTGTGGATGACGTGCAGTTCACCCTGCTGCTGGCGGGCGTGCTGGTCGTGCTGGTGATCTATCTGTTCCTCGGCAACGCGTCGGCAACGCTGATCCCGGCGCTGGCATTGCCGGTGTCCATCATCGGCACCTTCGGGTCGATGTTCGCGCTGGGCTACAGCCTGGACAATCTCTCGCTGCTGGCGCTGACCCTGGTGGTCGGCTTCGTGGTGGACGATGCGATCGTGATGCTCGAGAACATCGTGCGCCACGTCGAAGACGGCATGGATCCGTACGAGGCCTCGCTCAAGGGCGCCAGCGAGATCGGCTTCACCATCTTCTCGATGACGCTGTCGCTGGTGGCGGTGTTCCTGCCGGTGATGTTCATGGGCGGCATCGTCGGGCGCCTGTTCCACGAGTTCGCGGTGACCTTGAGCGTGGCGATCCTGATCTCGGGCTTCGTCTCGATCACGCTCACCCCGATGCTGTGCAGCCGCTTCCTGCGGCATGCGGAGCACGAGAAGAAGGCGCGCGTGGTGCTGTGGTTCGATGCCGGCTTCGAGCGCGTGCGCCGTGGCTACGTCAACACGCTCGGTTGGGCGGTCGGCCATCCGCGCACCATCCTGGGCGCGTTCTTCGGCAGCCTGTTGCTGACGGGCCTGCTCTTCGCGGTGGTGAACAAGGATTTCATCCCGGCGGGCGATTCGGGCCAGCTCAATGTCAACGTCGAAGGACCGGACGACATCTCCGTGCGCGCCATGGGTGATCGCCAGCAGGCGTTGGCGAAGATCGTCGCCGATGATCCGAACATCGAGGCGTACATGTCCTCGGTGGGCGCGGGCGGCGCGCGCACCACCACCAACAACGGTTCGCTGCTGCTTCGACTCAAGCCCGCCAGCGAGCGTGAACTCAACCCCGACGGGATCATCCAGGAGTTGCGCCAGAAGTTCGCGCAGGTGCCTGGCATTCGCGCGTACATCCAGAATCCGCCGGCGATCCAGATCGGCGGCCGCCAATCCAAGGCGCAGTACCAGTACACGTTGCAGTCCATCGATACGGATGCGCTCTACAGCTGGTCCGGCAAGGTCATCCAGGCTTTCAGCAAGTTGCCGGGCTTCCAGGACGTCACCAGCGACCTGGATCTGAACGGGCCGTCGGTACGCGTCAATGTCGATCGCGACAAGCTTGCCACGCTCGGCCTCACCATGGACCAGGTGCAGAGCGCGCTGGGCTCGGCCTTCGGTGCAAACCAGATCTCCACCATCTACGGATCGTCATCGCAGTACTGGGTGATCCTGCAGGTGTACTACTCGCTGCAGAACGACATCGACGTGCTCTCGCAACTGTACGTCACGGCGAGCAATGGCACGCTGGTGCCGCTCAATGCGGTGGCGAGTTTCGAGCGCAAGCCGCAGGCGCTCACCGTGAACCACCAGGGCCAGATTCCCGCGGTGACGGTGTCGTTCAACCTCGCGCCCGGTGTCAGCCTGAGCGAGGCCGTGGCCAGCATCGATCGGGCCATGAAGCAGATGAACCTGCCCGCGTCGATCACCGGCAGCGTGCAAGGCACGGCGCAGGCGTTCCAGGATTCCATGCAGGGCATGGGCCTGCTGCTGGCGCTGGCGGTATTCGTGATCTACCTGGTGCTGGGCATCCTGTACGAGAGCTTCATCCATCCGCTCACCATTCTTTCGGGCCTGCCGTCCGCGGGCGTGGGCG
Organism: Dyella sp. EPa41; assembly: GCF_016586165.1. GTDB lineage: Bacteria > Pseudomonadota > Gammaproteobacteria > Xanthomonadales > Rhodanobacteraceae > Dyella. The sequence continues at coordinate 6,947 of NZ_BCPR01000067.1, read as the reverse complement.
CGCTGCTGACCTTGATGGTCTTCCAGGCGCCGCTGGATCTGTTCTCGTTCGTGGGCATCGTGATGCTGATCGGCATCGTGAAGAAGAACGCGATCATGATGATCGACTTCGCCCTGGAGCGGCAGCGAAATGAGGGCCTCGAGCCGGCCAAGGCCATCGTCGAAGCCTGCCACGTGCGTTTCCGTCCGATCATGATGACCACGATGGCGGCGTTCGCCGGCACCTTGCCGATCGCGCTGGGCCTGGGCGCTGGTGCGGAGACGCGCCGCCCGCTCGGCCTGGCCGTGGTAGGCGGCCTGCTGGTGTCGCAGGTGCTGACGCTGTACCTGACGCCGGTGATCTATCTGTACCTTGATCGCCTGCACGAGCGGTTTTCGAGCAAGCGGAAGTCACGGCCTGCCGAGGCCACCTGAGGGAAGGCGAGATAAATGTAGGAGCGCACCCCGTGCGCGACCGCAGCGCCGCGACGGTTCCGTACTGAACGGACTTTGCGGTTTACTTGGAAGGCTTATCGCGCACTGGGTGCGCTCCTACAGAAACCTGGGCGTTCTGGGAATAAAAAAGGGCGGCCATCCGGCCGCCCTTTTGCCTTCCTGCGCGACGATCACTCTTCTGCGCCGTCGCCCTTGAATGCGCCCGGTGCCGAGCCGAAATCGCCGTTGGCCTGGGCGGCCATGTACGAGAATGCGGCATACACCGCCACGTTCTGCGCCAGCTCCTTCGGATCGATCTTGTCGAGCGTGTCGTTGGCGGTGTGGTGGTAGTCGAAGTAGTCGGTGCCGTCCTGGGTCAGGGTGAGCGCCGCCATGCCCTTGCCATGCATCTGCGAGAGGTCGGAACCACCGCCGCCCGGCGCCTTCGCGTCGTACGCCACGCCGATCGGTTCCAGCACCTTGGCGATCTGGTCGATCGCGCCGCGCGCTTCCGGCTTCACGCTGGCGCTCATGCGCCACACCTTGCGCGCACCGAAGTCCGACTCGGTGCCGAGCTGGAACTTCTTCACTTCGGCGCCATGCTTGTCGGCATAGGCGCGACCGCCCCACAGGCCCATTTCCTCATTCGCGAATGCGATCACGCGAATGGTGCGGTCCGGACGCTGCGGCATGTCGTGGATCAGCTTGGCCGCCGCCATGGCAATGGCTACGCCCGCGCCGTCGTCGATGGCGCCCGTGCCCGGATCCCACGAATCGAGATGGCCGCCGATCGCCACGACCTGGTCCGGATGCTTCTTGCCGGTGACTTCGCCGATCACGTTGGCGCCGTGGTAGGTGCCGGTGATGCCGCAATCGAGGTCGAGCTTGATGGTCACCGGCTTGCCGTAACCCACGATGCGCGTCAGCTGGTCGGCATCCGGATTGGAGAGCGCCGCCGCGGGGATCGCTTCCTTCGGGTCGCGGAAGCCGGTGACGCCGGTATGCGGCGTACGGCTGTTGGCGTCGGTGCCTGCCGAACGCAGCAGGAAGCCGGCGGCACCCATCTTCGAGGCGATCACCGGACCGCCGACGCGCACTGCGGAGCCGATGCCGTAGTCGTGGCCGTCCTTGTGGCGTTCCATGCGCGCGTCGACGTAGACGATCTTGCCCTTCACCCTGGCCGGATCGGCGTTCTTCAGCGCCTCGAGGCTGTCGAAGCGCACGACTTCCGCGGTGAGGCCACCCTTCGGCGTGCCGGCGGAATAACCCAGCGCAATCAGGTCCAGCGACTGCGGGAACGGACCGACGATCTCGGCGTGCTCGCTGCGGCGCTCCCACAGCGGGTAGCTCACTTCCTCGGTGTAGACCTTGTCGAAGCCGAGCGCCTTGAACTTGGCGACCGCCCAGTCGCGACCACGCTGGTCAGCCGGGCTTCCGGCGAGGCGGGCACCCACTTCGGTCGTCAGCGAGGTGACGATGTCATAGGCGGTGTTGTCGTTCATCGCCTTGTCGCGCAGCTGTTCGGCCGTCTTTACGGCTGCGGCGGGAATGGTGGTTGGTGTGGCGGCGTTCGCCGTGCCGATGGCGAGCATCAGGCTGGCGGCGAGGAACGAAAGGGGCAGACGGCGCATGGGACAGCTCCTTGGGCGGAAACAACGATTATCGCGTGCCCGCCAAGACCCGCTTAGGCCAGAAGTCATGGGCGCATGGCCGGGGAGCGGATGATCCCGTCCATGAAAAAGGCGCCCGAAGGCGCCTTTCTCCGCCGCGCATGGCGCGTGCCTACTTCTGGCTCTGGGACTTGAGCAGATCGCGGATCTCGGTGAGCAGCACCACATCGGCCGGCGGCGCGGCCGGTGCAGCCTCTTCGCGGCGGGAGAGCTTGTTGATGGCCTTGACCACGACGAAGATCGCGAACGCAATGATGATGAACTGGATCAGCGTGTTGATGAAGGTGCCGTAGCCGATCGCGACTTCGGCGATCTTGTGCGCCGGGTCGCTGTTGTCGGCCGGCTTGAGCACCCATTTCATCTGGGAGAAATCGATACCGCCGGTGAGCATGCCGATCGGCGGCATGATGATCTGATCCACCAGCGACGTGACGATCTTGCCGAACGCGCCGCCGATGACCACGCCGACCGCGAGGTCGATGACGTTGCCACGCATGGCGAATTCTTTGAACTCTTTGAGCATGCTCATGCTTCTCTCCCTGGGCTGGATGGCAGGGCAGACTCTAGCGCAGCAGGGCAAGGGACGACAGGCATGTCCGGTCCCCCAAACGCCCATGGATTCAGCATCTTCCGCATCCTGCGAAGGCGCGGCCTCCCGCTTTTCGCAAGATGCTGCACCTCCGGCGCGCCCCGGCTAATCAGGTCACGTGGCCTTCCAACACCGCGACGCCGGCCAGTTCAGCGTGGAAGCGATCGCCGCGCTTCAGCGCCGACACGCCCGCCGGTGTGCCCGTGAAGATCAGGTCGCCCGCCTTCAACTCGAACAAGGTCGACAGGATGGCGATGATCTCGGGCACGCCATGCACCATGTCGCCGAGCTTGCCCAGCTGGCGTTGTTCGCCATTGATGCTGAGCGTCAGCGTGGTGTCAGCGCCGAGACGCACCTCGCTCGCGGGGCGCAGGGCCGATACCGGCGCGGAATGATCGAACGCCTTGGCCACATCCCACGGGTGGCTCTTGGCCTTGGCCACCGCCTGCAGGTCGCGACGGGTCAGATCCAGGCCCACGCCGTAGCCCCAGACCAGGCTCTCGGCCTGTGCCACCGGAATATCGCGACCACCGCCGCCGAGCGCCACCACCATTTCCACTTCGTGGTGCAGGTCGCCGGTGGCCTGCGGATAGGGCACGTCGGCGCCATCCGTCACCATGGCATCGGCGGGCTTGCAGAAGAACAGCGGCGTGTCCTTGTCCACCGTGGCGCCCATTTCTCGGGCGTGCTCGGCGTAGTTGCGGCCGATGCAGAAGATGCGGCGGACCGGGAAACGAAGGTCGCTGCCGAGCACCGGCAGGCTGGGAACGGCGGGAGGCGTGATGGCGTAGGGCATGGTCCGGCAAGGTTATCACCCTGGCCCCGGCGCGCCAGTCGCCTGTCACGTCAGCTTTTTTCACCGGGCGCTTGCCTGTACAAGGAGCCGGTTTTCCGGTCCCGCGGGGTGACAGCTGTCACTGCCGACACCTGATGGGGACCTCTGGCGGCGATCCAGCCGCTCCAGCATCGTTTGCGACACCGAGGAACCGGCGGGGGCCGGCAGGGAGAGCTTGTGGCGAATGCGGATCTATTGAAGGAACTGCGCATCGACAAAGACCAGCGCGAAGCCCACGGCGGAGGCCCGGGGCGCTGGCCATGGATCGTCGGCGGCGTCGTGGCGGTGGTCGTGCTGGCGGGGCTGGCAGGCTGGTGGCTGATGGGCTCGCGCGCGATCGAAGTGCAGACCGCACAGGCACAGTCGCCGGCATCGAACGCCGCGGCGGGTGCGGTGCTGCAGGCGACGGGGTACGTCACCGCGCGCCGGCAGGCCACGGTATCGGCGCAGATCACCGGCACGCTTACGCATGTGCTGATCGAGGAAGGCGACCACGTGAAACAGGGCCAGATCGTGGCCCGCCTTGACGATTCGCAGTACCGCGCCGCCCTGGAGGCCGCGCGCAAGCAGGCTGCCGCATCGCATGCGCTGGTGGACCAGTTCCAGGCCCAACTGGCGCAGAACCAACGCGATGCGGGGCGCATGGAATCGCTGGCCGAAAAAGGCCTGGTCGCCAAGCAGACGGCAGAGCAGGCGCGCACCCAGGTCGACAGCACGCGCGCGCAATTGCTGTCGCAGCAGCGCAACGCGGCCGCGGCCGATGCGCAGGTAGTGGAGGCGCAGGTCAACTTCGATTATTGCGTGATCCGCTCGCCGTTCGACGGCGTGATCACCACCAAGGATGCGCAGGTGGGCGAAATCGTGTCGCCCTTCTCCGCGGGCGGTGGTTTCACCCGCACCGGCATCGGCACCGTGGTGGACATGGATTCGCTCGAAGTGGACGTGGACGTCAATGAGGCGTACATCGGTCGCGTGAAGCCGAACATGCCCGCCGAGGCGGTGCTGGACGCGTATCCGGACTGGAAGATCCCCGCCCACGTCATCGCCATCGTGCCTGCCGCCGATCGCGGCAAGGCCACGGTGAAGGTGCGCGTCGCGCTGGAGCACAAGGACGCGCGCATCGTGCCCGACATGGGTGTGCGCGTGTCCTTCCTCGAATCGAAGGAAGCACGGCAGAACGTGCAGGCGCCGCAGGGCGTGCTGGTTCCCAGCCAGGCGATCGCCCAGCGCGACGGCCACGCCGTGGTGTTCCTGGTAGCGGGCGACAAGGCGCAGCAGCGCACCGTGACGCCGGAAGCCACCGGCAAGGACGACGTACGCCGGGTACCGGCCGGTGTGGAGGCGGGCGACACGGTAGTGGTGTCGCCACCGGAAACCTTGAAGGACGGCGCGCGGGTGACCACCGCCAAGCCGAAGGAATAAGCAGTACTCCATCGCAGCGAATGATCACGCGCGCCGGCATGGCGACGCGAACCGAAACGGGAGCCCAGGCATGAACACGTTGATCGAAACCCGCGACCTCTCCAAGGTGTACGAGCGCGGCAAGCAGAAAGTGGAAGTGCTGCATCACATCAACCTCGACATTGCCGAGGGTGATTTCCTCGCGCTGATGGGGCCGTCGGGCTCGGGCAAGACGACCCTGCTCAATCTCATCGGCGGCCTCGACACGCCCAGCGGTGGCAGCATTACCGTGGCCGGCCAGCGCCTCGATCAATTGAACGGCGGCTCGCTGGCCAAATGGCGCGCCTCGCACGTGGGCTTCGTGTTCCAGTTCTACAACCTGATGCCGATGCTCTCGGCGCAGCGCAACGTGGAACTGCCGCTGCTGCTGACCAAGTTGTCCGCCGCGCAGCGCCGCAAGAACGCGTCCATCGCGCTGCAACTGGTGGGCCTGGGCGAGCGTTCCTCGCACAAGCCCAGCGAACTGTCCGGTGGCCAGCAGCAGCGCGTGGCGATCGCGCGCGCGATCGTGTCCGACCCGACGCTGCTGGTATGCGACGAGCCGACGGGTGACCTGGATCGCCAGTCGGCCGAGGAAGTGCTCGGCCTGTTGCGTGTGCTCAACCGCGAGCACGGCAAGACCATCGTGATGGTCACGCATGATCCCAAGGCGGCCGAGTACGCCAACCACACCCTGCATCTGGACAAGGGCACCCTGGTCGAACAGGCCATCGCGTGAGGATGCGGCGATGAAATATTTCCATCTCATCTGGGCGGCGCTGTTCCGGCGCAAGACCCGCACGATACTCACGCTGGTGTCGATCATCGCCGCGTTCCTGCTGTTCGGCATGCTCGACGCCGTGCGTACCTCGTTCAACCAGGCCGGGCAGAGCGCCAACGGTGCCCAGCGCCTGCAGACCGGTTCAAAGCTCTCCTTCATCCAGACCTTGCCGCAATCGCTGGAAGCACAGATCCAGCAGGTGCCGGGCGTCAAGATGGTGACCTACGCGAACTGGTTCGGTGGCGCCTACCAGGATCCGCACAACCAGGTCTTCAGCTTTGCGGTCGAGCCCAACTACATCGACCTCTATCCCGAGATCGAGGTGAGTGCCGCCGAGCGCAAGGCGTTCGACGACACGCGCACCGGCGTCCTGGTGGGCGAAAAGCTGGCCAAGCGTTTCAACTGGAAGGTGGGCGACAAGATTCCGCTGCAGTCGACCATCTTCCCGAATCGCCAGGGCAGCAAGAACTGGACGTTCGACGTGGTGGGCATCATGCATTCGAAGGACAAGAAGGCCGGTGGCTTCTACGACCAGATGCTGCTGCTGCACTGGAAGTACTTCGACGAGACCACGCCGTTCAACCGAGGCACGGTGGGCTGGTACGTGACGCGCGTGACCGACGTGAACCAGGCGGATCGCGTGGCCAAGGCCATCGATGCCATCTCGGCCAACTCCGATCACGAAACCCGCACGCAGACCGAACAGGCCGCCACCGCCAACTGGATGAAACAGCTGGCGGACATTGGCCTGATCGTGGGTTCGATCATGGGCGCGGTGTTCTTCACGCTGCTGCTGCTGTCGGGCAACACGATGATGCAGGCGGTGCGCGAGCGCACCAGCGAACTGGCGGTGCTCAAGACCATCGGGTTCTCGAACCGTAGCGTGCTCGGCATCGTGCTGGCGGAGTCGGTATTGCTGCTGGTGCTCGGCGGCGTGATCGGGCTGGGCATCGCCGCGCTGATCGTGCCTGCGGTAAGTGCCGGCAGCGGCGGCATGCTCAACCTGCCGAGCGTCGGCGCGAACAGCTGGATCCTGGGACTGGTGCTGATGATCGCGATCGGCTTGCTGGTGGGTGCGCTGCCGGCGCTGCGCGCCATGCGCCTGAACATCGTCGATGCATTGGCTGGACGCTGAGGAAAGCATCATGAACTTCCTGATCAATCTCTTGTTGCTGCTCCTTGTCGTTGCCGTGCTGGTGGCGTGGATCGTGCTGCCATG
>NZ_BCPR01000066.1 GCF_016586165.1 Dyella sp. EPa41 | reverse complement strand
CCACCGCCGGATTCGATTTGATCTGCGCGCTGGACATCCTGGAGCACCTGTCCGACGACGAGCGCGCGCTGCAGGAGCTTTCGCGCGTGGCCGCCCCCGATGCCCGCATGCTGCTTTCCGTGCCGCTCCATCCGGAGGCGTGGACCGATTTCGACGATTTCGTCGGGCATGCCCGCCGCTACGAGCCGGTCATGCTGGTGCGTCGCCTCGCGGCCCACGGCTGGACCATCGAGCAGAGCGCGGTCTACGGCATGCAGGCCAATTCGTCACGACTGCTCGCCCTCGGCCAGTGGTACCTCACGCACCATCGGGAGCGTGCCCTGTGGTGGTACAACCACGTGCTGATGCCGCTCGGCCTACGCCTCCAGAAACCACTCCAATGGCGGCCTGGCATGGGTTCGACCAAGGGTGTGGACGAAGTGGTATTACTCTGCCGCCGAACGTAAGCGGCTGATTCATCAAGACTGAGACAATGCGGCGGCGCAGCACGGCTTGCGCAAACCGGGTAAGATGCGACATTCCGACGCTTCCGGTTCTACCGCATGCTCTATCAGATTCATGAGTGGCAGCGCGCCATCCTTGGCCCACTCAGCCACTACGCCGAAGCCAGCGCCAAGATGTTCAGCGATATCACGAGCCCGTTCTCGCATGTGCCGGGCGCGGATCGGCTGGCTGCCGGTTATGAGCTGCTGCACCGGTTGGGCAAAGAGTACGAAAAGCCTGCCTTCAACCTCCCGCAGGTGACCGCCCACGGACAGGAAATCGCCGTGATCGAGCGCGTGGTGCTGGACAAACCGTTCTGCCAGCTCAAGCGCTTCAAGCGCTTCAGCGACGATCCGGACACCATCGAGAAGATGAAGAACGACCCGGCGGTGCTGGTGGTCGCCCCGCTGTCGGGCCACCACGCCACCCTGTTGCGCGATACCGTGCGCACCCTGCTGCAGGACCACAAGGTGTACATCACCGACTGGGTCGACGCGCGCATGGTGCCGGCCAGCGAAGGTCCGTTCCACCTCGACGATTACGTGGCCTACATCGAGGCATTCATCCGCCACATCGGCGCGCGCAACGTGCACGTGATATCGGTGTGCCAGCCCACCGTACCGGTGCTGGCGGCGGTGTCGCTGATGGCCGCGCGCGGCGAGGACACGCCGCTCAGCATGACCATGATGGGCGGACCGATCGAGCCGCGCAGCAACCCCACCGGCGTCAACAACCTCGCGACCACGCGCCCGCTCAGCTGGTTCAAGGGCAACGTGATCCATACCGTGCCGGCGAACTATCCGGGCAGCGGCCGCGAGGTGTATCCGGGCTTCCTTCAGCATGCGGGCTTCATCGCCATGAACCCCGGCCGCCACCTCAATTCGCACTGGGATTTCTACGAGAACCTGCTGCGCGGCGACCAGGACGACGCCGAAGCCCACCGCAAGTTCTATGACGAGTACAACGCCGTGCTCGACATGCCGGCCGAGTATTATCTCGACACCATCTCCACCGTGTTCCAGCAATTCTTGCTGCCACGCGGCCTGTGGGACGTGGCAGGCGAGCGTGTGCAGCCGGAGGCCATCAAGAACACCGCCCTGTTCACCGTGGAAGGCGAACTGGACGATATCGCCGGCCTCGGCCAGACCGAGGCGGCGCATGACCTGTGCAGCGGCATTCCGGCCGGACGCCGCGCGCATCGCGTGGTCGAAGGCGCCGGCCACTACGGCATCTTCAGCGGCCGCCGCTGGCGCCAGACGGTCTATCCGCAGGTGCGCGAATTCATCCGCAAGTTCGACAAGCCGGTGAAGCAGAGCGCCTGATCGCGCTGGCGTTTTTCATGTAGGAGCGCACCCAGTGCGCGACCGCGGAGCCCGGCGCTACTCGTGAGTAGGCTTTTCGCGCCCTGGGTGCGCTCCTACAAAAGAAGTGCAGTGGATCAGCGCGCGAAGAAGCCGTGGAACGCCGCCACCGTGCGGGCGATGCCTTCGTCGTCGATATCCAGGTGTGTCACCAATCGCAACGTCGGCAAGTAACCGATGCTGATGCGCACTCCTGCCTCGCGCAGGTGGACGTCCAGTTCACGCAGGCGATCGGCGGGCACGTCGATGAAGACCATGTTGGTGAACTGGCCGAGCAGCTTTACGCCGGGGATATCGCCCAGGCCCGCGGCGAGCGTCACCGCGCGGGCGTGGTCCTCGGCCAGACGATCCACATGGTGATCGAGCGCATACTGCGCGGCCGCGGCCAACAAGCCGGCCTGTCGCCAGCCGCCGCCGGCGACCTTGCGCCAGCGACGCGCCTTCTCGATCAATGCCTGCGAGCCCACCAGCACCGAACCGACCGGCGCGCCCAGTCCCTTTGAGAAGCACACGGACACGCTGTCGAAATGCCGGGCGATCTCGCGCGCCTTCACGCCGCTGGCGACCGCCGCATTGAACAACCGCGCGCCATCGAGATGCAGCCCAAGGCCGCGCTCGCGCGCAAAATCATGCGCCGCGCGCAGGTAATCCGCCGGCAGCACGCGGCCATGCCAGGTGTTCTCCAGCGCCAGCAGCCGCGTGCGGGCGAAATGCGGATCGACCGGCTTGACGGCCGCGGCCAGCTTGTCGAGCGGCAGGGTGCCGTCCGCGTCGTGCGGAATGGGCTGCGGCTGGATCGATCCCAGCACGGCGGCGCCGCCACCTTCGAACTTGTAGGTGTGTGCGTCCGCGCCCACCAGGTACTCATCACCGCGCTCGCAATGCGACATCAGTGCCAGCAGGTTCGACTGGGTGCCGGTCGGCACGAACAAGCCGGCCTCGAAGCCCAGCTCGTCGGCGACGCGCTGCTGGAACCCGTTGACGGTGGGGTCCTCGCCGTAGACGTCGTCACCCACGGCCGCATCGAGCATGGCGGCACGCATGGCGGGCGTGGGACGGGTGACGGTGTCGCTGCGCAGGTCGATCGTGTCCACGGTGGTTGCTCGTCGGATGTCAGACAGCCAGCTTGCGCACTTGTCGGCCGCGAGGCAAGCCGCTTTCAGATCAAGGCTGGCTGGCCTGAGCCACCCCATGCTCACCTGCCGGGACACACGAGCAGGGCAACGTCATGACGAGGAAGGAAATGATCGAGCGAGTCGCCGCGAGGGCCGGACTTCCCCCACCGATATGCGAGAAAGCGCTGGAGGCCTTTGAGGGCACCTGTGGCCAACCCCTGGTTACCGCGTTGAAAGGCACACGGCACAACCATGCCTACGTCATCGACGAAATGGCCAGGCGCACCGGCGAGCCTGAGCGGACGTGCCAGGTCATCATGGAAGCCTTCGAGCAGGTCATGGACGACAGCGTTCGTGGCAAGCCCGGCTTGCGCAGCGAGGATCCCTAGCCGCAACGCCGTTCGGCCGCACAGCGCAACCAGGCCGCCCGGCGCGGCACCGTTGGGCTGATTGGGCTAGCCTTTCCGACAACACCATCCGTCCGGGATGGACACTTGTCCGAAGAGGAGCCGTGCCCATGTCGTTCCTGCGCCTCTATCTGCGCGTCATCGGGTTACTGGCGCCCGAACGACGGTTGGCAATCACGCTGGCGCTGGCGAACCTGGCCCTGGCCGGGGTGTTCTTCCTCGAGCCGGTGCTGTTCGGCCGCGTGGTCGACGCACTGTCGGCCGGGAACGGACGCGCGGCGCGGCTCATCGGCCTGTGGGCGGGCGTCGGCTTCGCGGGCGTGCTCGCCAACGTCTGGGTGTCACTGCACGCCGATCGCCTCGCCCACCGCCGCAGGCTCGCGGCCATCGCCTTGTTCTTCGAACATGCCGCATCGATGCCGCTGTCCTTCCATGGCGAATACCACACGGGTCGACTGTCGCGCATCATGAACGTCGGCGTGAGCAATCTGTTCAACCTGTGGCTGAGCTTTTTTCGCGAACATCTGGCGACGCTGCTGTCGATCATCGTGATGATCCCGGTCGCGCTGTGGCTCAACTGGAAGCTCGCGTTGCTGATGATCGCGCTGCTGCTGTGCTTCTCCATCTTCAACGCCGTTGCCGTGCAGCGCACGCACAAGGCGCAAGGCGAGGTGGAGGAACTCCACCACGAGATCGCCACGCGCGCCGGCGACGTGTTCGGCAACGTCACCGTCGTGCAAAGCTTCACGCGGCTCGCCGCCGAATCGCGCGCGCTGCATGAGCTGATGACGCGCACGCTCAACGCGCAGTATCCGGTGCTGCGCGGCTGGGCGATCCTGTCGGTGCTCAACCGCGCGGCCAGCACGTTGACCATCGTGGCGATCTTCGCCGTCGGCGCGGCGTTGCACGCGCGCGGCGAAATCAGCGTGGGCGGCATCGTCAGTTTCGTTGGCTTCTCCATGCTGCTGATCGGCCGGCTGGAACAGTTCGCCACCTTCCTCTCGAACCTGTTCTTCCAGTCGCAGTCGCTGCGTGACTTCTTCACCGTGCTCGATCGGCAGTCGGAGATCGAGGATCGGCCGAATGCCATCGCCTTGCCGCGCGTGCGGGGCGACGTCGTTTTCGACCGCGTGAGCTTCGGTTACGACCCGGTGCAACCCGCGCTGCATGGCCTGAGCTTCCGCGCGCCACCCGGCAGCACCATCGCCCTCGTCGGCCCGACGGGCGCCGGCAAGAGCACCGCGCTCAGCCTGCTCTACCGCGCCTACGATCCCTCCGAGGGACGCGTCACGATCGATGGCCACGACGTGCGCGACGTGACGCTGGAATCCCTGCGCCGGAACATCGGCGTGGTGTTCCAGGATGCGGGCATGTTCTACCGCTCCATTCTCGACAACTTGCGCGTAGGCAATCCGGAGGCGGATGCGTCGGCCATAGAGAACGCCGTGGCCGCCGCGGAAGCGGCCACCTTCATCTCACGCAAGCCCGAAGGACTGGAAACCCTGGTCGCCGAGCGCGGCCGCTCGCTCTCCGGCGGCGAACGCCAGCGCCTGGCCATCGCACGCGCCATGCTCAAGGACGCACCCATTTTGATCCTCGATGAAGCGACCAGCGCGCTCGACAACGCGACGGAAGCACGCATCCAGCGCGCGCTGGACCGACTCACGCAGGGCCGCACCACCTTCGTGATCGCGCATCGTTTGTCGACCGTGCGGGACGCGGACTTGATCCTCGTGCTGGATCAGGGGCGCCTGGTGGAACAGGGGCGGTTCGAGGAGCTGATCCGGCAGCGGGGGTTGTTTGCGCGCCTCGCGGAGGAAGGGAAATTTGCGCCGGATGCGGAGGCGTCGGAGGAGTAGCGCCATCCGCTCCGCCCTTGAAGCGCACCCTGTGCGCGATGGCCTTTTGCGGTGGGCTGCATGGTTGTGGCTCTCGTGAGAGAGGGGTGTTGCCTTCGGTTGCCATGCTGTCACCAGGGCGCCGCTTACGACCGTAGGAAGTCCCCGTGGGACGCAGCGGGCGCTTCGACGTCCTGCCGGCCTTTGTAGGAGCGCACCCTGTGCGCGACAGCCTTTCGCGCCTGTTCGCATGTTTTCGCTCTTGTAAGAGCGGGGTATGCCTTCGGTAGCTCCGCTACCGCCAGCGTGCCGCTTACGACCGTAGGAAGTCCCCGTGGGACGCAGCGGGCGTTTCGACGTCCTGCCGGCGACGCGAAGCTAGTCCCGTGGGACCGCCGAGTCACTTTTCTTTTGCTGGCCCACGCACGCGCTGTTTGCGTGCGAACGGCGAAGCCGGCCCGCAGGGCGAAGGGCGGAACGCCCGGAGTCAAAGAAAAGTAACCCAAAGAAAATGGCCTTCAAAGCCAAGGCTCATGGCAGTACGTGGGATAGAAGCGTCGGACGATTGAGGCCAACCGGACAGGCTCATTACTACCTCGAACGACGCCGCTACACCGCAATGCGTCGTAGCGAAGAGGACTCAAGGCAACGGCGTTGAGCCGTGAGGGAATCTATTCGCGCCGCACCGCCGCCCTTTCTCCCTCTCCCCTCCGGGGAGAGGGCTGGGGTGAGGGGTGGGTGCTCGCCAAAACCTCTCCTATCTCTGTAGGAGCGCACCCAGTGCGCGACCGCCACGCCGGAACATGCCGCGGTAGTCGCGCCCATCGCGGATCGAGGCAACCCTGTCAGTCCGCGGTCGCGCACTGGGTGCGCTCCTACAGAATGGGACGGCGGCCTTCAGCTCCTCGACGCGATGTGCCGCGCAGCGGCACGAGCCTTCAATGACCCCCTGTGGGGCGGTGAGGGGTGGACGATCAGGCCCCGCAGGGGTGCCCGACACGGACGTCGGGCACTTTTCGTCCGGGCAGGAGCCCGGTCGAAAAGCCCGGCCGCCCCTCACGGACTGGCTGGGCGTAGCCCGGCCAGCGCCACGCGGGGGGCCTTTCTCTTTGGTTACTTTCTCTTGGGCAAGCAAGAGAAAGTGACCCGGCCTCCGGCAGGAGGGCGGAAGCCCGCCGCAGGCGAGCCCGGTCGCGGGAAGCCAACAAGTGCAACGCCAAAAATCTTCGTCCATCAAAACGACGAACATGCAGACCGGCGCGAAAGGCGGTCGCGCACTGGGTGCGCTCCTACAAGGGAACGAACGCCACGCAGAGAAAGTGACCCGGGTCGCGGTCGCGGTTCGGAAGCCCGCGGCCACGCGGGGCCACCATTCGGTCGCAGGCGAGCCCGGTCGTGGAAGACAAGACATCGCCAACTGCATGCCTGAAGAACGAATGCTGCAGACCGGCGCGAAAGGCGGTCGCGCACAGGGTGCGCTCCTACAAAGGTGACGACATGCAACAAAGAGAGGCGGTGTCGCCACCGCACCTTTTCAGAAAAGCGAAAGCCCGGGCGCTACCCGTGCTTGCGGAAATACAACCACGCGATCACCGCCAGTATCACCGCCGGCAACAAGTTCGCCATCAGCGGCGGCACGCCGTACACGGTGCCGAAGCTCACCATCGCCTTCTGCAGGAAGTACCAGCCGATCGCCAGCAGCATGCCGATGAACATGCGCTTGCCCAGGCCGCCCGAACGCAGCGTGCCGAACGAGAACGGCATCGCGCACAGCACCAGCACCAGCACGTTGAGCGGATACAGCGCGCGCCCCCAGAACGCGTTGGCGTAGGCGCCGGGGTTCTGCCCATTCTGCTCGAGGTATTTGATGTTGCGCCGCAGGTCGCGCATCGGCTGGTACTGCGGCTGGATCACCGACAGCTCCAGCACTTGCGGGTTGAGCCTGGAATCCCAGCGCTCGCTGGCGACAGTGCTGCTGTGCGTGCCCTTGTCGTCGAGCGTGGTGCTGCGCACCTGGTTCATGACCCACTGGTGACCGTCGTGCTCGGCCGTCTGGGCCCAGTCGAAGCGGGACACCTGGCCGTCCGGCGTCAGCGTGAATACGCGCACGTCATGCAGCTGCACGACGTTGTGCGTTTCGGTGCGCTTGACCGTCACGCCCTTGGCATTGATGACGCGTGCGCCATCGCGCGCCCACAGGCCCGAGGCGCCGCCCATGCCCACGCTGCTCGAACGCATGCGCAATTGCATGGCCTGCGCCTTCTGGTCGCCCCACGGCGCCGCCGTCTCGCCCAGGATCACCACGCCGAGGATGAGGATGGCCACCACGCCCACCGCCGAAACGGCGATGCGCAATTTGGAAAGGCCGCAGGCACGCAGTGCGGTGAGCTCGTTGGTGGCTGCGAGGCCGCCCAGGCCCAGCAGGCCGCCGATCAAGGCCGCATTGCCGAACATCTCGTACAGGCGACGCGGGAAGGTCACGAGCACGTAGACCACGGCGCTGGTCACCGTGTAGCCGTTCTTGCCCACGTTGCCGAGCTGGCGCATGAGCTGGACCACGGCATCGAGGCCGGTGATCACCAGCCATACCATCAGGATCGATGCCAGTACGGCGGTGCCGACCAGCCAATCGACGCGCTTGATGCGCAACGCGGCCATCACGCACCCGCCCTTCGCGGCTTGCGCTCGACGTATTGGCTACGGAACATCCAGGCGGCGACGCCGAACACGATCAGCGACAGGAACCACATCGGCGCCGAATGGTGCCAATGCCCCTTGATGAGTTGTCCACGGCACAGCGCCATCAGCAGGTAATAGAGGTAGAACGCCAGCACCGCGAGCAGCAGGCGGCCAAAGCGCGGTTCGCGCGGGCTCTGGCGCGACAGCGGCAACGCCAGCGCGAGCAACACCAGCGTCATCGCGGGTGCGATGGTGCGCCAGGCGAACTCCGCGCGCGCATCGGGATTGTCGACGCGCAGCAGCGCCAGCGTGGTGAGCGAGTGCGCGGGATCTTCCTCGTCGTTGTCCGACTGCACGTTGGACAGCGAGGCGTCGTTGCGCTCGTACTGCATCTTGCGCCAGTTGTCCGCACCGAGCGGGATGTCGTACTGGAACCCGTTCCACAACGCGAGGAAACGGCCGCTGCCGTCGGTTTCCTGGTAGAGCTGGCCGTGCTTGCCGGTGACCAGCTTGATGTGCGGAACGTTGTCCTTGCCCGCGCGTTCGGTGGCGATGAAGGTGCTGCCCAGCGTGCTGCCGTCGCGGCTGAGCTGGTCGACGAAGATGATGCCGCCCTTGCCCGGCAGTTCGGTGAAGCGTCCGGCATCGAGGCCGGCGGCGATCACCGACCGGTTCGCCGCCGCCACCAGCTGGTCGGAGGTGCGCGCCGCCCACGGGCCGAGCCACAGCGAAACCAGGCCGACCAGCAAGGCCACGCTCGCGGCGAGGATGATCATGGGACGCAGCAGGCCCCCCGCGCCCATGCCCGAGGAGGCCAGCACATGCATCTCGCTCTCGCGCCACATGCGGCCCAGGGCCAGCAGCACGCCGAGGAAGGCCGACAGCGGCAGCAGCGTGGTCAGGCCATCGAGCATGTTCAGGCCCAGCACCTGGAACATCACGCTGGCCGGAAAGCTGCCATTGGCCACCTGCTGCAGCACGTGCGCGAACGAGATGCCGGACATGATGGCCAGCAGCACGATGGCGGTGGCGGCTACGGTCTGAGCCAGCTCACGCAAAAAATAACGATCGAGGATGCTTAGCACCGGTCCTCACGCACGCAATGGCCCGCACGGCAAGGTCGCGCGCGGAGTGACGAACAACGGGGAAGTTTAAGCTCTCTCGCCCCGCTCATGGGGACAGGTCCTCGACATGGGATAAGATGAAGGGCTTGGCGTGGCCCTTCCGGGGCCCGGCAAACCCCAAGTCTAGCCTGTCCAGACCTTTCTGGACCTTTCTTGCAGGACACGATATGACTCTCCAGTTCAGCCTCGGCTCCGCCGCTCCCGAAACCGTCGACACCCCCTGCGTGGTGGTCGGCGTGTACGAGAACGGCATGCTCACCAGCGCCGCCGCCCGCGTGGACACCGCCGCGCACGGCGCGATCAAGCGCCAGGTCGAGAGCGGCGACATCACCGGCAAGGCCGGCGCCACGGCCGTGCTGTATGCGCCCGAAGGCGTGGCTGCCAAGCGCGTGCTGGTGGTGGGACTGGGAACGCAGAAGACGTTTGACGGTGCACGTTTCCAGAAGATCGCCATCGAGGCCGTGCGCGCACTGGGTCGCCTGCCGATCGACAGCGCGGTGTCCTACCTGGCCGAAGTCGACGTGCCGGGCCATGACGCCGCCTGGCGCGTGCGCACCGCCGCGCTGGCCGCCGACTACGCCGCCTACCGCTACACCGCCACCTTCAAGCCGCGCGAGAAGAGCCCGCAGCCGGAGCTTGGCGCCATCACCTTCGTCGCGGGCGACGACGCACGGGCCGGCCTGCAGCAGGCTTCCGGCATCGCCGAAGGCGTGCGCTTCGCGCGCGAGCTGGCCAACCTGCCGCCGAACATCTGCAACCCCGCCTACATCGCCGCGCAGGCCGAGCAGTTCGCCGCCGCGCACGACAAGGTGAGCTGCACCGTGCTGGACGACGAAAAGATGGGCGAGCTGGGCTTCGGCTCGCTGCTCGCCGTGGGCCGTGGTTCGGCCAACAAGCCGAAGCTGGTGATCCTGGAATACAAGGGCGGCGCGGAAGGCGACAAGCCTTACGCCTTCGTCGGCAAGGGCATCACCTTCGACACCGGCGGCATCAGCCTCAAGCCCGGTCCGGGCATGGAAGAGATGAAGTACGACATGGGCGGTGCCGCGGGCATGCTCGGCAGCTTCGTCGCCGCGGTGAAGCTGGGCCTGCCCGTGAACCTGGTGTGCGTGGTGCCGGCCGTGGAAAACATGCCCGACGGCGACGCCTATCGCCCGAGCGACGTGCTCACCAGTCTCTCCGGCCTCACCATCGAGGTGCTCAACACCGATGCGGAAGGCCGCCTGATTCTCTGCGACGCGCTCACCTACACCGCGCAGACGTACCAGCCGAAGGTGCTGATCGACGCCGCCACCCTCACCGGCGCCTGCGTGATCGCGCTGGGCAAGCACGCCAGCGGCCTGATGAGCAAGCACGACGACCTCGCCGCCGAGCTGATCGCCGCCGGCGAAAACACGCTGGACCGCGCATGGCGCCTGCCGCTGTGGGACGACTACCAGGTGCAGCTGGAATCGGGCTTTGCCGACGTGGCGAACATCGGCGGCAAGAACGCCGGTGCCATCACCGCGGGCTGCTTCCTGTCGCGCTTCACCGAAGGCCAGCGCTGGGCGCACCTGGACATCGCCGGCACCGCGTGGGACGAAGGCCGCAAGGGCCTTGCCACCGGCCGCCCCGTGTCGCTGCTGGTGCAGTGGCTGATCGATCGCGCCGCCTGATCTCTCGACGCCCTTCCGGCCGCTGCCGGAAGGGCGAACCCACAAGGCTCACGCCATGCCCCGCGCCGACTTCTACCTGATCGACAAGCCGCGCTTCCGCGAACAGCCGTTGCTGCTGGTGTGCGAACTGGCCAAGCGGGCCTTCGCCGCCCAGCAACCCACGCTGGTCCTCGCACGCGATTTCGCGCAAGCCGAGGCGATCGAAGAACTGTTGTGGGAATTCGACCAGGACGGCTTCATCACGCACCAGCTCGCGGGTGATGACGATGACGAGTTCACCGCCGTGCTGATCGCTCCGCCCGGCGTGGAAACGCCGGATCGTCCACTGCTGATCAACCTGCGCGAGGAATGCGCGCCAGGCCGCTACGACCGCGTGCTGGAAGTGGTGGCCGCCGACCCCGCCGAACGCGATGGTTCGCGCACGCGCTGGAGCGAATACAAGCGCCGCGGTTTCGAGGTCAACAAGTTCGACATGTAGAACGGGCGCCTCGGCGCCCTTCTCTTTTTCTCGCCGCCGGGGTCTTCGCAGGAGCGCACCCAGCGCGCGAAAAACCTGCGGAGCGGTGGCGCCGCAACCCCGCGGTCGCGCACTGGGTGCGCTCCTACGAATCCACGGGCGCGCCAAAACGTGCGCACCCTCGGAGGCACCTACGAAGTCGCCTCGTCGGCTCGCGCGGCCAGCTGCTCGTTGATCGCATCCAGCAGCTGTTCGCCTGTCAGCGGCTTGCGCAGGAACCCATCCATGCCCGCCGCCTGCGCCCGGCTCTCTTCGTCGCCGCCCGAGCGCGCGGTGATCGCCACGATGGGAACGTGCTGGCCGGCCTCCTCGCGCTGGCGGATCAGGCGCGCGATCTGGAAGCCGTCGATGCCCGGCAGGTCCAGGTCGAGCAGGATCAGGTCGCAGGGCGCGGCGGCCAGCTCGGCCAGCGCGGCCAGGCCGTTGCCGACGTAATGAACGACATGCCCCGCGCGTTCGAGCAGGCCGCGGATCACCGCGGCGACGATGGCATCGTCTTCCACCAGCAGCACCTGCAGGCCGCGGCCCTGCGGCGCATCGGGGGTGGCCGCGACCGGCGCCGGTTCATGCGCGACCGACAGCGGCAGGCGCACGTGGAAGGTGCTGCCGAAGGCCACCTTGGATTCGAGCTCGATGCTGCCGCCCATCATCGCCACCAGCTCGCGGCAGATCGCCAGGCCCAGCCCGCTGCCGGCGCGGCGTTGAGGTCCGGTTACCTGCTCGAAGCGTTGGAACAGGCGCGTCTGGCTCGCCTCGGGAATGCCGGGGCCGGTGTCGATGATGCTCAAGCGCAGGCCGTCTTCGGTGCGCCGCACGCGCAAGGTGACGCCACCGCGCTCGGTGAACTTGAGGGCATTGTTGGCGAGATTGAGCAACACCTGCTTGATGCGCACGGCATCGCCGATCATGCGGTGCGGCAAATCGCCAGGTATGTCGATATCGAAACGCAGGCCCTTCGCCCGCGCCTGCCCCAGCTCCAGCTGCGCGACGTCCTCGACCAGCGAGCGCGGATCGAACGGCGCGTTCTCCAGTTCCAGCTTGCCGGCTTCGATGCGGGCCAGGTCCAACGCATCGTTGAGCAACTTGAGCAGCATGCCGCCCGATCGCTGCATGGCCTCGGCGTATTCGCGCTGCGTGGCGCTCAACGGCGTGCTCAGCAGCAGTTCGGCCATGCCCATCACGCCGGTCATCGGCGTGCGGATCTCATGGCTGAGCGTGGCGAGGAATTGCGTCTTCGCCGCGCTCGCCTGCTCGGCCAGGCGGCTGCGCTGTTCGGCCAGCTGGATCTGGTGGCGCTGCGCCAGACGACGGCGCCAGGCCTTCAGCGCCAGCCACACGAGCAGCACGATCAACAGCACATAGCCGCACCATGCCCACCAGCGCAGCCACGGCGGCGCCTGCACATGGATTTTCAGCGACGGCGAAAGATGCGTCCACGTGCCGTCGGCACCGGCAGCCATGACGTCCAGCGTGTAGTCGCCGTGGCCCAGGCCCGCGAAATCGCGCTCGCCGCGACTGCCCATGTCCACCCACGCCGCGTCGAGGCCTTCGAGGCGAAAGCGGTAACGGTTCGCCGCGGGGTCGATGTACGAGAACATGCGCGCTTCGATCACCAGCCCGGCATCCCTCCATCCCAGCGACAACGCGTTGGAGGAAGGCAGCGGCAAGTCCTGCACGATGCCGTGCCGGCGCACGCTGATACGCGTGATCGACACCGGCGGTGGCGACACGTGCTCGTCGACGCGATTGGGATTGAACGCCATCACGCCGCCGAGGGTCGGCGCATAGATGGTGCCATCCGGCATGCGGCTGAACCCACGCAGGAATTCGCCGTTGCTCAGGCCGTCCTGCAGACCCAGTTCGTGGAAACTTCCATTCGAGGGATCGAAGCGCCATAGGCCGTCGCGGCCAAAGATCCACACGCGGCGGTGCTTGTCCACCGCCAGATCCACCACGTTGATCGAGGGCCAGCCGTGGGCGGCGTCGACCTTGCTGGCGAGCGCCAGCCGGTCGCCCTCGTAGTGATAGAACTCCAGGCCGTCGGGCCGCGCCAGCCACAGGCCGTCATCGGCGAAATCAAAAGCATCCACCGCGCGGTCGTTGTCCACGCCGGGCACCGGTTCGAAATGATCGTGGCCGCGATCCAGGCGCATCAGGCCACCGTCGCTGGCGTACCAGAACCCGCCGCGCTTGAGGGTGATCTGGCTTCCCCAGCGCGCTTTTTCCTGCGCGGGCTGGACCGACACCGGCGTGATGTCGAGCGTGTCCTGGTCGATGCGGAACAGGCCTTCGCCGAACGTGCGCGCGTACAATTTGCCGTCCGGCCCCGGCTCCACTTCCAGGGGGTGCTTCAGTCCGTGGCCACCCATCGGCACCTGGTCCAGCTTGCCGTCGACATAGCGGAACAGCGCGCCTTGCACGGTCACCCACAGGCGTCCCGGTCGATCCTCGGTCATGCCGAGCACATCGCCACGCAGCCCCGAAAGCACGTGTTCGACCTTGCCCGTGGAAGGCATCAGGCGATCCACGCGGCCGCTGCGTTCGCCGACCCAGACCGAGCCGTCGCTGCCCTTGGCGACCGAATAGGCCACCGAGTCGCGCAGGCTGCTGTCGTCGTCGGGAATATGCGTGAAGCGGCTGACGCTGTTCCAGCCGGGCGCGAGGTAGCCCACGCCGCCGTCGAACAGCGCGATCCACAGGCCGCCTTCGGTATCCGGGCGGATCTGCCATACCCAGGTGCCGGGCAGATTGCCATGCAGCACCGGCTGGTCGGTCACGGCGCGGATCGGCCCGTCCTTGTGGTCCTGCAGGTACAACCCGCGCTGGGTGCCGATCCACAGCCGCCCGGCGCGATCGCGCATGCTGCTGAGGATGTTGGTCACCGGCAATTCGCCACGGCCGAGCTGTCGCGCGACGTCGTCGGCCCCCACCACGAACAGGCCATACGACGAGGCGATGCGCACCTCGTCGCCCTCGCCTTCGATGCGCCACGCGTCCAGCGACTGGCCCGGCGCGGCGGTGCGGATCAGGTGGAAGTCGCCGGCGGCGTCGCGTCGAAAGACACCGTTGTCGCTGCCGACCCACAGCTGGCCGCGGCCATCCACGAATAGCGCACCGACGACGCCGAGTTCCTCCGGACGCGAACCGGTGACCACCACGTGGTCGAAACCGCGGCCGTCCTGGCGCAGGCGGTCCAGGCCTTGGGCGGTGCCGATCCACAGCGAACCGTCGGCGGTCTCCGCGAGGCTCCACGCCTTGTCGCTCGCGAGGCTGGCCGGGTCGTTGGCGTCATGGCCCCAATGACGGAACGTGTTCGATCGCTCGTCGTAGCGGTTGATGCCCGCCTCCAGGCCCGCCGCCCACAAGCGTCCGCCGCGATCGAACAGCAGCGAGGAGATGCCGTTGTTGAACAGCGACTGCGGATCGCCCACCACGTGGCGGAACACCTTGAAGCTGACGCCGTCGTAACGCGCGATGCCGCTCTTGGTGCCGAACCACATGACACCATCGGGTGCCTGCACCGCCGTGTACACGCTGCTGCTGGGCAGGCCTTCGGCCGTGCCGTAGCGCCGGAACTGCGGCGTCGGCAACGCGGCGCTCGCCGCCACCGTGGTGACGGGCGTCGAGGCGGGCACGGCAACGGGCAGGCCGGCGGACAGGAACGCGCTGAACAGCAAGGACGGCAGCATGATCTCCCCCGAGAAGGCTCGATCATGCCAGAGCAACGATGTCAGAACGAGCTCGGACAGGCTTCGAAAGCGCTGACGCAACGCCATAAACAAGCCGTTAAGGGCTGCCTGTGGAAACAATCCGTTCCCGGGGCACCGCTGGCGCCTCTGTGGCGGATCGTCCAGACTTCCGCCCCATGCGCCTCTTCCGCCCGACAAGACGGTTCTTACTCGCCATCGCCTGCGCCTGGCTTCCGCTCGCAACCTTGCAGGCGGCGCCCGCCACTTACCGCTATGACACCACGCATAGCCAGATCCTCTTCAGCATCGACCACAACGGCTTCTCGCGCCCCTTTGGCCGCCTGCATATCGCCCGCGGCTGGCTGCGCTTCGATCCGGACGACTGGAGCCAGTCGGCCACCGAGCTGGACATCGACCTGGACAGTCTGGACATGGGCGATGCCGGGTGGAGCGACGCCGTGAAGAAGCCGGCCTTCCTCGACACGGCGAAGCATCGCTACGCGCATTTCGCCAGCACCTCGGTGGAACGCAAGGACGACACGCACGGCGTGCTGCACGGCAACCTCACCCTGCGCGGGGTGACGAAACCGGTGGAACTCGCATTCACCGCCAACCGACGCGGCACCACCATCTACGGCATGCACACCACGGCGGGCTTCTCCGCCACCACCACGCTGAACCGCGATGATTTCGGCATGACCTCCAATGCCAACTCGGTCGGTCACGGCGTGAGCGTATGGCTGGAACTGGAAGCCATCCAGGACGACAAGGCCCAACCCGACAAGGAGTCTCCATGAGCTTGCGCAGCAACGACCGCCAATGGGGTTCGGTCGCGAAGTTCCTCCACTGGGCCACCGCCCTGCTGCTCATCGGCAACGGCGTCTTCGGCCTGATGATGGATCTGGCCGGTTCGCCGATGCAGAAGATCAACTGGCTCGCGCTGCACAAGTCGATTGGCCTCACCGTGCTCGCGCTGCTCCTGCTGCGACTGGCGTGGCGACTGGGTGACCGTCGCCCGGCCGAGGATCCCGCGCCGCGCTGGCAGCAGCTTGCCGCGCATGGCGTGCACCTGCTGCTGTACGTGCTGATCGCCGCCATTCCGTTGAGCGGCTGGTGGTTCAACTCCGTCACCGGCAAGCCGCTGCAGTTCTTCAAGATGTTCAACCTGCCCGCGCTCGGCGGCGCCAACCCCGACCTGCGCGGTCTCTCCCACAGCATCCACGAGAACCTGTTCTGGTTCCTGGTCGTGCTGCTGGTGCTGCACGTCGGCGGCGCGCTCAAGCACCATCTGATCGATCGCGACAACACCTTGCTGCGCATGCTCCCCTTCCGTCGCCTGCGCAACAACTCCCCTTCCCAAGGAGAACGTTGATGACCTCCCTCAAGCTCGCCGTCCCGCTCCTGCTCGCCTTTGCCCTGCCGGGTTTTGCCGGCGCCACCGACTACACCGTGCAGGCAGCCGCCAGCAAGCTCGGTTTCAGCGGCACGTTCCAGGGCCAGGCGTTCAACGGCACGTTCGGCAAATGGACGGCCAATATCAGCTATGACGCGGCCAAGATCGCCACCTCGAAGTTCGACGTGGACATCGACCTTGCCAGCGTGAAGACCGGTGACAGCGACCGCGACGGCGCGCTGCCCGGCGCCGATTTCTTCAACGTGGCGAAATTTCCCAAGGCACACTTCGTGACCACCAGCTTCCGCCAGAACGGCGCCAACGTGGTGGCCGACGGCAACCTCACGCTGCGCGGCGTGACCAAGCCGGTGAGCCTCAACGTGACGTTCAAGCCGCAGGGCACTGGGGCCACGCTCGATGTGAGTGGCACGGTCAAGCGCCTGGATTACGGCGTGGGCGGCGGCGAATATGCCGATACCTCGGTGATCGGTGCGGACGTGAAGATCAACGCGCACCTGACCCTGGCGGCCAAATAAAACCCGCCTCCTGTAGGAGCGCACCCTGTGCGCGACAAGCCAACGAAGCGATGAAGCCGTGGCGCCGCGGTCGCCCACAGGGTGGGCTCCTACAAGAAAGGCCTCACGTCTCGTCCATCCTGTAGGAGCGCACCCTGTGCGCGACAAGCCGACGGAGCGGTGAAGCCGTGGTGCCGCGGTCGCCCACAGGGTGGGCTCCTACAAGAAAGGCCTCACGTCTCGCCCATCCTGTAGGAGCGCACCCTGTGCGCGACAAGCCGACGGAGCGGTGAAGCCGTGGCGCCGCGCTCCCCACAAGGGGCATTCCTACGGCGTCGTCGTCTTCGCCAGAAACAGCCTTACGGCCACCGCATCGAACGGCCAGTCGAGTTCGCGGTCTTCCTGCTGGTCGCGCAATACGGGCACGCGCACGCCGTAGCGCACTTCCAATGCCTCGTCATCGTCGACCCATACGCTGTCGAAATCCGGCGCGCGCGCCTCGGCCATGACGGCCAGCGCCTGGTCGCAGAGGTGGCAGTAGTCCCGCTGGTAGAGCACGTATCGCATCGGCATAAGCGGCGGACGATACCCCAGCGCCGCCGCTGACCGCGAGCCCCTTCTCCCGCATGGGCGTCGGCCCTGCGGCATCTCGCCGACCCTGAAGACTGGCATTGTCAAATGATAATAACTATCATTTGCATGGTAGGGCCCAGCCATCGCCACAGCCCCGGCGCGTTCGCGCCGAACTCCCTATACCAACCAAAACAGGGCTACCCGATGTCTTTCCCCGCTTCGCTCACGCGACGCCATCTCCTGCGCCACCGTTTCGCCGTTGCACTCGCCATGGCACTCGCCGCACCCCTGTCGCATGCCGGGGATGCGCCCGATGCTCCCGATGCCACCCAGGTGAAGAACCTCGAAGGCGTGCAGGCCACCGCTACCGTCACGGGCGATGGCGACGCCTACACCACCAAGGCCACGGACAGCGCCACGCGCCTGTCGCTGTCGATGCGCGAGACGCCGCAGTCGATGAGCGTGGTGACGCGCCAGCAGATGGATGACTTCGGCCTCGACAACATCAATGCCGTGCTGGACAACACCACCGGCGTGAACGTCGAGCGCGTGGAGACCGACCGCACCTACTACAGCGCGCGCGGCTTCGATGTCACCAACTTCCTGAGGGACGGCGTGGGCATGCCCTTTGCCGACGGCAACCAGCAGGGCGATATCGATACGGCCGTGTACGAGCGCGTCGAAGTGCTGCGCGGCGCCAACGGGCTGCTCTCCTTCACCGGCAATCCGTCGGCCACCATCAACTTCGTGCGCAAGCGCCCCGCGGCGGATTTCCAGGGCGATGTCGGCGTCTCCGTCGGCAGCTGGGACAACCACCGCCTGGACATCGATCTGTCCGGCCCGCTGAATGATTCGCGCAGCGTGCGCGGCCGCCTGGTTGCCGCCGGCCAGGACACCGACAGCTACCTGGACCGCTACAACCTTCGCAAGCAGGTGGTCTCCGGCATCGTCGACGCCGACCTCACCGGCAGCACGCTGCTCACCGCAGGCGTCACGTACCAGAAGAACAAGACCCATGGCGGCATGTGGGGCGCGCTGCCGCTGTACAACACCGACGGCACGCCGACCAGCTACGACAGATCCACCAGCACCTCCGCCGACTGGTCCCATTGGAACATCGCCGACACGCGCAGCTTCCTCGAACTCACCCAGGAACTGGCCAGCGAGTGGCACCTGAAAGCCGCGCTCGACTATCGCCGCGTCGCCGAGGACAGCAACCTGTTCTACGTCTATGGCACGCCGGACGCACAGACGGGACTTGGCCTGTTCTCCTATCCATCCGCCTACAACAGCGCCGAGAAGCAGTACGTGGCCGACCTGTACGCCACCGGCCCGTTCCAACTTGCCGGCCGTCGCCACGAACTGGTGATCGGAGCGAACTGGGCGAAGGACGACGTGCACCAGCTGTCCGGCTATGGCGCAGGCATTGGCACGCCGCTGCCACCGCTCAGCGAATGGACCGGCGACTACGCGATGCCGCCCTTCAATGCCTACTACGGCAACGGCGATTTCCACATCAAGCGCAAGAGCCTCTACGCCACGGCGCGCTGGAGCCTTGCCGACCCGTTGACGCTCATCACCGGCGCCAGTCTCGTGCATGTCGAGGAGATCGGCGTGAACTACGGAACGCCCAGCAATTACCGCAAGACGGAAACCACGCCCTTCATCGGCGCGGTGTACGACCTTTCGGAGAACTACTCGCTGTACGTGAGCTACGCCAAGCTGTTCAACCCGCAGACGCAGACCGACGCCAACAACAAGGTGCTCGATCCCGTGACGGGCGCAAACCTCGAAGCCGGCATCAAGGGCGAGTGGTACGACGGACGCCTCAACGCGACATTCGCGCTGTTCCGCACGCGCCAGGACGGCCTGGCCGAATACGCGGGCCACAACCTCGCCACCAACCAGGACTACTACAGCGGCATCGACGCCACTGCGAAGGGCTTCGAGTTCGACGTGGGCGGCCAGCTCACCGACCGCTGGCAATTAAGCGGCGGCTATACGCAACTGGGCTTGCACGACCCCGATGGCGCCAATGTGCGCACCTACGTGCCACGACGCACCTTCCGCCTGTCCACGATCTATCGCGTGCCAGCATTCGACGGCCTGCGCGTGGGCGCGACGCTGCGCTGGCAGGACCGCATCTACCGTGACCAGCAGGCGGTGGCGCTCGACGGCAGCGAGATCTACACGACCCAGGGCTCCTACGCCGTACTCGGCCTGATGGCCGGTTACGACTTCGACCCGCACTGGAGCGCGACATTCAACGTCGACAACGTCACCGAACGGAAGGCCATCGCCAGCCTTTACTGGTCACAGGGGTTCTATTCGGCACCGCGCAATTACATGTTGAACGTGCGCTACCAGTTCTGAACATGGCCCGCGCAAGGCGGGGCCAGGCGTCCCGCCCTGCGCGGTGCTACTTGCTGGATTTCGACGAAGTCCGTGTGCCCTTGCGCCCGCCGGGCGCGGCGGCAGTCTTCTTGCCGACGTCCGTGTTGTCGCGTTCCAGGTAACCGGCGAAGTGCTGGCGAAGACGATTGATCTCCGTGATGCGATCCATCACGTCGCCCGTCTCCTGCACCATCGCCGTGGTCAGCAGGCTGAACAGGCTGGTGTACGCGCTGAAGCTGTGCCACGCGCGATCGGCCTGGATCATCAGCACGTTCGGCGTCAACTCGCGAGCCCAGTAGCACTCGGTGTCGGTGATCAGCACCAGCGGGATGCCGCGTTCCACCACTTCCTCCGCCAGCGTGCGGAACTGCCGGAAATAGCGGCGCATGTCGATCAGCACCACGCAGCTGTTGCGCGTGGAATCGAGCAGCATGTCGGCATAGGCGCCGTCGATGCCCGAGTTGAACGATACGTGCGGGCGCACCTGCTGCAGCATCGCGGCAAAACCCAGGCCGAGGAAGGTGCCGTGATGGAAGCTCGACACGGTGACGCGATCGGCCGAGGTCAGCAGCTTCACGACCGACTTCCATTCCCTGGTGCCTGCCAGCGCGTGCGTACTGGTCAACGCGCGGATCTCGGCGTGGAGATGTCCGGCGAGCGGATCGGCGTCGCGGGATTTCTCCACGTCCTTGTAGAGGTGGCGCCAGGAGGTATCGGTGCGCAACTCTTCCTTGAGATCGTTGACGCCCTCGTAACCCAGGCTGCGGAAGAAACGTCCGACGGTCATCTGGCTGACGCCGACGCGCTTGCTCAGCGAGGCCGCCGTTTCGAACGGCACGTCGCGCATGTTCTGCAGCAGGTAGCTGGCGATCTTCTGTTCGGACGCCGTGAATGTTTCCCAGCGATCCTTGAGCTTTTGTTGGAGATCCTTGGTCATTGCCGCCTGCTTATCGGGAAAGCACCATGGCTGCGCCCGCGTCTTCGCGTGTTTCGACCTGGCCCAGGCGCAGGCCTAGGATATACAAAAGCGCCGCCGCCAGCCCTGCGACCAGGCCGACCAACGCAAAGAACCAGCCATGCGTCAGGCTGCTCCACAGCGTGCCCAGCGCGCCGGCCAAGAGGTTGCCGAAGAAGCCGGCGAAGAACCAAGTCGCGATGCTGGTGGCGCGAAATCCTTCCGGCGCCATGCGCCCGAACAGGCCCAGGCCGATCGGCAGGATGTACAGCTCACCCAGCGTCATCATGACGAACCAGCCCACCAGCCACGCCCAGCTGGCGCGCGTGCCGTGCGCCTCCGACCAGGCGGCCACGGCGGCAAGAATCAGGTAGGACGCGCCCACTACCGCCGCCCCGAAAGCCATCTTCTTCAGCCACGGTGTCTCGATGCCCCGCCTGGCCAATCGCGCCCAACGGATCACCAGCAGCGGCGTCGCGGTAAACACCACCAGCGAATCCAGCGACTGGAACCACGTCATCGGGATGCTCCATGCCGCCGTCACGTGGCGGTCGACGCCTTCGCTCGCCCACAGCGCGATGGTATTGCCCACCTGTTCGTATGCGCCGCGAAACACCACGACGATGGCCGCCACGGTGATGAGGAAACCAAAGCGCTGCATCACTGCGCGATCCACCGGATGCCGCGTGCGCACGGCGGCCCCCGTTCGTGCGGGTTCCGGCGGCAGGTGGCGGCTGCCGCCCAGGTAGATCACCAGCGACAACAGCATGCCCAGGCCGGCCGCGGTAAAGCCCCAATGCCAGCCGAACGCCTCGCCCAGCGTGCCGCACACCAGTGGCGCCAGGAAGGCGCCGAGGTTGATGCCGATGTAATAGATGTTGTACGCGTTGCCGGCACGCGGGTCGTCGTGCCGATAAAGACCTTCTATCTGGCTGGCGAGGCTGGGCAGGAACAACCCGTTGCCGAGCGCAATCGTCGCCAGTGCCGGATAGAACAGCGGTTCGGACGCCATCATGAAATGGCCCAACGCCATGGTGGCGCCGCCGATGACGACCGAACGGCGCTTGCCCAGCCAGCGGTCCGCGACGATGCCGCCGAAAACCGGCGTGAAATAGACGAAGGCCGCGTAAACACCGTAGATCAGCGACGCATGCTCCTGCCCGATCTTCAGATGCATGGTCATGTAGTAGACCAGCAGCGCGCGCATGCCGAAGAAGGAGAACATCTCCCACATTTCGGTAAGAAACAGGATGCTCAAGCCGGCCGGATGGCCAAACCAAGTGCTTTCCCGTGCCGGAACTCCCGCTTCGGACATGCGCGACGTCACTCCCCTGCTGGCTTACGCGTCGACGGCCATGGCGCCGCCCCAGACTTCTTCAGGACACCAGATGCGCCCGTCTTCGTAACGGGCCGCCGGCGTGCGGTCCGACACTAGGAACAGCGGCCCATCGAGGTCAACCACCATGCACAACGCGCCGACCACGAAGCCGGGCCCCATCGACCACGAGGTGCCGCCCATGTTGCCCACCATCAGTTTGAAGCCCAGCTCCTGCGCGCGCCTTGCGAGGATCAGTGCCTCGGTAAGGCCGCCGCACTTGTCGAGCTTGATGTTGATGACGTTGACCCGACCGACGAGTTGGTCGAGGTCGCGATGGTCCTGCACACTTTCGTCGGCCGCGAGCGGGATGGGGCTGTCCACATCGTCCAGCCACGCTTCCTTCCCTACCGGAAAGGGCTGCTCGACGACGGCCACGCGGCTTTCCACCAGCGCCGGCAACAGCGAGGCGAGGGTTTCCGGCGTGAAACCCTGGTTCGCGTCGACCATCAGCCACGCGTCCGGACGGGCCGCGCGCACCGCACGCACGCGATCCGCATTGCGGTCGTCGTCCGTCAACTTGAGCTTGAGCGCGCGTGCCTGCGTGTAGTTGCGCGCGCGCTCGGCCATCACCGCGGGTTCCTCGGCGCCCACGGTGAACGTGGTCAGCAGCGGCTCTGGCGGATTGAGCCCGGCCAGCTGCCATACCGGCTTGCCCTGCTGCTTCGCTTCCAGATCCCACAGCGCGCAGTCGAGCGCATTGCGCGCACCGCCGGGCGGCAGCAGCGTCAGCAGCTGCTGCCGGGTGATGCCGCCCTCGATGATGTCGCGCAGTGCCTCGACCTGCCGCAGCATGGAAGGCGGCGTGTCCTGGTGGTAGTACACGCCGAGCGCTTCGCCGTGCCCCACCTGGCCCTCGCTTTCCAGCCGCACCACCAGCATTTCGTTGTGCGTGAAGGTGTAGCCGGTGATGCGGAACGGCGCGGTCATTTCCACCCGTTCGACCGACGCCGTCAGCGTCACCCTCTTGATACCCTGCGTTGTCATCCGACCTCCCGCCTCAGAAGCGCACGTTGAAGCTGACCATCCCGAAGACCAGGATGAACCACGCCAGATACAGGGCCGAAAGCGCCAGCAGCGTCTCGCCCACGCGCACCCACAGGCTTCGTTGCGCCAGCTGCCAGTTGCGCACCGTGTGGAACACCACGGCCAGCACGCCCACCAGGGACACCACGCCCAGCACGTACAGCAGGTAGAACCACGGCGTCGCCGAGCCGCGCAGCAGCAGGTTTTCGTCTGCCGAGATCGCGACGATCACCAACACCCAGCCCAGCACGTCGCCGAACAACAGCAATGCCCCGACACGCGACCACAGGCGGCTGCGGCGAAGTCCGGGGGCGATCTCGAACGGGCGGTGGTAATGGCGGCGCATCCACGCGCCCAGCCACCAGAACAGCAGCGCGCCCAGCACCACGACCAGCGAGAGGCTCGCCCACAGGCTCACCGAGCCCATGCTCTTGGCGGCGGGCACGCGATTGAACACGAACACCGGCGAGATGTGGTCAGTAGCCCAGTACTTGATATTGCCGTTTGCGTCGGCAACGAAGTCCAGCTTGCGTTGGCCGTTCTCCTCGACGTAATGCAGCGGGCTCACTTCACGCCAGTGCAGCGGCTTGCCGGCGTAGTCGCTCAGCGCGGCGATGGTCAGCGTGCCGTCCGGCATCGCGTTGACCTTCATCTGGCCCAGCAGGTTGAACGGGCGCAGGGCACTGAGGTTGATGCGGCTGGATTCGTACCAGCCCGCCACGCGCGCGGCGTCGGCCTTGGCGGACGCGATCGCCGGCTGGTCCTGCAGCGGATGGGGGAAATACCGGTCCAGGAACGCGTAGAAGATCGCGCCGCGGATGGTGTGCGCACCGCCGACCTCGCTGCCGAGGCTGTTGAACGACATGAAGATGCCGACATCCTTGTCCAGCAGCAGGTGCAGGTCGCTGTGGAACACTTCGGTGTCGCCGCCGTGGCCGATGATGCGCAGGCCGTTGCGGTCTTCCTGGTAGAAGCCGAGGTCAAAGCCCACCATGCCCTTCGAAGCGGTGTATTGCTGCGAATGCATCAGCTTGGCGGTGTCTTCCTTGAGAATCCGCGTATCGCCGTAACGGCCATCCTGCAACTGGGCGATCATGAACTGCGCCATGTCGATGCCCGACGAACTGAGCGCGCCGGCCGGTGCCGGGTCCACCCACTCGAACGGCTGCGCCTCGCCATCGGACGCGGTCTTGTAGCCCTTCGACATCAGCGGCGCGAGTGCCGAAGGCAGCGGCTGATCAAATGACGAGTGCGTCATGTTGAGCGGCTGCAGGATGTGCTTCTGCACGTAATCCTCGAAGCGCTCGCCGGAGACGCGCTGCACGATATAGCCCGCCAGGCCGCAGCCGTAGTTGGAGTACGCAACGGTTTCGCCCGGCGGGAAGATGCGCGCCGGCAGGTGGCTCTTGAGATAGCGCTCGAGATTCACCTCGTCCGAAGTGGCCGGCAGCAGGTCGCGCGCCACTTCCTCGAAACCCGCGGTGTGGGTCATGAGGTTGCGCAGGGTGATCGGCTTGCCTTCGTACGGCGGGATCTTGAAGTCGATGTAGTCGTTGACGTCGTGGTCCAGGTCGACCTTGCCCTGCTCGACCATCTGCATCACGGCCGTCCAGGTGAACAGCTTGGACGTGGAGCCGGGGCGGAACAGCGTGGTCTCCGGCGCGACCGGCTGGCGCGTCTTGAGGTCGGCATAGCCGTAGCCACGCGAGAACAGCACGTTGCCGTCCTTCACCACGACGATCACGCCACCGGCGATGTCGCCGCGCTGGATGGCGAACGGCACGAGGCCGTCGAAGAAGGTCGAGAGATCTTCCTTCGTCAGCGCGTGCGCGGAGTTGTCCTGCTGCACGGCCGGCGCGGCCTCCATGGGCTGCGCGGGCGGCACGGATGGCACCTGGGCGGCGCTTAGGGTTGCCGTTGCGCAGGCGGCCAGCGCAACCAGCCGTTTGACTAGGTGCTTCATGAAACGCTCCAAGTTGGATGCAGGGAATGGCTCAAAGCTCGACGCTCGCCGACACGCCGATGGTGCGCGGCGTCTGGTACGTGGCCTGGAACGGGCTCGCGATGGGGTTCAGGGTTTCGCCGCTCATGGCGGTGATGCCGCGCTTGTTGCCGAGGTTTTTGGCGTAAAGCGAGAAGGTCCACTTGTCGACATTGGCGCCGAGGTGGAGATTCACGCTGGTGAAGCTGGGCAGCGTGAACTGCGGCGCCGGCACCGTGTTGAAGTCCGACTTGCGCGAGCCGACGTAACTGATGTTGCCGCCCACGAAACCCGACCATCCCGAGCCCATCGGGAAGTTGTAGTCGGCGCCGAGGTTCGCGTTCCACTTCGGCACGTACGGCAAGCGGTCGCCGTTATAGCCATACAGGCCCCCGGGCGGCGTATCGGCGGCGAGTTCGGCCTTGGTGTAGGTGGCGTTCGCCCACATCGTGAAGCCGGCGACCGGGGTGAAGCTCCAGTTGGCTTCCAGTCCCTTGCTGTTCGCCTTGCCGCCGTTGCCGAGGAAGCTGAAGCCACCCGCGGTCTCGGCCAGCTGGATCTTGCGCCAGTCGATGTAGAACACATCGACATCGACACTCATGTGCTTGTCCAGCATCAGCGACTTCAGGCCGAGCTCGTAGCTCACCAGCTTGTCCGCATCGAACGTCTGCGGTGCGCCAAGCCCGGGCGGCACGCCGACGTTCGGGCCACCGGGACGGAAACCCGAAGCCACGCGCAGGTACGCCATCAGGTCGTCGCCGAACTTGTAGCTCGGGTTGAACAGATAGGTGACGGGATGGTCGGTGCCGTGGGTCGAGAAGTTGCTGTCGCCCGTGAGGATGCCGGTACCGGTCTGGGTATAGGTCGTCTTGTCGAAGCTGTAGCGCGCGCCGACCAGCACGCTCAGGTTGGACGTGGCATGCCAGGTGACATCGCCATAGCCGGCCCACTCGGTGAACACGGCCGGCCCGATGGCCAGGTCGGCCAGCGTCGGCAAGGCGATCGGCGCGCCCGTATTGGCGTCGAAACTCAGCACGCTCTGGCTGTCGGTGCTGCGCTCGTGGGTATAGAAGAGGCCCACGCGCCACTCCAGCCGTTGCTGCCCGGGCGATTGCAGGCGCAGCTCCTGCGTGACCTTGTTGAGCGACACCGGTTGACGGATGGAGTAACCGCCGGTGTCCAGCCCAAAGGCTGGATTGAGGATCGGACCGTAGGCGTTGGTGACGTCGGTGTTCTCGTTGAGCCGCACCGTGCCGTAGCTGGTGGTCGACACCAGCTTCGCCCAGTCGAAGTCGGCGTTCACCGTGAGGTCGTAGAGCCGGTACTTGAGCTTGAGTTCGCCCGTGCCCGCCGCCCTCGCCTGCTTGTTGTCGCCATAGATCGGCTTGAGCGTGTCCGGGTCGATATCCACGCCACCGTTGGCCAAACCATCGCTGCTCAGGTTCTGCGCGAGCGCCGCAAAGCGCACGGAGACCTTCTCGCTCGGCGTCCACAGCAACTGCGCACGCGCGCCGGACACCTTGGCCTCGTTGACTTCGGTCTTGCCCGTGGTGACGTTGTCGATGTAACCCGGATCGGTGCGGTCATACGCGTTGACGCGCAGCGCCAGCGTACTGGCCAGTGGAATGTTCACCGTCGCATGCGCGCCGAAACCCGTGCCGCCATTGTCGACGCTGCTGGTGTCCACGCCGATGCGGCCGCTGGCCTGCGTCGTGTCCGGCGGCGTGGTGACGAACTTCACCAGGCCACCCAGGGTGTTCGAGCCGTAGAGCGTGCCTTGCGGG
>NZ_BCPR01000065.1 GCF_016586165.1 Dyella sp. EPa41 | reverse complement strand
TGCCGCCACCTTCTCCCAGAGGGAGAAGGCATTCACTCGATGACTCAACCCCTCTCCCAGAGGGAGAAGTCATCAGACCAGCACGCGGGGATGAAGGATGTCTTCCAGCCCGATGCGGCGGAGCAGCTCCGCCCGCACGCGGTCGGCCATGCCGTTGACGATTTCGGCACCGTCCTGCGAAGGGTCGATGTGCACGCGGAACGGCCGCTTGCCGAATGGCGTGTCGACCACGGCGACGATCGCGTCGGCCACCGATTGCGGATCGGCATCCGCTGGTTCGAGCGCCGCCAGGCCCTTGAAGGCGACCTCGCTGAAATCGGAGGTCGGGCCATCCGCATACGCTTTCGCCACCGCCTCGTCGGCCGGCGCGCCGGCATGGGCGAAATGGTTGGTGCCCTGGGTAAACGCGCCGGGCACGACGATCGACGTCTCGATGCCCCAACGCGCCAGCTCGCCCGCATAACTCACCGCCAGCGCGTCCATGCCTGCCTTGGCGGCGAAATACGGCGCGAGGTACGGCGGCGTGCCGCCGCGCGTGCTGCTGGACGAGACCCACACCACCAGGCCGCGCCCCTGCTTGCGCAGCTGTGGCAGCGCGGCGCGATTCACGCGTTGCGTGCTCAGCACATTGACGTCGTACAGCGCGGCGAACTGTTCGGGCGTAAAGGCTTCGGCCGGTCCGTAGGACATGTGCCCCGCGTTGTGCACCACCACGTCGAGGCGGCCATGCTCCGCGATGACCTGCGCGATGGCGGTGTCCACCGACGCCTGCGAGGCGACATCCATCTCGATGGCACGCAGGTCGATGCCCTGCTCGCTTGCGTACTGCCGCATCCCGGCCACGCGGGGCGCGTTGCGCCCGGTCGTTTCGCGCATGCCGGCGTAAACCGTGTGACCCGCGTGGGCAAGGGCGTGCGCCGTCATCAAGCCGAAGCCGCTCGACGCGCCGGTAATCACGATGATGTTGTTCATGGGAATCTCCAGGGGGCTTCGCCGCTCGCGAAGCGCTTCGATCAGGAAAGAAGGGCCGGCTCGGCTCAGACCATGCCGCCGTTGGCGCGCAGCACCTGGCCGTTGACCCAGCCGCCATCCGGGCCGGCGAGGAAGGACACGACGTTGGCGATGTCCGCGGGCTGGCCGAGGCGTTCCAGCGGCGCCATCTTCGCCAGCTGATCGATCAGCTCGGGCGTCTTGCCCTTGAGGAACAGGTCGGTTGCGGTCGGGCCCGGCGCCACGGCGTTTACGGTGATCGAACGGCCGCGCAGCTCCTTGGCCATGATGTGCGTCATCGCTTCCACGCCCGCCTTGGTGGCGGCGTATACGCCGTACGTGGGCAGCAGCGTGCCGACGATGCTGGTGGAAAAATTGATGATGCGGCCGCCGGCGCGCAGGCGCTTGCCGGCTTCGCGCATGGCGTTGAAGCTGCCCTTCAGGTTGATGGCGATGGTGCGGTCGAACAGCTCGTCGTCGGTGTTGGCCAAGGGCGAGAGCTGCATGATGCCGGCGTTGTTGACCACGACATCGACGCCGCCGAAGGCGGTTTCCGCCGCGTCGAACATGCGGCGCACGGCGACGGGGTCGGCGACATCCGCCTGGGCGGTCAGCGCGCGGCCGCCCGCCGCCTCGATCTTGCCCGCCAATGCCTCGGCGGAGGCGGCATCGCCGGCATAGTTGATGACGACCGTGAAGCCGTCGCGAGCCAGGCGTTCGGCGACGGCGGCGCCGATGCCGCGGGAAGCGCCGGTAACGATGGCGACCTTGGAAGTGTTGGCAGACATGGGAAACATCCTCTGGGAGAGCCGGCCCGATGCCGGTGTGTGCAAAGGATGGTCTTTTGCTGTTCACGGATAATCTGCTCAAATCCGCCAACATCATTCGGATAATGGGAACAATGCCGTGGACAAGGTTGACGCCATGCGCCTGTTCGCCCGCATCGTGGAACGGCGCAGCTTCACGCTGGCCGCGCAGGACCTGGACCTGCCCCGTTCCACCGTCACCGAGGTGGTGAAGAAGCTGGAGGCACGACTCGGCGTACGCCTGCTCGAGCGCACCACGCGCCAGGTTCGGCCCACCCTGGACGGCGAGGCCTACTACCAGCGATGCCTGGCCATCCTCGCCGAGATCGAGGAGGCGGAAGCGGCCTTTACCGGTGCCAAACCCACCGGCCTGTTGCGCGTGGATGTGCACGGCACGCTGGCTCGCCACTTCATGCTGCCGGGCCTGCCCGGCTTTCTCGAACGTTACCCGGGCATCCAGCTGCGTATCGGCGAGGGCGATCGCTATGTCGACCTGGTGCGCGAAGGCGTCGACTGCGTGCTGCGCGTGGGCAAGCCCACCGACAGCAGCATGATCGGACGCCAGATCGCCTTGCTGGAGGAAGGCACCTACGCCAGCCCCGCCTATCTTCGGCAACGCGGCACGCCAGCCACGCCGGACGAGCTGCAGGCGCACGCCATGATCGGCTTCGTGTCGTCGGCCTCGGGCAGCGTGATCCCGCTGGAGTTCCGGGTGAACGGCACGCTGCGCCAACTGGCGCTGCCCCAGGCCGTCAGCGTGGCGGGGGCGGAGATGTACGTCGCCCTCGCGCGACTCGGCATGGGCCTGATCCAGGTCCCGCGCTATCGCGTGCAGGAGGATCTCGTCAACGGAAGCCTGGCCGAGGTGCTGGCCGGCTACCCGCCGTCACCATCACCGGTGTACGTGCTCTATCCGCAGAATCGCCAGCTTTCGCCACGGGTCCGGGTATTCATCGATTGGATCTCGGCCGAATTCGCCACACGGCTGCCCGCGGCCCATTAAGCCGTCCTTCGTTGCCACGGCGCGACGGTGCCCGACGTGATCTCCCGCGGAAATCCGATGGGCAGCGAGCCATCGCGCCGTCAGCCTGTAGGGCATGAGCATCCGCGAATGGCCTGAACTCGAACGCCCCCGTGAAAAACTGCTGGCCCGCGGCTGCGGCGCGCTGTCGGACGCGGAACTGATCGCCGTGCTGCTGGGCAGCGGCCTGCCCGGCAAGGACGCCATCACGCTGGGACGCGAGCTGCTCGCCGCCAGCGGTAACCTGGGCACATTGCTCGCCGATCCGCACGGCAGCGCGCTACGCCTGCGCGGCGTCGGTCCGGCCAAGCGCGCCCGCCTGATCGCCGCGCTCGAACTCGCGCGGCGCTCGCTGGCCGAGCCATTGGCCGAACGCCCGGCACTGGGCAATCCGCGCGACAGCGGCGACTACCTCAGCGCCCAGCTACGCCATCTGCCTTACGAAGTCTTCGGCTGCCTGTTCCTCGACAACCGCCATCGCGTGCTGGCCTTCGAGGAACTGTTCCGCGGCACCATCGACGGCGCCAGCGTGCATCCACGCGAAGTGGTCCGCGCGTGCCTGAGGCACAACGCCTCGGCGGTGATCCTGGCGCACAACCATCCGTCCGGCGTCGCCGAACCGAGTGCGGCCGATCGGTCCATCACCCGTGAGTTGAAGGACGCCCTGCAATTGATCGGCGTACGCGTGCTCGATCACCTGGTGATCGGCGCGGGAACGCCGACGTCGATGGCGGCATTGGGGCTGATGTAGCGAAGCCCTCCCAGCAGCGCGGCAGGCCTCGCGCCAAGGGTGCGCTGTCCCGCTCCTTGGCTTGCGCATGACCGGATCAACGCCAGCTTCGGCCACGGCATCGCACCGGTCTTCCAGCGTATATACAAGCCCGGCAGGCTGGGTAAACCTCGCGTGCTACCACGTTCCGAAGCGGGGTTCGGGCCATGCGCAGGCTGTTGAAGCACGCGGTACTTGCCGGGGCTGTCGTCGTTCTCGGCGGTTCGTCGCGGGTCGGATCGCTTTCATTCGAGGCGCGGGCTTTCGATCCGGGCGTTCTCGCGTCTGCGATCTGCGGTGGCAAGACGGCCACGTCGTCGCTGACTCGGCACCTGGCGATCGCGGCCGCGGTCGCCGCGCCGGTGGGGGCGGCATCGGCGCCCATGCCGCTCTTTGCCGACCTCACCGCATCGCGCCTCCCGATCACGACGCGAAACGAGCAGGCGCGGCGCTACTTCAACCAAGGCCTGGTGCTTACCTACGGGTTTAATCACGCGGGTGCCGTGCGCTCGTTCCGGGAAGCGCAACGGCTCGATGCCGCCTGCGCGATGTGCTGGTGGGGCGAAGCACTCGCGCTGGGGCCCAACATCAACGCGCCGATGGACGATCGCGACCGGAACGCCGCGCTGGCCGCGATGGATCGTGCACTCGCGTTGCGCGAGTCTGCCTCGCCGCTGGAGCAGGCGTTGACCGATGCCATCGCGCGCCGCTACTCACGCGATGCGAAAGCCGACCGCGGCGCACTCGATGCGGCCTATGCCGATGCCATGCTCGACGTCGCGCGTCGTTTCCCCCACGACGACGACGTGGCCGTGCTCGCCGCCGAAGCGGCGATGGACACCACCCCCTGGAACTATTGGGAAGCCGACAGGCGGACACCCGTGGGGCGCAGCGGCGAGGCTGTGAGGCTGGTGGAGACCGTGCTTGCCCGCCATCCGGAGCATCTCCAGGCGGCACACCTCTACATCCACCTGATGGAAAACAGCGCCGATCCGCGCCGGGCCGAAGCGGCGGCGGATCGACTGGCGCAGCCGCTGGCGCCCAGCGCGGGGCATCTCGTGCATATGCCGGCCCATATCTACGCACTGACCGGCCGCTACGCCGATGCCATCCGCGTCAACGTCGCGGCGGCCCGCTCGGACGAGACGCTGATACGCCGCACCGGCGACCACAGCCTCGTACGCTACGGCTACTACCCGCACAACATCCATTTCATCGTCACGTCGGCGCAGCTGGCGGGCGACATGGACACCGCGATGCGCGAGGCCCGCCGCCTGCGTACCGTGCTGGATCCGGAGACCTCCGCGCGCATCGCCTGGATCCAGGCGATCGATGCCGCGCCCTATCTGGCCATGGCGCAGTTCGCGCAGCCCGAGGCGATCCTCGCCATGCCGCCAGCGGACGCGCGGCTGCCCTATGCGGCGGCGATGCGCCTTTATGCCCGCGCCGTGGCGCATGCCCAGCGCCGGGATCGGGCCGCGTTCGACCGCGAACTGGCGGCGCTCACCGCACTGCGCACTTCCGGTGCGTTCGCGCCGATGATCGAACAGGGCGTCCCCGCGCCCGACCTCCTTGCACTTGCCGAAGCCGTCGCCCGGGGCCGGTTTGCGCAGGCGCAAGGCCGCTTCGAGGACGCCGCGGGCCATTACCGGGAGGCGATCGTGCTGGAGCGCAGGATTCCCTATCAGGAACCCGCCTACTGGTACTACCCGGTCAACCAGTCGCTCGGCGCGGCCTTGTTCAAGGCCGGACGCTATGACGAGGCCAGCCAGGCGTTCCAGGCGGCGTTGAAGCAGACCCCGCGCAACGGCTGGGCGCTCTATGGGCTGGCCCGGAGCGAAGAAGCGGCGGGACGCCCGCGCGAGGCGTCCGACGCGCGCCAGGCCTTCCAGCAGGCCTGGTTGGGCGATCCGGCCTGGCTGAGCATGGAGCGGCTCTAACGACCGACGGGTTCAGCTCCACGTCGCGCATGCTCGAGACACGCAGCAGGCTCAATGGCGGCCAGGCCCTGAAAAAGCAACGGCGCGGGGGGAGGTCCGCGCCGTTTGGCCGTTTGTGGGGAGAGCAGGAGCACGGCGGTCTCCTGTCCGTGCCGGCGGGGAGGTGCCGGGGGACGGAGGAGAGTGTGGCAGTGCCGCATGACAGGGGCATGACGCGACGCACGGCACGTTGATCGCCATGGGCCCGATGCCTGGCTTGGCGACTTATGCACATTCGGCCTGAGACGGCATCTTCCGTTCCATTGCTGCCGACATCCTCATGTGTGCGTTTTAATTCACTGAATCAAAACGGTATTTTTCATTACATCTGCATTTCCACGGGAAAATCGGCACGGGGATGGCTTCCATGTCAGGGATTCCCCACAGAGTTATCCACAGATTTCTCCCCCGCAACGCAGCACGCCGAAAACCCCGTCACGAAGCGGCCTGGCGAGCCCCGGTCTGATAGGATTGGCGGTTCCATCGTCGCCCGACCAACGCCGTGAAAGAACAGCTGCGCGAACTGCTGCTGCAGGCGCTTCGTACCCTGCAGAACGACTCCACCCTGCCCGCCGACCTCGAGGTTCCCAGCTTCGTGATCGAGCGCGCGCGCAACCGCGACCACGGCGACTTCGCCACCAACGCAGCCATGCTGCTGGCCAAGCCGGCCCGCGCCAAGCCGCGCGAACTGGCCGAAAAGCTCGTGGCCGCCCTGCCCGCCAACACCCTGGCGGCCAAGGTGGAGATCGCCGGCCCCGGCTTCATCAACTTCTTCCTGGCGCCGGGCGCGTACCACGACGAAGTGCGGCGCATCATGGCCGAGGGCGATGCCTACGGCCGCAGCCAGACGGGCAAGGGCGTGACGGCGGGCGTGGAATACGTGTCGGCC
The DNA here is from genome assembly GCF_016586165.1 of Dyella sp. EPa41. Classification (GTDB taxonomy): domain Bacteria; phylum Pseudomonadota; class Gammaproteobacteria; order Xanthomonadales; family Rhodanobacteraceae; genus Dyella. Next base: position 20,922 of record NZ_BCPR01000065.1, on the reverse strand, counting down.
AACCCGACCGGCCCGCTGCACGTGGGCCACGGCCGCGCCGCGGCCATCGGCGACTGCCTGAGCCGCCTGCTCGACGCCACCGGCTGGAACGTCAAGCGCGAGTTCTACTACAACGACGCCGGCGTGCAGATCAACAACCTCGCCATCTCGGTGCAGGCACGCGCACGCGGCCTGGCGCCGGGCGCCGAGGGATGGCCGGAAGACGGCTACCGCGGCGACTACATCGCCGACGTCGCCCGCGCCTACATGGCCGGTGAGTCGGTGGAAGCGGACGGCGACGTCGTCACCGGCGCCAGGAACGCCGACGATCTCGACGCCATCCGCCACTTCGCCGTGGCCAGCCTGCGCCGCGAGCAGAACCTGGACCTGCAGGCGTTCGGCGTCCGCTTCGACACCTATTTCCTGGAATCCTCGCTGTATACCGACGGCAAGGTGGACGAGACCGTGCGCGAACTGGTCGCCCACGGCCACACCTACGAGGAAGGCGGCGCGCTGTGGCTGCGCTCCACCGATTTCGGTGACGACAAGGACCGCGTGATGCGCAAGTCCGACGGCACCTACACCTACTTCGTGCCCGACGTGGCCTACCACCGCAGCAAATGGCAGCGCGGCTACGTGCGCGCCATCACCGAGCTGGGTTCGGACCACCACGGCAGCCTGGCCCGCGTGAAGGCCGGCCTGCAGGCGCTCGATGCCGGCATCCCCCAGGGCTGGCCGGAATACGTGCTGCACCAGATGGTGACGGTGATGCGCGGCGGCGAAGAGGTGAAGATCTCCAAGCGCGCGGGCAGCTACGTGACCCTGCGCGATCTCATCGACGAGGTGGGCCGCGACGCCACGCGTTACTTCCTGATCGCCCGCAAGGGCGATTCGCAGCTGGTGTTCGACATCGACCTGGCGCGTTCGCAGAGCAACGACAACCCGGTCTACTACATCCAGTACGCCCATGCTCGCGTCTGTAGCGTGCTGCGCCAGGCTGGCGAGAAAGGGTTCACCTTCGATCTGCACAATGGCCTGGCCCACTTGGCGCGCCTGGACAACGAGCACGAGCAGATCCTGCTGACGGAGCTTTCCAAGTATCCCGAGCTGGTTGAGACCGCGGCGGCGAACCTCGAGCCGCACCTGGTCGCCACCTGGCTGCGCGAGTTGGCCAATGCGTTCCACACCTACTACAACTCGCACCAGTTCCTGGTGGACGATGCAAACCTGCGCGACGCGCGACTCGCACTCATCGTGGCGACGCGCCAGGTCCTGAAGAACGGTCTTGATTTGCTGGGCCTCAGCGCCCCGGAGAGCATGTAAATGGCAGCACGCAAGGGCAAAGGTCGACAGGCCGTCCGCAACAACAGCGGCGGCATGCCGGGTTGGGGCTGGGCCGTCATCGGCATCCTGGTCGGCGCCCTGCTGATGTTCGCCATGCGCGGACACCTGCCGATGGCGCCCCGCGGCAACGACGGTCCGCAGCCGAACGCACAGGCCACCGCGCAGCGCGGCAGCGACGCGGGCGCGGCCGGCAACGAAACCACCTCGGCCACCGACACCGCACCGGCGCCGAAGAAGCCGCAGTACGACTTCTATTCCGTGCTGTCGGAAAAGGAAGTGCGCATTCCCGATGCGGTGATCAGCGCACAGGCCAAGGCCGAGCAGCAACAGAAGCAGCAGGCCGCCCAGCAGGCAGCGCAGGCCGCCGCCCAGCAGCAACAGCAGCAGGCCGCGGCGAAGCCGGCACCGGCCGCCGTATCGGAAGCGATCACGCCCGCGCCGGAATCGGCCGTGCATGCCACGCCCGCGGCGGCACCGACCGCCAACACCGCCTCTGCCGGCAGCGGCTACCTGCTGCAGGTGGGCGCCTTCCCGAGCGCCTCCGATGCGGAAACGCTGAAGGCCAAGCTCGCCATGCAGGGTTTCGTCGCCAACGTGGCCCCGGTCAACGTCAACGGCCAGACCTACAACCGCGTGCGCCTGGGCCCGTTCCACTCCGCCACCGAACTGGAATCGGCCAAGCAGCGCCTGGCCTCGGCGGGCATCAATGCGATTGCGTTGAAGGAAGGCAAGTAGGCCTTCGCGTTACCGAGCTCAAGAAAAAGGCCGCGCATGTCGCGGCCTTTTTTGTTGCTTCCTCACCGCGACTGTAGGAGCGCACTCAGTGCGCGACCGCGGCATCTGAGCTTGCACCCAGTTCGTGGATGACGCGAGTGGGTACGGCGTCACCGCTTCGTCGGCTTATCGCGCACAGGGTGCGCTCCTAAAGAAATCGACAGCTTGATCAGCCCTTGCGCTTGAGCCGGATCAGGCCGGAGATATCATCGTCGCCGTAGCCTTGGCTCATCAGCTCGGCGTAGTCGGCCAATGACCGCTCGATCACGCTGCGGTTGACGCCCGCGCCTTCGGCGATGCGGCGCACGATGCCCAGGTCCTTGTGCAGCAGGCCGAGCTTGAAGCCGACGCTGAACTCGTTGCGCAGCATGGTGGCGCCGCGCTTTTCCAGGAACCAGTTGCCGGCGGCGCCGGCGCCCAGCGTGGGCAGCAGGCGTTCGGGATCGAGGCCCAGTGCCTCGGCGAGCGCGAGGCCTTCGCACACGCCCTGCGCAATGCCCGCGACCAGCACCTGGTTCACCGCCTTGGTGGCCTGGCCGGCACCGACGTCGCCCAGGTGCGTGACACGCAACGCATAGGCTTCCAGCACCGGGCGCGCGCGTTCGAGTACCGCGGCATCACCACCCACCATCACCGAGAGCTTGCCGTTCTTTGCGCCTTCCACGCCACCGGACACCGGCGCGTCGAGGAAGTGCGCACCGACCGCCGCCAGCTTGGCCGCCGCCTGCTTGGCGGTGTCGGGGGCCACGGTGGAATGATCGACCACGATGGCGCCGCGCTTCAGATGCGGCGCGAGCGCATCGACCACGCCGAGCACGTCGGCATCGGCGGTGACGCACAGCGCGATCACATCGCACTGGGCGGCGATATCGGCCAGCGAGGGCGCCGTGACGCCGAGTTCCTTCGCCACCGCATCGGCATTGGCCTGCGTGCGGCTGGAAACGGCGTGGAGCAGGCCCTGGGCCTTGAGGTGACCGGCCATCGGCGTGCCCATGGCGCCGAGTCCGATGAATGCTGCCTTGAGTGTCATGGAGTTTCCTGGGGAGGTACTGATCTAATCAATCTTCACAATGGACGTCGTGGGTCACGAAGGGATGCTCGGCATCGGGCCGCGCGAACCATTGCGGCTCGCGCAGCGTGCACTGCATGTCCTCCATGCCGCTATGCCAGTGCTGCTGCATGCTGCCGAAGCTGAATTCGTAATCCTTGTAGTGCCCTTCGTACGGCTTGTTGCGGTAAATCAGGTGGAACAGGTTGACCAGCGAGCCGCCCGCGTAGATCTCGGCGCGGCGATAGGCGGGATCGTGGCGCCGGTCTTCCGGCACCAGCGCCATCAGGTCCTGCAGCACGCGCTGCTGCTTCTGGCGCAGGCCCATGTATTCGGTGATGAGTCGGGTGCGGCTGGAATACTGGATGTCCTTGGCGCGCGACGTCACCTCGGCGAGATCGCGCGGCACCTCGCCTCGCGCGCTCCACAGGTCGACCTGGAAGATCAGCGCGTCGCGGCAGGAGGCATCGGACAGCACCTTGTACAGCGGCGTATTGGAGACCATGCCGCCGTCCCAGTAGAACTCGCCGTCGATCTCGGTCGCCGGAAAACCCGGCGGCAACGATCCCGATGCCATGAAGTGCTCCACGCGCAGCTCGCCCTCGGTGTTGTCGAAGTAGGCGAAGTTGCCGGTGCGGATGTTCACCGCGCCCACCGACACGCGCATGGCGGTCTTGTGGTTGATGCGATCGAAGTCGACCAGGCGTTCCAGCGTGGCCTTCAACGGCGAGGTGTCGTACCAGCTCGCGGTGGTGGGCGAGGCGCGCCACGGCAACAGCGGAAACGGCCGCGGCACGAAGAAGCCAGGTTGCCCCTCCACCAGCGCACGCAGCGCCGACCAGCCGCTCAGGCCGTTCAACCAGGGAAGTTCCCACGCACCGGGATCGAGCGGCGGCGTGGGCCACGTCGGCAGCAAGGGCGGGCGGCAGATGGTCTGCCAGAACTCGCGCAGGCGCTCCACGCGGTGCTTCGGCGGATTGCCGGCAATGACCGCCGCGTTGAGCGCGCCGATGGAAATGCCGGCAATCCAGTTCGGATGGATGCCGGCATTGTCCAGCGCCTCGAACACGCCGGCCTGGTACGCGCCCAGCGCACCGCCACCCTGCAGCACGAGGGCGAGCGTGCGGTAGTCACGCTTGATCGCCTTGGCGAAGGTTTCCGGTGCGGGCATGTGCTTGGCTACGTCCATCGAGGCAGGCTCTCCTTACTGCATGTACCAGCCGTGGCTGACCACGATCGACTGGCCGGTGAGCGCCGCCGAAGGGAACGTGGCGAGATAGAGCGCGGTCTGCGCGATGTCGTCCACGGTGGTGAACACGCCGTCGACGGTGTCCTTGAGCATCACGTTCTTGATCACTTCCTCTTCGGTGATCTTCAGTTCCTTCGCCTGCTCGGGAATCTGCTTCTCCACCAGCGGCGTGCGCACGAAGCCCGGGCAGATCACGTGCGAACGCACGTTGTGCGCGGCGCCTTCCTTCGCCAGCGTGCGCGCCAGGCCCAGCAGGCCGTGCTTGGCGGCGACATAGGCGGACTTGAGCTTGGAGGCCTCGTGCGAATGCACCGAACCCATGTAGATGACGGTGCCTCCGCGATCGCCCTTGTACATGTGCTTGAGCGCCGCGCGCGTGGTGAGGAAGCCGCCGTCGAGATGGATGGCCAGCATCTTCTTCCAGTCGGCATACGAGAACTGGTCGATCGGATTGATGATCTGGATGCCGGCGTTGGAGATGAGGATGTCGAGATGGCCAAACTCGGCGACCACCTTGTCGGTGCCCGCATCCACGGCGGCTTCGTCCGTCACGTCCATCGCGACGCCGATGGCCTTGCCGCCCGCCGCGTTGATCTCGGCAGCGGCTGCGTCGGCCGCCTGCTGGTTGATGTCGGCGATGGCCACCGCCGCGCCGTTCTTCGCGTAAAGCTCGGCGATCGCCTTGCCCAGGCCGCTGGCCGCGCCTGTGATGAGTGCCACCTTGCCGTCGAGACTTGCCATAACCACTCCTTTCGATGGGGAACGGGGAAAGCAGAAACGGAATCAGGTCGTGCGGCGCAGCCTGTCCGCGGGACGAACAGGCTGGCACAGCTTGTATGCACGCATCCATGCGACGAATGGACCATTCAGCCAGGTCTCTTCGACGCCGTCATTCCGGCGCAGGCCGGAATCCAGTAGCCAGCGCGGTCGGTTTTCGCGAGTGGTTCATCGGATTTTTCCGCGAAAACCGTGTGATACCGCCACTGGATTCCGGCCTGCGCCGGAATGACGGGCAACGAGCCGCGCGTTACGTCTTATCGCCTCAGCGCACGCCCTCGGACAGGTAGGTATAGCCCGTCAGCCCTTCGTTCAACGTGAGGAACAACTGCTCCGCCGCTTCGCCCTCCACGCCCGCCGCCGCGATGCGGTCGCGGTAGCTGCGGCGCAGGGCTTCCAGGTCGTAGCCGACGTAGTCGAGCATCAGGTCGGTGGTGTCACCGCGGCGCTTGTGCGCGAAAACATACGAATCGCCGTCCACGCGTACGTTCACCGCGTCGGTGTCGCCGAACAGGTTGTGGATGTCGCCCAGCGTTTCCTGGTAGGCGCCGACCATGAAGATGCCGAGGCGATAGCTCTCGTCGTCCTTCAATGCATGCAGCGGCAGGCTGACGTCGACGCCTTCGGCATCGACGTAGTCGTCGATGCGGCCGTCGGAGTCACAGGTGAGGTCGACGATCACGCCGCGGCGGGTCGGTTCCTCGTCGAGGCGCGCGATCGGTGCGATCGGGAAGATCTGGTCGATCGCCCAGATGTCCGGCACCGACTCGAACACCGAGAAGTTGACGAAGTACTTGTCCACCAGCTTTTCGTCCAGCTCGTCCAGGGCCTGGCGATGCGAACGCTCCGCCGGCAGCAGGCGCGTGCGCACGGCGTTGGCGATGGCGTAGTACATGTCGTCCAGGCGCGCGCGGTCCTGCAGGTTGAGCTGGCCCAGCGCATACAGCGCCTGGCCCTCGGCCGCGTGGTGCTGGGCCTCGTGGAACAGCTCCAGCGCCGGGCGCTGGTCGAGTTCGGCCCAGGTTTCGCGCAGGCGACGCAGCACGGCGGGCTCATGCTCGTGCGCAGGCGGAATGTTGCCGGCGGGCACGGGCTCCACTTCGGTCACGTTGACCACCATGACGGCGTGGTGCGCGGTCATCGCGCGACCGGCTTCGGTGATGATGTGCGGCGCGGGCAGGTTTTCTTCCGCCACCGCTTCGGCCAGCGACTGCACGATGGTCGAGGCGTACTGTTCGATCGAATAGTTGATCGAGTTGTGGCTGCGCGAGCGCGAGCCTTCGTAGTCCACGCCCAGGCCGCCGCCGACGTCGACGATGTCCAGCGGCACGCCCATGCGCTTGAGCTCCACGAAGTAGCGCGTGGCTTCGCGCATGCCGTTGGCGATGTCGCGCACGTTGGAAATCTGCGAGCCCATGTGGAAGTGCTGCAGCTTCAGCGTGTGCTTGAGGCCCGCCTGTTCCAGGCGCTCCACCAGGGTGAGCACCTGGCTGGGCGAGAGGCCGAACTTGCCCTTGTCGCCGCCGGTGTTCTGCCACTTGCCGGCACCGATCGAGGCCAGGCGCACGCGCACGCCGAGCAGCGGCTCGACGTCGAGCGCCTTCGCTTCGGTAAACACGTGGTCGAGCTCGGACAGCTTCTCGATCACGATGTGCACGCGCAGGCCGAGCTTGCGGCCGATCAGCGCGAGGCGGATGTATTCGCGGTCCTTGTAGCCGTTGCAGATGACGATGCTGCCGGGGCGCGCCATGGCGAGCACGGCCATGAGCTCCGGCTTGGAACCGGCTTCGAGGCCGAAGCCATGCTCGCCCGCGGCCACCAGCTCGCCGGCCACGCCGCGCTGCTGGTTCACCTTGATCGGATAGACGGCCGTATAGCCGCCCGTGTAGTTCCACTCGCCGATGGCCTTGGCGAAGGCGCCCTGCAGGCGCGTGAGGCGATCGGCGAGGATGTCCGGGAAACGAACGAGCAGCGGCAGGCGCAGGCCTTCGGCGCGGGCGCGGTCCACGATGGCCGGCAGCGACAGCGCCGGGCCTTTCGCGCCATGCGGGCGCATCACGATGTGGCCGGCCGCATTCACGTCGACGTAGCCGTCGCCCCAGTGCGGGACGGCGTAGGTATGGCGGGCCGCGTCGATGTTCCAGTGCTTCGACATGGAGGGTTCCTTCAATGGCGGGCGTGAAACACCCTATGCATGTCGTCGCAGCGGCGAGCCTTGACGAAATCAAAGTCAGCCGGCCGGAAGCCTCGCACGCCGCGGGGCCGGACTGACCTGACGGACCTGGGGCGGCGAGGCGCGGCGGTCCGGACGGCTATTGTAACGGCGTCTTGTGACAATGTGCCGGCGGCGTTCCCCAACGAAAACGGGAAGATGGCGCCGGTTCGGCTACAATTCCCGCTCTTTGAATCCATCGATCGTCAGGAACGTCCCCATGTCGCAGCACCCCAGCTGGTTCACCGAAGCCCACCAGGCCTCCGGCTCCTCCATCGGCTACCGCGTGGAGAAGCTGCTGCACGCCGAGAAAACGCCGTTCCAGACCATCGAGATCTACCAGACCACCGACTGGGGCAACCTGATGGTGATCGACGGCTGCGTGATGCTGACCAGCCGCGACAATTTCCTCTATCACGAGATGATGACCCACCCGGCCCTGTTCACCCATGCGCGCGCCAAGCGCGTGGTGATCATCGGCGGCGGCGACTGCGGCACGCTGCGTGAAGTGCTCAAGCACGAGGAAGTGGAGCACGCCGCCCAGGTGGAGATCGACGAGCGCGTGACGCGCCTGGCCGAGCAGTACTTTCCGGAACTGTGCGAGTCCAACAACGACCCGCGCGCCGAGCTGCTGTTCATCGACGGCATCAAGTACATGGCCGAGGCCGAGCCCGAGTCGCTGGACCTGGTCATCGTCGACTCGACCGACCCGGTCGGCCCCGCCGAGGGCCTGTTCAACGCTGCCTTCTACGCCAGCTGCTTCAAGGCCCTGCGCCATGGCGGCATCCTGGTGCAGCAGTCCGAATCGCCGATCGCGCACCTGGAGCTGATCAAGTCCATGCGTTCGGCCATGCGCACGGCCGGCTTCAGCGCGGTGAAGACCCTGCCGTTCCCGCAGCCGTGCTACCCGACCGGCTGGTGGAGTTGCACCATGGCCCGCAAGGGCGGCGACCTGGCCGGTTTCCGCGAGCGTGGCGCCATCAGCAAGAACTTCCCGACCCGTTACTACAACGCCGACGTGCACAAGGGTGCGCTGGCGCAGCCGGAATTCATGCGCGAGGCGCTGGGCGAATAAGCCCGGATCCGCGTACTGCGGGAGCGCACCCGGTGCGCGGCCGCAGGCTACGGTTGCATTCGACGCCGGATTCCCGGGGATGGGGATGCCGGCGTCGTTGCTTCGCAGGCTTTTCGCGCACTGGGTGCGCTCCTACGTGAGCGGTAAACGCTCAGAACAGCGTCTGTCGCGTCTTGGGCAGCAGCACCAGCACCAGCGTGGCGATCGGCCCGAACAGCAGCGAAAGCAGGAACCACACCAGGCCGCTGCGGTTCTTGCCCTGGGCCAGTCCGGCGTTGATCAGGGCCAGGGTGCCCCAGCCCACGAACCAGGGGGCCGCCCGACCGTCGGCCAAGAAGGAAATGTCGTTCACTGCGTGTCTCCTGTTGCGCGGGATGGGGCGGACCATCCCGGGGCGTCGCGAAGCGGCCATGCTAGCAAGCCTGGGACCGTTATCCCGGCCGCACCGTCCCGCGGATCAGGCGAGCTTAATGCTTGACCGGTATGCTGGCCGCTTCGTTTTGGACGGATGACATCGATGCTTGGACGGCGCCTGCTCGTATGGGGACTCGCTTTGGCCTCGCTGGCCGGTCCGGCGCTTGCCGCCACGGCCCCGGCCAAACCCAAGTCGGCCACCGCCAATGACCAGCAGATCGCCGCGCGCCGCCAGGCCTTGCTGGCGTTCCAGAAGGATCTGGTCAGCGTGATCGCGCCCCAGGCCCTGCCTGTGCCGCTGCTCGGTGGCGCCCTGCTGGCCCGCCCGCTGGCCGACCTGCCGGACTTCAACAGCTTCCACGCGCTGATCGAGCGCGCCACGGCCGCACCGGGTGCCGGCCCTGAGATCAACTGGGTGCGACTGAGCGACTGCGATACCAAGGCCGACGCCTGCCCCAACCCTGACGCGCTCGGCAAGCTGGTCGCGCAGGCGCCGGACAACGCGGCGGTGTGGCTGCTGAAGCTCGGCCAGGACGTAAAGAACGACAAGCTGGACGCCGCCCGCGAAGACCTGGGCAAGGCCGCCGCCGCGAAGGTGTACGACGACTACACCGGCATCAGCCTGAAAGCGCTGGCCACCACCGTCACGCTGCTGCCGCCGCCACCGGCGGTGATCAACCCGTTGTCGCCCACCGGCGCGGCGGGCGTGCAGGTGATGATGGTGTTCGGTTTGGCCGAAACGCAGCCGCAGCCGGGCCTGCAGGCCACCTCGCGGCTGTGCGAGGCCAACAAGGACAACGAGGCCATGAAGGCCGACTGCCTCAAGCTGGCCAAGCTGCTGGAATGGGGGTCGAGCCCGCTGGGCCGCTCGCTGGGGCTGCATCTGCGCGAGGTGCTGTCCGACGACCCGTCCCAGCAGGACGACGCCCGCCGTGCGCGCCGCAACCTCGTGTGGCAGGTGCAGAGCTTCGCCCAGCTGTCGTCCCGCGCGCAGGGCGATACCGCGCTGGCGCAACACCTGTTGTCGCTGGCCCGCAGCGGCGGCACGGAGATGAGCCTGATGCTCACCGCGCTGCACGACTACAACGTCAATGTCGAAGCGCCCGCCGACTGGGAACCCGCCAAGCCGCAGGCGTGACCGCCACGCTTGCCCAGGGCGACACTGAACGCCTGTTGCCCTAACCGCCCTAACCATCGTGTAGGCTTGGACCCGGCTTGGAGACAGGGGCGGCATCATGCTGACGGTTCTGGTAGCAAGCAGCAAAGGCGGTTGCGGCAAGAGCACGCTGGTCACCCAGCTGGCTTCGCATTGGGCGCAGGACGGCAAGCACACGGCCATCGTCGACGCCGACCGGCAGCAGTCGGGCTTTCGCTGGGCCACGCGGCGACCGGACAACGTCCCCGGCGTGCTCGCCCTGGAAGGCAACCGCAAATCCCTGGAAAAACTTCCGCCCGACACCCAGCGGGTGCTGATCGATACGCCCGCCGGGTCGCATGAGCGCGACCTCGAGCCGTTCCTGGAAAAGGCCGATGTGCTGCTGGTGCCGGTGTTGCCGTCAACCTTCGACCTGGACGCAACGTTCGACTTCCTCGACCACCTGAAACAGATCAGTCGCATCAAGCGTGGCAAGCTGCCCGTGGGCCTGGTGGGCAACCGCCTGAAGCCCTGGACCAACGCAAGCCAGGACGCGATGACGCAATTGGCGGAACAGGCGCCGTTCCCACTTGTGGCGCAGTTGAGAGACAGTCAGGCGTATGTGCTGCTCACCGCACTCGGCAAGGGTATCTTTGACTACGCTTCGGAAAACGTCCGAAGCCACCAGGAGGACTGGAAACACCTCCTCCGCTGGATCAAACGCCAGCACTGAACCGCGCGACCGCGCCCGCGCGGCACGATCTTGGAGCCCTGCCCATGCACGAACTCATCCTGTTGCGACATGCCGAAGCACAGCCGGCCTCCCCGGGGGGCGACGACCGGGTTCGGCGCCTGAGCGGGCGTGGCGAGCAGGAGGCCAAGGCCGCGGGCAAGTGGCTGGCCTCGCACGGCGTCAAGCCCGACCGCGTGCTGTGCTCCCCGTCCGAGCGTACGCGCGCCACGGCATCGCTGGCGCTCGCTTCGATGAAACATGCGCCGGAACCGCAGCTTGCCGAGGACATCTACGAGGCGACGCCGGGCGAGCTGCTGGCGCTGCTGGACCAGCATGCCGACGCCGGTACGGTCGTCCTGGTGGGCCACAACCCGGGTATCGAACGGCTGGTGGCCCTGCTGGTCGAGGGCCGCTCGGACGAATTCCGCGGCATGCCGCCGGCGGGCCTGGCGGTGCTGCACCTCAACGGTGCGCTGGAACCGGGCAACGCCCGCCTGGACGCCTTCTGGTCTCCCTGATGCGGCGCCTTATCGGCGGGCTGGCCTTGCTCCTGCTGGCCATCCTGCCGGCCCACGCCGCTGATTACCGCATCGACCCCTCGCGCTCGTACGCCGATTTCGGCGTGCGCCTGTTCTGGCTGAGCCAGATCAGCGGGCGCTTCCAGCAGATCGACGGCGACGTGACCTTGAACTCCCAGCACGACACGGCGGTCGTCAACGCACGCATCACGGTGGACAGCATCCAGATGGGATCGGAACGCATCCGCCGCTGGGTGCTGGCGCCGGAGTTCTTCGACGTGGAGCACTACCCCACCATCCATTTCGTGTCCGAGCCGATCACCCTGGCGACGCTGGAAAAGGGTGGCGACCTCGACGGCACGCTGACCCTGCGGGGCATCGCGCGGCCGGCCCATTTCGAGCTGCTGCCTTCGCCTTGCCCGTTGCACGAACCCGAGCAGTGCGTGATCGCGGTGCGCGGCGCGATCCAGCGCAGCGATTTCGGAATGACCGGACACCGCACCGCGTTGTCGGACAAGGTGGAACTGGGCATGTCGATCAGCCTCGATTACATCAGCCGCTGACCGCTGCCCGTATCATTCCGGCATGCACCCGCGCTGGATCGCCCTTGCCTCCCTGCTCGCTGCGATCCTGGTCCTGCCGGGATGCGCTGTGTCGCCGTCGCACGTGCGCCGCGCGGATGCCGTGGTCGCCGCCGACACGCAGCACGAGCTGGACTGCGACCGCGCCGATCATTGCGCCATCGATTCGCCATTGCTTGACGCCGCGCGCGAGGCCATGGCCGATTCGACCGATGCGCAACCCGTGCACGTGGTCACCCTGCTCAACGACAGCGAAGCGGCGATGGTCGCGCGGCTCAACCTGATCCGTGGCGCGCAGCGCAGCATCGACGTGCAGACCTACATCTGGGACCAGGACGACGCCGGCCAGCTGGTGCTGGACGAGCTGTTCAAGGCCGCCAAGCGCGGCGTGAAGGTGCGCATCCTCGCGGACCAGCTGTTCTCCTTCAACGACGCCGCGCTGCTGAAGCGCCTTGCCGACGCGCACGCCAACCTCCAAGTGCGCCTGTACAACCCCACCTTCCACGAAGCGCAGACCTCGGCGGTGGAATTCGGCGCGAGCATCGTGTGCTGCTTCCACCACTTCAACCAGCGCATGCACAACAAGCTGCTGCTGGTGGACGACATGATCGGCATCACCGGGGGCCGCAATTACCAGGACCGCTATTTCGACTGGGACGACGACTTCGACTATGTGGACCGCGACGTGATGGTCGGCGGGCCGGCCGCGCGTGCCATGGCGACCAGCTTCGACACGTTCTGGAACCACAAGCGCGCGACGCCGCTGACGCACCTGCGCGACGTCAACCACGACATCCTCGCCGCCGCGCGTCCCGGGAGCTGGCCGCAACCGCACTACACGCATCCACAGCGCGTGGCCCGCGTGCTGGACGAGGCCGAAGACCCCGACTGGCTCAGTGAGGCATTGGTGAGCCAGGCGCTGCGCACCGGCCGCGTGGACTACTTCAGCGACCTGCCCGCCAAGACCACCCAGCCGGACAAGCGCAGCGCGCAGGAATTCACCGCGCACGTGATGCGCATGATCGGCGCCGCCCAACACGAAGTCGTGCTGCAGACGCCGTACCTCGTGCTGAGCGAACGCGCGCAGGCGATCTTTGCCGGCCTGCGGCAAGGCGCATCGCCGCCACGCATCATCGTCTCGACCAATTCGCTGGCGTCCACCGATGCGTTCGCCGTGTATGCGATCTCGTACAAGCACCGCAAGCACTACCTCAAGGAGTACGGCTTCGAGATCTACGAGATGAAGCCGCACGCGGCCGGCCCCGCCGACGACAATGCCGAAGCCGCCGCCGACGAGGGGCCATCGATCGCGACGCACGACGGCACGCAGGCGCGCCGGCGCATCGGCACCGAGCGTGGCCTGCTGGGCAGCCACGGCGGTGCGCGGCGCAACCGCCCCGCGCCGCTGACCACGCCGGGCCGCCGTTTCGGCCTGCATGCCAAGTCGATCGTGGTGGACGACGACTTCGCCATGGTGGGCTCGCACAATTTCGATCCACGATCGGACCACTACAACACCGAGGCCGGCGTGATCGTGTACGACGCGCGTTTCGCCGGCGAACTGCGCGAGAGCATCCTGCGCGATACACAACCGGAAAACGCCTGGGTGATCGCGCCGCGCCAACAAAACAGCCTGAGCATGGCCATCGGCGATGTATCCGCCAGCCTGCCGGTGTTCGACCTGTGGCCCTACCGCTACGCCACCAGCTACGACCTCAAGGCCGGCTGCACGCCGATGCGGCCGAGCGATCCGGCCTTCTTCAGCTGCTACACGCCGGTGGGTGATTTTCCGGACGTGGCGATCTCGTCGAAGCTGATCTACACGCGGCTGATCACGGCGTTCGGCTCGGGGGTGAAGGGGATTCTCTGATGGTGTCGGCGCGACACCGCCATTTTTTGTAGGAGCGCACCCAGTGCGCGACAGCCTTTCGCGGTGGTCTGCACGTCTATTGCTCTTGTGAAAGCGGGCTATGCCTTCGGTAGCCCCGCTACCGCGAGCATGCCGCCTACGCGGCGGGCGTTTCGATCCCCTGCCGGCGCTCGAGTCACTTTTCTTTTGCTGGCCCAAAAGAAAAGTAACCCAAAGAAAATGGCCTTCAGAGCCAGGGCTCATAGCGATATGCGGGATAGGAGCGTCGGACGACCGACGCCAGTCGGGCCGTGCTCGTTACTACCTCGAACGTAGCCGCTACACCGCCACGCGCCGTAGCGGAGAGGACTCAAGGCAACGTTGTTGAGCCCTGAGGGGATCTATTCGCACCGCACCGCCGTTTTTTCTCCCTCTCCCCTCCGGGGCACGCGGGGAGCGGCCATGGATGGCCGCGCCGTTGAGGAGCGAGGAGAGGGCTGGGGTGAGGGGTGGGTGCTCGCGAAGCTCCTTCCTACCTCTGTAGGAGCGCACCCAGTGCGCGACAGCCACGTTGCAACGCACCTTGGCCTTGCGTCGTCGCGACGATCGCAAATCGAGGCAACCCTGTCAGTCCACGGTCGCGCACAGGGTGCGCTCCCACAACGAACCGCAGCCACCGGTGTCGCGACGCGATGTGCCGCGCAGCGGCACGAGCCTTCAACCAACCCCTGTGGGGCGGTGAGGGGTGGACGAGCAGGCCCCGCAGGGGTGCCCGACAGGGACGTCGGGCACTTTTCGTCCGGGCAGGAGCCCGGTCGAAAAGCCCGGCCGCCCCTCACGGACTGGCTGGGCCGCAGGCCCGGCCAGCGCCACGCGGGGGGCTCTTTCTTTTGGTTACTTTTCTTTGAGCAAGCAAAGAAAAGTGACCCGGCCTCCGGCAGGAGGGCGGAAGCCCGCGGCAGGCGAGCCCGGTCGCGATAAGGAAGAATGCAACCGAAACATCGACAATCTTTGTCCATCGAAAGACGAACATGCAGACCGGCGCGAAAGGCGGTCGCGCACTGGGTGCGCTCCTACAAGGGAACGAACGCCACGCGAAGAGAAAGTGACCCGGGCCGCGGCAGCGGCCCGGAAGTCCGCCGCAGGCGAGCCCGGTCGCCGAAACATGGCAATCGCACGAAAAGACATTGTTGAAAAAGCGAACGTGCAGACCCGCGCGAAAGGCTGTCGCGCATAGGGTGCGCTCCTACAGAGGAGGGCAGCCCTTGGTGGGACTACTCGTCGAAACGCATCACCAGCTGGCCTGTAAGCCCCGCCGGATGATCCGCCGGCACCGCAAACCGCCAACCCAACGCCATGCGCACCGCGCGGTCATCCAGCGCGGCATCGCCACTGGATTGCGCCACCGACGCCGACTGGGCACGGCCATCGCCATCCACCGCCAGCCGCAACACCACGCGCCCCTGCCCCAACGCTGCGTGTCCGAACAGCGAGCCCGGCAGAGAGGGCATCTCGATCGGCGTCAGCGAGGGCAAGGCCGGGGCTGCCTCGGCACGAGGCATGGCTGCGGTCGTGGTGATGGGTTCACGCAAAGGCGCGGGCTGCGCGCGCGCGGGTCGGGCATGACGGCGCAGCACCGTACGCACCTTGTCCACGTGCGAAACCGTGGCGGGCGCCGGGCCTTTCCAGTCGCCGGTCAGCGTGCTCAACCACGCGGTGCCCGCGACGCCCACCAGCAGGGCCAATACGCTCAGGCTGGTGGTCGTGCGCAAACGGAACATCGGCGATGACGGCGAGCCGCCGCGTTCAGCGCTCGAGGATGGCGGTGACGCCCATGCCGCCAGCGGTGCAGATGGAGATCAAGCCGCGGCCCGAGCCCTTCTGGTCCAGCAGCTTCGCCAGCGTGGCGACGATGCGCGCGCCGGTGGCCGCGAACGGATGACCCACGGCGAGGCTGGAACCATGCACGTTGAGCTTGGCCGGATCGATCGAGCCCAACGGCTGGTCGAGACCCAGGCGGTTCTTGCAGTAGTCCGCGCTTTCCCACGCACGCAGCGTGCACAGCACCTGCGCGGCGAAGGCTTCATGGATTTCGTAGAAATCGAAATCCTGCAGCGTAAGGCCATGGCGCGCCAGCATGCGCGGCACGGCCACCGTCGGCGCCATCAGCAGGCCTTCGCCGTGCACGAAATCCACCGCGGCCACTTCGGCATCGCGGAACCACGCCTGCACCTTGAGTCCGCGTTTGGCCGCCCATTCCTCGGTGCCGAGCAGCACCGCCGCCGCGCCATCGGACAGGCCGGTGGAGTTGCCCGCGGTAAGCGTGCCGTGGCCCGAGCTCCTGTCGAATGCCGGCTTCAATGAGGCCAGCTTCTCCATGGTGGAATCGGGGCGCAGGAAGCCGTCGCGTTTCAAACCACGGAACGGCACCACCAGATCCTCGAAGAAACCCGCCTCGTACGCGGCGGCCAGCTTGTGGTGGCTGTCCAGCGCGAGCTGGTCCTGGCCCTGGCGGCCGATGTGCCATTCCTTGGCCATCTTCTCGCAGTGGTCGCCCATCGACATGCCGGTGCGCGGCTCGGCCACGCCGGGGAACGCAGGCTTGAATTCGCGGAAGGAGAAACCCTGGGTCGCGGCGCGCAGCTTGTCCTGCCAGGTCTTGCCGCGATTGACGGCGAGCAGGCGCTTGCGCAGGCGTTCGCTGAGCACGATCGGCACGTCGCTGGTGGTGTCCGAGCCGCCGGCGATGCCCGCCTCGATCTGCCCGGCGGCGATCTTGTTGGCGATGATGATGGCGTTGTCCAGCGAGGTGCCGCAGGCGCGCGCCGTGGTAATGGCCGGCGTGGTGGGCGCGAGCCCCGAGGACAGCACCGCTTCGCGGGCCAGGTTCCATTCGGACGAGTGCTTGATCACCGCACCCATGGCCACTTCGCCCAATTCCTGGCCGTGCAGGCCGTAACGCTCCACCAGCGACCCGAGCACCTTCACCGACATGCCGAAATTGCCGACATCGGCGTAGGCGGTGTTGTTGCGGCAGAACGGAATGCGTACGCCGCCGATCACACCGACGCGCTTGAGCGTGTTTTCCATGGTGGGGACGAGTCCAGACAAGCCGAGTTGAGGAGCCTGTTTGTGTACACAAATAGGCCCCTAAGGCTAACCCGCCCTGCCGCGCCACGGAAGCCCAAAAGTCCCGAATGCTAGAATTCGGTTCTTTCGCTGTTCGGGTTTGTCATCCGTGGAAGCTCAAGCACTCGTCGCCCTGCCCGTGCTCCTGGCCCTGGAGTTGTCGCCCGGAGACACACCGTCGCACCGCACGCTCACCCGCGACGAGGCCGCGGAACTCGCCGCCCTGGTGGCCGCCGACCTGCATGCGCTGGTGCCGCAGGTGGACGAGGCGCGCCTCGCCCTGGCCGGCGGGCTGTTCGACGCGGTGGAACTGCTGCGTCCCGGTTTCCCGGTGTGGGGCACGCTGGACGAACTGGCGCGCCGCGTGCCGCGCGGCCATCTGGAGAACGTGGTGGCCTTCGGCACCCATGAGGGCCGCATGCCGGCCCAGCCGCTGGAGCCCGAAGCCGCCTTCGCGGACGGCCCGATGCGCCTGTTGCCGATCTCCCTGCTCGCCCCCGAAGCGCTGGCCGAGAGCCTGTCCGACAAACTCGAAGTGGAACTGGTGGGCCGCGGCGAAGCCGGCGAGCGCACCTCCGACTGGCTGATGCGTACGCTGGGCGTGCGCCTGGAGCACGCGCGCTACCTCAGCCGCAACGACCTGCTCGCACTGACCTGCGTGCAGTACGAGCACGTCAACCTCGCGCCGTTGTGGACGCTGCTGGAAGCTGCCCTGCTCACGCCCTACCGCGACGAGGCCACGATGAGCGCGCGCGGCCTCAGCTTGCGTTATCACGAAGGCGCCGTGGAAGTGCAGTCGCCCGGCGAGTGGCTGGCCGCACAAGGCGACGATGCCGCGCAGCGCGCCCACGACCTGGCCGGCATCGTGTTCGAGCTACGCCAGTACGCCGCCCTGCTCGATGCGCATCGCCTGCCACTGGTGCTGCATGGTTCGGCACCCACGGCGGGCTATCTGCTGGAATCGGTGGGTACGGTGGACGAGCGCTACGGCGCGCCCTCGCTGCACGCGCATGAGGCGCCGGGCCTGGGCGTGATCGCCGTGACCGTGGCGCAGCGTGGCGAAGGTGGCCACGCCCGTGTACTCGCGCATGGTTATCCGCTGCATCCGAAGGCGCTGGGACCGCTGGTGGCGGCACTGGCCGACCAGTACGACATCGCCCCGGACCTGCACGCGCTGGGACGCATCCTGCTCGACGGCCAAGGCCACCTGAGCGCACCTTCCGAACCGCTGCACTGACCTCCCCGCCGCTCGTCATCCTGGCGGCCGCCGCTCGTCGCAAAGGCGGCGCGCGCCATCTGCACTTCGGTCGCCACTTGGCGCATGATGCGGCGATGGGCGCAGGGGAGCGCCGGCGGACGACATTCAGTGCAACCAACCGATCGCACGTTCGTCCCGGCCGGCGGCGAAGCCCAATGGGCTGACCACGTGCTGCGCGGCGCGCCGGCGCTGATCACCTATATCGACGCCCAACGCCGCTTCCGCTTCGTCAACGCCACGCACAAGGCCTGGATCGGCCTCGACCCCGCGCACATGGTGGGCCGCCGCGTCGACGAGGTGATCGACGCGCGGAGCATGCAAAAGCTCGGCGCCTGCCTCGATCAGGCGCTCGCCGGCCAGCCCGCGGTGTACGAAGGCGAGTTGTTCGCCGGCCCGGGGCGCAACTACGTGCACGGCAATTTCCAGCCCGACTTCGACGACGATGGCCGGGTGCGCGGCGTGTTCACCGTGTTCATCGACATCACCGAACGGCACGAGCTGGAAACCCGCCTGCGCGAGAGCGAGCAGCGCATGGACGGCGCGTTCCAGCACGCGCCCATCGGCATGGCGCTGGTCACGCCCGGCGGCTTCATGCTGCGGGTCAACCATGCGCTGTGCCAGATGCTGGGCTATGACGAGCAGGAGCTGTTGTCGATGGCCCTGATCGACCTGACCCATCCCGACGACGTCGCCACCTCGCGCGAGCTTTCGCGCTCCCTGCGCGAGGGCGACCGCGAGACGTACCAGCTGGAAAAACGCTACGTCCACCGCGACGGTCATCCCGTCCACGTGCTGCTGAGCGTCTCCGTGGTGCGGCGGGCCGAGGGCGAGCCGTTCCAGGCGGTGGCGCAGATCATGGACATCAGCCAGCGCAAGGCCTACGAAGAGGCCCTGTTCCGCGAGCGCGAACTGGCCGAAGTGACGCTGCGCTCCATCGGCGACGCGGTGATCACCACCGACCTGGCACACCGCATCACCTCGCTCAACCCCATTGCCGAGGCGATGACCGGCTGGAGCCATGCCGAAGCGGTCGGCAAGCCGATGAGCGAGGTGTTTCGCCTGATCGACAGCCGCACGCGCGAGCCGCTGCACAACCCATTGCTGGACGCCATCGCGCGTGATGCCATCGTCGAGCTGAAGGGCAACGCGGTGCTGCTCCACCGCAACGGCTTCGAGACGCCCATCGAGGATTCGGCCGCATCCATCCACGATCACGCCGGCAGCGTGATCGGTGGCGTGCTGGTGTTCCACGACGTCAGCGAAACCCGCGCGCTCGCGCTGAAGATGGCGCACCTGGCGCAGCACGACACGCTGACCGGCCTGCCCAACCGCAGCCTCCTGCAGTCACGGCTGGAACAGGTACTGGCCGCCACCGTCCGCCGCCATGACCAGGCGGCGCTGCTGCACATCGACCTGGACCACTTCAAACAGATCAACGACACGCTGGGCCATGCCTCCGGCGACGAACTGCTGCGTGTATTCGCCACCCACCTGCGCGAGCACCTGCGCAGCGAGGACACGGTGAGCCGCGTGGGTGGCGACGAATTCGTGGTGCTGCTGTCGCATGTGGATGGCCGCACGGGCGCCAGCCAGCTCTGTGAGAAGCTGATGCGTACGTGGCAGGCATCGCCGGCCAGTCGCATGGGCGAGTTCAGCATCGGTTTCAGCGTGGGCATCAGCGTGTATCCCGACGATGCGCCGGATGCCGAGACGATGCTGCGCAATGCGGACATCGCCGCCTACGAAGTAAAGGTACACGGCCGCAACGGCTACCGCTTCTTCACGCCATCGATGAGCGAGCGCCCCGCCGCCCGGCTGCGCATCGAGCAGGAGTTGCGCAAGGCGCTGCGCCGCGGCGATCTCAAGTTGCACTACCAGCCGAAGGTGGATGCGCAAACCGGCGCGATCGTGGGCGCGGAGGCGCTGTTGCGCTGGCAGGTCGAAGGGCGGGAGATCTACATCCCCGACGAATTCATTCCCGTCGCCGAGGAGTCGGGGCTGATCGTGCCCATCGGCGAATGGGTGCTGCGCGAGGCATGCCGGCAGACGGGCGAATGGTATCGCGCGGGCCGCTCCATCGTGGTGGCGGTGAATGTTTCCGCGCCGCAGTTCCAGCATCCGGGATTCCACGCCGCACTGCAGGCCGCGCTCGCCGAAGCGGAGCTGCCGCCGTCACTCATCGAGCTGGAACTGACCGAACGCATGGTGATGTCGGCCGGCGACCAGAGCCGCGCGCTCATGCAACGCATCAAGGAGCTGGGCGTGAGCATGGCGCTGGACGACTTCGGCACCGGCTATTGCAGCCTTTCTTACTTGAAGTATTTTCCCATCGATGCGCTGAAGATCGACCGCACCTTCGTGCGCGACATCGCATCCGATGCGGACAACGCCGCCATCACCGACGCCATCATCACCATGGCGCACGGGCTGGATATGGTCGTGGTGGCCGAGGGCGTGGAAACGGCGACCCAGGCGGAACACTTGCGGGAGGCGGGCTGTTCATTGCTGCAGGGTTTTTTGTTCGGACCTGCCATGGCACCCGACGAGTTCGAACGCCAGCTCGTCGCGGAAACTCCCTTGTAGGAGCGCACCCTGTGCGCGATGGCCTTTCGCGATGGGCTGCATGGTTGTGGTTCTTGTGAGAGCGGGGTGTTGCCTTCGGTAGCTCCGCTACCGCCAGCGTGCCGCTTACGCAGCGGGCGTTTCGACGTCCTGCCGGCGACGCGAAGCTAGTCCCGTGGGACCGCCGAGTCACTTTTCTTTTGCTGGCCCAAAAGAAAAGTAACCCAAAGAAAATGGCCTTGAGAGCCAAGGCTCATAGCAGTACGAGAGATAGAAGCGTCGGAT
>NZ_BCPR01000064.1 GCF_016586165.1 Dyella sp. EPa41 | reverse complement strand
GCGACAAGCCAACGAAGCGGCGACACCGATGCGCCGCGGTCGCCCACTGGGTGGGCTCCTACAAAATGCAGGCAGCACCCCATTTGCGCGATGTCCTCTGTAGGAGCGCACCCAGTGCGCGACAAGCCAACGAAGCGGCGACACCGATGCACCACGGTCGCCCACTGGGTGCGCTCCTACGAGAAGGCAGTAGGCCCGGCAAAAAAGAAGGGCGGCTTGCGCCGCCCTTCCCTGTTTCTTTCAACGAACGACCGGCTTACGCGGTGACCGTATCGGCCACTTCCTGGTAGTCGGCGATCTGGTTGAAGTTCATGTACTTGTAGATCTTCTCGCCATTGGCATTGATCACGCCGATGTCCGCCATGTACTCCTGCTTGGTCGGGATGCGGCCCAGGCGCGAGCAGATCGCGGCCAGCTCGGCCGAGCCCAGGTACACGTTGGAGTTCTTGCCGAGGCGATTGGGGAAGTTGCGGGTGGAAGTGGAGAACACCGTGGCGCCCTCGCGCACCTGAGCCTGGTTGCCCATGCACAGCGAGCAGCCCGGCATTTCCATGCGGGCGCCGGCGGTGCCGAGCACGCCGTAGTGGCCTTCCTCGGTCAGCTGCTCCTGGTCCATCTTGGTCGGCGGAGCCACCCACAGGCGGGTCGGGATGTCGCGCTTGCCTTCCAGCAGCTTCGACGCCGCGCGGAAGTGACCGATATTGGTCATGCACGAACCGATGAACACTTCATCGATGGTGGCGCCGGCCACGTCGCTGAGCGTCTTCACGTCGTCCGGGTCGTTCGGGCAGGCCACGATGGGCTCGTGCACGTCGGCCAGGTCGATCTCGATGACGGCGGCGTATTCGGCGTCGGCATCGCGCTCCAGCAGCTGCGGGTTGGCGAGCCAGGCTTCCATCGCCTTGATGCGGCGCTGCAGGCTGCGCGGGTCCTTGTAGCCCTGGGCGATCATCACCTTGAGCAGCGTGATGTTGCTGTTCATGTATTCGATGATCGGGGCCTTGTCCAGGTGCACCGTGCAACCGGCGGCGGAACGTTCGGCCGAGGCGTCGGACAGCTCGAACGCCTGCTCCACCTTCAGGTTCGGCAGACCTTCGATCTCGAGGATGCGGCCCGAGAAGATGTTCTTCTTGCCCTGCTTGGCGACGGTCAGCAGGCCCTGCTTGATCGCGTACAGCGGAATCGCGTTGACGAGGTCACGCAGGGTGACGCCCGGCTGCAGCTCGCCCTTGAAGCGCACCAGCACGGATTCGGGCATGTCCAGCGGCATCACGCCGGTGGCGGCCGCGAAGGCCACCAGGCCCGAACCGGCCGGGAACGAGATGCCGATCGGGAAACGGGTGTGGCTGTCGCCGCCAGTGCCCACGGTGTCGGGCAGCAGCATGCGGTTGAGCCACGAATGGATCACGCCGTCGCCCGGGCGCAGCGAGATGCCGCCACGGGTGCTGATGAATTCCGGCAGCGTGTGGTGGGTCTTCACGTCCACCGGCTTCGGATAGGCAGCGGTGTGGCAGAACGACTGCATGACGAGGTCGGCGGAGAAGCCCAGGCAGGCCAGATCCTTCAGCTCGTCGCGGGTCATCGGGCCGGTGGTGTCCTGCGAACCCACCGAGGTCATCTTCGGCTCGCAGTAGGTGCCCGGGCGCACGCCCTGGCCTTCCGGCAGGCCAACGGCGCGACCGACCATCTTCTGCGCCAGCGTGTAGCCCTTGCCGGTGGCGGCCGGCTGCTGCGGCAGGCGGAACAGCGTGGAGACCGGCAGGCCCAGCGCTTCGCGCGCCTTGGCGGTGAGGCCGCGGCCGATGATCAGCGGGATGCGGCCACCCGCGCGCACTTCGTCGAACAGCACGTCGGACTTCACCTGGAACTCGGCGATCACTTCACCGTTCTTCAGCGCCTTGCCTTC
Organism: Dyella sp. EPa41; assembly: GCF_016586165.1. Lineage (GTDB taxonomy): Bacteria > Pseudomonadota > Gammaproteobacteria > Xanthomonadales > Rhodanobacteraceae > Dyella. Next base: position 25,596 of record NZ_BCPR01000064.1, on the reverse strand, counting down.
ATACGGGCGCAGCTCGACGACGTCGCCCATTTCCATCCTGGAAACGTCGAGTTCGATCGGCAGCGCGCCGGCGTCTTCCATCGTGTTGTAGAAGATCGGGGCGATCTTGCTGCCCAGGCACACGCCGCCGAAGCGCTTGTTCGGGATGAACGGGATGTCTTCGCCGGTCCACCACAGCACGGAGTTGGTGGCCGACTTGCGGCTGGAACCGGTGCCGACCACGTCACCCACGTAGGCCACCAGGTGACCCTGCTTCGCCAGATCCTGGACGAGTTGGATCGGGCCGCGCTTGCCGTCTTCTTCCGGCTGGAACGGCGCGCCGTCGCGCTTGTTCTTCAGCATGGCCAGCGCGTGCAGCGGGATGTCCGGGCGCGTGGTGGCGTCGGGCGCCGGCGACAGGTCGTCGGTGTTGGTTTCGCCCGGCACCTTGAACACGGTGATGGTCAGGCTCTGCGGCACTTCCGGCTTGCTGGTGAACCACTCGGCGTCGGCCCAGCTCTGCAGCACGGCCTTGGCGTTGGCATTGCCCTTGTCGGCCTTTTCCTTGACGTCGTGAAAGGCATCGAACATCAGCAGCGTGTGCTTGAGCGCATTCGCGGCGACGGTGCCCACCTGTGCGTCGTCGAGCAGTTCGATCAGCGGATGGATGTTGTAGCCGCCCAGCATGGTGCCAAGCAGCTCGGTGGCCTTCTCGCGCGAGATCAGCGCGCTCTTCTCGGTGCCGAATGCCACGGCCGCCAGGTACGAGGCCTTGACCTTGGCCGCATCGTCCACGCCAGCCGGCACGCGGTGGGTGATGAGGTCGACCAGGAAGGCTTCCTCGCCCGCGGGCGGATTCTTCAGCAGCTCGATCAGGTCGGCGGTCTGCTGGGCCGACAGCGGCAGCGGCGGGATACCCAGCGCGGCGCGCTCGGCAACGTGTTGGCGGTAGGCGTTAAGCATGTGATCTCGTCCGGTGAACAACGTAAGGGGCAGCGAGCGATGGCTTGCACCACCGCGGCGGATTCGCCCAGGGGAGGTTCCGCGTGGCCGCTACCGGCGCTCGACAAGGCATGAAACCCTGTCGCCACGCCGCTTTGGGGCGGCATGACAGCCCCTTATTTTGCCAGCCGCGACACAAGCGCCGCAACGCAAGACAACGCTTCCGGCAGCGTTCGAAATCTTGCAATGGGAACATGGCGCAATCCCCGATCGGGTCTCTTGCACCACCCCCGTTTTGGCCCAAACTGGGTGCAGTGCCCGGGCATTGGAGAGAAAAGGTCCACCTCAGTTCCCACACTCGTCATTCCGGCGCAGGCCGGAATCCAGTCGCGTTCCTGGCCGTTTTTCGCGATGACCTTCAAGGCCCGACCTGGTGCGATAACCGTGGCGTGGTCGTTACTGGATTCCGGCCCGTGCCGGAATGACGGCCGTGAAGGGCGAGGCCATCCTTGCAATTCCCCTCACGTTCCGTGCCTTAGGATCCCCAAGTTACGCCCCCGCGCGTTCGCCAGACTCAAGCAACAGGAGTTAGCCCATGCTGGATTCATTCGCCACCCGCGACACCCTCACCGTCAACGGCAGCCCGTACCAGATCGCCAGTCTCGCCAAGCTCGGCCAGCGGTTTGACCTCAAGACCCTGCCTTTCTCGCTCAAGATCCTGCTGGAGAACCTGTTGCGCCACGAAGATGGCGTCAACGTCACCGCCAAGGAAATCGAGGCGGTGGCCCGTTGGGACGCCAAGGCCGAACCCGATACCGAAATCGCCTTCATGCCGGCGCGCGTGGTACTGCAGGACTTCACCGGCGTGCCCTGCGTGGTCGACCTCGCGGCCATGCGCGACGCCGTGGTGAAGCTCGGCGGCGATGCCAAGCAGATCAATCCGCTGGCGCCGGCCGAACTGGTGATCGACCACTCCGTGCAGGTCGACGTCTATGGTTCCGAGGCTGCGCTCGAGCAGAACGTGGAGATCGAATTCCATCGCAACCAGGAGCGCTATTCGTTCCTGCGCTGGGGCCAGAAAGCGTTCGACAACTTCAAGGTGGTGCCGCCGCGCACGGGCATCGTGCACCAGGTGAACCTGGAGCATCTCGCCCGCGTCGTGTTCACCGCGAACAAGGACGGCCAGCCGTGGGCCTACCCCGACACCGTGTTCGGTACCGACTCGCATACCACCATGATCAACGGCATCGGCGTGCTGGGCTGGGGCGTGGGTGGCATCGAGGCCGAAGCGGCCATGCTCGGCCAGCCGTCCTCCATGCTGATTCCGCAGGTGGTGGGCTTCAAGCTCACCGGCAAGCTGTCCGAAGGCGTCACCGCCACCGACCTCGTGCTCACCGTCACCCAGATGCTGCGCAAGCTCGGCGTGGTGGGCAAGTTCGTGGAATTCTTCGGCAGTGGCCTGAAGCATCTCGCGTTGGCCGACCGCGCCACCATCGGCAACATGGCACCGGAATACGGCGCGACCTGCGGCATCTTCCCGATCGACCAGGAAGCACTGAACTACCTGCACCTGTCCGGCCGCAGCGAGGAACAGATCAAGCTGGTCGAAGCCTATGCCAAGGCGCAGGGCATGTGGCATGACGAGAACGCGGTGGAGCCGCGCTTCACCACCACCCTGGAACTCGACCTGGCCGACGTGAAGCCTTCGCTGGCCGGCCCCAAGCGCCCGCAGGATCGCGTGCTGCTGGAAGGCGTGCAGAAGAGTTTCCAGGATGCCGTCGGCCCGCTGACCGCCAACCGTCGTCCGCGCAACGCCGAAACGGCCGACTTCATCGCCGAAGGCGGCTCGGCGGCGATCGGCAACCCCGCCAACGACATCACCGACGGCGGCGTGCGCGTGGAGAAGGACGGCGCGTCCTTCAAGCTCGGTGACGGCGCCGTGGTGATCGCCGCGATCACCTCGTGCACCAACACCTCCAACCCCAGCGTGATGCTCGGCGCCGGTCTCGTCGCGAAGAAGGCCGCCGCCAAGGGGTTGAAGGCGCAGCCTTGGGTGAAGACCTCGATCGGCCCGGGCTCCAAGGTGGTTACCGACTACCTGGAAAAGACCGGCCTGCTGAAGGAGCTGGAAAAGGTCGGCTTCTACATCGTCGGCTACGGCTGCACCACCTGCATCGGCAACTCCGGCCCGCTGCCGGTGGAAATCAGCAAGGGCATCGCCGAGGGCGACCTCGCGGTGGCGTCGGTGCTCTCGGGCAACCGCAACTTCGAAGGCCGCGTCCATCCCGAAGTGAAGATGAACTATCTCGCTTCGCCGCCGCTGGTGGTCGCCTATGCGCTGGCCGGCACGCTGGACATCGACCTCACCAGGGAGCCGCTGGGCACGGGCAGCGACGGCAAGCCGGTGTTCCTCAAGGACATCTGGCCGACCAACAAGGAAATCTCGGACACCATCGCCGGCGCCATCAATCCGCAGATGTTCGAGAAGAGCTACGCCGATGTGTTCAAGGGCGACAGCCGCTGGAACCACATCGCCTCTCCGGATGGCGACGTGTACAGGTGGGACGACTCCACCTACATCAAGAACCCGCCTTACTTCGAAGGCATGAGCAAGGAGCCGGGCACGGTCGAGGACATCCACGGCGCACGTGTGCTGGGCCTGTTCGGCGACTCCATCACCACCGACCACATCTCGCCCGCCGGTTCGATCAAGAAGGACAGCCCCGCCGGCCGCTTCCTGATCGGCAAGGGCGTGGACCCGAAGGACTTCAACTCCTACGGCTCGCGCCGCGGCAACGACGATGTGATGGTGCGCGGCACCTTCGCCAACATCCGCATCAAGAACCTCATGCTCAACGGCGTCGAAGGCGGCTACACCCTGCACGTTCCCTCGGGCGAGCAGCTGGCCATCTATGACGCGGCCATGAAGTACAAGGCCGAGAAGACGCCGCTCGTGGTCATCGCCGGCAAGGAATACGGCACCGGCTCTTCGCGCGACTGGGCCGCCAAGGGCACGTTGCTGCTGGGCGTGAAGGCGGTGATCGCGGAGAGCTTCGAGCGCATCCACCGTTCCAACCTGGTCGGCATGGGCGTGTTGCCGCTGCAGTTCGAGGACGGCCAGAACGCGCAGTCGCTGGGCCTGACCGGCAAGGAGACGTTCGACGTCGTCGGCCTGGACGGCGGCGAGTCGAAGACCGCCAAGGTCACCGCCACCGGCGCCGACGGCAGCCAGAAGACCTTCAAGGTGAAGGTGTTGCTGCTGACGCCGAAGGAACGCGAGTTCTTCCGCCACGGCGGCATCCTGCAGTACGTGCTGCGCCAGCTGGCCGGGAAGAAGACCGCGGCCTGAAGCCACGCCTGTTCGGGTAGAAGGAAAATGCCGCCCGTTGGCGGCATTTTCTTTTGTCAGCGTCGCGTGCCCTTCCATTCTTCATTTGCAGGAGGGCACCCTGTGCGCGACCGCGGGCTCACGGCGTTACCGCTCCGTAGGTTTGTCGCGCACTGGGTGCGCTCCTACAGAAGAGCTGGCGCACACGGTTTCGCCTCACCTCCCCAAATGTAGGGGCGCACCCTGTGCGCGACCGCAGCCTCACAGCGTCACCGCTCCGTCGGCTTGTCGCGCACTGGGTCGCGCTCCTACAGAAGAGCCGGCGCCTCGCAGTTTCGCCTCGCCTCCCAAATGTAGGAGCGCACCCTGTGCGCGACCGCAGCCTCACAGCGTCACCGCTCCGTCGGCTTGTCTCGCACTGGCCCCCGCCAAAGGCCGAGCTCGACAGCGCCCTACGCAGACTTCCAGGTGGCCGAATAGCAGCGCCATTCGCGCCCGTCCTTCCGCCACGCCGTCTCCACTTCGTATACACCGATCTGCGCGGGCAGCAGCTTGCCCCCGCTGGTCAGCGTGACGGTGAAGCGCGCGACATAGCGGTCGCCTCGCGGCTCGACCGTCACCGGGCCGGTAAGCGCATGAATCGTCTCGCCCCGGAACGCGGCCGCACGGAGCATGCCGAGCAACTGGCGTCGTTCCAGTTCGCCGTTGTTGCCGGTGAAATCGTCGGTCATGACGTCGCCCAATGCAGACGCGTCCACCTGCTCGGCCGCGTGCTGGGCGGTTTCGATACCGTGGCGCACCCGACTTTCGTCGGGCGTGCGGTGGCAGGCCGCGAGACCCAGCGCCAGCACGGCGCAAAGCAGTGGTTTCATAAGCAGTTTTTGCACGGACGTTCCCCCGGAATCTCGCTGCGGCGCGGCTTGCCGCTATACGCGAGCGTATGCTCCAATGCCGCGTCGCCATCTTGCCCCAGCCGTGCCACCATCACCAACGGGCCGAACAACGAAGGAGCTTTGGATTCCACATGAGCAATGAGCGTCCGTGGCTGGCCCACTATCCGGAAGGCGTCCCCGCGCAGATCGACACCAACCAGTACGCCTCCGTGGCCGCCGTCGTGGAAGAAGCCTTCGAGCGCTTCCGCCAGCGCCCCGCCTTCGCCAGCTTCGGCAAGCAGCTCAGCTACGGCCAGATCGATGAACTGAGCCGCCAGTTCGCCGGCTATCTCACCGGCGTCCTCAAGCTGGCCAAGGGCGATCGCATCGCGATCATGATGCCCAACGTCCTGCAGTACCCCATCGCCCTGTTCGGCGCGCTGCGCGCGGGCATGGTGGTGGTCAACACCAACCCGATGTACACCGCGCGCGAACTCAAGCACCAGCTCGAGGACGCCGGCGCCAAGGCCATCGTGGTGCTGGACAACTTTGCCGCCACGCTGCAGCAGGTGGTGGCCGAGACGGAAGTGAAGCACGTCATCACCACGGGTATCGGCGACCTGCTCGGCCTCAAGGGCGTGGCCATCAACTTCGTGCTCAAGAACATCAAGAAGATGGTGCCGCCGTACAGCATTCCGCACGCGGTGCGTTTCCGCGATGCGCTGTCGCAGGGTGCCTCGCACCCGTTGCCGAAGGTGCAGCTGGGCCACGACGACATCGCCTTCCTGCAATACACCGGCGGCACCACCGGCGTGGCCAAGGGCGCGATGCTCACGCACGGCAACATGGTGGCCAACATGATGCAGGCAGGCGCGTGGATCGGCGCCAACGCCAAGCCCGGCGAGGAAGTGATCATCACCGCCCTGCCGCTGTACCACATCTTTTCGCTCACCGCGAACGGACTGGTGTTCATGCGCCTGGGCGGTCTGAACTGGCTGATCACCAACCCGCGCGACATGCCCGGCTTCGTCAAGGAACTCAAGCAGTCCAACTTCACCGCACTCACCGGCGTCAATACCTTGTTCAACGGCCTGCTCAACACGCCGGGTTTCGCGGAACTCGATTTCTCGCGCCTGCACCTGAGCCTGGGCGGCGGCATGGCAGTGCAGCGCGCGGTGGCCGAGCGCTGGAAGAAAGTGACCGGTTGCACCCTGGTCGAGGCCTACGGCCTGACCGAGACCTCGCCGGCGGCGTGCATCAATCCGCTGGATCTCAAGGACTACAACGGCTCGATCGGTTTGCCGATCCCCTCTACCGACGTCGCCATCTGGTCCGAGGAAGGCCAGCCGCTGCCGATCGGCGAAGTGGGCGAGCTGATGGTGCACGGTCCGCAGGTGATGAAGGGCTATTGGCAGCGTCCCGAGGAAACCGCCAAGGTGCTGGGATCCGACGGCTGGCTGCACACTGGCGACATCGCCCGCATGGACGAGAGCGGCTATGTCTACATCGTGGACCGCAAGAAGGACATGATCCTGGTGTCCGGCTTCAACGTGTACCCCAACGAAGTCGAAGACGTCGTCATGCAGCACCCCGGCGTGGCCGAGGTGGCCGCGATAGGCATACCCGACGAACATTCCGGCGAAGTGGTGAAGCTGTTCGTGGTGCGCAAGGACCCGAAGCTCACCGTGGAAGAACTCAAGAAGTTCTGCCACGACAACCTCACCGGCTACAAGCGCCCGAAGTTGATCGAGTTCCGCGACAGCCTGCCCAAGAGCAACGTGGGCAAGATCCTGCGCCGCGAGCTGCGCGACGAAAAGAAGCCGGCGGCTGCCCACGGCTGAGCGCAACACGCGCCCACCAACGAAAACGCCCGCCGAACGGCGGGCGTTTTGCCTTGTACTGAGGCAACCGGCGATCAGTCGTGCCAGAGTTCCAGGATATCGGCGTAACCGCCGAGCAGGTTCCACAACGGTACCTGCTTGTCTTCCGGGATGCGCGTATAGGCGAAACCCAGATGGCGGTCGGAGATGCGCATGACCTGCGCCTCCAGATGAATATGCAGATCGTGGCCAAAGATCATGTCGAGGATCCAGCTCTGCCCCTGCTCGCCTTCCCAGCCCAGCGGGCGGCGTAGCAGGACGCCCGTCGCGGAGATATCCACCAGTTCGGTGGGATGCGATTCGTCGCCGCGGCTCATCAGCACCGTGGTTTCGATCCGCATGCGCGCCGGACGCAGTTGTTCCTGGTCGGAACCGTTCCGGGCATTGTCTTCCGCTTTGCTCATCCTGCCGACTCTCCCCGCACCAGGCGCGCATGCGCCGACTGCTCTTTCCAAAACGTGCCGCCCATCCGAACGATGATGGCGCACTCCCGTGATACGTCAATCCCGCTCGCGTGTGCGCAATACACCGGCACGCACGAGGCTCCCCGAACCAAACCGCGAATTGATCCTGTCCTGCACGTCGTCGGATGCCGGCGTCGAGGACCCCGCCTCGAACAAGTCCTGCTGCCGGCGTCCCTCGAAACCCGACAGGCTGACGCCCAGGAGGCGCAGCCGCGGCTTTCGCTGACTCTTCCACCAGCCCTGAAGCAAGCCTCGTGCCACTTCATAGATCTCGCTGGCCGAGGCGCTCGGCGCCTGCAGGCGGGCCTGGCGTGTATAGGTGACAAACGGGGGCTCGCGCAGTTTCACCGTGACCGTCCGTCCGGTCAGTCCACGTTGGCGTGCGCGCGCCGCAATGCGCTCGCAATGCCGCAGCAGCCAGGATTCGGCCATGGCGAGCTCAGCCAGGTCGGTATCGAAGGTGTGCTCGGCACCGACGGATTGTTCGGCCTGGTCCGACACCACCTCGCGGTCATCCTCGCCGCGCGCCAGCGCCTGGATGACGCCAGCCTGACGCCCCAGCGCATGGGTCAGACGCGCCGTGTCACATGCTGCCAATTCGCCGATGGTCCGCACGCCGATCCGGTGCAATGCCTGCTCGGTGACCTTGCCCACCGTCCAGAGCCTCCCCACCGGCAGCGGCGCGAGTTCCTGCGCCGCATGCGCTGCCGTCATCCGGCGGAAACCATCCGGCTTGGAGAGCTCGCCGGCCAGCTTGGCCAGCAGCTTGTTGGGCCCCATGCCCACCGACGCCACCAGGCTCGTGCGTTCGCGGATCGCCTCCTTGATGCGCCGGCCGATGGTCTCGATGGAGCCGAGCAGGCGCAGGCTGGCGGTGACATCCAGGAAGGCCTCATCCAGCGACAAGCCTTCGACCATGGGCGTCACTTCATGGAACACCTCGAACACCTGGGCCGACACGTCCTCGTAGCGCGCCATGCGCGGCCAGAGGTAGACGCCATCAGGGCACAATCGCCGCGCCTGCGCCGTCGGCATGGCCGAACGTACCCCGAACGGACGGGCCTCGTAGCTGCAGGTGGACACCACGCCGCGCGGCCCCAGGCCACCGACGATGACGGGCACGCCGCGCAGTTCCGGATGGTCGAGCTGTTCCACGGACGCGTAGAAGGCGTCCATGTCGACATGGATGATCGAGCGTTCGTCGGGCGGCATGCATTGCTATTCTGCCGTCAGTCAGGCCTTCCGGTGTACTGGACTTGCCGGCTTGCAGCCGCTAATCTTGGTCACGCGTGGGTCATAAGGGTGCGCGCACGATCGGCCAGGATCGACCGCTACGGCACCCCATCCCGATGCACTCAGCCGACCGATTGAGAAGCCAGTGACGCAGGTTTCGTCACGTCATGGCTTGCGTCTTTGCCGTGGCCCCTGGCCATCCGGAGACGCTCAAGGGTCGCTCACGGCCAGCCTGATCGAAACGCCAGACGCGCGATTTCATCATGCATGCCCGCGACGGTGACGCGAGACGCACTGGCTAGGCATCGCGCAACAAGGCTTCAACGAGTCGCCAGCCAAGGGCCGCGATTCGGGCGGGGGCATTCGCCAGGCGAATGCGGCGGAACAGAACCTTTCCTAACGTGTTGAATGCAACGCAGGCCGTCGTGGGCGGCCCAACGACAGGTATTGATGAGCACTGAGCCAGTCGAGCCTCAGACGGTCACAGCACCGCAGGACGCGTTTGCGTCGGTACCGCAACAGCAGGAAATGCCGCTGGCCATCGTGCGCGGCGAACCGATGTTGCAGATGCCGCAGGACCTGTACATCCCGCCGGATGCGCTCGAGGTCATCCTCGAGGCGTTCGAAGGCCCGCTCGACCTGCTGCTGTACCTGATCCGCCGGCAGAACCTGGACATCCTGGACATCCCTGTCGCCGAGATCACCCGGCAGTACATGGATTACATCGAGATGATGCGCGATGTGATGCGGCTGGAGCTGGCGGCGGAATACCTGCTGATGGCCGCTATCCTCGGCGAAATCAAGTCGCGGCTGCTGTTGCCGCGGCCGCCGGCCGAGGAAGGCATGGAGGAAGACCCCCGTGCCGAGCTGGTCCGTCGCCTGCAGGAGTACGAACGCTTCAAGAAGGCCGCGGAAGACATCGACACCCTGCCCCGCATGGAACGCGACTTCGCGCCGGTCCATGCGGACACGGGCGAACGGACCGTGGTCAAGCTGCCGCCGCCGCTGGAACTGAAGGAGTTGTTGCTGGCGCTCAAGGACGTGCTGCACCGCGCCGAGCTGTTCGGGCATCACGCCATCAAGCGCGAGGCGCTCAGCGTGCGCCAGCGCATGGGCGAGCTGCTCAGTCGCCTGGGCGACACCAGCTTCCATCGCTTCGAAACGCTGTTCGACGTGAGCGAGGGACGCCTGGGCGTGGTGGTCACTTTCCTGGCCATGCTCGAACTGGCGAAGGAAATGCTGGTGGAGATCGTGCAGGAAGAACCGCTGGCGGCGATCTACGTGCGCTCGAAGACGGCGCACGCCGAGGAGCCGGGCGAGCTGTTCGCCGATGACGAGCAGGCCGCGGCGGCCGAGTAGGCGGTTGGCCGCCCAAGCCCATTCATTCATCCTCACCTGAACTGAGGCCATGCAGATCGAACAACTCAAACCCATCATCGAGGCGGCATTGCTGGCGTCCAACCAGCCGATGACGGTCCCTCAATTGCTGGAACTGTTCGGCGAAGAGGACGAAGTCGGCCGCGAGGAAGTGTCCAGGGCACTGGAGCAACTCGCCGAAGACTGCGCCCACCGCGGGGTGGAGCTGCGCGAAGTCGCCTCGGGCTTCCGCTACCAGGTGAAACAGAACGTGCACCCGTGGATTTCGCGGATGTGGACGGAAAAACCCAGCCGCTACTCGCGCGCCCTGCTCGAAACGCTCGCACTCATCGCGTACCGCCAGCCGATCACGCGCCCGGAAATCGAACAAATCCGCGGCGTCGTGGTCTCATCCAATATCATCAAGACGATGGAAGAGCGCGAGTGGATCCGCGTGGTGGGCTATCGCGACGTGCCCGGCAAGCCGGCGCTGTTCGGCACCACCCGCGCCTTCCTCGACTACTTCAACCTGAAGTCGCTGGATGAACTTCCGCCCCTGTCGGAAATCCGCGACATGGAAGATCCGCAGATGAGCATCGCGCCCGAGCCGCTTCCGGTTCGCGTGGCGCGGGACCTGCCGATCGATCCGGACGAAGAGAACGAAACCCTGGTGGTGGCGGGCGAAGAAACCGACACCATCGTGGAAGACACCACCGACGAGGCACCCGCGCCCGCCGACGACGAACCCACCGGCGCCGCCGTCTCCGACGCGCCGGCCGACGAACAACCCGAGGCGATGGAAGTCGCCTCTTCCGAACCCGGCGCTGCCCCGCACGCCGAGGCCCCGACTGACACTGCCGACGAGGCAGCGACCCACGCGGACGCCGACGAAGGCGACGCCACGCAAGACACCGAGGAGTACCGCGCATGACTGCGCCCCAGAAATCCGTTTTGACCCTCAAGCGCACCCCGCGCGACGAAACCACGCCCGCCCTCGAAGAGCGCCTGCACAAGGTGCTGGCCAATGCCGGGCTCGGTTCACGCCGCATGCTGGAGCAGCGCATCCAGGCCGGTGAAGTCGAACTCAACGGCACGCCGGCCACCATCGGCGCCAGCGTGCATGCCGGTGATCGCGTCGTGCTCGACGGCAAGCAGTTCGTCGTCGCCACCGACAACCGCGACGAAACCGAAGTGCTGGTCTACCACAAGCCCGAAGGCGTGGTGACCACGCGCGAAGATCCCGAAGGCCGCCCCACCGTGTTCGAACAGCTGCCGCGCCTGAAGGGTGCGCGCTGGGTCGCCGTGGGCCGTCTCGACATCAACACCACCGGCCTGCTGCTGCTCACCACCGACGGCGAACTGGCCAATGCGCTGATGCACCCCAAGAGCGGGCTCGAACGCGAGTACCTGTGCCGCGTGCACGGCGAAGTGCCCGACGAGATCATCGAGAAGCTCAAGGCCGGCGTGGAACTGGAAGACGGCCCCGCCCGCTTCGACGAAATCGGCGTGATCAGCCGCGGCGGCAGCCACAGCTGGTTCCGCGTGGTGATCCGCGAGGGACGCAACCGCGAAGTGCGCCGCCTGTGGGATTCGCAGGGCTTCCTGGTCAGCCGCCTGAAGCGCATCCGCTACGGCAGCGTGGAGCTGCCGCGCAACCTGCGCCGCGGCGACTGCGAAGCGCTGGGCGAGGAAGCCGTGAAGGACCTGCGCAAGACCACCGGCCTCGGCGCGCCGCAGCCGGTGCTCACGCTGAGCCCGGTGCTGCATCAGCGCCGCGCGCCGCGCAACGTCACCGAGTACCGCCCCGAGCGTGGCGCGACCGGCGGCTACAGCTCCGGCTACCAGGACGAAGCCCGCGAGCTGCGCGCCTATGACCGCATCCGCGAGGAACCGGCGCGCGGCAAGCAGCAGCGCCGCAAGCCCGGCCGCGAGGTCAACGGCAATGTCGACCGTCCGGATCGTCCGTCCAATGGCATGCAGCGCAAGAACAAGCGCGGCGTGGCGCCGGGCCAGGAACTGCCGTCGGTGCGCACCTGGTTCGCCGGTGAAAGCCGCGAAGGCGGTGGTGCCCGTGGCGGCGCAGCCGGCGGCGGCGGTCGTCGCGGCCCCGGCGGCGGCAAGTCGTTTGGTGCGCGTTCGGCCGAAGGTGGCCGGCCGTTCGGTGGTGGCGGTCGTTCCGGCGAAAGCCGCGGCGGCAGCCCCTATGGTGGTTTCGGCGGCGGTGCCAGCGGCAATCGCAGTGGCGGCCCGGGTGGTAGCCGAGGCGGCAAGCCCGGCGGTCGTTCCGGTGGTCCAGGCCAGGGCGGTCGTCCGCAGGGCCGTGGCGGCAATCGCCCGCAGGGCCACGGCGGCGGTACCGGCGGTGGGCGTCCCCACGGCGGTGGCGGCCGCGGTGGCAACCGTCACGGCAACCGTTGATGACGGTACGCATCTACCACAACAGCCGCTGCTCGAAGTCGCGCGCGACGCTCGAGCTGCTCGAGTCGCGCGGCGAAGTCTGCCAGGTGGTCAATTACCTGGAGACGCCGCCGAGTACCACCGAGCTGGTGCAGTTGCTGGACATGCTCGGCATGACGCCGCGCGAGCTGATGCGAAAGAACGAACCCGAATACGCCGAACTGGGGTTGGACAACCCCACGCTCGACGACACCACGCTGGTCGCGGCGATGGCGAGTCACCCGCGCCTGATCGAACGTCCCATCGTCGTTGCCAACGGCAAGGCGGCGATTGGACGTCCGCCGGAAGCGGTGCTTTCCATCCTGTGAGTTTTCCCGCCCTCGCCCCTCCGGGGCACGCGGGGAGCGGCCATGGATGGCTGCGGCTTTGAGGAGCGAGGAGGGCTGGGGTGAGGAGTAGGTGCTCGCGAAAGAATCTGTTGGAGCCGGCTCTTTTACGGCGGCGCCGCAAGATTGCCCGCTTACCTCAATCCTCTCCCCGACGGGGAGAGGAGGTTCAAGTGTCGAGCTTGAAACTGTCCGCATCCATCCATGCCGGGAAGCGCTCGCGATGCGAGAGCAGTGGCGCCGGGTCGACGGTTACCGTCACCACCTGCTCCTGCGGGCCCAGTTCGACCAGTGGCTCGCCGACCGGATCAAGCACGGCGCTGTCGCCCGCATAAGGCAGGTCGTTGCCGTCCACGCCGACGCGGTTGAGGCCGATGACGTAGCTCAGGTTCTCGATGGCGCGTGCGCGCAACAGCGTGCGCCACGGCTGGCGGCGCGGCGCCGGCCAGTTGGCGACAAACACCGCGAGGTCGTAATCCATGCCACCGGTCGCTTCTTCGCGACGGCCATTGCGCAGCCACACCGGGAAACGCAGGTCGTAGCAGACCTGCGGAAGAATGCGCCAGCCCTTGAGCTCGACGATCAGCCGTTCGTTGCCTCCACCGTAGCGCATGTGTTCGCCGGCCATGCGGAACAGATGGCGCTTGTCGTACTGCGCAAAGCTGCCGTCCGGGCGCGCCCAGATCAGGCGGTTGAATACGGTATCGCCCTCGCGGATGGCCAGGCTGCCGCACAGCACGGCATCCACTTCCTGCGCGAGCGCACGCATCCAGGCCACGCCCTCCCCATCCATGGTTTCGGCGCTGGCTCGCGTGTCGTTGCTGAAGCCGGAAAGGAACGTTTCCGGCAACACGGCGAGATCGGTCTGGCCGGCCACGCGACGCACCAGCTCACCGTAGTACTCGCGGTTGGCGGGTGCGTCGTGCCAGCGCGTGGCGCCCTGCACCAGGGAAACTCTCAGAGCTTGCATAGGCGCTCCGCGGCGGCGTCCATGGTGGCGTCGCTCTTGGCGAAGCACAGGCGCAGCAGGTGCGTGCCCGGCGCGGTTTCGTAGAACGGCGTCAGGGGAATCGCGGCCACGCCACCCTCTTTCACCATCCACTCGCAGAACGCCACGTCATCCTGGTTGCTGATGGCGGAGTAGTCCACCAGCTGGAAATAACCGCCCGGCACATCGAGCAGCTTGAAGCGCGACGGCTTGATCAGCTCGCGGAAGCGATCGCGCTTGGCCTGGTAGAACGCCGGCAGTTCCAGGTAATGCTCGGGCGTGCTCGCCATGAACCCGGCGAAGGCGACCTGCGCCGGATGGAAGGTGCAGAACGTGAGGTACTGGTGCACCTTGCGGAACTCGGCCGACAGCGCCTTGGGTGCCACGGCGTAGCCGACCTTCCAGCCGGTGCAGTGGTAGGTCTTGCCGAACGAGGACACCACGAAGCTGCGCGCGGCGAGCTCCGCGTGGCGCAGCACGCTCTGGTGCTGGGCGCCGTCGTACACGATGTGTTCGTAGACCTCGTCGGACAGCACCACGATCTCGGTGTCGCGCACGATGGCGGCGAGTTCGTCGAGGTCCGCCGAAGACAGCACCGCGCCCGTCGGGTTGTGCGGGCTGTTGATCAGGATCATGCGCGTCTTCGGCGTGACCGCATCGCGCACGCGCTGCCAGTCGACCGAGAAGGTCGGTGCCTGCAGCGGGATGTGCACGGCACGCGCGCCCTGCAGTTCGATCGCCGGTTCGTAGCTGTCGTAGGCCGGATCGAACACGATCACTTCGTCACCCGCACGCACCACGGCGGCAATGGCGGCGAACAGCGCTTCGGTGGCGCCCGAGGTTACCGTCACCTCGGTGTCGGCGCTCAGCTTGTGCCCATACATGCGCTCCGTCTTCAACGCGATCTGCTCGCGCAGTGGCTGCAGGCCGATACCCGGCGCGTATTGGTTGCGCCCCTCGGCCATGGCGCGCGTCACCGCCTCGCGCAATGCCTCGGGCGGCTCGAAATCGGGAAAGCCCTGCCCCAGGTTCACGGCCTTGTGCTCGATCGCCAGCTGGCTCATGACGCTGAAGATGGTAGTGCCGACTTTCGGCAGCTTGGTGTCGATGTGCATGGTCCGGATGTCTGGAAGGCTAAACGAGGATGCTAACACGCGCCCTGTGTCGTACAGGGGTCAGACGTATTTGCTGCATTGGGCGTGCTTTTCGCGCACGGTATCGGGCAACTTTTCCGCGAGGAAATCCACGAACGCCCGCACGCCCGGCAAAAGACCGCGCCGGCTGGGATAGACGAAGTGCATGGTTCCCTGTGGCACGCTCCATTCGGGCAACAGCACTTCGAGTTCGCCGCGCTCGATGCCCGGGCCGCAGACGAATTCGGGCAACAAGGCCACGCCGATGCCGCGCTTGCAACTTTGCAGCAGCGCGGCGAAATCGCCACAGATGAGGCGCGGCTGGATGTCCACGACCACGCGCTCGCCCTGCGCATCCAGCAGCTCCCAGCTTTGCGCGCCTTCGTGTTCGTGGTTGCTGAGCGCCGGCAGCTGCGAAAGCTCGGCTGGCTCGGTGGGGCGCCCATGGCGCTTGAGCAGTTCGGGGCTGGCCACCAGCAGCACGCGCGATTGCCCGAAGGTACGCATGACCAGGGTCGCGTCGGTATCGAGCTTGCTGCGAACGCGAATGGCGACATCGAAGCCTTCGCCGATGAGGTCGACGCGACGGTCCGTGGCGTGCAGGCGTACCTGCATCTTCGGATGCTGGGCGAGGAAGTCGGGCAGGATATGCCCCACGACGGTCTGCACCAGCGACACCGGGCAGCTGACCCGCACCACGCCACGCGGCTCGGAGCGCACTTCCTCCACCGCCTCCTGCGCGGCCCGGGCCTCTTCCAGCACGGCGCGGCAATGGCTGTAGAACCGCTCTCCGACTTCGGTGACCACGAAGCGGCGGGTCGTCCGCTGCAGCAGGCGCACGCCCAGGCGCTCCTCGAGTTGCGCAATGCGCTTGCTCAGGCGCGACTTGGGTATGCCCAGCGCCCGCCCCGCGGACGAAAAGCCACCGTGCTCCACTACTGCCGCGAAAAAGTACAGGTCGTTCAGATCCTGCAGGGCGCCGTCCAAGACCGTCATCGTTGTTTCCTTGATGGAACAATACGTTCGATTTTACCCGTCTTATCGATGGATTGTCTCCTGAGTATCTTTATCCCGTCGCCGGATGGTCCGGCCCGATACTGAGGAATTGCCATGAAACTGCTGCATCTCGACGCCAGCGCCCTGGGTAGCCACTCCGTCTCCCGCGGCCTGACCGCTGCCATCGTAGCCGAGTTCACCCGTAACGCCCCCGCGACCGAAGTCACCTACCACGATCTGGTCGCCAACCCGCTTCCGCACTGGACCCCGGTGGCTGACGCCAGCGATCCGGCCGCCGTGTTGGGCAGCCAGATGCTGGAGGAGTTCCTTGCCGCTGACGTCGTGGTGATCGGCGCGCCGATGTACAACTTCTCGATCCCCAGCCAGCTGAAGGCGTGGATCGACCGCGTCGCGGTGGCCGGCAAGACGTTCCGCTACACCGCGAACGGCCCGGAAGGCCTCGCCGGCGGCAAGCGCATCATCATCGCCTCCTCCCGTGGTGGCGTGTACAGCGAAGGCAGTGCCGCTGCCCCGATGGACTTCCAGGAAACCTACCTGCGCGCCGTGTTCGGTTTCCTCGGCGTCACGGACCTTGAGTTCGTCCGCGCCGAAGGCGTCAACCTGAGCGAGGACAACAAGGTGGAGTCGCTGAAGACCGCCCACGCCTCGATCGGCGTGGTGGCCCGCAAGGCGGCGTAATGCCGAGGCTCCCTCTCCCACGTGGGAGGGGGAGCCAACCGGTGCGCAAGCCGCTTGAGGCGGTGCCTTAAGTCCTTCAGGCATCGGCGCGTTGCGGTGTAGCCGCTCCGTTCGAAGCAGTAACGAGCCTGTCCGGCGGGCCCCAGTCCGCCGATGGTTCTATCCCACGTATGGCTATGAGCCTTGCCTCTGAAGGCCATTTTCCTTGGGTTGCTTTCGACGCAAAGCTAGTCCCCGTGGGGTCTTTGACTCCGGGCGTTCCGCCCTCCGCTCTTCCTCGCTTCCCAAAGCAGCGCCATCCATGGCGCCTCCCCGCGTACGGGCCGGCTTCGCCGTTCGCAAGCAAACAGCGCGTGCGCGGCCAGCAAAAGAAAGGTGACTCGAGCGTCCCACGGGGACTAGCTTCGCGTCGTCCCACGGGACTAGCTTCGCGTCGTCCAATAGCCCGATCTCAAAAGAACAATAACCATGCAGACCGGCGCGAAAGGCTGTCGCGCACAGGGTGCGCTCCTACAAAAGGCCGGCGGGAGGTCGAAACGCCCGCTGCGTCCCGTGGGGACTTCCTACGGTCGTAAGCGGCAACCTGGCGGTAGCGGAGCTACCGGGGGCGTACCCGCTCTCGCAATGGCGCCAAACATGCAGACCGGCGCGAAAGGCTGTCGCGCACAGGGTGCGCTCCTACAAAAGGCCGGCGGGAGGTCGAAACGCCCGCTGCGTCCCGTGGGGACTTCCTACGGTCGTAAGCGGTAACCTGGCGGTAGCGGAGCTACCGGAGGCGTACCCGCTCTCGCAATGACGCCAAACATGCAGCCCATCGCGAAAGGCTGTCGCGCACAAGGTGCGCTCCTGCAGTGGCAGGGGCCCTATGCCAATCAGGCCGCATCCGAATGCCGCGCTAGTGCGCGGCGTTCGTCTTTTCGGCGCGGTATACCGCCTTCCCGTCCACCCACGTGCTCAGCGGCTTGAGGTCGGCGATCTGCCGCGGCGGGACGGTCATCAGGTCGCCGTCGAGGATGACGAAATCGGCCCGCATGCCGGCCTTGAGCGTGCCGACTTCGTTTTCCATGAAGGCCGCATAGGCGGCGCCGCGGGTGAAGCCGGCCAAGGCCTGGATGCGGCTGACGCGCTGATCGGGCAGCCAGCCGCCCGGCGGCTGGCCGTCGAGGTCCTGGCGGGTGACCGCGGCATAGAGGCCGAGCATCGGGTTGACGTGTTCCACCGGAAAGTCCGAGCCGAAGGCGAGCGGCACCTTCTCGTGGATGAAGCGCTGCCACGCGTAGGCGCCCTTGAGGCGCTCGGCGCCAAGGCGCTGCTCGGCCCACGGCATGTCGGAGGTCGCATGGGTGGGTTGCATCGATGCGATCAGCCGCAGCTTGGCGAAACGCGGAATGTCGTCGAGCGCCAGGATCTGCGCGTGTTCCACGCGCCAGCGATGGTCGCTGTCCGCGTGATCACCCAGCACCGACTGATAGGTGTCGAGCACCATGCGGTTGCCGCGATCGCCGATGGCATGCGTGGCGACCTGCACGTGGCACTGATAGGCCTTTTCCACGGCGCTGCGGTAGGCATCGGGAGAAGTGACCAGGATGCCGCGATTGCCGTGATCATCGGCGTAATCCGCCAGCAAGGCCGCGCCACGACTGCCCAGGGCGCCGTCCATGTAGAGCTTTACCGTGCGCATCTGCAGGCGGCCGCTGGCATCGGTCCAACGGCCACCCTGCGTGCATAGCCAGTCCAGTGCCGCGTGGTTGCCGTTAGCCATTTCATACAGGCGCAGCGGGATCTCTCCGGCAGCAGCCAGTTCCTGCAGGACCTTGAAGTCATCCAGGTTCACTCCCGGATCGTGCACGCCCGTCAGGCCGACCGCGACGGCATCGGCAAACGCCGCCTTGTAGGCATCCCGCGTCTGCTCATGGCTCAGCGGCGGGATGGCCTCGGCGACGAGACCCACCGCGCCGTCCACCAGGACACCGGTGGCTTTCTTGCCTTCGCGCACGATGCGGCCGCCCTGCGGTTGCCAATCGCCGTCGAGCGCCTTGGTGGCATGCTTCATCGCCGCGCTGTTGACCCACACGGCGTGGCCATCGATGCGCTCGAGATAGACTGGCCGATCGGGAAAGGCCGCGTCGAGATCCTTCGCGGTCGGGAACTGCTTGCCCGCCCAGCGGTTCTGGTCCCAGCCGCGGCCGACAAGCCACGCGTCCTTGGGCAGCTTGGCAACGCCCGCCTTGAGGCGATCGAGAATCTCCTGCTTGGACGATGCGCCCACCAGGTCGACCTGGATATGGGTCATGCCCAGGCCGAGCATATGGCCGTGCGCGTCGATCAGACCGGGAATGACCGTGGCGCCCTGGGCGTCCACCTTGGTGGCATCCGGATAGCGCTTCTGCAGGTCGGCCGTATCACCTACATCGAGCAGGCGACCATCTTCTTTCCATGCCAGCGCCGTGGCTTCAGGGCGCGAGGGGTCCATGGTGTGGATGTGGGCGTTGACCAGCAGCGTGGTGGCCTGCAACGGCAGGGCAGCCAGCGCGAGCAAGGCGATGGACGAGCAGCGGAGCGACAGACGCATGAGTAGGTCCTGGCCATGTGACCCCGCGACTTTGCCCAGCCAGCGTCATCCAGACAAGCGGCCCCGCAGCATGCGCTGCCCGTCCGCCTCGTTGCCGCTCAGGCCGCCCTTACCAGAAAAGGGCCGGATGAGGCGAATTGCGCGAGCCGTATGGTCGACTCGGTACCGGGCATTTCCACGCATACGGAACGCCCCGAACGCAGGTGCTCGTCCCGCGCGACTTCGCGCGCCAGCCGGATGGCAGCGGGCAGCTGCAAGTGGGTGAACAAGGAAGCACCCGAACGGCACACGTTCCATTGGCCTTCGGCAGACTGCTTGAGCGAATAGGTGACCATGTTCCAAACCCAGTAGGAAGAGGGAGAGCCCCGTCACTTCGATCGCGTGAGCGCGAAGCTCACCAACTTGTCCGTTCCGGACCGATCAAGAGTGCACTCGATCTGCGGAGGAACCTATCGGCTCCTCACTGAGTATTGCGTAGGAATACGACTACATTCGTAGGACGGGTACAGTGGGCCTGTTTCGCGGCCAAGGCAACTGTTTCACACCTGATACACGCCGGCTTGTCCCGTGCTCCGGCAGGGTCATGACTCGCAGGCACTGGCCCATCGCAGCAGGGGCGGCGCGCAGTTCGTTGATGGAGGTTGTGTCCGATGAGCAGACAAGACACTGACGACATCGTTGTCACGCATCCCGAACGCGTCCTCTACCCCGAGCTTGGCATCACCAAGCAGGACGTCGCCGATTACTACCGCGCCGTCATGGCGTGGTTCCTTCCCGGCGTGGCCGATCGGCCCACCTCGGTGCTGCGCTTTCCCGAGGGCATCGGCGAACAAGGCTTCTTCCAGAAGCACCCGATGCGAGGGTTGAGCCATGTGGGCCATATCCGGCTACGCGAGGAAAGCGGCAAATGGGCCGATTATCTTTGCCCGCGCGACGCCTCCTCGATCATCGGCCTGGTGCAGTTCGGCACGATCGAATTCCATCCATGGGGAGCACGCGCATCCTCGCTCGACCAGCCGGACCATCTGGTGTTCGATCTCGATCCCGGCAAAGGCGTGGCGTGGCGCGACGTGGTCGAGGCGGCGCGGCAGGTCAAGCGGCGTCTTGGCGATGTCGACCTGCAGAGCTTCGTGCGCACCACCGGCGGCAAGGGTTTGCATGTCGTGGTGCCGCTTCATGCTCCTTGCACCTGGGATGACGCCAAGCGCTTCGTGCAGGCCTTCGCCCGCAAGCTCGCCGATGAGCAACCCGATCGCTTCATCGCGAAAGCCGCCATCGACGAACGTGGCGGCAGGATCTTCATCGACTATCTGCGCAATAGCCGAGGGGCGACCAGCGTGGCCTCGTACTCGCTGCGCGCACGCGCCGGCGCGACGGTGGCGACGCCGCTGCGCTGGCCGGATCTGGGCAAGTGCAAGGGGCCGGGCGATTTCGACATACACACCGTGCCGCGTCGGCTTGCGAGGCTGCGCAGCGATCCCTGGGACGGCTTCGCCACTCTGCGCCAGGACCTGGAGCGGGCGCTGCAAACCTACGCCGAGCCGGCCCGCTAGCGCGATTTGACCAGCGCTTCGATGCGACCCAGGGCCGCCGAAACGAAGTACCGGTTGTCCAGCACGCATTTCACCGCCTCGCCCAGTTCCTCGCCGGCCGTGGCCTTGAGCACATAGCCCTTGCCGATCGTGAGCGCGGCGCGCGCCAGGGTCGGGTCGTCATGCACGGTGATGAACACCACCGGCAGGCCAGGCAACTCGGTGAGCAACTCCCGGGCCGCCTGCATGCCGTCCATGCCGGGCATGCTGATGTCGGTCACCACGGCGTCGGGGCGCAGGCGGCGGACCGCCTTGACCAGGGCCTCGCCGTGCCCGACCACCGCGAGCACGTCGAACTCCGCGCCGAGCACGTCGCGGATCTGTTCGGCGACAGGGGGATGGTCTTCGGCCAGGACGACCGTCGGTCGAGTCATGCTCGTCCCCAGGACGGATAACGCTACCGACGCAGCATTATCCATCGTGGGAACTTCCGCCACCGAAAGAGAACCGAGTTCCTGCTACGTAAAATTACCTTGAAGACGCAGGATTCCCGGGAAAACGTGAACTTTTTTCCGGCTGGCTAGAACATCAGGCCGAGATCCTCGGCGCGGCGCACCAGTTCCAGCGTGGAATGCACGCCAAGCACCTGCATCATGGTGTACTTGTGTGCCTCCACCGTGCGCACCGACAGGCCCAGCTGCAAGGCGATCTGCTTGGAACGCAGGCCCTCCCCCACCAGTTTCAACACCTGCAGCTGCTTGGTGGTGAGATTGTGCGTGTCGGTCAACTGCCCGCTGATGTAGCGCGCGCCCAGCGCCGGCGTCACGTAGGTGCCGCCCAGCATCACCTGCTGCGTCGCATTGCGCAGGTCCTCGCCGGCCGAGCTCTTGAGGATGTAGCCGCTGGCTCCCGCACGCAGCGCGGCCACGGCCAGGGCCGGCTCCATGTGCATGGTGAGGAAGATGAGGCGCGTGCCCATGCCTACCTGGCGCAGGCGCTTGAGCGCATCCATGCCGTTGCAGCGGGGCATGTTGATGTCGGCCACCACCAGATCCGGCTGCAGGCGGCGCACGGCATCGATGAGTGCCTCGCCGTCCGAAACGATTTCCAGCAGTTCGAAGTCTTCCTCGAGGATGTGCTGAACGCCCTCGGCGACCATGCGATGGTCGTCAGCGATGATCAGGCCTGGCCGTGCAACGGTCTGCACGGTTCTAACGGAATGCATATGCATAGTTCGGTTCCTTTCCCCAGAGTCGATTGCAATCCACAACTGCCACCAAGCAGCTTGGTGCGCTCGTCGATACTCATCAAACCCAGTCCCCGATGCCCCTCTGCTTCCGTGGCGAATCCCTTGCCGTCGTCTTTGATGGTGAGATTCACTCGTTCGTCACCGATCTGCAGCGCCACTTCTATCCGGTGCGCCTCGGCATGTCTCACGGCATTGCCCAGGCCTTCCTGGGTCACGCGATACAGGCACAGCGCCACGTCTTCGGGAAGATCCTTGGCGTGTGGCGACACCTTCAGCTCGATGCGCGGGCCGCTGCGCTGCCGCTGCGCCTGGCAAAGCGTCGCCAGCGCCGCAGTCAACCCTGTCTGACTAAGCATGCTGGGATGAAGGTCGTGTGAAAGATGGCGCACGTCCTCCGACAGGGCGATCAGCTCGCTCTGCAGCTGGCTCACGTCGTTGCGGTTGCTCTCGTCTACTTTCCGGCGCAATGCGCTAAGACGGATGGAGGCCACCGCAAGGCGCTGGTTGATGTCGTCGTGCAGGTCGCGCGCGATGCGTGCCCGCTCCTGCTCCTGCGCCACGATCAATCGACCGGCCAGCTCGCGCACTTCGCTGCTGCTCGCCGACAGCGCGCGTTGCGTCGCCCTGCGCTGCTCCACCATCGCGGCGAGAAACAACGATGCGATGGTCATGCCCAGCATCCACAGCTGCACGCTGAGATTGGTATGGCTCGCGCCGCCCTGTACGAAGGGGCCGTCCTGCGAGAGGCTGAGCTGGATGGCGATGACGCCAATGACAAGGTTCACCACGCTGGTCCCTGGAATCTGCGAGCGCAGCGCGACGTAGATGGCCAGCGGCACCGGCGCAAGCAACAGCAGGGGGCGCAACGCGCCGATCTCGCCGAGTTCACGCCATCCCAGCCAGAGGAATACCAGCGCGACGGTGGTGATCAACAGCATGTTCCAGCTCGGCAAGGCATCGCGGCGCAACGCCGATGCAGGGTTGGCCAGGCTCACGATCGCGGGCGGCAGCAAGGCATAGCCAAGCGCATCGGCCAGCCCGATATGCCACCACGTCACCGACAGCCACGGCGCCAAGGTCGTCCTGAACGCCAGCCAGGCGATGAACATCGACGCGGCTATCGGAAGCAACACCACGGCCACGACCAGGAATCCCAGCAACCGGGTGAAGTCGTCGATGGACTGGTCGGCACGGAACCGGCTGATGATGTAGCCGGCCGCATTGATCAGCGCCAGCGAGACCGGGTAGATCAGCGCCGTGCCTTGCAGGGGCAGCCCCAGCGCAACGGCGAACGACACCATGCCAAGCAGCCAGCCAAGGTCGTAGGCGGGCCAGTAGCGCGCAGGTTCGCAAAGCAACGCGGAAAGCAGCAAAGGGCCGGGCAACCAGATCACCTGCGTATCGCTCTGGCGGCTCCACATGGCTATCGACAGCCACTGCAAGGCCATTGCGGCGACGAACATGCCGGCGCCACGCGCCAGATGAGGCAGACCGTCAGTCCAAGCCCTTTCGCCCATGCGTCCCCCACGGATCCCGCGACCATGTCGCGGGAGGCCATCCAAAGCGGGCGCAGCCTATCCGGCGCTGCCGCCCGTCGCGCCCGCAATTTCCCCACGGATGGCGTCACGTCCCCGTGATGACTTGCGTAGATCTACGGACCGGCGGCAAAGGATGCGCGGGGCGGAGCCACCAAGGGCCAAGATGCGCCGTCGGCACGGCCGCGGGCATCGGTATTTCCGCAAGGCCCGTCCAGTATTTTTACTGAGCGGGTTTGAGTGAAAGTTCGCTTACCTCGGCGCTTCGGACGGCCCAAGCTGATGCAAAGCCTTGGGGGCCCAACATCGAGGAACCGGCAGATGCGGCATGACTTCCCGCCATCGCTGACCATGGCCTGCGCCAACCTCCGATGCGTGCGGCGTACCGCACAACGGCGGCACTGAGCATGGCCA
Source organism: Dyella sp. EPa41 (assembly GCF_016586165.1). Classification (GTDB taxonomy): domain Bacteria; phylum Pseudomonadota; class Gammaproteobacteria; order Xanthomonadales; family Rhodanobacteraceae; genus Dyella. The sequence continues at coordinate 1,641 of NZ_BCPR01000064.1, read as the reverse complement.
GCCGGAATGGCAAGCAAGGCAAGATTCGACGCCTGCGCGTGCTGCTTGCGGACGAGCACCGCTGCGTCGCCGAAGGGCTCGCGGGGTTGCTGGCCAAGCGCACCGACTCCGTGCGGATCGTGCACGATGGCGAGGCGCTCTTGCTGGCGGCACTCAACGACGAAGCCGACCTGGTCATCACCGACATTGCCCTCTCGCCTTTCAGCGCCTTGCATGTGCTGAGGCGGTTGCGCAAACAAGGTTGCGAGATACCCGTCATCGTGCTTTCCACGCATGGCGAACCATTGATCGTGCGCCAGGCCATGCAGGCCGGCGCCAATGGCTACATCCTCAAGCAGTCGACCAGCGAAGAGCTCTACAGCGCCATGGAGGCCGTCGCGGCGGGCAACCAATATGTCAGTCCGGAGCTGATGGCCTCCTTGCTGCAGGCACCCGAAGCGGCGCATCGCCTCACCCGGCGACAGCACGATGTCATCCGCTGCATGGCCAGGGGCTTGCGGACCAGCGAGATCGCCGCCGCGCTCGGCATTTCGGTGCGCACGGTGGAAAGCCACCGCCAGGCCTTGCTCGACCTGCTCGGCGTGCACAGCGGCGTCGCGCTCATCCGCGAGGCCGAGCGCCTCGGCCTGATTCCGCTGACACCCTACGACGCCGATGCACCTGCGGGAGAAGAGCCATGCCCATGATCCGGCGCAACGAGCAGCCGACGCCGATCGCTTCATCGGTCACCCGAGATGTCCGCACCCCGAGAGGAGGATCCAGGTCATGAAGCCATTGCGCTCCGTCTTGTTGCTTGCAGCGTCCGCGCTGGCGGCGTGTTCGGCCGTCACCGTCACCAACCAGTGGAAGGATCCGAGCTGGGCCGGTCCGCCGGTCTCCAACATCCTCGTGCTGGGCATCGCCAAGAGTGACACCAACCGGCGCCTGTTCGAAGACACCGTGGCCGAACAGCTGCATGCCGCCGGCGTGACGGCCGAGGAAAGCTATGCGGTGATTCCGGTGGGCGGCGGCTCGCAGGACCAGCTCATCGAGCTCGTGAAGAAAAGCGGCGCGCAGGCCCTGCTGGCCACGCGCGTGCAGCGCGTGGAACAGAAGACCAATGCAATGACCTCGGGCCCCGCCTACGGCCGCTTCTATGCCTGGTATGGCAACGCCTGGTCGATGTCGCCCGAACTCACGCAATACGATGTGGTCACTCTGGAAACCAGCGTGTGGGATCTGAAGACCGAGAAAGTCATCTGGTCCACGACGACCGAGAACGTCAGCTCCACCAACATCCCGCAGGCCGCGCGCCAACTCGCCTCCACGCTCATTCCCAAGCTCAAGAGCGATGGCGTGATTCGCTGAGCCGAAGTGATGACGGCAGGCCCTTCCGCCACCGTCGCGTTCTACCTTTCCCACGGAGCGCCAACATGAACAACCTCGCCGTTCGTTTCATCACCCTGGGTTGCTGCGCCGTCGCCACGGCTGCCCTTGCCCAGCAGCCTCCACCGACGCCGGTGGCGTATCCCGCCCAAGGACAGGACGCAGCGCAACAGCAGGCAGACAAGAGCGCCTGCATGTCGTGGGCACAAACCAACGCACCCACGCAGCCGGTCCCGGCGCAGCAGACCGGTCCTGCCGTTGGCGGCGGACAACGCG
>NZ_BCPR01000063.1 GCF_016586165.1 Dyella sp. EPa41 | reverse complement strand
GTGGGAGCGCACCCTGTGCGCGACTCAACCCACGACCGGCTACATCCTTGCCGGCCTTGGCATCAACACCGCCAGCACGATCGCCGCGATGAACAATGCCGGCACGTCACCCCACAGGTGCCCCACATGCTCGGCATGGCTCAAGGCCTGCACCGCCATGACAGCGCCATGCACCACGCTGGACCACACGGTGAACCAGATCAGGCTGAGGTTGGCGAACGGATCGCGAGCGGCCCGTATGAGGAACACGCCCAGCGTGGCGTAGATGCCCACGATCATCATCGGGTAATCCGAATAGCCTTCGTGCCACGCCCATCCGGACGGCCAAGCCCGCATCAGCGGATAGAGGGCCAGGCACAGGACGCCCACTGCCACGAGGGTGATGCGCAGCAACTTCAAACGCGATGGATCGCTCATCAAAGTCACCTCGGCAACGGCGGCGAGGTGGACAGTGTATGCCTGCCGGCCGGGCGGCGCCGTCAGAGCTTGCGCGTCATGAACACGCTGTATGGATCTTCCAGGTAATCGGCGAACGGACCGCAGTAGCTGAAGCCGAACCTCGCATACAGCTCACGGGCGGGCACGAAGGCTGCGGGCGAACCGGTTTCCAGGCTCAGGCGCTGGTACCCGCGATGCCTCGCTTCGTCCAGGATGTGCTGCAGCATGCGTGCAGCCACGCCCTTGCGCCGATGACGATGCGAAGTGCGCATCGACTTGATCTCCCCGTGCGTCGCGTCGAGCTGCTTGATGGCGCCGCACCCAAGCAGTTCGCCGTCCTGCCATAGCGTCCAGAAGGTGATCTCCGGCCGGCGGAGCTTTTCCAGATCGAGTGCGTGGATGCTCTCGGGCGGCGAATGCAGCGCCATGTCGTCCAAATGCTCCTGCAGCAACGCGGCGATCTCCGGGCCACGCAGGTCGTCGATGCGCAGTTCCATGGACATGACGGTCTCGATCAGGATGCCAGCGGCAACGATAGCTGCCACGAGACGCCGAAGCGATCATCCAGCCAGCCGAAGCGCGGACTGAAACCGTAATCGTCCAGCGGCATCAGTACCTGCCCGCCCTCGGACAGCACCGCGAAGGCATGATCCAGCGCGTCGACGGTGTCGAACTCCACGAAGATCGAACTGGCCGGCGTGAACGAGAAGCCGTGCTTGATCGGACTGTCCGAACACATGAACTCGCGACCGCATAGGGAAAAGCGCGCGACCTTGATGGTGCCTTCAGGGCCGGGCCCGCCTTTGGGGTAGCGCTCGACGCCCAGCATCCGCGATTCGGGAAGCGTGGCGAAATACAGATCCAGGGCTTGTTGCGCGTTACCCTGGAACATCAGGAATGGCGTCGCTTGGGTCATGGAGCTGCTCCATCCGCGCGGGATGCCAGTCTACGCGACGCTGCCACGGGCTGCAGGCCGCGCGTCACGCGGACCGGTAACGGCACGTGCACGCCCCAGCCTGCGGCGACAGCGGCTCAGAGGACACCAAGCCCTTCGATGCCCACGATCTGGTGGCCATCAAAACCCGCCAGTTCGGCGAAACGACGGCCACGCTCGGCATAGTCGTGGAACTGATCGAAGCTCGGTGCCCCGGGCGAAAGCAGGATGGTGCCTCCTGGCGGTGTCAGCTCGCGTGCACGAGCCACGGCCTTGGCCAGATCGCCCGTCTCTTCGACGGCCACGCCTGCCGCGCGCAGCGCCTGCGCAATGCGCGGACCGTTCGCGCCCTGCGCCACGATGGCATGGGGGGCATGCCGCTTCGCCTCGGTGACGAAAACGCTCCAGTCGAGCCCGCGGTCATGACCGCCGACGAGCACGGTGACCCGACGGCCTTCGAGGCTGCCCAGCGCCGCAAGCGTCGCCTGCGGCGTGGTGCTGATCGAATCGTTGATCCAGGCGAAGCCGTCGTGTTCGCCCAGTGGCTGCAGACGATGCGGCAATGGCCGGAAGCTCGCCAACGCATCGGCGGCGGCGAGCGCATCGAACCCCATGACCTCGAGCGCCGTCAAGGCGGCGCAGGCGTTGAGCGCATTGTGTTCGCCCGGCGCGCGCAGCTGCGAAACATCGAACACCTGCGCCGCGCCACGACGGATGAAACCACCCGCGACATGCCAGCCTTCGACCTGGCCGAACAGGCGGCGGTGCGGGTGGAGGGCCGTGCGCTCCAGCAGATAAGGCTGGTTGGCGTTCACCAGCAACTGCTTCGACGCATCGGCCAGCTTCAACTTGTCGGCGATGTAGCGCTCGCGCGAACCGTGCCAGTCGAGATGTTCCTCGTAGAGGCTGGTGATGACGCCCAACTCCACCGGACCGGCCTCACCCGTCTGGAAGCTGGAGAGCTCGATCGCCCACAGGTCGGCCGAGGCGTCCACCAGTTCGAGCATCGGCATGCCGATGTTGCCGGCCAGCGCCGTGCGCACGCCGAGGCTTCGCGCCAGATGCGCGAGCAAGGCGGTCGTGGTGCTCTTGCCCTTGGTGCCGGTGATGGCGACGACGCGCGCATCGGGCCGTTCGGCGAACCAGAGCGAGGTGCCGGAGGTGACGCGCACGCCCGCTTCCTGCGCGGCGACGAGCGCCGGCTTGTACGCGGAAATGCCGGGCGACTTCACCACCACGTCGAATGACGCCAGCGCGATGGCATCGGGTTCGTGTCCGCGCACGGCGAGCGACGCATCGAACAATGACGCGGCGGCCGCCTCGGCCTCGCTGCAAAACAACGTCAACGGCAGTTGCGGCCAACGCGAACGGATCGCCGCGATGGCGGCGCGCCCTTCGCGGCCGAACCCCCAGATGGCCACACGCTTGCCATCGAGATCGGCGATGCGCAGCGGCTGGCTCACTCGAAGAACGCCAGCGCGGGTTGCAGGCGCTTGGGGATGCGGTGCTCCGGCGACGGCTGCAACCAGGGTTCGATGGCGAGCTCCTTTTCATCGAGCTGCGGCAGGATCTCGCTGCGGAAGCGCGCCACCAGCGCATCTTCCTGCCACTCCGGCCGCTGGCTCAACGCATACATCGCGGCGCGCGCCTCGGCGCCCTCGCCCACGCACTCGAACGGCTTGTGATCCTGGTATTCCAGCAGCGCATCGAAACCGGCAGCGAGGTTCTCGTCGTCGAGCAGGTTGCGGCCGAAGATCGACAGCAGGCGCGGCTTGGCCAGGAACGGCGCCAGCGCAAGGAACACGAAATGGCACTTCGGGCACTGCCCGCACCAGCGATCCGCCGGTTTGGGGCCGAGGATCCTGAAGTTGCGGTTGCAGCTGGAGAACGCGTCGAAATACGGCGTGAGCCTGGCGAACGTGCGCGTCACGGCCAGCTCCGAGTACGGACGCAGCAGCGAGCAGTAATCGAGGTCGGCCGCCACGTGCCGGTGCAGCCAGTCGCCAAGCAGTGCTTCGAAGGCGTAGCCCTTGCTCCACTGGTGATTGACCAGCTGGCCTTCGTATTCCAGCGTGGCGGCGGACGCCGAGCGCTCGTTGGCAAAAGCGATGCTGTCGTAGCCGTACAGGATGGCGGCCACGGCGAGGATCGCCGAGTTCACCGCCGTCACCGGGATATGGCCGTTCCATGCACCCAGCCGGTTCAGTTCGAACAGGCCAGGCGCCAGCTCGCGCTGGATGTTGAGCAGGGCCAAGCCGGTGCGCTCGGCGCAGGCGGCGATCAACGGCGAGTTGCCGACCCACACGGCGGTCGCTTCACCGCCCATGGATTTGATGGCTTCCACCGCGACCAGCGAATCCTTGCCGCCGCCGATCGGCACCAGGGTGCGATGCGGCAGGCTGAGCGCCTTCGCTTCGGGCTTCGCCGCGCCGCCCCGCGGGAAGGCGATGCGGCCACGCAGGTCCAGGCCGTTGCGATAGGCGAACTCGGCCAGGCCGTGCAGGTACAGCGCATCGAGCAGATTGGCCGTGCCATCGTCCAGCGGACCACCGGCCACCTCGATGCGGGGCGGCACGCCGGCTTTGTAGTAGCTGACGCCGGCGATGAGGTGCAACAGCTTCAGCGCTTCGTCGAAAGCGGCCTGGTGATGCGCCGGAATGGCGGGCGCGTGCGGGAAGCTCACGCGCTCGATCAGTTCCTCGCCATGGTCGAAGGCGTACACCAGCTCGGCCACGCCGTCGGCATAGCTGCACCGCACGAAGCGGAATACCTGGGTCAGGCGGGGGTTGATGTTGGTCGTCACTCTCAAGTCTCCGCGAGCATTGCTCCCTCTCCCCTTCGGGGAGAGGGTTGGGGTGAGGGGCGGGGCTGGCCAGAACGTCCCCAATGGCCCCGAGCACCCCATCAAGATTCTTCAAGACGTCATTGTTCCAGAAACGCAGCACCCTGTAGCCCATGGCTTGCGCTCGTCATAAATCTGTTTATCGCCATGCCGGCGCCACGCTGCCTCGATCGGGACGGCACACGCGCCAGCCTCTGCAGTACCGTCATTCCGGCGCAGGCCGGAATCCAGTGCGTGGGACTTTGCCTGTGCAGCGCAATCCATGCGTTGCCGTCGCTGGATTCCGGCCTGCGCCGGAATGACGAGCGAAAGCCCCCTCTCCTCCATGGAAAGGGAGCCACGAGCTTATTCGAGGATGATTTCCTCGGCCTCGTCCCGCAGGTTGTACGGCGAGGACATCACCTTGCCGTACGCGCCGGCCTGGGCCACCAGCATCACGTCGCCCTCCTGCGGTTCCGGCAGGCGGCGGTCGGTGCCGAGCACGTCGCCGCTTTCGCAGATCGGCCCGACCACCTGGAACAGCGCGGTGGCCGGCTCATCCAGCCGGGTCAGGTTGACGATCTCGTGCCAGGCTTCGTACAGCGCCGGACGGATCAGGCTGTTCATGCCGGTGTCCACGCCGAGGTAGCGGATGGTGCCGTTGCCCTTGCCCTTGGTCTGGGTGACACGGGTGAGCAGTACGCCAGCCTCGGCCACCAGGTAACGGCCCGGCTCCATCCACAGCTTGTAGTGCGGATAAGCGGCCTTCACCTCGCGCAGCACCTTGTCCAGCGCGGCGATGTCCAGTCGCGCCTCGCCCGGATGCGACGGCACGCCGAGGCCGCCGCCGATGTCCAGGAAGGTCACGCTGCCGATGCGCTCGGCGATGCTGGCGAGCTGCCCGTAGACCTCGCCCCAGTGCCCGTCGTCGAGGATGCCCGAGCCCAGGTGCGCATGCAGGCCACGCACGGTCACCCCATGCGTGTCGGCCAGGCGCAGGAAAGCATCCAGTTGCTCCACCGGCAAGCCGAACTTGCTGCCGCTGCCGCCGGTGCGCACCTTCTCGTGATGGCCAAGCCCACGACCGAGATCGAGGCGAAGCACGACCTCGCGGCCGCGGAACACTTCGCCCCAGTGCTCCAGCTGGTAGATGGAATCGAGCGACAGCGTGGCCCGGGTGGTGAGCGCCCACTCGTAGTCCTCGCGCGGCGCGAAGTTCGGCGTGAACAACAGCGGCGCCGATTCGGGCACCACCGCCATCACGGCCTTCAGCTCGCCCGGCGAGACGCACTCGAACCCGAAACCCTCTTCCGCCAGCGCCTTGAGGATGGCCGGATGCGTATTGGCCTTCACCGCGTAATGCAGGCGATCGACCGCCGCCAGCGTCTTCAATTCACGCGCCTGCTGACGCACCGTCGGCAGGTGATAGACGTAACGTGGCGTGTGCTCGGCGCCGAGCTTGAGCAGGTCGGCGCGACGGCCGTCACGCCACCACGAAGCCGCCGGCGGCAATACCTCGCCGCTGCCGTACAGCGCCTGCCAGCTCGGGCCGAACAGCGCGCTGTCGTCGGTGCGCAGCGCACCCGCCGTGATCAGCAGCTCGTGCAGATGCGGCAGCAGTTCGTCGACGACGTTCTCGTCCACCACGAAAGTGAGGTTCAGGTTGTTCGACGACTGCGAGATCATGTGCACGCGCAGCTGGCCGAATTCCGCCAGCACGCCCGACAGCGTGTGCAGCATCGAGCGCATGCCGCGGCCCACCAGGGTGATGGCCGCGCACGGCGCGATCACTTTCACGCGGCACACCTTGGCCAGGTCGCTGGCCAGCGCGGCGAGCGCGTCGGAGTCGAGCAGGTTCTCGGTGGGATCGAGCGAGACGGTCACGTTCGTCTCCGCCGAACCGATCATGTCCACCGACAGGCCATGCTGCTTGAAGTGCGCGAACACGTCGGCGAGGAAGCCGACCTGCTGCCACATGCCGACCGATTCCATCGACACCAGGGTGATGCCCTTGCGCGCGCTGATCGCCTTGACGCTCGGCGCATGCTCGCGCACCTCCGGGCCGATGAAGGTGCCTTCCAGCTCGGGCCGGTTGGTGTCCTTGATCAGCAGCGGCACGCGTGGCTCGCGCAGCGGCGAAAGGCAACGCGGGTGCAGCACCTTGGCGCCGGTGGAGGCGATTTCCTGGGCCTCTTCGTAATCCAGCCGCTGCAGCAGGCGGGCGCTGGGCACCTGGCGCGGATTGGCGGTGAACATGCCCGCCACGTCCGTCCAGATTTCCACGCGCTGCGCTTTCAGCAAGGCGCCGAAGTACGAGGCGGACGTGTCCGAGCCGCCGCGGCCCAGCAGCACCGTGCGGCCCTGCGATTCGCGCGCGATGAAGCCCTGCGTGATGAACACGTCGCCAAGCTCCGCGAGCCTCGCGTTCAACGCCGGATCCGGCTTGCACTCGACCATTGCCGAAAGCAGCTTGGTGCGTTCGTTCTGGTTGGGCAGCGCGATGGCGGAGAGGCAATCGCGCGCGTCCACCCATTGCGTGGGCAGGCCACTGTGGGTTAGGAACGCCGAGCCCAGCGCGCTGGACATCAGCTCGCCATGCGCCTGCACCAGCGCCGACCAGGCGAGTTCGCCCAGCAGCGACGGGCCGTCCTCGGCGAGCTGCGCGAGCTCGGCGAGGCGGTCGGCCAAAATACCCGGAACCGCCAGCTGCATGTGATCGAGCAGGTCGTAGTGACGCTGTGCGATCGCCTTGGCAGCCTCGATGCGTTTGCCCTTGTCTTCCTGTGCGCACAGTTGTTTGAGTGCGTCGGTGATGCCGGAGAGTGCCGAAACGACAACCAGCACGCGCGCGCCTTCGGCGCGACGGCTGGCCACCAGCTCCAGAATGTTCTGCCAGCGCGGCAGGGTGGCGACACTGGTGCCGCCAAACTTCATCACGATCCAGGATGCGTCAGCAGGAAGCGACGCGGGGCTTTGCGGGTTCACGAGTACCTTCGTTGGTGGTTGGGGAAAGCAATTCCATGAGTGTTGCGCCGCAGCAGGCGGAATGCAACTGCCGCGGGCGATGGACGTTTGGATGGCTAAATGCGGTGGAGTATGGAACGCCCTGCCCTTTGCAGATAAAGCCCCTCTCCCTTCGGGAGAGGGGTTGGGGTGAGGGTGCGGGGCTTGCGTGACATCCAACTTTCGCTCCGAACGCACCCTCATCCGCCTGCCGGCACCTTCTCCCGAAGGGAGAAGGTGCTCTTCATTGCGGAGCTTCGGGTGGTGGCTTTACGCCACCACCACGGGGATTTTCCCGATGCGCGCCTGCCATTCCTTCGGCCCGGTCTGGTGCACCGAGGTGCCCGCCGAGTCGACGGCGACGGTCACCGGCATGTCCTTCACTTCGAATTCGTAGATCGCTTCCATGCCCAGATCGGCGAAACCGACGACGCGCGAAGCCTTGATCGCCTTGGAGACCAGATAGGCGGCGCCGCCCACGGCCATCAGGTACACCGACTTGTGCTTCTTGATCGCCTCGATGGCCGCCGGGCCGCGTTCGGCCTTGCCGACCATGCCCAGCAGGCCGGTCTGCGCCAGCACCTGCTCGGTGAACTTGTCCATGCGGGTGGCCGTGGTCGGACCGGCCGGGCCCACCACCTCGTCACGCACCGGATCAACCGGGCCGACGTAGTAGATGAAGCGGCCCTTGAAGTCGACCGGCAACGGCTCGCCCTTGTTGAGCATGTCGACCATGCGCTTGTGCGCGGCGTCGCGGCCGGTCAGCAGCTTGCCATTGAGCAGCAGCACCTCGCCCGGCTTCCAGCTCGCCACTTCCTCGGGGGTGATCGTGTCCAGGTTCACGCGACGGCCCTTGCTGGCGTCGTAGGTGAGCTTGGGCCAATGCTCCAGCGACGGCGGCTCCAGCGCGACCGGGCCGGAACCATCCAGCGTGAAGTGCGCATGGCGGGTGGCCGCGCAGTTGGGAATCAACGCCACCGGCAGGTTGGCCGCGTGGGTCGGGTAATCCTTGATCTTCACGTCGAGCACGGTGGTGAGGCCGCCCAGGCCCTGCGCGCCGATGCCGAGCGCGTTGACCTTCTCGTACAGCTCGATGCGCAGCTCTTCGACGCGGTTCCGCGGGCCGCGCGCGATCAGCTCCTGGATGTCGATGTGCTCCATCAACGATTCCTTGGCCAGCAGCATGGCCTTCTCGGCGGTGCCGCCGATGCCGATGCCCAGCATGCCCGGCGGGCACCAGCCGGCGCCCATGGTCGGCACGGTCTTGAGCACCCAGTCCACGATGGAGTCGGACGGGTTGAGCATGGCGAACTTGGACTTCGCCTCCGAACCGCCGCCCTTGGCGGCAACGATCACTTCAACCTTGTCGCCCGGCACGATCGACATGTTGATCACCGCCGGGGTGTTGTCCTTCGTGTTCGTGCGCTTGCCGGCCGGATCGGCCAGCACGCTGGCGCGCAGCTTGTTGTCCGGGTCGTTGTAGGCGCGGCGCACGCCCTCGTTGACCATGTCTTCGAGCGACAGCGTGGCGTCCCACTGCACGTTCATGCCGACCTTGACGAACACCGTCACGATGCCGGTGTCCTGGCACAGCGGGCGATGGCCTTCGGCGGCCATGCGCGAGTTGATCAGGATCTGCGCCATCGCGTCCTTCGCGGCCGGCGACTCCTCGCGCTCATAGGCGGCGGCGAGGCTGGTGATGTAGTCGACGGGATGGTAGTAGCTGATGTACTGCAGGGCGTCGGCGACGGACTGGATCAGGTCGTCTTGCTTGATGATGGTCATGGCGGCTGCTTCGACTCCGGGGGTTACGGCGTCGAAACAGGGGATGTCCACGACGCACAACCCTTCTATTGTGCCGTAAAACCGCCCGCCGCCCCGGAACCCGCGCCGCGGCCCGGTCTGCTTGCCCGCCGATGGCATGACTCGGCCAAAAGGCATAGCCGCAATAATTTGCGCGTGGAGCCCAGTTGCGGCATCACTTTCGTATTTTCTTGCGTCAAATCAGCCACTTCCAAGAAAGTCGACAGCGCGCTAGCTTCCACGGGGCCAGCGCGATGTTCTTCAGGGGGCGCCTGGGCTGTTGGGGAATGTGTTCACGACCGTTTGGCTCACGGCCTTGGCCGGGAGGGTGGCGTGCATCGCTGGCGCGACCGACCGGTGCGACCGTTTCTACCCTTGGAGAACTGAACATGCATTGGAACTTGCATCGCAAGTCGCTGGCGGCGTCGCTGGCCCTGCTGCTGTGCGGCACCACCACCGCCGCGTTCGCCGGCAACTCGCCGACGGATCTTGGCCCCAGTGACCAGAACCAGAAGGTCAGCGTCACCCTCGTGCTGGGCCTGCGCAACCAGGCCGCGCTGGAAAGCTTCATCGCCAGCACGGTGACGCAGGGCGATCCCAACTATCACCGCTTCCTCACCACCGACCAGTTCGCCGACCGGTTTGGCGCCAGCGCCAGCGATATCGGCAAGGCGCAGGCTTTCATCAAGCAGGCCGGGCTGACCCAGGTGGAGCTGCTGCCCAACCATCTCGCCATCAAGGTGAGCGGTACGGTGGGCCAGTTCAACAAGGCCTTCCAGACATCCATTCACGACTTCAAGGCAGACAACGGCTCGAGCTTCCGGCGCCCGAACGTCACGCCGACCCTGCCCTCCTCGCTCAGCGGCACGCTGGTGGTGGCTTCGGGCCTGAGCACCGAGGCGCGCTATCGCTCCCATCGCCTGCGCGCGGTGGACGCCCCGCAACAGGGCACGACGGCCAACACCTTCGCCAAGACCGCCTCCACGGCGGCCGCGCCGGCGACAACCCCTTGCACCGGCAATGCAACGGCCACCTGCACGCCGGGCGAATTCACCGTAGGCGACGTGGCCAATCGCTACAACGTCAATCCGCTGTACAAGGCGGGCGTCACCGGCAAGGGCTCGACGATCGGCATCGCCACGCTGGCCGACTTCCTGCCCAGCGACGCCTATGCCTACTGGAGCGCCATCGGCCTTGCGGTCAAACCCAACCGCATCACGCAGGTGCATGTGGACGGCGGCGGCCCATTGAGCGGCGCGGCGGGCTCGGGCGAAACCTCGCTGGACGTGGAACAGTCCGGCGGCTTGGCGCCGTGGGCGGACATCATCGTGTATGACGCGCCCAACACCGACGCGGGCTTCTTCGATGTGTTCAACCAGGCCGTGTCGGACAACAAGGTCGACAGCCTGTCGGTGAGCTGGGGCTCGCCGGAAATCTTCTATTTCCCGCAGCTCAACGGCGGCGTGGACTTCACCGATGAACTGCGCGCCTTCCACCAGGTGTTCCTGGAGGCGGCCGCGCAGGGCATCTCGATGTTCGCCACCTCGGGCGATTCGGGCGCGTATGACACCGTGCGCAGCCTGGGCGGCCTGCCCAGCGATCCGGTGCCGCCGCCACTGACCGCGGATGCGCCGGGTTCCGATCCGTACATCACCACCGCCGGCGGCACCACCGTGCCGTTCACCTACAGCTTCCGCGGTGGTCCGTCGGTGTCGCTCACCAAGGAATCGGTCTGGGGCTGGGACTACATCAACAACTACTTCCAGACCTACCTCGGCATCGACCTCACCAGTGGCGTGTATTCGGTCGGTGGCGGTGGTGGCGTGAGCGTGTTCTGGAAGCAGCCGAACTACCAGTTGTTCACCTCGGGCATCCGCAAGAGCGAGAAGAACCAGACCCTCTACCTGCCGCAGTACGGCATCAATTACACGCTGCCGGCCAACTATCACGGCCGCAACGTGCCTGACGTGTCGCTCAACGCGGATCCGGAGACGGGCTACAGCTTCGTGTCGTCGCTGGACGGCCCGGGCCTGCTGACCTTCGAAGGCGGCACCAGCTTCGTGGCACCGCAGCTCAACGGCATCAGCGCACTGCTGAAACAGTCGACCCACGGCCGCATCGGCTTGTGGAACCCGCAGATCTATTTCCTGCAAAACGTCTTCGGTTACGGCCCGTATTCGGCCTTCAACGACATCCGTGCCGGGGACAACTGGTTCTACAAGGGCGTCTCCGGTTATGACCCCGGCGCCGGCATCGGCACGTTGAACGTGACCAACCTGGCGTTGTTCCTCAGCGTGTTCTGAGGCTGTTTCCGCAGCGCCATGCAAAGGCCGGCGCCGCGAGGCGCCGGCCTTTTGCCTGGCACGCGCGACGCCGCGCCGCCGGGGGTTGCTGCCGACGATGGCAACCGCCATGCTCGCCGGAACCATCCGCATTGCAGGGCTCCATGAGCGACACCACGACGTCCGGCGGCTACGTTCGCCGTCTTCGCCCCTTGGACGCGGCCATGATCGTGGTCGGCGGCATCATCGGCGGGGGCATCTTCCTCAACCCCTACGTCGTGGCGATGCGCACATCGTCCGGCCTGTCGCTGCTTCTCATGTGGGTGGGCGCGGGTGTCCTCACGCTCATCGGTGCGCTCTGCTACGCGGAACTGGGTGCTCGGCGCCCCCACGCGGGTGGCAGCTACGTTTACCTGCGCGAGGCGTTCGGCCCACTGGCAGGCTTCCTGTTCGGCTGGAGCATGCTGCTGGTGATCTATTCGGGGTCGACGGCGGCGGTAGCCACCATCTTTGCCAGCTACGCGACCACACTGTTCGGCCTGCCCGCCACGGCGACCACGAGCCTGGCCATCGGTGCGCTGGTCTTCGTGGCGCTGATCAACCTGTTCGGCCTGCGCCTGGGCGCGCAGGTCCAGAACCTCTTCACCCTGCTCAAGCTGATGGCGGTGGCGGTGCTGGTGGTGTGCGGGCTGCTGCTGGCGGGGGCCAACCCCCACGGCATCCTGGCCACCGACCCGCAGACCGCGGACGTGGGCTTCATGGGCGCGGCGTTGCCGGTACTGTTCGCCTATTCCGGCTTCACCTACCTCAACAATCTGGCCGGCGAGGTCAGCGACCCGCAGCGCACTCTGCCACGCGCCCTGTTGATGGGAATGCTGCTGGTGATCGCCGCCTACGCGCTGGTCAATCTGGCCTATCTCGCCGTGCTTGGCCATGCCGGCCTCGCTGCCAGCCGGGCTCCCGCCGCCGACGTGATGCAGCGGGTATTCGGTACCGCCGGCGCGAAGCTGATTGCCGTGGGCGTGGCGATTTCAGCGCTGGGCTTCTGCAACATCACCCTGGTGGCGGGTGCCCGCGTGCTGCAGGTGATGGGCCAGGATGGCCTGTTCTTCCGCAGCGTGGCCACCCTGCACCCGAAGCACCACACGCCGAATGTCGCGCTGCTGCTGCTCTCGGGCTGGGCCATCGTGCTGGTATGGTCAGGCAGCTACAGCCAGCTGCTCGATTACGCCACTTTTGGCGACTGGCTTGCCTGTGCGGTCGGCGTCGGCACCCTGTTCTGGTATCGCAGGCATGGCGGATCGCAAGTCAACTTCCGCGTGCCTGGCTACCCGCTGCTGCCCCTGGTCTTCATTGCCATGATCGGCCTGGTCATGGTCCAGAGCCTGCGCGCGAGCCCCGTCAACACCGGCATCGGCCTGCTGATCATGGCCGCCGGCATCCCTGTTTACGTCGTCTGGCGACGGCTGTTCAGCCGGGTGGCTTCGTAAGGTTCACCCAGCAATGCGACAATCACGGGATCACGAGGGAGAGCTTTACCGATGGCGCACGCGCAAGACCAGATCCTCACGCCCCGTCCGACCGGCACCATCGTGCCGGAGAAGATTCGCGAAGGGATCGATCTGGAGATCAACGGCCGGCCTTACCGTCACACCGGTGACGACCAGATGCCGCTGCTGTGGTACCTGCGCGATGTGTTGCGCCTGACCGGCACCAAGTACAGCGGCGAGCATGGCGAAGGCGGCCATGACCTCGTGCTGGTGGACGGCAAGCTCGCCTCGGCCACCTCCCTCCCCATGCTCCATGTCGCGGGCAAGTCGGTCACCACGGTGGAGGGCCTCGCCGGCGCGGACGGCAAGCTGCATCCGCTGCAGCAGGCGTTCATCGACGAGAACGCGATCGGCTGCGGCTACTGCACGCCCGGCTGGCTGATGGCCTCGGTGGATCTGCTCAACCGCCATCCGCAACCCAGCGACAACGAGATCGACCAGTTGCCCAACCTGTGCCGCTGCGGCTGCCAGACCCGCGTGCGTCGCGCGATCAAGCGCGTTGCCAATGGAGCACGCGCATGAGCCGGCATCACGACAACAGCCCGCAGCTCTCGCGCCGCCGTTTCCTGCAGGTGCTGACCGGCACCGCCGGCGCCCTCGTGGTCGGCATTCGCCTGGCCGACGCGGCGGACCTGCCCGTGCCGCCCGCTTTCCTCGGCGACACGCTGTACGGCCTGGGCGCCTACGTGCGCATCGACGCCGACGGCAACGTGATCATCGGTGCGCGCGATCCGGATACCGGCACGGGCACCGCCACGGCGTTGCCACGCATCATCGCCGATGAACTCGACGCCGACTGGAGCCGCGTGAGCGTGGCGCCGATGGGCCTGGGCGTGGAAGACGACAACGGCAAGCCGCGCTGGATCTATGGCCACCAGACCGGCGGCCTTGGCGATTCGATTCCGGCCGGGTGGGCCGACCTGCGCCAGGTCGGCGCCACCGCCCGCTGGTTGCTGCTGCAGGCGGCGGCGCCGCGCCTGGGCGTACCGTCGGATCGCCTGCGCTGCGAAGCGGGCCAGGTGATCGCTCCGGACGGCCGCAAGATCGGTTATGGCGAGCTCGCCGAAGCCGCCGCGAAAATCGCCCCGCCGACGTCGCCGGTGACGCTCAAGACGCCGGACCGCTATACCTTGATCGGCAAGCCTGCCGCCGACGTCGACGCGCGCGCGATCGTTACCGGCCAGGCGGTGTACGCGCTGGACAGCTACGCCAGCGACACCCTGGTGGCCGTGCTCAGCCACTGCCCCTGGACCGACGGCAGCGTCGAGAGCCTGGACACCAGCGAGACCACCGCCGTCAAGGGCGTGGTCAAGGTGCTGCAGCTCAAGCCCGAACCGGGCATCGCGCTGGGACAGACCGTGCGCGCGCCCGCCGTGGCGGTGATCGCCGAGAACACCTGGGCCGCCCTGCAGGGTCGTGCCAAGCTCAAGCTGAAGTGGAAGGCCGGCAGCCAGAACGAAAACAGCGCCTGGTTCGAACAGCAGGCGAACGATCTGGTCAACGACAAGAACGCCGTGCCCACGACCCGCGTACGCAACGACGGTGACGTCGATGCCGCCGGCAGGAAGGCCGCGCGCCGCGTCGAGGCCACCTACGTGCAGCCCTGGCTGGCCCATGCCACCGCCGAGCCCATGAACTGCCTCGTGCGCATCGACAAGGACGGCGCCTCGCTCGTGGTGCCCACCCAGTCGCCGCAGCAGGCATGGCAGGTGGTGCAACGGCTCACCGGGCTGTCGCCCTCGCAGATCACCATCAACGTGCCGCGCGTGGGCGGCGGCTATGGCCGACGCCTCGATCACGACTACGTGGCCGAAGCGGTGATGCTGGCCAAAGAGGTCGACAAGCCGGTCAAGCTGATGTGGACGCGCGACGAAGACCTCGCGCAGGACTACTACCGCTCCGCCAGCGTGCACAAGTTCTCCGCCACGCTCGACGGCAAGCGCCAGATCGTCACCTGGAACCAGCGCATGGCGAGCGCGTCGGCGCTGGCGCAACGAGGCATTCCCGACAACCGGCTGTGGGTGTCCGAGGTCGATGCGCACCAGTTGCCCGCGGGCCTGGTGCCCAACCTGCGCAACGACTGGTATGGCCTGCCCTCGGTGATGCCGCGCGGTTTCGCTCGCGGCATGCCGCACGTGAGCAACGCCTTCGCCGTCGAGAGCTTCGTCGACGAGATCGCGCACTCGCTGAAGGAAGACCCGCTGGTCACGCGCCTGCGCCTGATCGGCGAACCCCGCCAGATCCCGCTGGGCAACGACCGCGTGCTCGACACCGGCCGCCTCGCCAACGTGCTCAGGCTGGTGGCCGACCGCATCGAGTGGAAGAACTGGCTGCGCACGGTGAATGGCCTGGGCATTGCCTGCTGGTACGTGGACGGCGCCTATGTCGCGCATGCCATCGAAACCTCGCTGCAGGGCGACCGGCTCAACATCGAGCGCGTCGTATGCGCCGTCGACGTGGGCCGCGTGATCAACCCCGCGGGCCTCGAGGGCCAGGTCGCGGGCGCCACGCTCGATGCGATTTCCACGGCGCTCAACCTGCAGGTCACCTACAAGGACAGCCAGGTCCAGCAGCACAACTGGAAGGACTATCCGCTGGCGAGCATGGCGCAGCTGCCTGATGCCACCGACGTGATCATCATGCCGGGCGAAGGCAATCCCGCCGGTGCGAGCTTCCTCGGCATGCCGTCGGCCGCGCCGGCACTGGCCAATGCCGTGTTCCGCGTAAGTGCGGTACGCGTGCGCCGGCTGCCGCTGCTGAAGGAAATGCTGCGCATGCTGTGATGCGATCGCGGCGCGCCACCGCCGCGATCCGCAGACGGTTTTGTGATGGAAATGTGTAGCGTCACGCGTGCCGCATGGCACGCGTGCGCGTGCACACACGTTGCATTCGAAATGTCCTACGATGCCGTGCCTGCAGCGATGCCGGGGTTCGCTGCCACCACGCGCCCGAAGGACCGTCAATGCGTCTCCGCCTCGCACTGATTGCCTTGCTGTTGCTGTGCACGCCCCTTGCCGTTGCGGCGCAGACGACCGGCGCCGCGGCGACGGCACCATGCGTCGGGCTGGTGCTCGGCGGCGGCGGCGCGCGTGGCGCGGCGCATATCGGCGTGCTCGAAGTGCTGGAGCGCGAACACATCCCCGTCTGCCGCGTCGCCGGCACCAGCATGGGCTCGATCGTCGGCGGCATGTACGCGGCGGGCTACACGCCGGAGGAGATGCACCGCATCATCACCTCGCTGGACTGGAACGAGCTGTTCACGGACGACCCCGCGCGCGAAGAAATGCCGATGCGCCGCAAGGATGCGGACTATCGTTACCTGCTCAATTTCGAGGTCGGCTACAAGAACGGCCGCATCATCACCCCGGCGGGCGTGGTGCAGGGACAAAAGCTGCTGCTGCTGTTGCGTCGCCTGCTCATTTCCACGTGGGATGTACGCAACTTCGACAACCTGCCGATTCCCTTCCGCGCCGTCGCCACCGACATCGTCGCGGGCAAGCCGGTGGTGTTCGGCTCGGGCGACCTCGCGCTCGCGATCCGTTCCAGCATGTCGGTACCGGGCGCGTTCGCGCCGACCAACGTCGATGATCAGCTGTTGGTCGATGGCGGCCTGATGGACAACGTGCCGATCGACGTCGTGCGCGGCATGGGCGCGCAGCAGCTCATCGTGGTCAACGTGGGCTCGTCCCTGGCCAAACGCGAGGAACTGAGCAATCCCGTGGCGGTGCTGAACCAGATGGTGAGCGCGCTGATGGATGAAAAGACGCGTCGCCAGCTCGACACGCTGGGGCCCAACGACATTCTCATCACGCCCGCGCTGGGCGACATGAGCGCCGCCGAATTCAACCGCGGCGCCGAGGCCATCACCATCGGCCGCGCGGCGGCGGAAGCTGCGCTGCCCAGGCTGCGCACCCTCGCGGTGGGGCCTGAGCAATGGAACAGGTACCTCGCCGGTCACCGGCAGCGCGATTTCGATCCGGGCCTGGTGGCGTTCCTCAAGGTCACTCCCGCGCACACGCAGACCGCCGACTACGTCGCGGAGCGCCTGCAGAAGGACGTCGGCAAACCGCTCGAGACCGACAAGCTCGAAAGCCAGATCGGCGAGATCTATGGGCGCGGCAACTACCAGCAGATCGACTATCACCTGCAACAGGAAGGCGACCAGCGCGGCTTGTTGATCATTCCGCGCGACAAGCCGTGGGGACCGATCTACGGCAAGGTCGGTTTCCAGCTCGACGACGATTTCCAGGGTCGCAGCGAATACCTCATCTCCGGCGAGCTCAACGCCACCAACATCAACCGCTATGGCGGCGAGTGGCGCAGCACGTTGTGGGCGGGTCGCATCGGTGGCCTGGCCAGCGAGTTCTACCAGCCGTTCGGGCAAGGCGCGTCCGCCTATGTGATGCCGTCGCTGTTGTTCCGCAACGAAGACATTCCCTTCTTCGACGACAGCGGCAATCACCAGCTGGCCGAGTACCGCGTGAAACGGCGCAGCGCGGGGCTGGAAGGCGGATGGTCGCCGACCAGCACGTGGCGACTGCTCGCCTCGGTGACGCGCGGCAGCGACAACGGCGACCTGCGCATCGGCATACCCTCCGCTTCCGTTCCATCGGGGGACACCGGCAACAACATCATCTTTCCGCCCAGCCAGACCAGCGAATACAGCGTGGTACGCGTGGGCACGGACTGGGATAGCCTGGACAACGCGCAGTTCCCGTCGCGCGGCGCGCACATCAACCTGTACTACGACATGTACCGCCCGTTCCTTGGCGGTCGCCAGGAAGGCGACGTCGCGAGGCTGGTCGCGGACTGGGTGCCGGACCTCTGGCCGCAGAACGGGCGCTATCGCCTGCTGCTCGGCCTGCGCGCAAGCAGTGCGCTCGACAACACCAAGTTCTTCGAGGCGCAGAGTTTCCTGGGTGGGTTCCTCAACCTTTCCGGTTATTCGGAACGCTCGCTCTATGGCAACCAGTCGGCGCTGGCGCGAGCCGTGCTTTACCGGCGCACCGGACAAATGGATGCCATCTTCTCCACGCCCGTCTACGTCGGCGCCAGCCTGGAAGCCGGCAATACCTGGCATGACAAGAACGACGTGCAGCTCAATTCGCTGATCTACGCAGGCAGCATGTTCCTGGGCATCCAGACGCCGCTGGGGCCGTTGTTCCTCGGCTACGGCTATGCGCAGGGTGGACACAACTCCATCTACCTGACCTTCGGTTCGCTGCTGCGCCCGCAGCTGTAACCCGCGCGGCCTCGCAAGCTGCTCGCCAAGGCTGCCCGGACAGGACGGCAATCGCGTGGCCTCCACAAAAGGCAACGCACAATCCCGCCGCCGCCCACCGTTCCGCGTGGGCTTTTGCCATGGAGCCATGCCATGAAACTCCTGCGTCTGTTCGTCACAGCCGTCAGCCTGGTGCTTTGTGCGTGCTCGACCGTCAGCGTCACCAACCAGTGGCGTGATCCCTCATGGGCCGGTCCGCCGGCGTCCAACGTGGTGGTCGTGGGCATTTCGCGCAGCGACACCATGCGGCGTGTCTTCGAGGACACCTTCGCGCAGCAACTGCAGGCCGCCGGCGTACAGGCCGCCGCCAGCTATACGCAGATACCGCCCGGCAACGGTGGCGCCGTGCGACTGCGCGACCTCGTGAAAGGCACCGGCGCGCAGGCCGTGCTGGTGACGCGCGTGCAACGCGTGCAGCAGAAAGTCAGTGTCACGCCGAGCGGCCCGTACTACGGCGGTTTCTACGGTTGGTACGGCGGCGCATGGGCGTCCACGCCCGACATCAACCAGTACGAAGTCGTCACGCTGGAAACCAGCGTGTGGGATGCGCGCAACGAAAAGCTGATCTGGACGGTGACCACCGAAAACGTGGCCACCAACGACATTCCCAAGACCTCGACCCAGCTTGCGCAAACGCTGATTCCGAAGATGAAGGCCGACGGCATCCTGCGCTGACGCGATGCTCCAACCGACGGGTTGCCGGCCTAGCGCCGGAACCCGCCACCCATCCGTCCACCACCGAAGCGCCCGCCGCCCGCCGACCCGCGGAAGCCGCCCATCTGCCCGTGATAGCGGTTGTTGTAGTTGCTGCGGTCGAACTGCTGGCGTTGTTGCGGCCGCGCCTGCTCGCGCTGCTGGAACGATGCGCTGTCCGCGCTGCGATCGCGCGCCATGCGGTCGCGATTCGTATCGGCGCTGTCCGGCCCGTTCACGCGGTTGAAGTCGCCCTTGTTGTCGACCTTCTGCCAACCCTGGTCCTGGTCGTAGCGATAGACGTTGCCGTCCTTGCCGGCATAGACCTTGTCGTTGATGTCCACCACGCCGCCGCGGCTCACCTCGCCGGTCGCCTTGTCGTAATGCACGTAGCCGGCGCCACGCGCATCGCCGCCGGCGCCCTGTGAGTTGAACGCGCCCGCCGCGCCGGCGCCCTGGTCCGTGCGGCCGGCCACGCCAGCCTGTTGCGTGACGCGCCCCGTGTTCGTATTGGCCACGGTGCGTTGTCCGCCCGCCACGGCGTTGCCCGTATACGGATTCACCGCTGCCGCACCCTGCCCGCCGACCACGCGACCCGTCTGCGGGTTGTAGCGGATGCCGCCGGCGGCGGCCGTGGTGGTGCCGGTGTAGATGTTGGTGTTGCGCCCCGCATAGCCCACGCCGCGGCCACCCGTGGCTTCGTTGTAGTAACCGCCGCGACCGGCGCGCCCGACGTTGCCCGTCCACGGATTGGCCCAGCCGGCGACCTGTCCCGACACCACCGCATTGCCCCAGCGCCCGTACACGTTGGCTGCCGCGATCGCGCCGCCCCAGTAACCGGGGTAATAGCCGGGGTAGTAACCCCAGTAGCCCCACGGGCCCCACCACGGTCCATACCACGCGGACGCCCATGCCCAGCCCCAGGCATAACCGAAGCCCCAGCCTGCCCACGGCGTCCAGCCGAAGGACACGCCGAAGCCGTAGGTGGCCGGGCAGCCGTACCAGATGTCGTTGCCCACCCACGGATCGCAGGCGTAACCCGTGCCGTACACCACCACGCCATCGCTCACCACGGTGCCGTAGTAGCCCGGCGAATAGCCCACGTAGACGTCGTTGCCCTCGTGGCCGTACACGAAGACGTAGGTGACGTAATGCAACGGCGAGCTGGCTGGAATCGAATAGATCACCGACGGCACTTCCAGCGCTACCGACCATGGCCCGTTCGGATCGGCCGCGGTGAACCACACGCCGTTCTGCACCGCGTAGTACGCGCTGGCATCCACGCGGATGACCGGCACCTCGGTGTTCCATGCGTACGACAGCGTCGTACCTTCGATGGGGCGAAACTGCGGCGCGCCGTCATAGCTCAAGTGGAGCACCGCCGTGTGGCTGTTCACCGTGGCCGTCTGCGGGATGCTGTTGGCGATCAGCGCCTCGCGCGCCTCAGGCGTGCCGGGAATCGACGCCAGTGCGGCGCTCTTGGGGCTGTCCGGCGGGATGCTGGCGAAATCGCCCGGCAACGATCCGCCCGCCACGTAACGCCAGGGGCCGTTGGTCGATTCGGCGGTAAACCAGCGGCCGGAAATCAGCACGTACCACGTCAGGCCATGCGCCTGGTCCACGAACACGTCGGACGCCGTGTTGCTCACATAGGCGAGCTGCGTTCCCTCGATCGCCGCGAACTGCGGTTCGCCGTCGACCATGATCAGCTCCGACGGCTGCGAACGCACATAGATCTCGGGGATCTGCCCGGAGTCGAGCACCTTCTTCAGCGCATCCGACGGGTTTTCCAGCGTATCCACCTGCTTGGCGTTCACCGGCTCGTGCGCGGCCTTGGTGACCGCCGGCGGCGGCGACTTGGTCAGCGCCCACGGACCGTCGAGCGACGATGCCGTCACCCATCGACCCGCGAACGTCAGGTAGTACTGCTGGCCCTGCTGGAGTATCAACGAGCGCGTGTTGACGATGCGATTGACGCCGGCGGTACCCGATGGCTTGCTGGCCGGCGCGCCGTCGATCAGCACGAGCAGCGCGGGCTTGAACGAGAAGATGATCTGCGGCGGATCGTTGCGCACCGCTTCGTTCTTCACGTCGTTCTCCTGCTGGCTGATCGCCAGCGAGGCCTCCAGCGTATCGAGGTTGGCCACCTGGTGGCTGCGCGCGGCGATCTTGCGCAAGACATCGAGATAGCGCGACTGCTGGGCGGCTTCGGTGGGAAACGACACCTTGTCCACGGTGACCTGGGACAGCGTCACCTGGCGCAGCACCTTGTCCGTTTCGGTGCGCGCAGTGACCCACGCCACGCCATAGGCCATCACGTCGTGCGACTTGCCGTCGCTGCCGACCTGCGTACCGGTCTTCACCGCCACGGCGATGCGCCCCTTGAGCTGGCCATTCACCCAGCTGTCGAGCTGGGGATGGTGCAACACCATGTGCAGTCCATCGACATCGAAGGTGTGCGGCCATTCGCGGAAGTCCGCGTTCTGGCCTTGCGGCGTCGCCGCCTTGCCGCCCTGCTGCGAATGGACAGGCATGCCCGCCAGCAGGGCAAGCGCCAGCATCAGGCCGAGCCAACGCATCGCGCGCATGCTGCACCTCACGGCTGATCGTCATGGTGGTGCGCACGAGCATGAACTGCGGGCATGGCGCCCGATAGCGCAAAACTTCGCAAGGACTACCGGGTAAATTTACCTAGGAGAGCCCCCCTCGGGCGTCAGTGGAACTGATCGCTTGCCGGTACCCACGACGTGCTGCCCGAACGTGCCGGCCCGGTAGGCACCGTCACCGGATCGAGGTTGGTGCAGCCGGGCGGCAGCGGACCGCCGGCCACGCGCGCCGCGGCGCATTGCGCGCTGTTGTCCAGCTTGACCGTCGCCATGGTCGGCGCGCCAGCGGTGGACGGCGCGGGCGGCACCAGCGGGTTGCCCGGCGCCAGCTTCATCCTGTCGTAGACCACGTCGTCGACGGGCTTGGGTGGCGGATTGCCGTCGCCGCAGCCAAACAGCGCGACCGGGAACAGCGGCATCACCACGCATTCGACGCGCACGCCGCGCGGCAAATTGAACGTGTGGCGCAGCGTGGTCTTCTCGACCGCGTGACGCAGCGCGGTGTCGATCGAGCTCTCGCCTTCGGGGGTCCAGTCCTTCTCGAAGCGCGTGGCCTGATAGCCGATGTTGGGCGTGCCGTGCGACATGATCTCGGTATTGCCGTGCGGCTTGAGCTGCACGTAGGTGCCGGTCACGCCCTGCTCGCCCTGCCCCGAGGGCGAACCTTGTCCGTGGGACCCCTGGCCGCTGCCCTGCCCCGGCGGCAGCGAGAGGTTGAGCCCGTTGCCCTGGGTGGTCGCGGTGGACTGGTTCGTGCCATTCGGCTGGCCCGGCGTTCCCGTGTTGCTGCCTTGCGGCGTGGCATTGGGCGCACTGCTCACGCCCTGCTCGCCGGCTGACTGGGTCGCCTGGCTGCCGCTGGCGCTCGCCTGCGCGCTCGATGCGTTCTGGGCCTGCGACGAAGACGGCGAGGAAGCCGCGCTCGGCTGGTTGGAAGGCGCTTCCGAAGGCGTCTCGAGCGAGATCTGCGGGCGCGCTATCGAAGGCTTGTTGTCCACCGCGACGGCCGTCGGCGCGACCGCCTGCAGGCGGGGCGCCTGCGGGCGCTCCAGGCTCGGTTGCGGATTGGGCGGCAACGGCACCGCTTCCAGTTCCGGCTCTTCGACGCGGATGGCGGGTGATTCCACCTTGGGTTGCTCGCGCGGGACGACCGCGGTCACCGTGTTCGGCTGCGGCTGCAGGTTCACCGTTGGCGCGGCCTGCGCAGGCAGCGGCACCGCCTGCATCTCGGGTTCCGGCGGCGCGACAGGCTCGTCGGCGCGCGTCACCGGGGCGATGCTGGGGCGGGTATTGGCCGGCGCCGCCTTCTCCATCGCGATGGTCGGTGGAGTCACGATCGGCGCCGATTGCGGGGGCAGCTCCTCGATCGCCATCGATGCCGGCGGCGGCACGGCCTGGTTGCCCTCGGCCTGCGGCTTGCGCACGGGCTCGGGCTGGAACTTCGGCGGCGCCGGCTTGGGCGCGGGCGGTGTTTCCAGCGTGACCTGCGGCGGTTCGGGCGCGGCCGGCACCGGCTGCAGGGTTTCCGTGGGCGCGGGCTTGGGCACGCTCACCGGCGGCAGC
Organism: Dyella sp. EPa41; assembly: GCF_016586165.1. Taxonomy (GTDB): domain Bacteria; phylum Pseudomonadota; class Gammaproteobacteria; order Xanthomonadales; family Rhodanobacteraceae; genus Dyella. The sequence goes on along the minus strand of NZ_BCPR01000063.1, from coordinate 4,533 downwards.
GGTGCGGCCGTGAGGGTGGGCTTGGGTGCGCTCGCATTCGGCGCCTCGGCGATCACCGGTGTCTGCAATGCGGGCACCGGCACGGGCGAGAGTTCGGCGTTCGTGCGCGTGGACGAACTGCTCTGCTTCGCCGTGCGTGGCGCATTGCTGGCGTTGCCGCGATGCACCGGGCCGACCTGCTTGGGCGGCGTGCCGCGGACCGGTGGCGGCGGCGTTGGTTCTTCCCTGGGCTTTTCGATCAGGCGCACCACGAGCGGCGCGTTCGGTTCCTCGTTTTCTTCCAGGTCGTACGCCGGCCCGAGCACGGCGCCGACGAGAAAGACCATGTGCACGATCAAGGCGCCGGCCAGGGCGAGGATGCGCAGCCAGCGCTCGCGCGGGCGTTCCGTGCGGCGCCGGCGATAGACGAACGCACTCTCCGCCGCCGACTTCGGCGATGGCAACGTCACGGTCAGCCGGCTCACGGATTCCCTCTCCATGCGCGCAGTGTAGCGGGCACCGCCGACATTCTGTGCGGGCCTGGGATGCCACGGCGCCGTGCCCGCGCTCAGTGACCTTCTGGATGGGCGGGAGGCTGCGTGCGCTCGCGCAACTCGGCATCGACCGCACGCGTTGGCGTGTCGACCGGGCAGCCCTGCGGCAGCGGCTTGTCCGCGCGGTAGATGGCGATGCATTCCTCCACGCTCGGCCCCGGCGGCGCGGGCGTATCGGGCACCAGTGGATTGGCGGGCGCCATGTTGAGGCGCATGTCGGCACTCTTGCTCGTGGGCTTCGGCGGCGGATCACCGCTGCAACCACCCGCGAGCGCCGCCAGCGCGACGGCGCAATGGATGCGCACGCCCGGCGCGATGTGGAACGTATGCGTCACCATGCTCTTGTCCACGACGCGCTTCAGCGCGTCGTCGACCGAGCTCGCCCCATCGTTCCAGTCCTTGTCGAATCGCGTTGCCTTGTAGGTCACCGGGCTGTCGTGCTTCATCACCCGGGTATCGCCCTGCGGTCCGCGCTGCACATACCCGGGCGCCGTCGCTGGCGCGCTCGTCGCGGAAGCCGGCAACGTCGGCTCGCCCGTCGCATCGTAGAGCTGCGGCTTCGGCGCCACGGAGGAAGGCGACGCGGGCGCGGGCTCCGGCAAGGTCACCGTCATCGCCTGCTTCGCCGGCGGCTCGCGCACCACGGGCCTGGCCGGTGGCGGCGGAGGCAGAGGCGGAGGCGGCGCCATTTCCGGCGGTGCGGAAGGTGCCGCCGGCGGCGCGGCGCGGATCAGGCGAACCTGCAACGCATCCCTTCGTCCAAGCCGCGTCTCCTCAAGCGCACGCAGCCGCAGCTCGTGCCAGGTCAGCAGCGCGAACAACGCGTGCAGCGCCAGCACCAGCGCGAGCGCCACCCAGCGGCGCGCCCGGTCGGGCGACGCCTGGCGCCAGCGCATCTGGTGCAACAGTGCGCGCGTGGGGCCATCGAGTGGCGCCAGGCCGCGTGTCGGGGGCCCGGGCGGCGTCCAGCGATGATGTTCAACCTGCTCGGTGCGTTCGATGGGGATTCCCTTCTGTGGGACAGGGCAACCGCATGGCCAGGTTCCTTCCTGCCATGCGAGGGGGACTTCAGGTGACAAGCCACGCGCCCACGGGTTCCCCTTTCCCCGCACTGCAACTTGACCCTGCGAGGCATTGGGGAAACCCTAACGAGACGGCCTCCCCGGCCGTATCCGCCATGACCGCCCCCGCGTCCTGCACGCCTGGACGACCATGACGGCCCGCCATCGTCAGCCGCTTGCGCGGCTTCGTGCGGCGCCGCAGGTCATCGTCGGCACGAATCCGCGCCCAGCCATGGGAGGGTCGCATCGTGTCGTACAACACGGAAAACATCCGCAATATCGCCCTTGCCGGACATTCCAGCTCGGGCAAGACCACGCTGTTCGAAGCGCTGCTGCACGCCGGCGGCGTCATCCAGGCGCAGGGATCGGTGGAACGCGGCACCACGCAATCGGATACCGATCCACAGGAGAAATCGCGCGGCCACTCCATCGATTCGGCCATCGCCAGCATCGATGCGAACGGCTGCCATATCAATCTCATCGACACGGCCGGCTATGCGGATTTCCGCGGGCCGACCCTGTCCACCTTCGCGGCGGTGGAAACCGTGGCCGTGGTGGTCAACGCCTGCAACGGCATCGAGTACGGCACGCGCCGCATGATGGAACGCGCCGGCGAGCGGCGTGTCGCCCGCATCCTGGTGATCAACAAGATCGACTTCGAGGGCGCCCGCCTCGGCGCCCTGGTCGATGCGCTGCGCGATGAATTCGGCACGCAATGCCTGCCGGTGAACCTGCCCGGGCAAGGCGGCAAGCTGGTACGCGACTGCTTTTTCCACAGCGAAGGCCAGACCGATTTCTCCTCGCTGGCCGAAGCGCACCAGCGCATCGTCGACCAGGTGGTGGAAATCAACGAATCGGTGATGGGCCACTACCTCGATTCCGGCGAGGACGACCTCAGCCCGCAGGAACTGCACGATGCCTTCGAGCAGTGCCTGCGCGAAGGACACCTCATACCGATCTGCTTCGTCAGCGCCCGCACCGGCGCCGGCGTGAAGGAATTCCTCGAACTCGCCGAACGCCTGCTGCCCAATCCCGCCGAAGGCAACCCGCCGCCGTTCCTCAATGGCGAGAACGAAGAAATCACTGTCAATGCGGACCCCGAGCAACACGTGATCGCCGACGTGTTCAAGATCGTCAACGACCCCTTCGTGGGCAAGCTGGGCATTTTCCGCGTCTGGCAGGGCACGATCCGCAAGGATACGCAGCTGTTCATCGACGACAGCAAGAAGGCCTTCAAGGTCGGCCATCTGTTCCGCCTGCGCGGCAAGGCACACGAGGAAATCGACCACGCCATCCCGGGCGACATCGCCGCCATCGCCAAGGTGGAGGAAATCCATTTCGATGCGGTGCTGCACGACTCGCACGACGAAGACCGCATCCACCTGTCGCCGATACCCGTGCCGCAACCCATGTTCGGCCTGGCGCTGGAACCCAAGCACAAGGGACAGGAGCAGAAGCTCTCGCAGGCGCTCGGAAGGTTGGCCGAAGAGGACCCCTGCTTTCGCGTGGAGCATCACAAGGAACTCAACGAGACGGTGATCCGCGGCCTGTCGGACCTGCACCTGAAAATCATGCTCGAACGCATGAAAGAGCGTTATGGCGTCGAAGTGACTACGCATCCACCGCGCATCGCCTATCGCGAGACCATCGCCGGCCGCGCGGAAGGCCACCATCGCCACAAGAAGCAGACCGGCGGCGCCGGCCAGTTCGGCGAGGTGTTCCTGCGCGTGGAACCGCTCGATCGCGGCGCCGGCTTCGAATTCATCGACGCGGTGAAAGGCGGCGTCATTCCCGGCCAGTTCCTGCCCGCCATCGAGAAAGGCGTGCGCCAGGCGCTGGAAAGCGGCGCCATCGCCGGCTATCCCATCCAGGACCTGCGTGTCACCGTGTACGACGGCAAGTATCACCCGGTGGATTCCAAGGAAGTGGCCTTCGTCAGCGCCGGCAAGAAGGCCTTCCTCGACGCCGTGGGCAAGGCGCGGCCGATCGTGCTCGAACCCATCGTCGACGTCGAAGTGGCCATTCCCGAGGCGAGCGTGGGCGACGTGACCGGCGGCCTGGCGGGCAAGCGCGCGCGCATCATGGGCACCGATTCGCTGCGAGGGGGCGAGCTGGTGATCAAGGCGCAGGCGCCCCTGGCCGAGCTCACCGACTACCCTTCGGAACTGAAGGCAATGACCGGTGGCCGGGGCCGCTACAGCCTCGACCTCAGCCATTACGAACCCGTGCCTCCCCCGGTGCAGAAGCAACTGGCCGAGGCGTGGAAACCGCACGTGGAAGAAGACTGATCGCATCCGCCCGGTCGACGTGCGTGGCGTGTACCACGCATGTCGGGACGATGCGCACCGCTTGATGCGCGGCCACCACGCCGCCATGTCTTACCCATGCATGTGCGCCGGCAGCCGGCGCAGGAGGCACGATATGAGCCGCTCCTTCGTCAAGGACGCGGACGAGTCCGCTGGCGACAGGCTCCCGGACGTCCCGCTGAGCGAACACGCCAACTATGTGACGCCACGCGGACTCGCGCAGCTGCGCGAACGACTGATTACCGCGCGCGAACGGCGCGACGCGCTGCGTGTCGCCGCGGATACCTTGCCGCAGCAGAGCGAACTGGCCGCGCTCGAACGCGAAGTGCGCTGGCTCAACGCACGCGTGGGCAGCGCCATCGAAGTGGATCTGTCGCAGCAACCGCGCGATCGCGTGGCGTTCGGCGCGCTGGTGACCGTGGACAGCGACGAGGGCACGGCGTGCTACCGCATCGTCGGCGAGGACGAAGCCGACGTGGAGCACGGCCTCGTAAGCTACGTGTCGCCATTGGCCAGGGCCCTGCTCGGCGCGCGCGTGGGTGACGAAGCCGTATGGCAACGTCCGGCGGGCGACCTTACGGTGGAGGTCGTCGCCATCGAGTATCCCGCCGACGAACCCGCCCCTCCCCCCCC
>NZ_BCPR01000062.1 GCF_016586165.1 Dyella sp. EPa41 | reverse complement strand
AGTTACGCCCAGGCACTGGAACGGCTTTGCGCACACGTCCGGCCTCTGGCTGGCGAGGCCTGCCCGCTGGCGGCGGCGTCGGGTCGGGTGCTTGCCCAGGACGTGGCCAGCCCGATGGATCTGCCTTCGTTCGATCACGCCGCGATGGATGGTTACGCCCTTTCCTCCCGCGGGGCACTGGACGCGGGTGCCGAACACGATGTGGGTGGCTCACAGGCGGCCGGTGACGTGGCGGCCAGGGCGTATCAACCTGCCTGGGAAATCATGACCGGCGCCCAGTTGCCCGACGGTCTGGATACCGTGGTGCCGGTGGAGCGCACGCAACTGCTTGGCCAGGGCCATGACGGCCTGCCCGCGCGCATCCGCCTGCTGGAAGCCGTGGAGCCCGGCGCCAATGTTCGACTGGCCGGCAGCGATGTCGCGAAAGGCTCGCGGATCCTGGCGGCCGGCGTGCGTATCGAACCGGCCCACGTCATGCTGCTGGCCGCCTTGGGTATCCGTCGTGTCGAGGCCGTGCGCGCGCCGCGCGTGGCCATCATCTGCACGGGCAAGGAGCTTCAGGCCGATCCGCAGCGACCACTGGCCGCTGGGCAGATCCACAATTCCAACGGCCCCTATCTGGGCGCTGCCCTGTCGGGCATGGGCGTGCAGGTATTGTCCTGCGAAACGGTGGACGACACGGCGGACAACTATGCCCGCGCCGTGCGGCAGGCACGCGAGTCGGGCGCCGACCTCATCGTCAGCACGGGCGCCGTGTCGATGGGACGCTACGATTTCGTGCCGGAGACCTTGCGCCGACTGGGTGCCGAGGTGCTGTTCCACAAGGTCGCCATGCGTCCCGGCAAACCCTTGCTGGCGGCACGCATGGATGACGGCGTGCTGGTGCTGGCGCTTCCCGGTACGCCGATGGCGGTTGCGGTGGGTTTCAGGTTCTTCATTGTTCCCGTATTGCGCACCATGCAAGGGCTTGGCAGTGAGCCGCCGTTGCAGGCACGCCTGGACACGGCGCAGCAACCGAAGGCGGGTCTGCGTCATTTCCTGCGCGCACGGGTGGCGCAGGATGCGGAAGGATGCCTGCGTGCCGTCGTGCCGGCTGCGCAGCAACCTTTCCGCATCCGGCCCTTCGCGGAGGCGGACGCCTGGGTGGTCCTCCCCGAGACCGCGGGGGATTGTCCTGTCGGCACGATGGTCCAGGTCGTCGGCATGAACCCCGGGTCGGGTTTCACCTTGATGCCCACGCGCGCTCCAGGAGCCACTACATGAAGCTGCAGATCGAAGGACAAAGCCTGCGCGTGCGCATCGGCGAGGCCGAACTGGCGCAATTGCTGGCGGGCGGCACCGTTGAATCGCGCACCCGCTTTGCGCAGGCGTTCGCCATGGCATGCGCGCTGCGCCTGGGCGATGACGATGACGCACGCTTGTCCGGTCGCGCGGACGCGTGGCTGGTCGAATTGCCCGGCGCGGCCGTGCGCGAACACGCGGCGCGGCTGCCCACCCGCGAAGGCTTGACCTTCAACCTTGCCACGGGTCACCACGATGACACGCTGCAACTGTTGTTCGACGTGGACGTGCGCGACAGCGTGAGGCGGCGCCACCCATCCTGATGTTTTTTTCTTACGACCAGGGACGCTCCATGGCCTCGCACGCGACGAGATGCAACGAATGAAACGCCACCTTGCTTCCTGCCTGCTCCTGTTCGCGGCGCTGCTGTTGCCGTGGCCCACGATGGCCGCGGAACAACCGCACATCACCATCGCCGCGGCGGCCGATCTGCACGATGCCATGGGCAAGCTGGTCGAGGCCTATCGCCACGATCACCCGGACGCCAGGCTTGACGTGGTCTTTGGCGCGTCAGGCATGTTGCTGACGCAGATCGAGCAGGGCGCGCCGTTCGAGTTGTTCTTCTCCGCCGACAGCAACTATCCGCAGCAACTGGTGGAACATGGCAAGGCCGGCGGCACGCCCGTCCCCTATGCGTTGGGCCATCTCGTGATGTGGAGCGCCAGCATCGACATGCACGGCGTGCAGGTCGCCGATCTCGCGCAGCCCCGCTTCGGCCGTATCGCGATCGCCAATCCGCAGCATGCACCCTACGGCAAGCGTGCCGAGCAGGCTCTGCGTGCGGCGGGTATCTGGGACCAGGTGCAATCCCGGCTCGTGTTCGGCGAGAACATTGCGCAGACCGTCCAGTTCGCGCAGAGCGGCAACGCGCAGGTGGGCCTGGTCGCCGAGTCGCTGGTGCTGGCGTCGCCCGGCAAGGGCAGCTACGCGCCGGTGCCCACGACCCTGCACGAGCCTTTGCGTCAGAGCTTCGTGCTGACCAGGCGCGGCGCCGGCAACGCACTGGCCGAGGATTTCGCGCGATACGTCCAGCAGGCGCCGGCACGAGCCATCCTCGCTCGATACGGTTTCGCCCTGCCTGGTGCGGAGCACTGATCCGCCGCCATGAGCTTGCTTTCCGGCCAGGACCTGCAGGCACTCGGGCTGACGCTCCGGTTGGCCGGCGTCGTCACCGCGTTGCTCCTGCTGCTGGGCATGCCGCTGGCATGGTGGCTGGCACATACCCCATCGCGTTGGCGGCGGCCGGTTGCGGCCGTGGTGGCCCTGCCATTGGTGCTGCCGCCGACGGTGTTGGGCTTCTACCTGTTGATGCTGTGGGGGCCCGGCGGCCTGGTGGGACGCACGCTCGCGGCGCTCGGGCTGTCGGCGCTTCCTTTCACTTTCCAGGGCCTGGTGGTGGCGTCGATGCTCTATTCGCTGCCCTTTGTCGTGCAGCCGCTGCACAACGCCTTCGAATCGATCGGCGACCGGCCGCTGGAGGTCGCATCCTGCCTCGGGGCCGGGCCGCTGGATCGTTTCTTCACGGTGGCGCTGCCGCTGGCGTGGCCCGGCGTCGTGACTTCGGCGGTGCTGGGTTTTGCGCATACCGTGGGTGAGTTCGGCGTGGTGCTGATGATCGGCGGCAACATACCCGGGCAGACACGCGTGTTGTCCATGCGCATCTACGACCATGTGCAGGCGGGCGAATACCACCAGGCCAACGTGCTGTCCCTGTGCCTGCTGGTCATCTCGTTTGCCGCGCTGCTGGCCATGTCGCTGCTTCGCCCCCGCAGGTACGCGCGTGACTGAGCCGGCACATGGGCTGGACGCAAAACTCGCCCTGCGCCGCGGCGCCTTGGTGCTGGACGTCGACATGGCCCTGCCTGCGCGCGGCATCACGGCGTTGTTCGGGCCTTCCGGAGCCGGCAAGTCCACCTGCCTGCGCGCGATCGCCGGCCTGGAACGGGACAGCGCAGGCCGGGTCTCGTTCGGGCATGAGGTCTGGCAGGACTCGGCGCATCGGGTCTTCGTACCGCCGCACAAGCGCAGGCTGGGTTATGTCTTCCAGGAACCCAGCCTGTTCCCCCACCAATCGGTGGTCGACAACCTGGACTACGGGTTTCGGCGCGCGGGGCGTCCGGCCCACCTGGATCGCGAGGGCATGATCGACCGCTTCGGCTTGCGCGCGTTGCTCGATCGCCGGGTAGGCACGCTGTCCGGCGGGGAGCGCCAGCGCGTTTCCATGGTGCGCGCGCTGTTGTCCGATCCTGCCTTGCTGCTGTTCGACGAGCCGCTGTCCGCGCTTGACGCCAGCGCGCGCGCCGACCTGCTGGGGTGCCTGGAGCGGCTGCATGGCGCGCTTCGGGCCCCGATGATCTACGTGAGCCACAACATCGACGAAGTGGCACGCCTCGCGGACCACATCGTGCTGCTGGACGGCGGCCACGTGGTCGCGCAGGGCAGCCTGCAGGACACGCTTACCCGCGTGGATCTTCCGCCCGCGCTGGGCGAAGCGCTGGGCTCGGTCATCGAAGGCACCGTGTCCGCCGTCGACACGCACGACCAGCTCGTCGAGCTGGCATTTCCCGGGGGTACGCTTTCGCTGCCGCATCACGACGAAAAGCCGGGGCAATCGATGCGCTGCCGCATCGCGGCGCGCGACGTGGTCCTGGCCCGGGAGCGGCAGGCATCCACCAGCGCGTTGAACCAGGTGGCCTGCCGCGTCGTCGGCATGGCGGATGCCGGCGCCTCTTCGCAATGCCTCGTGCAGCTCGATGCCTCGGGCACGGCCCTGCTCGCGCGCATCACGCGCCGTTCATGGCATGCCTTGGCCTTGGCGCCGGGGGACGAGGTCTGGGCGCAGGTCAAGGCGGTGGCATTGGGCGCATGACGGAAATCGCCGCATTGATTGTGCATCGCAGGTGCCCCCACCATAATCGTTGCCAGCACCTTGCTTGGGTCGCCACCGTGCCATGTCCATGACCGAGTTGATCAGCGTCGCGCAGGCCGAGTCGCTCATTGCCGAACACATGCCGTCGTTTGGCCGCGAGCGGGTGCCGCTGCATCGCTCGGCCGGTCGCATTCTCCGACAGCCGGTGCACGCGGAGCACGATCATCCGCCGTTCGACCGCGTGATGATGGATGGCATCGCCATCCGCTGGCAGCAAGCCCCGCAGCGTGATTTCGCCCTCGCTGGCGTGCAGTTGGCCGGCATGGCGATGCAGGCGCTGGCCGCCAGTGATACCTGCATCGAGGTGACCACCGGCGCGATGCTGCCGGCGGGCTGCGATTGCGTGATCCCGGTCGAACAGACACGGCGGGAGGGAGACATCTACCGGCTGGTCGACGGTTATCAGCCGGCGCGCGGGCAGTTCATCCATTCGCGGGGTTCTGATTGCGTCGCTGGCGAACTGTTGCTGGAAGCAGGCACGCGTATCGGTGCGCCGGAAATCGCGCTGCTCGCCGCCAACGGGTTTGCGGAGGTCGACGTCGCGGCCGTGCCGTCGATCGCCATCGTCTCCACCGGCGATGAATTGATCGACGTCGGGTCGCCGCTGGGCGAAGGGCAGATCCGCCGATCCAACGACATCGCGGTGGCTACGGCGCTGCGGCTGCACGGGTTCGAACACATCGTGATCGAACACGTCGTCGACGACGAGGAAGCCACGCGCAACGCCCTCGCGAGCCTGCTCGCCTCGCATGACGTCCTGATCCTGTCGGGCGGCGTGTCGATGGGGCAGCGTGATTACGTGCCGGCGGCGCTGGCGTCGCTCGACGTCCGTCGCGTGTTCCATCGCATTGCGCAGAAACCCGGCAAGCCCATGTGGTTTGGCATCGGGCCGCGGCGGCAGTGCGTCTTCGCCTTGCCGGGCAACCCCGTGTCGGCGCTGGTTTGCGCGGTGCGCTACGTGCGCCCCGCGCTGCTCGCGGCGATGGGCATGGCGGCGCTGCCGGTGGAGACGGTTTGTCTCGATGCGTCGATGGACACCCATGCCACGTTCACGAGTTTCGTTCCCGCACACGTGCATACCGATGCGCAGGGACTGACCATGGCCCATCCGGTGCCGTCGCGTACGTCCGGCGATTTTTCCTCGTTGCCGCGCACGCACGGCGTGCTGCAGCTTGCCCCCGGCCAGGGCCCTCTGCCGGCCGGCGCAGTCGCGGCGTTCTATCGGTGGTGACATGAGCGTGCTGCATCCCCAGTCCGACGATACGGGTGCATGGCCCCTGGACCAGCACGGCCGGCCGATGCACGACCTGCGCATCTCGGTGATGGATCGCTGCAATTTCCGTTGCCCGTATTGCATGCCCGAGTCGACCTACGGCGAGCACTTCACCTTCCTGCGCAACGACGAGCGGCTGAGTTTCGATGAGATCGAGCGCCTGTGCCGGTTGGCCGCGACACTGGGCGTGAGCAAGCTGCGCTTGACGGGAGGCGAGCCTCTGCTGCGCCCGCAGCTTGCCGACCTGGTGATGAGGCTGCGCCGCCTGGATGGCATCACCGACCTGGCGATGACGACCAACGGCGTCTTGCTGGCGCGCCAGGCAAACGAGTTGCGCGAGGCGGGGCTGGACCGCATCACGGTAAGCCTGGACACGCTCGATCCCGCGCTGTTCCACCGCATGAGCGGTGGCCGCGGCGCGCTGGACGACGTGATGGCCGGCATCGAGGCGGCGCGTGCGGTCGGTTTTCCCCATGGCGTGAAGCTCAATACGGTGGTGCAGCGAGGCGTCAACGAACACACGGTGACCGAACTGGTCGAGCGCTTCCGTGGCACCGGCATCGTCGTTCGCTTCATCGAGTACATGGACGTGGGCAACCACAATGCCTGGCGCGCCGACGACGTGGTGCCCTCGCAGGAGCTGATCGAGCGGATCCACGCCAGGTGGCCGTTGCAGGCCGTGCCGCCCAAGTATCCCGGCGAGGTCGCCACGCGCTACCGCTTCGTGGACGGGGCAGGGGAGATCGGCATGATCTCTTCCATCAGCCAGCCCTTCTGCGGCGGCTGCACGCGCGCCCGGCTGTCGTCGGAGGGGCGCCTGTACACCTGCCTGTTCGCCACCCGCGGCACCGACCTGCGCAGCCTGATGCGCGAGGGCGCCAGCGACGAGGCGATCACCGAATGCCTGCGTGAGGTCTGGTTGCGCCGCAGCGACCGTTACAGCGAGGAACGCGCCGAGCGCCATGGCCGGCGCAAGCACAAGATCGAGATGCACTACATCGGCGGCTAGCCGGCGTAGACGGTTTCTTAATGTCGCCGCTGCTTGCGAGGCCGATAATCACGCCATGCCCGAGCCGGAATCCATCGTGACCTCTTCCACAGCCAAGCTTTCCCACGTCGACGAATCGCAGCAGCCGCGCATGGTGGACGTTGGAGGCAAGCCGGTGACCCACCGCGTGGCGCAGGCCAGGGCGCGGGTCACGTTTCCCCCTGACGTCGCCCGGGCCCTGCGCGAGGCCGGCCACGTGACGCGCAAGGGCGCGGTGATCACGGTGGCGCAGATCGCCGGGGTCATGGGCGCCAAGGCGACGCCGCAGTTGATCCCCCTGTGCCACCCGCTGGCGATCGACCGCTGCGACGTGGTCATCCGGATGGAAGGCGACGATGCGCTGGTCGACTGCACGGTGTCATGCCACGGCAGCACGGGCGTGGAGATGGAAGCGCTGACCGGCGCCAGCATCGCGGCCCTGACCATCTACGACATGTGCAAGGCGCTCTCGCACGACATCGTGATCGGTGACATCCGCCTGATGGGCAAGACGGGCGGCAAGCATGATTTCAGCGCCAAGGAGACTGCATGAGCGATCGGCGTCCCCCCCTCTATGGGCTGCTGCTCAGCGGCGGCGCAAGCCAGCGCATGCGGCAGGACAAGGCGGCATTGCCCTATCGTGGCGAGCCGCAGCTGCTGCGCGCCTGGCGATTGCTCGAGCGCGTCACCGAGCGCAGCTTCCTGTCGGTACGCGATGACCAGCGCGACGATCCGTTGCGTGCCGGCTTGCCACAGATCGTGGACAGCTATGACCCGATCGGTCCGGCCGCCGGCATCCTTTCCGCGCAGGATCGCTTTCCAGGGGCGGCATGGCTGGTCCTGGCCTGTGATCTTCCGCTGCTCGATGAGCACACCTTGCAGCAGCTCGTCGACGCGCGGGACGTCCTCGCCGATGCCACGACCTTTGTCAGCCGCCACGATGGCCTGCCCGAACCGCTGTGCGCGATCTGGGAGCCATCCAGCCACGCGCTGCTGAAGCAACGCTACGACGACGGCAGTTACTGTCCGCGCAAGGCCCTGATCCAGTCGCGCATCGTGCAGCTGGCGGCGCCAGGCGAGGCATTGGACAACGTCAACACGCCCGAAGAGCGCGAAGAGATGCAGCATCGACTGGAGTCGCCGGCATGACCGTGGTGAACCTGCAGTACTACGCCCAGCTGCGGGAGCAGGCGGGCGCCTCCAGTGAACAGGTGCGCACGGCGGCCACCTCGTTGCAGGAGCTCTACGAGGAGTTGCGCGCCAGGCACGGTTTCTCGCTGGGCCCGGACACCTTGAAGGTGGCCGTCAACGCGCAGTTCAGCGCGTGGGACCGCCCCTTGCGCGACGGCGATACCATCGTCTTCATTCCACCGGTGGCGGGCGGCTGATGCGTTTTCGTCTTTCCACCGAAGCGGTCGATACCGCGTCATTGCGTGACGGCCTGAAGCATCCCGGCAGCGGCGGCTTTTGCGCGTTCGAAGGTTGGGTGCGCGACAGCAATGAAGGCCGTGATGTCGATGGCCTTGAATACGAGGCGTACGCCGAGCTGGCCGAAACGGAGGGCGATCGCATCGTCGGCGAGGCCATCGAGCGCTATGGCGTGACCGATGCGCTCTGCGTGCACCGCATCGGCGATCTCGGCGTGGGCGATCTCGCCGTATGGGTGGGCGTGTCCGCCGCGCATCGCGACGAGGCGTTTCGGGCCTGCCGCTACATCATCGATGAGATCAAGCATCGCCTGCCGATCTGGAAGAAAGAGCATTACCTCACGGGCGATACCCAATGGGTGGCGTGCACCCACGTGTATCGGGCGCACGAACACGAGCACGACGCAGGGCATGCCCATCATCATCACGGCGAACGCCATGCCGCGCGGCCTTTTGCGCCGGACTACTCGCGCCAGCAGGTATTGCGCGAAGTGGGTGAAGCGGGCCAGGCGAAGCTTTCCGCGTCGCGTGTCCTGGTGATCGGCGCCGGCGGCCTGGGCTGCCCCGCCATCAGCTACCTGGCGGGCGCGGGCATCGGCACGCTCGGCATCGTGGACGGCGATCGCCTGGAAGCGAGCAACCTGCATCGGCAGACGCTTTACGGCGCGCGGGACATCGGCGAGTTCAAGGCCGTGCTCGCCGCACGAAGGGTGGCGGAGCTCAACCCCACGGTGTCGGTGCAGACGTGGACCGAACCGTTGCACGCCGGCAATGCCGTCGAGCTGTTCCGCCAGTTCGACCTGGTGCTGGAATGCACCGACGACATGCGCAGCCGTTACCTGAGCAGCGACGCGGCCGTCCTCAGCGGCACACCGTTGATCCTGGCCAGCGTGTACCAGTACGAGGGGCAACTGCAGGTCGTGACCGCGCGCCCCGGCGAGCCCTGCCTGCGTTGCCTGTGGCCGCACGAACCCGCGCCCGAGGCCGTCGGCAGCTGCGTGCTGTCCGGCGTGCTGGGCCCCGTGCCGGGCGTGTTCGGCACGATGCAGGCGATGGAGGCGCTGAAGCTTCTGCTCGATCTTCCGCGCCCCCGGGAGCCTGTCCTGCTGTTGTTCAACCTGCTCGATGTCACGTTGACGCGGCTGCCGATCGACGCGGCGAGCGGGTGCGCTGTCCACGGTGGCTGCGTGGCGGTGGCGAGCTCATCCATGGCGCACGCGCTGGATGAGCGGGAGATCGACCTGGTGTTCGACAACCTGGAGCAGGCCGTCCTGGCTGGCTATCGGCTGGTCGATGTGCGCGAAAGCGAGGAGATCGCGCACGAGCCTTTGGACGGCCTGCCTTCGCTGCACATCCCGTCCTCGCAGGTCATGGCGCGCGTGGGTGAACTGGGCGACGGCCCGATCCTGCTGGTCTGCGCGAGCGGGCGTCGCAGCGGACATGCGGCCCGCTTGCTGCGCGCCAGCGGTTTGCGCCAGGCCTATTCGCTGGAAGGCGGCGTGCTGTCGCTGCGCGTAGCCGGGTAAGCCGTTGGCGTAGCCATCATGCGAAGCCGCGGACATGGATGGCCGCCGCAGGCGGGTGCCACTGCCCAGCCTTCGTCCGGCGGGCAACGCAACAGCGAGCGCGACCACATGACGGAGCGGTAGCGATCGCCGCCCGGCGCACCGTACGGAAGTCCGCTGGAAATTTCACGCCAGGAACACTGCCGCAACGGCAAACCGTTCGGTGCTTACGCTCGCCTGGCGCATCGCGCCGGCATCACGACAGGCGAAAGCGGAATCGGGTGGCCGTGCCACCATCGCGCAACCTGACGGAAGGGCCATGAGCGATCCCGAGATGCTGGAGTTCGACCGCCGGGCGGACGACGCCGCTGACTTTGTACCTCGCGGCGCCACGGAAGGACTCGTCGGCGGTGGTGAAATGGGCGCACGCACGCGTGCATTCGACTGGTCGGGCACGGCGGTCGGGCCGCGAGACGCGTGGCCGCAGAACCTCGCCACCGCGGTCAGCATCTGCCTGGGTTCCCGCCACCCGATCGTGATCTGGTGGGGCAAGGAGCACCTGACCCAGTTCTACAACGATGCATACATTTCCTTTCTCGGCGATGCGAAGCACCCGGCGGCGCTGGGTCAGTCGGCGCGCGACTGCTGGCACGAGATCTGGCCCATCATCGAGCCGATGCTGGACGGCGTGTTCGCCACGGGCGAGGCGACATGGTCGGAGGATTTTCTCTACGTCATCGATCGCCAGATTCGCCACGAAGAGGGCTATTTCACCTTCTCCTACAGCCCGATCCGTGATGCGGGTGGCGCCATCGACGGCATCTTCTGCGCCTGCAGCGAGACGACCGGCAGGGTGATCGGCGAACGCCGGCTGCGCACCTTGGGCGAGCTCAGCCGCTTCGATGTGCAGGCGACCGCGGAAACCGCCTGCGAAGTCGCCGCGGCACGGCTTGCCGGCAACCCGGCGGACATTCCGTTTGCCTTGATGTACCTGCTGGACGATGCCCGTCGCAGCGCGCGCCTGGTGGCAACCACCGGCCTGCGCACGGGCGATGCGGCCGCCGTCGGCGAGATCGACCTCTCCGCCATGGACGTGGGAGCCACCTGGCCGCTGGCGCGCGTCCTGCGGACGGGGGCGGGCGAACTGGTATCGGGGTTGAGTGACCGGTTCGGCGCGTTGCCGGGCGGCCCCTGGCCCGAACCGGCCGATACGGCGCTGGTGGTGCCCATTCCTGCGCCGCTGCAGGCGCTTCCCGCCGGCCTGCTGGTTTGCGGACTGAGCCCGCGACTGGTCGCGAATGCCGACTACGCGAGTTTTGTCGAGCTCGTCGCCGGGCATGTCGGCGCTTCGGTGGCGGCGACGCGCGCCTACGCCGAGGAGCGCAGGCGTGCCGAGACCTTTGCCGCGCTGGATCATGCCAAGACGCAGTTCTTCGCCAATGTCAGCCATGAGTTCCGCACGCCGCTCACCTTGATGATCGGCCCGCTGGAGGACGCGCTGGCCAGCGTCGACCTTTCTTACGCGGATCGGGAGCGCCTCAGCGTCGCGCACCGCAACTCACTGCGCTTGCTGAAGCTCGTCAATTCGCTGCTGGACTTCTCGCGGATCGAAGCGGGCAGGGCGCGGGCGTCATACCAGCCTACCGACCTCGCCATGTTCACGGCGGACCTGGCGAGCAATTTCCGTGCTGCCTGCGAGCGCGCAGGCCTGGGCTTTGTCGTCGACTGCGTTCCATGGGGCGAACCGGCCTACGTCGACCGCGACATGTGGGAGAAAATCGTCCTGAACCTGCTTTCCAACGCGTTCAAGTTCACGTTCGAGGGCGAGATATCGATTGCGCTGCACGCCGCGGACGGCGCGGCCGAACTCGTCGTGACGGATACCGGCGTCGGCATTCCCGGGCATGAGCTACCGCGTGTGCTGGAGCGCTTCCATCGCATCGAGGGGCAGGCGGCGCGAACGCATGAAGGCAGCGGCATCGGCCTTGCGCTCGTGCACGAACTGGTCAAGCTGCATGGAGGCACCCTCAAGGCGGAGAGTGAAGTTGGCCGCGGCACGCGCCTCAGCGTGAAGATCCCGCTGGGTTCGGGTCATCTCCCGCGCGAGTGCATCGCCAGCGCTGCCGGCCTGGCCTCGACTTCCATTCGTGCCGATGCCTACATCCAGGAAGCACTGCGCTGGTTGCCCGATGTGGCTACCATGGTCGGCGAGACGGCCGCGTTGGGCTCCCTGGCCACCGTGGTCCCCGCCGAAGACGGCGTGCAGGTCCTGGTGGCCGAGGACAACGCCGATATGCGGGGCTATGTATGCCGGCTGCTGGGGCACCATTACGACGTACGGGCGGTGAGCGACGGCGAGGCGGCGCTCGTCGCCATGCGGGAGCGACGCGCCGACCTGGTGATCGCCGACTTGATGATGCCCCGCTTGGACGGCATGGGATTGCTTCGCGCCATCCGCGACGAGCCGCAGTGGAATGGCATCCCCGTGGTGTTGCTGTCCGCGCGCGCGGACGATGAATCGCGCACCGAAGGCCTTCGTGCGGGCGCCGATGACTATCTGGTCAAGCCGTTCTCGGCCGGCGAGCTGGTGGCGCGCGTGTCAGCCCATCTCGGGCTCTCTCGAATTCGGCGCGAAGCGAACCAGCAGTTGCGCGAGAACGCCGCATGGCTGGATGGCCAGCGCGAGGCCCTGGCCTCCGCGGTGGATGGCGCGCCGTTGGCCGCCTCGCTGGACATACTGGTCCATACCGTGGTCAAGGCGATGGGCAAGGACGCCCGGGCGGCGTTCTTTCTCGCCGACAGCGATGGCGCGTCGCTGTTCCACGTGGTGGGCATGCCACCGGACTACGTCGCCATCGTCGACGGCATCCGGATCGGCCCGGAGTCGCTTGCGTGCGGCCTGGCCGCCCATCGCGGCGTGGCCGTGCTCACCGCCGACGTACAGCAGGATCCCAGTTGGGAGTCATGGCGTTGGCTGGCGGAACGCTACGACTACCGCGCGTGCTGGAGTTTTCCCATCCATACAGAAACGGGCAAGTTCATGGGCACGCTCTCGATCTATTTGCGAGCACCGCGCGAGCCGACGGAGCGTGACCTGGAACTCGCCGTGCTCGTGACCGATACGGCCTCCATCATCATTTCGCGCAACAAGGTGTTGCAGGAGCGCGAGCGCGCCGAGCAGGCGCTGCGCGAAAGCGAGGCGCGCCTGCTTGCCGCGCTCAAGGCGGGGCGGATGGCGTACTGGACGTGGAACGGCGAGGCCACGGTGGCCTCGCACACCATGGACGAACTGCTTGGCCTCATGCCTGGACAGTCGTGGCAGGATGACGGGAGCTTCGCGCTCCTCCATCCTGACGATCGCGAGAGGCATCGTTCGCTGGTGGAGCAAGGCCACCGGGACGGGCAAGGCTGGCACAGCATCTTTCGCATCATCCGCGCGCGCGATGGCCAGGTCGCATGGCTGGAAGAACGTTGCGAACCGTCGCGCGACCCGGCCACCGGCGAGCTTCGTATGGCGGGGCTGGTCTGGGACATCACCGACCAGAAGGTGGCCGAAGAACGCCAGAAGGTGCTGGTGGCCGAACTGCAGCACCGTACGCGCAACCTGCTCGGCGTGGTGCATTCGCTCACCGAGCGAACGCTTGCGGGTTCGTCCTCGCTCGAAGATTTCCACGTGACGTTCCGGGAAAGGCTGGACGCGCTGGCCCGCGTGAACGGGCTGCTCTCCCGGCTCAACGAAGGGGATCGCATCACGTTCAGCGAACTGGTGCGCACCGAGCTCTCGGGCCACGGCGTCGCGGACGCGGCAAGCCATGGCGGCCAGGTCGAGCTGGCGGGGCCCGAAGGCGTCAAGCTGCGATCGTCCACGGTGCAGACACTCGCGCTCGGCTTGCACGAGCTGATCACCAACGCCGTGAAGTACGGTGCGCTTTCGCCCGGCGGAGGGCGCCTGTCGATCCACTGGTCCGTCGAACGGATGCCCGACGGGATCCGGAGGCTCAGGGTGGAATGGCTGGAAACCGGCGTGACCATCGACCCTGCCGGGGGTGGCGCAGAGCGCAAGGGCTATGGCCGGGAGCTGATCGAGCGCGCCTTGCCTTACCAGCTCCAGGCGGAAACGTCCTACGCCCTCACATCCGACGGCGTGCGTTGCACGATCACCTTGCCGGTTTCCACCGTGCACGAAACGCCTCCTCGTGCCTGACATCTTGCGCGTGGACGCCGTGTGCTGATCGCGGCAAGGCGAACAACGCACAGGCGGAAGCCGGTGACTCACCGGAAACCACACGATGGTTGTCCTGCAGGGGAACGGCGGTGGGTGCGCGGTGCCGGCTCATGGGCGCGAGTACCGATGCGCATCCATGGGATCATGATGCCCGCGCCTGGTGCGCAGCGCCCGCGCATCGCCGGTGACCGGAAACGAAAAAGCCCGCATCGCTGCGGGCTTCTTCTATAATTGGTGCCCAGGAGAGGACTCGAACCTCCACGGTTTTACCCGCTAGTACCTGAAACTAGTGCGTCTACCAATTCCGCCACCTGGGCAGGTGTCACGCTGTGCTTTGTCAGCTGCGTGAGCCGCGTAGATTAGGCATGTGACGGTGAGTTGTCAACTATTCTTTCACTGATTTTTGATCGGACCGCGGCGTTCGCGGCCCGGCCCTAAGAAAAGGCATGGATGTGACCCGAAAAAAAGAACCACGCAACCGCAAGCAGGACGCCAAAGGCAGCCCCGTAGCGCCGAAAAAGAGCACACGGCGCACGGCGCTCGATCCGTCGAAAGGACGGGTGGGCCAGATGGACGATCCGCATGCCGAACGCGAGGCACAACGTTATGAGCGCCCCATCCCCAGCCGCGAAGCGATCCTCGCCTTGCTGGAATCGCGGGGAGAACTGCTGACCGAGGCGCGCATCGCCGAGTCGCTTTCCCTTTATGACGAATACGAACTCAATGCACTACGCAAGCGCCTGGGGGCGATGGTGCGCGACGGCCAGCTTCTGCTTGGCCGCCGTGGCGGCTACGCACCGGCGAACAAGCTGGACCTGATCCCGGGCGTGGTGCTCGCCAACGCCGAAGGCTACGGTTTCCTGCGACCCGACGATGGCGGCGACGACCTCTATCTTTCGCCCCAGCAGATGCGCCTGGTATTGCATGGCGACCGCGTGCTCGCCAGCGTGGTCGGCATCGACCGGCGCGGCCGCAAGCAGGGCGCCATCGTCGAAGTGCTGCAGCGCCGCTCGCCGCGCCTGGTGGGGCGTGTCGTGCTGGAGAACGGCGTGATGCTGGTGGCGCCCGACGACCGGCGCCTGCACCAGGACGTGATGATCCTGCCCGGGCAGGACATGGGCGCTCGCGCGGGCCAGATCGTCGTCGCCGAGATCACCCAGCCACCGTCGGCCCATCGCGGCCCGCTTGGCGCCATCCGCGCCGTGCTCGGCGAACGTCTGCAGCCGTCGTTGCTGGTGGAGATGGCGATCGCCAGCTACGACCTTCCGCACGAATGGCCGGACGCGGTCACACGCGAGGCGTCGCAGGTCGAGCCACAGGTCACCGCCGCCGAGCGCGAAGGGCGCGTGGACCTGCGCTCGCTGCCGCTGGTGACGATCGACGGTGCCGACGCCAGGGATTTTGACGACGCCGTCTACGCCGAGCCGCGTCGTGGCGGCGGCTACCGCCTGGTGGTCGCGATTGCCGACGTGTCGCATTACGTCCCGGTCGGGTCCGCGCTCGACAAGGAGGCCTACGAGCGCAGCACGTCGACGTATTTCCCCGGTTTCGTGGTGCCGATGTTGCCGGAGACGCTCTCCAACGGCATCTGCTCGCTGAACCCCAAGGTCGAGCGCCTGTGCATGGTGTGCGACATGGTGGTCAGTGCCGAAGGCGAGGTCACGCGTTCGAAGTTCTATGACGCCGTGATGCGCTCCCACGCGCGCTGCACGTACGACCGCGTGTGGCAGGCCATCGGGCTCAACGATGCCGATGCGCGCCATGAGCTGGCCGACGTGATGCCCCAGCTGGAGCATCTGCACGGCCTCTACAAGCTGATGGCGGCGCAGCGCAAGCGTCGCGGCGCGATCGACTTCGAGACGCCCGAGGTGAAGTTCCGCCTCGACCAGCGTGGCGAAGTGGAGGCCATGGGCGCCACCGAACGCAACGACGCGCACAAGCTGATCGAGGAATGCATGATCGCCGCGAACGTGCAGGCGGCGCTGTTTCTCGAAAAGAAGAAGATCCCGGCGTTGTTCCGCGCGCACGAGCCGCCGCCGGCCGAGAAATACGAGGACCTGCAGCAGTTCCTGCGCGAGTTCAAGTTGCGCATGCCGCCGGTGGGAGAAGTGACCCCGGGCGACTTCGCCGATGTGCTGCGCCTTGTCCACGACCGCCCGGAACGCGAGCTGATCCAGTCGGTGTTGCTGCGCGCGCAGAGCATGGCGGCCTACCAGCCGGACAATCGCGGTCACTTTGGCCTCGCGCTCGAGGCATATGCGCATTTCACCTCGCCGATCCGCCGCTATCCGGACCTGCTGGTGCACCGCGCGATCCGTTATGCCATCGCGGGCGGCAAGCCGTCGGGCTACAGCTATACGCCCACCGAGATGGCGGCGATGGCGGTGCACTGCTCGCAACGCGAGCGCCGCGCGGAAGAGGCCGAGCGCGATGTGGACGAGCGCTTCAAGTGCGCGTGGATGTCCAAGCACGTGGGCAGCGAGTTCGATGGCACGGTAACCGGCGTCACGTCGTTCGGCCTGTTCGTCGAGCTGGACGAGTCGAAGGTGTCGGGCCTGGTGCACATCAGCCAGCTCTCCAACGACTACTATCACTTTGATCCGGTGCGCCACCTGCTGAAGGGCGAGCGCAGCGGCGCACAGTTCCGCCTGGGCGACCACGTGCGCGTGCAGGTGCTGCGCGCCTCGTTGGAGGATCGCAAGATCGACTTCCGGCTGGTGTCGCCCCGCAAGGAGAAAGCGCCCGAGCCAACGCGCGGCGAACGTCGTTACGACTACGCCGGCGCAGGTGAACGCTATTCGTTGCCGCAACGCGGCGGACGCAAGGCGACGGAACGGGCTGCGGCGCGCGATAATGCCGCCCCCGCGTCGACGCTGCCGCCCTTGCCGCCGCTGGAACGCAAGGCCGTGCCCAAGGCCACCGGCAAGTCCGCGGAAGGCAAGGGCGTATTCGCCAAGGTGAAGTCGGCAGCCAAGGGCAAGCTCAAGGCCGCGAAGGACGCGGCATCCAAGGCGGCCTCCAAGGTCCGCAAGACCAACAAGAAGAAAGGCAAGCGATGAGTGAGAGTTGGATCGTCGGGATCAATCCGGTCGAAGGCGCGCTGAGCAACGACGCGTCGCGCGTGCGCGAGCTGCTGGTGGAACAGGGGCAGCGCAACGCGCGCGTGCAGGAGTTGGCCACGCGTGCCAAGGCGTTGAACATTCCGGTGCATCATCGTCCGCGCGAACAGCTGGACAAGCTGGCGGGCGAAGCGCGTCACCAGGGCATCGCGGCGCGCTATGAAGCGCCGCCGATGGGTGGCGAGAACGACATCGCCGGTTTGCTCGAGGCCGCCGGCAACGAGGCGCTGGTGCTGGTGCTGGACGGCGTCACCGATCCGCACAACCTGGGCGCCTGCCTGCGCAGTGCCGCCGCGGCGAAGGCCACCATGGTGATCGTGCCCAAGGACCGCGCCGTGGGCCTCACGCCGGTGGTGCGCCGTGCATCGGCCGGCGGTGCCGATCGCGTGCCGCTGATTGCCGCCACCAACCTGGCACGTGCATTGCGCACGCTGAAGGACGCGGGTGTGTGGATTACGGGCCTGGCCGGCGACACCGATACCTCTGTCTACGGCATCGACATGAAGGGGCCGGTCGCGCTGGTGCTGGGCAGCGAAGGCGAGGGCATGCGCCGCCTCACGCGCGAAACCTGCGATTTCGTGGCGAAGATCCCGATGCCGGGTGTGATGGAGAGCCTCAACGTCTCCGTTGCCGCCGGCGTCGTCCTGTTCGAGGCCTTGCGTCAAAGGAGTGAAAAGCGATGACCTTTCTGTGGCACGACTGGTGTGGCTATATCGGCGTGGCGCTGGTGCTGCTCGCGTTCCTGTTGCTGCAGGCCCACAAGCTGCACGGCAACGGCTTGCTGTACCAGCTGATGAACATCCTGGGCGCGCTGGGCGTGATCTTGTCGCTGGTGTTTGGCGCGGCGATGAACTGGCCGGCGTTCCTCATGCAGGTCGCGTGGATCGTCATCGGCGTGTACGGCATCGTGCATTCCACTCGTGCAAGGCGCGAGGCTCGCGAACTGGGCAGCAAGATCTCGTCCTGAAAGGGCGTTCAGGCGGCTCATGTAGAATGACGTGACTGGCCCTGCAACGGGGCCAGTCTGCGGGGACGACCCCGCATGCATGCTTTATCGCGGGGACGACCCTGCTCTTGTCCAGAGGAGCGGTCTCATGCCCTGGATCTATCTTGCCCTTGCCGGACTGTTCGAAGTGGTCTGGGCGGTGGGGCTCAAGTACACCGAAGGCTTCAGCCGCTGGTGGCCCAGCGTGATCACCGTGTCGGCGATGACAGCCAGCATCATCCTGCTGGCGATGGCGGTGAAGACGCTGCCGATCGGCACGGCCTATGCGATATGGACCGGCATCGGCGCCGTGGGCGCGGTGTTGCTCGGCATCGTGCTGTTTGGTGATACGGCGTCGCCGCTGAGGTTGGCGTGCGTGGCGCTCGTGGTACTCGGCATGGTGGGGTTGAAGCTCACCAGCGGGGCGCACTGACCGGGCTTTCCACTGTAGGAGCGCACCCAGTGCGCGATAACCAGACGAAGCGGTGACGATGAGGCTCCGTGGTCGCGCACTGGGTGCGCTCCTACCGTGTCTTGTCTTGCTCAGTCCTTGTTGCCCAGCTTGGTCAGCTCGGGGTTCGAGGTGAAATCGCGCTTGGCGCGTTGCGCCGTGAGCGGTTCGCCGTTGACCTGGTACCAGATGCTTTCGGCGATGTTGGTCGCGTGATCGCCGATGCGCTCGATGTTCTTCGCCATGAACAGCAGGTGCGTGCACGGCGTGATGTTGCGCGGGTCTTCCATCATGTAGGTGAGCAGCTGGCGGAAGTAGCCGGTATAGGCCTCGTCCAGCTCGGCGTCGTCCTTCCATACCTGGTAGGCGCGCTCGGCGTCGCGGTCGCGGTAGGCGACCAGCACGTCGCGCACTTCCTGCGCGGCCAGCTCGGCGAGATAGCCCAGGCCGCTGGTCGGGCTGACCGGCGCCACCATCGACAGCGGGATGGAGCGCTTGGCGACGTTGGCGGCGTAGTCGCCGATGCGCTCGATGTCGGCCGCGATGCGCAACGCCGCGAACACGTTGCGCAGGTCACCGGCGATGGGCGCGCGCAGCGCCAGCAGGCGCACCACGTCGTGGCTGATTTCCTGCTCCAGCAGGTCGATGGCGTCGTCGTTGTTGACCACGTGCTGGGCGGCGCGCTCGTCGCGGCGGTCGATGACGTCGATGGCCGCTTCCAGCTGGCTCACCGCGAGCTCGCCCATGCGGACGATTTCGCCGGTGAGGCGGGTCAGCTCGTCGTCGTAGCTCTTGATGATGTGTTCTTTGCTGCTGCCGCTCATGTGAGTTCCCAGAGAATAGAGAATCGGGAATAGAGAATAGGGCGGGCTAGGCGGGCTCTTTACTATTCCCGATTCACTCTTCCCTATTCCCTGCTTAATCAACCGAATCGACCGGTGATGTAGTCCTCGGTCTGCTTCTTGCTCGGCTTGGTGAAGATCTGCTCGGTACGGTCGAACTCGATCAGCTCGCCCAGGTACATGAAGGCGGTGAGGTCCGAACAGCGGGCCGCCTGCTGCATGTTGTGGGTGACGATGACGATGGTGTACTCGTTCTTGAGCTCTTCCACCAGCTGCTCGATGCGGCCGGTGGCGATCGGGTCCAGCGCCGAGGTCGGCTCGTCCAGCAGCAGCACTTCGGGCTTCAGCGCGATGCCGCGGGCGATGCACAGGCGCTGCTGCTGGCCGCCGGACAGGCCCAGCGCGCTCTGCTTGAGCTTGTCCTTCACTTCGTCCCACAACGCGGCGCTGCGCAGCGCCTGCTCGACGCGGATGTCCATGTCGGCGCGCGAGAGCTTCTCGTGGTGGCGGATGCCGTAGGCCACGTTCTCGAAGATGGTCATCGGGAACGGCACCGGTTTCTGGAACACCATGCCCACCTTGCTGCGCAGGCGGTTCATGGAATAGCCGGTGTCGAGGATGTTCTCGCCGTCCAGCACGATCTCGCCCTTGGCTTCCAGCTTCGGGTAGATCGCATAGATGCGGTTGAAGATGCGCAGCAGGGTGGACTTGCCGCAGCCCGACGGGCCGATGATGGCCGTCACCTTCTTCTCGGGGATGTCCATGCTGATGCCTTTCAGCGCATGGAAGCCGTTGTAGTAGAAGTGCAGGTCGCGCACCTTGATCTTGGTGGGCGCGATCGGGGCAGGCGAAGCCGCGGACTGCGGGTGGATGCCGGCGGCGGCGGACTCAGTCATGGGACACCTTGGAGCGGGAAAGGACCAGACGGGAAGCAAGGCTCAGCAGCAGCACGAACATGGTGAGCACGAACGCGCCGGCCCAGGCGATGGCGTGCATCGCCTCGCCCGGGTCGTTGGCGTACTGGTAGATCACCTGGGGCAGGCTGGACATCTTGTCCATCGGATTGACGGTCATGTAGTTGTTGCCGAACGCGGTGAACAGCAGCGGCGCGGTCTCGCCGCTGATGCGCGCGAGCGCCAGCAGTACGCCGGTGATGATGCCCGAGCGGGCCGAGCGCATCAGGATCTGCGTGGTCAGCTTCCACTGCGGGATGCCCAGCGACAGCGAGGCTTCGCGCAGCGTGGAGGGCACCAGGCGCAGCATTTCATCCGTGGTGCGCACGATCACCGGCAGGGCGATCAGCGCCAGCGCCACGCCGCCGGCAAGGCCGGAGAACGTGGTATTGCCCGAAGTAAGTGCGGTGGTCGGCAGCACGATGATGGTGTAGACGAACAGGCCCAGCACGATCGACGGCGCCGACAGCAGGATGTCGTTGAGGAAACGGATCGACTCGCCCAGCCGCGTCCGGTTGGCGTATTCGGCCAGCCACGCACCGGCCAGCACGCCGATCGGCGTGGCGATGAGGATGCCGATGAGGTTGATGATGAAGCTGCCGACCATGGCGTTCGCCAGGCCGCCGTCCTCGCCGTAGGCGGTGATCTTGGTGAACAGCTTGAGCGTCAGCGCGCCGATGCCCTGGCGCAGCGTTTCCCACAAGATCCACGCGAGGAAGACCAGGCCGAGCACCGTGGCCATCGTGCTGAGCGTCAGCGCCAGCGCATTGGTGAAACGGCGGCGCAGATAGAGGCTGGAGTTGCCGGCCATCAGCGACCCTCCTTGTGGGCGAGCTGGCGCAGCATCCAGCGAGCGATCAGCAGCACGATGAAGGTCACCACGAACAGCAGGAAGGCCAGCGCCATCAGCGTGGACTTCTGCAGGCCCGCGGCCTCGCTGAACTGGTTGGCGATGGTGGAGGCGATCGAGGCGCCCGGATCGAGGATGGATGCGGAGAACTGCATCGCGTTGCCGAGCACGAAGGTCACCGCCATGGTCTCGCCCAGCGCGCGGCCGAGGCCGAGGAAGATGCCGCCGATCACCGCCGAACGGGTGTAGGGCAGCACGATGTCCCAGGACACTTCCCAGGTGCTCGAACCCAGCGCATACGCCGATTCCTTCAGGCGCGTGGGCACCGTCTGGAACACTTCGCGCATCACCGAGGAGATGAACGGGATGATCATCACCGCCAGCACGATGCCCGCGGTGAGCACGCTGGCGCCGAAGGGGTAGTCGCTGCCGAACAGCTTGCCGACGAAGGTGTGCTGCGCCACCCACGACAGCTTGCCGTCGTCGGGCTTGTTGCCCAGGTAGTTGGTGAGCCAGGGCTTGATGTGGTCGGCGAAGAAGGGGGCGAAGATGAACAGGCCCCACATGCCGTAGATGATCGAAGGGATGCCGGCGAGCAGTTCGATGGCCGAGGCCACCGGCGTGCGCAGCCAGGTCGGCGCTACTTCGGAAAGATAGAGCGCCACGCCGAAGCTGATCGGCACGGCGATGAGCAGGGCGATCACCGAGGTGGCGATGGTGCCGTAGACGGGAACGAGCGCGCCGTAGGTGTCCGAACCCGGATCCCACGCCGAACTGAACAGGAAATGCCAGCCGAAGGTGCCGAACGCGTGGCGGCCGCCCCACAGCGTGGCGCCGGCGGCGCCGAGCAGGCTGGCCAGCACGAGCAGGGCGCAACCCTTGAGCAGCCAGGAGAACAGGCGGTCATGTCGCGCGTCGCGATGCGCGCGTTCCTCCTGGACCATGGTCGAGGCGACGGCGCCTACATTCGCTTGCATGTGATTGCGATCCCTCTCGTGGCTGTCGGCCGGGCCATACAGGCCCAGCCGACCTTTGACGATGCGCCGTTACGGGGCGCCTTTCAACAGCAGGCCGCCCGAGGTGAGTCGGGCGGCCCCATGCCGTGCGATCAAGCCTTAGGGTAGGGCCCGCCGGTTGCCGTAGCATGACCGGCGAGACGTGACGCCTCAGTGCTTGTATTCGGTGCTCCAGTAAGCCTCGATCTTCTTGACCAGGCTGTCCGGCAGCGCGACATAGTCGAGCGAGGCGGCGTCCTTCTGGCCGTTCTCCAGCGCCCACTTGAAGAATTCGAAGGCCACCTTGGTGTGCTCGGCGTTCTTCGGCTTCTTGTACATCACCACCCAGGTGGTCGCGGTGATCGGCCACGCCTGCGCACCCGGGGCGTTGGTCATGATCACGTTGAAGTCCTTGGCGCTGCCCCAGTCGGCGGTGGCGGCGGCAGCGGCGAAGGCATCGGCGCTCGGCGCGATGACCTGGCCGGCAGCGTTCTTCAGGTTCACCCAGCTGATCTTGTTCTTCACGGCATAGGCGTATTCGACGTAGCCGATCGAGCCCTTGATCTGCTTGACGTACTGCGACACGCCTTCGTTGCCCTTGCCGCCCACGCCGGTCGGCCAGTCAACGGCGGTGCCGAACTTCACCTTGCTCGCCCACTCCGGGCTCACCTTCGACAGGTAGTTGGTGAAGTTGAACGAGGTGCCCGAACCGTCCGAGCGGTGCACGACGGTGATCTTGCCGGCCGGCAGGTTCACGCCGGCGTTCAGCGCGGCGATCTTGGGGTCGTTCCACTGCGTGATCTTGCCCAGGAAGATGTCGGCGAGCGTGGCGCCGTCCAGCTTGACCTGGCCGGCCTCGATGCCGTTGATGTTGACCACCGGCACGATGCCGCCCACCACGACCGGGAACTGGCCCAGGCCGAACTGGGCGAGATCTTCAGCCTTCACCGGTGCGTCGGTCGCGCCGAAATCGATGGTGCCTTCCTTGATCTGCGCCACGCCGGCGCCCGAGCCGACGGACTGGTAGTTGAGCTTGTTGCCGGTCTTCTCGGCGTAGCCGGCGGACCACTTGGAGAGCACCGGGTAGACGAAGCTCGAGCCTGCGCCCGTGATGTCGGTAGCGTGAGCCGCCATGCCGAACATCGAGGCCGCGGCGAACACGGCAGTGGTGAGGTATTTGGTTGAGGTCAACACGGTGGCTCCTTGAGCGATAAGGGTCTCGGGGGATTCCCGCCCGCCGCTATTTCATGCGTGCCGTGTTGCAATGAAATGAGTTCAATGTTTCAGCTATATGACAATGCGCAAGTCTTGTCATACAGCGCTGATAAAAAAGGGATTAAGCCGGCCCCCCGGCAAGGGCGGCCAGGCCGCCCCGGCTTTTACAGCGACTCAACGCCGATCTGCTCGCGCTCGAACACCTCGAGCCGGCGCCAGCGGTTGATGATGGTGCAGAACAGCTCGGCCGTGCGCTCGGCGTCATAAATGGCCGAATGCGCCTCGCGCGTATCAAAAGGAATGCCCGCGGCCTGCACGGCCTTGCTCAGCACCGTCTGGCCAAACGCCAGGCCGCTCAGGGTAACGGTATCGAAGCAGCTGAAAGGATGGAACGGATTGCGCTTGTGGCCCACGCGGCGCACGGCGGCATTGAGGAAACCCAGGTCGAAGGCCGCGTTGTGGCCCACCAGGATGGCGCGCTGGCAATCCATGTCGCGCATGGCGTCGCGGATGGGCTTGAACACGTGATCCAGCGCCAGCCGCTCGTCCAGCGCGCCGCGCAACGGGTTGTCAGGGTCGATGCCGGTGATTTCCAGCGAGCGCGGATCGATGTTGGCGCCCGGGAAAGGCTGCACATGTGCCGATACCGCCGGCGTCGGTTGCAGGTAGCCCTCGGGTGTCATGCGCAGGACGACGGCGGCGATCTCCAGCAGCGCATCGCGCTCGGCGTCGAAGCCCCCGGTTTCCACATCCACGATCACCGGCAGGAAGCCGCGGAACCGTTCGGCCATGCGGCCGGCCATGCTGTTGCAGAGGTTTTCCATGGCCCAAGCATAGCAGCCGCCGCCGGACCCACGCGGACGCGGGCCGCCGCAGGCGATCGTTAGCCATCCGTTGGCGGGCCCGGGCGCAGCGGTGTCTTGGTTCTGTCACATAACGTGCATGTAACGGTAAAGACGCAGCCGCATCCTGCGCAGCGATCGTGCTTGGACGGCCGGAGATCGAAAGGGGGCGGTCCAGGTGGTTCCTACCTACATGCGGAGAATATCCATGCGTTCCAAGTTGCTCGCGGTAGCCGTTGCTGCCGGTTTGGGCGTTACCAGCTTCCACGTCATGGCCGATCCGGCCCAGGCGAAGTCGACCTCGAAGACCACGCAGTCTTCGCAGTCCGCTGAAATCGAAGCGTTGAAGGCCCAGTTGCAGGCCCTGCAGGCGAAGGTCGTCGAGCTGGAGCAGCGTACGGATGCCCAGTCCGACATCAACGTGTCCACCGGCCAGGCCGTGGAGCAGGTGCAGAAGCAGGTTGCCGCAACCGACACGCAGATGAAGAAGTCGGCCGACAAGATTGCCTACAAGGGCGTGAACATCACGCTCGGCGGCTTCCTGGCGGCTGAAACGATCTACCGTTCGGCCCAGGAAGGCGCGGACATCGCTTCCAACTACAGCGCGATCCCGTACAAGAACGTGCAGACCCAGCACATGGCCGAATTCCGCATGAGCGCTCGCCAGAGCCGCCTGTCGGCCCTCGCGCAGGGTGACGTGGACCCGAACACGCATCTCGCCGGCTACATCGAAATGGACTTCCTGGGTGGCGCCCAGACCGCGAACTCGAACGAATCCAACTCGTTCAACCCGCGCATGCGCAACGTCTACCTGACCTCCGACTGGGACAAGGAAGGCCTGCACCTGCTGGCCGGCCAGAACTGGTCGCTGCTGACGCTCAACAGCAAGGGCATCACCCCGCGCACCGAGCTGACCCCGCCGCAGATCGACGCCCAGTACCTGCCGGGCTTCACCTGGGCGCGCCAGGCGCAGATCCGCCTGGTCAAGGATTGGGACAAGAAGTACTGGCTGGGTATCTCGATCGAGAACCCGCAGACCACGTTCTACACCAGTCCCAACCAGGCCAAGGCGCCGGTGCAGCAGACCGCCTACAACATCACGGCGGGCTCGGGCTTCGACTCGGCCAACACACTGTCGCTCAACCACATCCCCGATGTCATCGTGAAGTTCGCGATGGATCCCGGCTACGGCCATTACGAAGTGTTCGGCCTGGGCCGCGCCTTCTACAACCGCTACGCCGTCAACGGTTCGTACAAGAACCATGACACCTACGGTGGCGGCTGGGGCTTTGGTGCCGTGCTGCCGCTCATCGACAAGACCCTGGACTGGCAGATCTCCGGCATGGCCGGCAAGGGCATCGGCCGCTACGGCAGCGCCCAGCTTTCCGACGTGACCTTCAGCCCGAACGGCAACCTGGCTCCGATCAAGGAGAACATGATACTGACCGGCCTGACCTGGCACGCCAACTCGGACGTGGACGTCTACCTGTTCGGCGGTCGCGAGTCCGCGACGAAGAAGGACTTCCAGTACGGCAACGTGGCGCTCGGTTACGGCAACCCGGCCTACAACAACAGCGGTTGCGACACCGCCGGTGCCGCTGCGGCCACCTGCGTGGGCAATGCCAAGGACATCTGGCAGGGCACCGCCGGCTTCTGGTGGAAGTTCTACCAGGGCAAGTTCGGCAAGATGCAGTTCGGCGCGCAGTACTCGCACACCGAGAAGGAGGCGTTTGCCGGCCAGGGCTTCGTCAACGGCGTGCTCACCAACGGTGCCGCTTCGCCGAAGGCCAAGGAAGACATGTTCTTCACCTCCTTCCGCTACTACCCGTTCTAAGCGCTACGTCTATCGCAAGGGAGTTCGACCCAAGGATGGAGAAACGGCGGGCCTTGCCCGCCGTTTCTTTTTTTTCGTTTCGTGCATTGGATGGCTAAACGTTTCCTGAGTTGGCGCACGAAATTTGTCATGACGTCATCGCAAACACTTGCGATGCATGACTGCTTTCCGATAGTTTGGACGCATGACCTCGCGTCGCCTCTCTTCTCCTTTTGCCGCATGGCTCGCCTACGTGTTCAGCGTTTTGCTGCTGATCGGCGTGCCCGTGCGTCCGCTTCCCGCGTCGACGCCGACGCAGGCGGCCGAGAAGAGTGCACTCGTCATCACCATGACGGATGACGTGCAGGATGATGTCGATGGATCCGGGCTGTGCTCGCTCGACGACAACACCAGCGGTGGGATGGACGACATCCTCCACCCCTTCGATGCCGCGCACTTGTGGGCTCCCATGCCCGTCGGTCCTCCGGTGGCCGGTGCCCACGACGTGGGGCCCCATGCTTCCTCCCGGCTGCTGCGCCCGCCTGAAGCAGCCTGATTGACGCCGCTGTCCCTGTAAGGGACGTGCACGGATTTTCCGCGTGCATGACACATCGGCGCCTGCCTCCCTGAGTCGTTGATTGCTGCGCGCTGCGTGCGCCCGCGGCCCGTCACGGCCATTCCCATCATTCCAAGTCTCCCGGTGCCGCGTCGGCGCATGGCGCGTCGTGGCATCGCACCCGATTTTTGCCTGGAGTTTTCGCATGAAGCGTTTGATCGAAGGTTTCGAACAGTTCCGCAATGACGTTTTTCCCGCACAGCGCGAGGTATTCCGCAAGCTGGCCGGTGGCCAGAGCCCCAACACGATGTTCGTCACTTGCGCCGATTCGCGCGTGATGCCCGAGATGATGTTTTCCACGCAGCCGGGCGAGCTGTTCGTCTATCGCAACATCGGCAATATCGTGCCGCCGTATGCGCAGCACGTAAGCGGCGTGGTCGCAGCGATCGAATACGCGGTAAAGGTGCTCAAGGTCGGCCATATCGTGATCTGCGGGCATTCCGATTGCGGTGCGATGAAGGCGCTGCAATACCCCGAGCTGGTGCAGGACATGCCGTCGGTGGCGGCGTGGATGAAGCACGCCGACGTGGCGCGCTACGTCGTCGAGCAGAATGGGCCCGATCTGCAGGGACCCGAAGGCCTGCGCTGCCTCACCGAGGAAAACGTGGTGGGGCAACTGGAGCATCTGCGCACCTTGCCCGCCGTGGCAGCCGCGCTCGCGAGCGGCCAGCTGAGCATCCACGGCTGGGTCTATGACATCGCCCATGCGGAGCTGAAGGCGTTCGATGCGCAGCAAGGCTGTTTCGTGGCGATCGAGCCCGGCAAGGGCAGAGTGCCTGAAGCCACGCCGCATGCGCGCTTCTCGATGCCCACCGCGTCGGCCGCGTGAGGAACGTCGCCGTGATACCGCGTTATTTTTCGCAAGGACTGTTCGGTCGTGATCTGCTCGGTTCGGTCGTGGTGTTCCTGGTGGCGTTGCCGCTGTGCATGGGCATCGCCATTGCCTCGGGCATGCCGCCGGCCGCCGGACTGATCACCGGCATCATCGGTGGCGTGGTGGTCGGCGCCATCGCGGGCTCGCCCTTGCAGGTCAGCGGGCCTGCCGCGGGTCTTGCGGTGCTGGTGTTCGAGCTGGTGCGTGAGCACGGTGTCGCTGCGCTCGGCCCCGTCGTATTGCTGGCGGGCCTGATCCAGATCGCCGCCGGCTTGTGTCGTGCCGGCGTGTGGTTCCGCATGTGCTCGCCAGCCGTCGTCGCCGGCATGTTGTCGGGCATCGGCGTATTGATCGCGGCTTCCCAGATGCACGTATTGATGGATGCAGTACCCAAGGCGCGCGGCCTCGAGAACTTCGCCGCGTGGCCGGGTGCACTGGTCGATGCCGTGCAGGGCGAGAGTGGAAGCCTGGCCGCGTTGGGCGTAGGCGTAGCCACCATCGTCATCATGCTCGGCTGGGAAAAACTGCGTCCCGCGAAGCTGCGTTTCGTGCCTGGCGCCTTGTTGG
>NZ_BCPR01000061.1 GCF_016586165.1 Dyella sp. EPa41 | reverse complement strand
GCCTTGCCGCTGACGGTGTTGGCCTTGATCTTGCCGCCCTCGATGCCGTCGATGCTGAGCGGGGCGCTCACCACGTCGACGTCCAGCGAAGCGCCCTTCGGCACGCGGATGTCCAGGGTGGTGGAGCCCATCGAGTTCTCGTTGTTCCAGTTGAACCAGCCGGACTTGCCCTGCGATTCGACACGGATCGTCATGCTGCTGTCGCTGCCTTCGATGGTCAGCGGCTTCGCGCCTTCGCCGAGCCGGCCGCCCACCTGCACCTGGTTGCGGTCCCAGGCGGTGATGGTGACCGCGCCCTTGACGTTGCTGACGCTGATGCGCGCGTTGGGCGTCGCATCGTGGGAGAGGTTGATGGGCGTGTCGGCCAGGGCTTGGCCGATGGACAGGCTGAGCAGGAGTGGAATGATGCGTGCGGTTTTCATGGTGAAGGCTCCGCTGGACTCAACCAGCCTGGTGTTCCAACTGTCGCAGCTGCGACTGTTGTTTTTGCATGCGATACAGCAGGCGCTGCAGTGCGGGTGAATGGGGCGCCTGTTCCATGGCCTGGCGCAGTTCCATGTTGGCGGCGTCGAATTCCACGGCGGCGCCTGCAAGGCGGGGATCGGACGGACGCCAGCGCTCCAGGTCGGGCGCGGCCGATGCCGTCGCCGTGGTGAGCGGGCGATCGCGCAGGTGCACGGCGAGGCTGCCGGCGAACAGCGACAAACCCGCGAAGCTGGCGGCGAGCAGCCAGCCTTGCGCACGCTGTGCCGTGCTGCGCCGGGGCGCTGGTGCCGCCGAGGTGGCGTCATCCAGGGCGGCATCGATCGCGGGCCACAAGTCGCGGCGCGGCGATACCGGTTCGCGCAGGGCGCGGGCCTGGCGGAGCCATTCGAATTCGTTCATGCGCTTTCTCCCAATACTTTTCGCAGAAGGCCGCGTGCGCGATGCAACTGCGCTTTCGACGAGCCCACCGCCATCCCCAGCTCGATGCCGATTTCCTCGTGGCGCCAGCCTTCGATGTCGTGCAATACCAGTACCGCTCGTGCCCGCGGCGGCAGTTTGCCGATGGCACGTTCCAGTTCTTCGCGTTCGGCGGCGCAGAACGGCGTTTCGCCGCGATCCGGCAGGTCGTCCTCGGCCATCATGCTCACCGGATCGGCGCCGCGTGCCCTGATGTCCATCAGCGCGACGTTCACCGCCAAGCGGTACAGCCAGGTGCCGAACGAGCTTTCGTGGCGAAACCCGGACAGCTTCTGCCAGGCGCGTACGAACGCATCCTGCGTGAGATCTTCCGCACGGGCGTGGTCGAAGCCGGCCAGGCGATACACCGCGCCGTACACACGGTCGACGTGCAGCCGGTAAAGCCGATGGAAGGCCTGCCTGTCACCGGCGGCAGCCGCGCGGACGTCGTCCGTGTCAGTGGGCTCCGCGGCGGGCGCTGGCGGCATCAGGGTTCCGGTGGCTGGGCAGGCTGCGGTCATCTTGCCAGCTTGGATGCGGCCAGGTGCGGAAGGGTTTAGAGGAAGGGCCTGCAAGGCCGCTTCTTGCAACTGCAGGAGCGCATCCCGTGCGCGATCGGGGGAATTGCGGCGTCACCGCTCCGTGGGCTTTTCGCGCACTGGGTGCGCTCCTACAGAGCGAGCGAAGGCCGGCCACGGGGTCGCCGGCCTTCAGGTCAGGCGGCCTCGGCGGTTTTCAGCGCGTTGGCGATGCGTTGCTGTTCGGCATGCAGTTCGTCCGGCAGGCGCTCGCCGAAGCTGTGCAGGTATTCGCCGATGGCCGCGAGCTCGTCGCTCCAGCCGGCGTGGTCGACGTCGAGCAGGGTGTCGACGGTACGGCGATCCAGCGCGAGGCCGTCCAGCTTCAGCTCGCCGTCGGAGGGTACGGTGCCGATCGGCGTCTGGCGGCCCTTGGCGCGACCTTCGACGCGGTCGATCATCCACTCGAGCACGCGCAGGTTGTCACCGTAGCCCGGCCACAGGAAGCGGCCGTCTTCGCCCTTGCGGAACCAGTTCACGTGGAAGATCTTCGGCAGCTTCGCGCCCGGCTTGTCGAACGACAGCCAGTGACGGAAGTAGTCGCCGTAGTGGTAGCCGGCAAACGGCTTCATCGCCATCGAGTCGCGACGCAGCACGCCCACCGCACCGGTGGCGGCGGCGGTGGTTTCCGAGCCCATGGCCGCGCCGATCAGCACGCCATGCGCCCAGTCGCGCGCTTCGAACACCAGCGGCACCAGCGACGGACGGCGGCCGCCGAACACGATGGCGCTGATCGGCACGCCCTGCGAATCCTCGGCGCGCGGCGACCAGGTCGGGCATTGCCTGGCGCTCACGGTGAAGCGCGAGTTGGGATGGGCGGCGGGACCATTGGACGGATCGTACGGGCGACCCTGCCAGTCGGTGACCGGCTTGCCCGGCAGGCCTTCCCACCACGGCTGGTTGTCGGCGGTAACGGCGACGTTGGTGAAGATGGTGTCGCGCGCGATGGTGGTCAGCGCATTCGGATTGGTGGCATCGCTGGTGCCCGGGGCGACGCCGAAGTAGCCGGCTTCCGGGTTGATGGCGTATAGACGTCCATCCGCACCGGGGCGCATCCAGCAGATGTCGTCGCCCACGGTCCACACCTTCCAGCCGTTCTTGCGATAGCCCTCCGGCGGGATGAGCATGGCGAGGTTGGTCTTGCCGCAGGCCGAGGGGAACGCGGCGGCGACGTAGTGCGTCTCGCCCTTGGGGTTCTCGATGCCGACGATCAGCATGTGCTCGGCGAGCCAGCCCTCGGACTTCGCCTGGAAGCTGGCGATGCGCAGCGCATGGCACTTCTTGCCCAGCAGCGCGTTGCCGCCGTAGCCCGAGCCGTACGACTTGATGGTCAGCTCCTCGGGGAAATGCATGATGAAGCGGCGTTCCGGATCGAGCTCGCCGGTGGAGTGCAGGCCCTTCACGAACGTGCCTTCGCGCTCGATGCGCGCCTGCGCGGCGGCGCCCATGCGCGTCATGGTGCGCATGTTGGCCACCACGTACGGGCTGTCGGTGATCTCCACGCCGCAACGTGCGAGCGGCGAATCGATCGGCCCCATGCAGTACGGAATGACGTACATTGTGCGGCCTTCCATGCAGCCGTCGAACAGCGCGTCCATCTTGGCGTGCGCGGCGGCCGGGGCCATCCAGTGGTTGTTCGGGCCGGCGTCCTGTTCGTCCCTGGTGCAGACGAAGGTGAGGTGCTCGACGCGGGCCACGTCGGAGGGGCTCGAACGGTGGAGGTAGCAGCCCGGGTGGGTCTCCTGATTGAGCTCGATCAAGTCGCCGGTCTGCAGCATCTGCTGCACGAGCTGGCGGTATTCAGCGTCCGAGCCGTCGCACCAATGGATCTTCGCGGGGCGGGTCAGTGCCGCCACTTCGTCAACCCAGCGTTGCAGCGATTCCAGCTTGCTCGACATCACGTTCCTCACTCTGGTCTTAAGCCAAAAAAAGAGCAGAAACGCTAACTTACGGGCACTGGCATCGCAAGGTACGACGCAGCAACCGGTAACTGGGCGCACCAAAAAACATCGCCTGGGCCGACAGTTAGGGGTGGGATTGCAGACCACTTCGGGCCCGTTGCTACCAGTGGGCCGCGGCCATAAAAAAAACGCCGCCCAAGGGCGGCGTTTCGCGTAGGCGTTTGCCGATACGACTCAGTTCGGGGTGAGGGTCCGGATCATGTGTTCGACGTAGGCGTCGAACTCCTCATGGCTGATCCGCGGCAGGCCCAGCGTGAAGTTGAGTTGCAGGAAGCCGACGTAGGCCGCGTAGGTCAGGCGGGCCCGGTTGAGTGCCTCGACCGGCTCCAGCCCCGCTTCGCGGTAGATGTTGGTGAGGAATTCCATGCGTCGTTGCGAGACGCGCGCCATGACCGGCACCACCTGCGGGTGGTCCAGCGCCTTCAGCAGGGCGGCATAGACGCGATGGGGCGCCAGTTCGTGCGCCACGCGGCGGAACAGCTCCGGCAGGCGGGCGCGCGGATCGGGCATGGACTCGATCTGCGAGATGACCTCGCGCTCACCGTACTGCTCCCAGCGTTCCAGCGCGGCCTGGAGCAGCGCCTCGCGGGTGCGGAAATGCCAGTAGAAGCTGCCCTTGGTCACACCGAGCTGGCGGGCCAGGGCCTCGACGGCGAGAGCGTTGACGCCCTGGTCGGCGATCAGCTTGAGGGCCGCGTCTTCCCAATCCTCGGCGGAAAGACGGGTGCGTTCAGGTTTGGCGCTTGCATTCATGCCCGTATGTTAACGCAGTCCGTGAGCTTGCACGGAGCCGGCCCCCAAGTCGTTGAATCGGCGGACCGCTGCCGCGGCGCATATTGACGTGGCGGTTTGCCGCAATCCATACTCGTGCGTATGGTATCGGCATCTTCCATCGAAAAGACGGTCTCGCGGGCAGCCTCGGTCGACGGCCTGGAACTGGCCGTCGAGGTCCGCCACCCCGCGGGCGCCCCGGCGCTGTTGTTCGCCCACGGCTTTGGCCAGACCCGCGGCGCCTGGCGCGGCGCCTCCTCGGCCCTGGCGGCGCAGGGATACCGCTGCGTCAGCTTCGACGCTCGTGGTCATGGCGAGAGCGACTGGCTGCCGGGCGGCGAGTACCACATGGAGCAGTTCATCGGCGATCTGCGCGTGCTGGCGCACGCCGAGCTGCACAAGCCGATCCTGGTGGGTGCGTCCATGGGCGGCTTGCTGGGCCTGATGCTGGCGGGCGAGATCGATCCCGACGCTTTCCGTGCGCTGGTGCTGGTGGATATCACCCCGCGCTGGGAGACCGCCGGCGTCGAGCGCATCCTCGCCTTCATGCAGGCCCATCCCGATGGCTTCGCCAGTTATGCCGAGGCCGCCGAGGAAATCGCCAGGTACCTGCCGCATCGCGGCGGGCGCAAAAGCGAGGACCAGCTCCGTCCGCTGCTGCGCGAAGGCGCCGATGGCCGCCTGCGCTGGCATTGGGACCCGGCATTGCTGGGCGGCGAGCTGGTGCGCGAGAGCGAGCGTTACCAGCCGCGCCTGATGGCGGCCGCGGCCAAGGTCGTCGTGCCCGTGCTGCTGCTCTCGGGCGGCCGCAGCGACGTGGTCTCGCGCGACACGGTCGATGAATTCCTGAAGCTGGTGCCCCATGCCGAGCACGTGGAACTGCCGCGCGCAACGCACATGGTGGCCGGCGATGCCAACGATGCCTTCACCCGCGAAATCGCACGGTTCGTGGGCAAGCTTTCCAGTCCCGACCGCAGCGATGCGGTGACTGCGTGATTTCCATGAACCACCAAGTCGTCATCCGTAACGAGGTGTTGTGATGTCCGTGATCCTGACCCTGCTGGCGGCACTGATTGCCACCGGTGCCTGTGCCTACCACCGCAGCAGCCTGCGCACGTGGGCGATCGTGACGGTAGTGGCCACCGTCGTGGTCGGTGCGCTTACCGGCGCGCCGTGGACGACCTTCATCCTGTTGGTGATCGAGCTCGGCATCGCCGTGCCGCTGCTGATGAAGACCTTCCGCCGCAAGCAGATCACCGCGCCCTTGCTGAAGATGTTCGCCAAGGTGACGCCGAAGCTGTCGGAGACCGAGCAGACGGCGCTCGAGGCGGGCACGGTCGGTTTCGAAGGCGAACTGTTCTCCGGCAAGCCCGACTGGCACGAGTTGCTCAAGCAGCCCAAGCCCGAGCTGAGCGTGGAAGAGCAGGCCTTCATGGACGGCCCGGTCGAAGAACTGTGCGGCATGATCGACGACTGGCAGATCACGCACGAGCTGGCCGACCTGCCGCCGGAAGTCTGGGCCTTCATCAAGAAGCACAAGTTCTTCGGCATGATCATCCCCAAGCAGTACGGCGGCCTGGGTTTCTCGGCGCTGGCGCATTCGGCGGTGCTGCAGAAGCTGGCGACGATGTCGGCGACGGTGGCCTCCACGGTCGCGGTGCCGAACTCGCTGGGCCCGGCCGAACTGCTGCTGCACTACGGCAGCGACGAGCAGAAGAACCATTACCTGCCGCGCCTGGCGGTAGGCGAAGAGATCCCGTGTTTCGCGCTCACCGGCCCGTACGCGGGCTCCGACGCCACCTCGATCACCGATTACGGCATCGTGTGCAAGCAGGTCGTGGATGGTGTCGAAACGCTGGGCATGAAGCTCACCTTCGACAAGCGCTACATCACGCTGGCGCCGATCGCCACGGTGGTAGGCCTGGCCTTCCGCCTGTATGACCCGGAGAAGCTGCTGGGCGACAAGGAAGACCTGGGCATCACGCTGGCGCTGCTGCCGCGCTCGACGCCGGGCCTGGAAATCGGCCGTCGCCACTTCCCGCTCAACATCCCGTTCCAGAATGGCCCGCTGCACGGCAAGGACGTGTTCGTGCCGCTGTCGGTGCTGATCGGCGGCCCGCACATGGCCGGCCACGGCTGGCGCATGCTGGTGGAATGCCTCTCGGTAGGCCGCGCGATCTCGCTGCCGTCCAATGCCACCGGCGGCGTGCGCGCCGCGGTGGCCGCGACCGGCGCTTATGCGCGCATGCGCAAGCAGTTCGGCCTGTCGATCGCCCGCTTCGAGGGCGTGGAAGAAGCCTTGGCCCGCATCGGTGGCCTGACCTATGCCACGGCCGCGCTGTCGCGCGCCACGGCGGCGGCGGTGGATCGCGGCGAGAAGCCGGCGGTGCCGTCGGCCATCGCCAAGTACCACGCGACCGAGTGGGGCCGCGTCATCGCCGGCGATGCGCTCGACGTGCATGGCGGCAAGGGCGTGCAGCTGGGTCCGAAGAACTACGCGGGGCGCGCCTGGCAGGGCGTGCCGATCGCCATCACGGTGGAAGGCGCGAACATCATGACGCGCAGCCTGATGATCTTCGGCCAGGGCGCGATCCGCTGCCATCCCTACGTACTGAAGGAAATGCAGGCGCTGTCGATCGCCGACTACGGCGAGCGCCTGCGCACGTTCGACCGCGCGCTGTTCGGCCATATCGGCTTCGGCATCTCCAACGCGGTGCGCGCGTTCACGCTGGGCATCACCGGCTCGCGCATCGGCGATACCGCGGGCGACGCGTACACGCGCCGCTACTACCGCAAGCTCAACCGCTACTCCGCGGCGCTGGCATTGTGCGCGGACACCTTCATGGGCGTGCTCGGCGGCAAGCTGAAGTTCAAGGAGAAGCTCTCCGCGCGCCTGGGTGATGTGCTGAGCTACCTGTATATCGCCAGCGCCATGCTCAAGCGCTACGAGGACACGGGCCGTCCGGAAGCGGACCGTCCGCTGCTGGCCTGGGCGTTCCACGAGTGCATGTGGCGCACGCAGATGGCGCTGGACGGGGCCATCCGCAATTTCCCGGTGAAGCCGGTGGCGTGGCTGCTGCGCGCGCTGGTGTTCCCATTCGGCCGACGCGAAGTGCCGCCGTCCGATCGCCTGGGTCGTCGCGTGGCCGCCATCATCACGGCGCCGGGCGAAGCGCGCGATCGCCTTGTCGAATGGGCGTACCTCGCGCCGACCGCGAACAACACCATCGGCCGCATGAACGCGCTGCTGCCGGATGTGATCGCGGCCGAGCCGGTGGAGCGCAAGTTCGGCAAGGCGCAGAAGAGCGGCCAGTTCAAGTCGCACGACTACAACGGCCAGCTTTCCGAAGCGCTGCAGGCGGGCGTGATCACCGCGGCCGAACACGACCTGCTCAAGCGCGTGCGCGATGGCGTGGCGGAGTTCATCGCGGTGGACGACTTCGATCCGGCGGAACTGCGCAGCGCCGTGAGCCGCGCCGACCGCAACAAGAAGCTGGCCGACGCGGCCTGATGCCCATCGTCGTATGACCAGGGCGGAGCGGCAGCTCCGCCCGCGCGGGAGGTTTGCCATGAGTCAGGCGTTGTCGCTGTATCGCCGGCTGGTCTCGATGCCGGGCGGACGCTGGTTGTACGGCCGGCTGATCTGCTTCAAGGCGCCGTACTTCGCCACCATCGCGCCGCGCTTCGTGGCACTGGAGCCGGGGCGTTGCGCCGTGGACATCCGCGACCGGCGTCGCGTGCACAACCACATCGGCACGGTGCATGCCATCGCGCTGTGCAATGCGGCGGAGCTCACCGCCGGCATGATGACCGACGCCACCATCCCCTCCCGCATGCGCTGGATTCCCAAAGGCATGACCGTGGAATACCTGGCCAAGGCGAAGGGCACGCTGCGTGCCGAGGCCACGCCCGCGGCTGCCGCCGTCGAAGCGGCGAGCGGTTATGCCTGGCCGGTGAACGTCAGCGTGCGCAACACGGCTGGCGAAGAGGTGTTCCGCGCACGCATCGAGATGTGGGTGTCGCCGCGCAAGGATGCCTGACTAGGAGGCCAGCACGCAGCGGTTCTTGCCGGCGTCCTTGGCCTGGTAGAGCGCGCGATCCGCGCACTGGATCAGTTCCTCGTCGCCTTGCGTCTCGCCCTGCCATATCGCCACGCCGATGCTGGCGCTCACGTTCGCCACGAAGGTGCCGTGGCGGCCTTGGAGCGGATAGGGCCTGGCCAGGATCGCGCATAGTTCCTCGCAACGCCTGACCAGCGAGGAGACATCGTCGACGTCTTCGAGGATCACCGCGAATTCGTCGCCACCCAGTCGCGCCACCGTATCGTTCGCACGCACTTCGCCGGTGAGGCGTTCGGCGATGGCTTGCAGCAGGGCATCGCCGGCCGGATGGCCATGATTGTCGTTCACGCTCTTGAAGCCATCGATGTCCAACAGGGCCAGGCCAAACTGCGTCAGGTGACGTGGCGCGCGCTGCATCGCGGTGGTCAGCCGGTCGTGGAACAGCGTGCGGTTGGGCAAGCCGGTGAGCATGTCGTGCGTGGCCTGGTGGAGGATGCGTTCCTCGATGCGCATGCGCTCGCCGATCTCCCAGTTGAGCTGGTCGTTGCGCTCCTCCAGTTCTTCCAGGGTCGCCTTCAGTGCCGCACGTGCGCGGTACAGCTCGAGGAAGACGCGCACCTTGGACTGCAGGATCATGTCGTTGATGGGCTTGGCGATGTAATCCACCGCGCCGAAGTGATAGCCACGCACGCGGTTGATGTCATCGGCGTAGGCCGCGGTGACGAAGATGATCGGCGTATCGCGCAGCCGCTCGTCTTCGCCGATCAGGAAGGCGACCTCGAAGCCGTCCATCTCGGGCATGTTGACGTCGAGCAGGACCAGGGCGAATTCGTGGTCCAGGCACAGCGCCAGCGCTTCGTTGCCGCTGGTGGCCTCGAACAGCCGTGCACCGCTGTCGGCCAGCAGGTGCCGCATGGCGACGAGGTTGGCGGGCGTATCGTCGACGACGAGGATCTTGGGGGCAGGCAGGTTCATGGCAGGCACAGTCGATTGAGCAGCGGCGCAATGGCCGCCAGGGGAACACAGTAGTCGGCGCCGGCGATGTCCAGCGCCGCGGTGGGCATGGCCGCCGCCTCGGCGTCGGCGGGGTCCTGCACGATGGCCAGGCCACCGTTGCGGCGGATGCGCGCGAGCCCTTCGGCGCCGTCGCTGTTGGCGCCGGTGAGCACGACGCCGATCAAGGCGTCGCGGTAGGCCTCGGCGGCCGAATCGAACAGCACGTCGATGGAGGGCCGGGCATAACTCACCCGTTCGTCGACAGACAGCGCGAAGCGGCGGTTGGCTTCCACCAGGAGGTGATAGCCACTGGGGGCGACGTGGATGACACCGCGTTCGAGCGGCGCGCGTTCGCTCGCTTCCACGACCGGCAGGGTGGCGTGCTGCGCGAGCAGCTCGCACATCAGTTCCACCGTGGACGAACCGGTGTGGGAGCACACGACGATGGCTTGCTGCAGGTTGGGGAGCAGCGCGGAAAAGAGCAGCTCCAGCGCGGCCAGCCCGCCTGCCGAGCAACCGACCACGATGGCCTGCGGCGCGGCCATCTCAGCCCGCACCCAGGCGCGGGCCCAGGCGATAGATGCGCAGGGCCGCATTGACGGGAGTGAAGTCGATGGCCGACGGCGCGAAATCCAGGCTCTCGCGCGTGCCCAGGCACAGGAAGCCGCCACGCACGAGACTGTCCCGGAACAAGGCCAGCGTGCGGTCCTGCAGCGGGTCGGAGAAGTAGATCAGCACGTTGCGGCACAACACCAGGTGGGCTTCGCAGAACACCTCGTCGGTGACCAGGTTGTGGTTGGCGAAGATCACGTGCCGGCGCAGGCGCTGGTCGAGCTTGATCAGCTCATAGCGCGCGCTGTAGTAGTCGGCCAGCGACTGGCTGCCGCCGGCGGCGAGGTAGTTGCGCGACCACAGTTGCGCCTCCTTGGCCGGGTAGATGCCCTCCTGGGCGTGGCGCAGAGCGTTCTCGTTGAAGTCGGTCGCGTAAATCTGGCTGCGCCCGTACAGGCCGGCCTCTTCCAGCAGGATGGCGAGCGAATAGACTTCCTGCCCATGCGCGCAACCGGCCTGCCAGATGTTGATCTGCGGATAGGAGGCCAGCACGGGAAACACGTGCTCGCGCAGGGCACGAAACACCTCGGGGTCGCGAAACATTTCCGACACCGGCACCGACAATCCTTCCAGCACCGAGGGCAGGAAGGCCGGCTCATGCAGCAGGCGCGTGGTGAGGTCGCTCACCGTGTGGACCTGCTGCGACTGCACCAGCTGCAGGACGCGTCGCTTGAGGGATGCGGGCGCGTACTGGCTGAAGTCGTAGCCGTGCCGCAGCTTGAGCGCGCGCACGAACAGCTCGACCTCGATGTCCTGGAGGTCGGCGTCCGCGAGCGGCGCTGCGCTGCCGGGCTCCTTCATCGGTGCAGCCACACGTGCATCATCGACGAGAGCTTGTCGATGTCGATCGGCTTGGAAAGGTAGTCGTTGGCGCCGGCCTCGAGGCAATTCTCGCGATCGCCGCGCATGGCCTTGGCGGTCAGCGCGATGATCGGCAGTCGCGCGAACCTGGGCTGCGCGCGGATTTCCCGGATGGTGTCGTAGCCATCCATCACCGGCATCATCACGTCCATCAGCACCAGCTCGATGCCGTCGTGGTCGGCCAATGCCTTGAGCGCTTTCAGCCCGTCCTGCGCCATGGTCACGTGCATGCCCCAGCCGCGCAGCACCTTGGACAGGGCGAACAGGTTGCGCATGTCGTCATCCACCAGCAGCACCTTGCGATCGCGCAGCTGGCTGGCGTCCGGCATGGGTTGCGCCGTGGCCGACGGCGAAGCGGCGCGATGTTGCCGCCCGCCCTGGATGCTGTGCAGGAACAGGCTCACTTCATCCATCAGGCGTTCCGGCGAGCGCGCGCCCTTGATCACGATGCTGTCGGTGTACTGGCGCAGCTTGAGGCTTTCCTCGCGACTGAGTTCGCGTCCGGAGTAGATGACCACCGGGGGAATCCGGCCGCTGGCGGACAACTGCTCCAGGAACTCGATGCCCGACATGCCGGGCAGGCCGAGGTCAAGCACGATGCAGTCGTATGGCGTGCCGCCGAGCTGCTTGAGCGCGTCTTCGGCGCTGCCGGCCTCGTCGATGGCGATGTTGTCCTGGCGCAGCAGCGTGCGCAGCGCGGTGCGCGAATCGGCATCGTCGTCGACGATCAGCAGATGCCGCGCATGGCCTTCGGCGAAATGCAGCAGGCGCTCGAACGCGGAGCCGATGGCTTCGCGGCTCACCGGCTTGGTGAGGAAACCGACGGCGCCCAGATCGCGGCCGCGACTGGCCTCGTCGACTGCCGAGATGAAATGCACGGGAACGTGGCGCGTGGCGTGGTTCTCTTTCAGGCGTTCGATCACCGTCCAGCCATCCATGCCCGGCAGCATCACATCGAGCAGGATGCCGGTGGGCACGTGCCGGGCGGCCAACTGCAGGCCCGATTCGCCATCCATCGCAACGAGCACGCGATAACCCTTGCGACGCACCATGTCGGCGAGTATGCGGGCGAATACCGGATCGTCTTCGACGACGAGGATGACGGTGTCGCCCGCGGCGATGCTCTCGCGATCGTCCTCGACCGCCTCCGGCAGCAATGCGGAGGTGGTGGCGGGCCGTGGGACGGCGGGTGCCGGCGCGGGCGTCGATGCCGGCGCGACGTCGTTCGTGGACGGGCCCTTGAGCGGCAGCAGGATGGTGAACGTGCTGCCATGGCCGACGTCGCTCTCCAGCACGA
Source organism: Dyella sp. EPa41 (assembly GCF_016586165.1). Classification (GTDB taxonomy): domain Bacteria; phylum Pseudomonadota; class Gammaproteobacteria; order Xanthomonadales; family Rhodanobacteraceae; genus Dyella. The sequence continues at coordinate 15,901 of NZ_BCPR01000061.1, read as the reverse complement.
TATCGCCGCCGAGCAGCTCGGCGATGCGCTTGGAAATGGTCAGGCCCAGGCCGGTGCCACCGTACTGGCGGCTGGTGCTGGCATCCACCTGCTCGAAGGCATGGAAGATCTTCTGCACCTTGTCCTGAGGAATGCCGATGCCGCTGTCGCTGACGGCGATGGCGATCAGATCCTTGCCCAGCAGCGTTTCAGGCAGCGGCATGGCGGGCGTGGGACGGGCGATGCGTACGTTCACCGCGCCCTGGTGGGTGAACTTAAACGCATTGCCGATGAGGTTGTTCGCCACCTGTTCGAGCTTGGGGGCATCGGTGCAGATGACCGGCGGCAGCGAAGGATCGATGTCGACGTGGAAGCCGAGCTGCTTGTCCTGCGCCACATGGTTGAAGGTTCGGCGCAGGGCGCGTTCGAGGTCGGTCAGCGGGAAGTCTTCGAGCACGACCTCCATCTTGCCGGCTTCCACCTTGGAAAGATCCAGGATGTCGTTGATGAGCCGCAGCAGGTTGCTGCCGGAGTCGTGGATGATGCGCGCCGACTCCACCTGGTCGGCATCGAGGTTGCCTTCGCGATTGTCGGAGAGGCTGCGAGAAAGGATCAGCAGGCTGTTGAGCGGCGTGCGCAGCTCGTGCGACATGTTGGCGAGGAATTCGGACTTGTACTGGCTGGCGCGCGCGAGTTCCTCGGCCTTTTCCTGCGTTTCGCGCTGCAGGGCCTCGAGGATCTGCTTCTGGCTGTTGAGCGTTTCGGTCTTCTGGCGAAGCTCTTCGTTGGATGCCTGGAGCTCCTCGGCCTGCACGCGCAGTTCTTCCTCCGAGGCGAGCAGGCGTTGCGATTGCTCCTGCAGCTCGTGGGTCTTGGCGCTGAGTTCCTCGTTGGTGGCCTGCAGGTCTTCCTGCTGCCGGCGCAAGGTCTCCTCGGAGGCGCGCAGTTCGTCCGCCTGTTCGCTGGTGCGCTTGAGCAGCTCCTGCGTGCGCAGTGCGCGCCCCAGGTTCTCCAGCGACAACGCGGCGATCGGCAGCAGCTCGTCCAACAGCCGCAGCTGGCTCTCGGTGAAATGCTGGAAGCTGCCGATCTCAAGGATGCCCAGCAGCTTGTCGCGCACCAGCAGCGGCATCACCGTGATCGAGCGCGGCGTTGCCTCGCCCGTGCCGGAGTGGATGCGCAGGTAATCCTCGGGCACTTCCCGCAGGACGATCGCTTTGCGCTCGATCGCGCATTGGCCCACCAGGCCCTCGCCGAGGGCGAATTCGGGGCTGGGGTGGCGACTTTCCTGGTAGCCATAGCTGCCCAGCAGGCGCAGATGATCGTGTTCCTCGTCGTACAGGTAGAACACACCCACGCCGGCCTGCAGCAACGGCACCAGCGTGCCGGTGAGGCGATCGCCGAATTCACGCTGGTCGCCCACCGTCTGGAGATCGCCGGCGATCCGGGAAACATGCGTCTTTACCCAGGTCTGCTCGCTGGTTTCGATCGCCATCTGCTTGAACACGTGCAGCGCGCGCGCGATCTCGCCGATTTCGTCGCGGCGCTCGATCTGGCGAATCTCCACGGTGTGGTCGTGGTTGGCCAGGCGCGTCATCAGGTCGGTCATGCGCCGGATCGGGCGGGTGATGAGGCGAAAGGTCATGCGGATGACCGAGGCGCCCAGCAACAGGCAGAGCAGGGTGGTCAGGCCGGTGACCAGCTGCACGAAGCGCAAGTCCTGCCGCTGCGCCTCCTCGCGCTGGTCGAGCAGGGACTGTTCCGTCACGTTCATCTGCCTGATCAGGTCGAGCAGATCGTCCATGGACACCGCGAGCTGGCCCAGGTAGGTGCTATGGATGCGTTCCCGCTCCACGGCGGCCGCAACGGGCTCGGTGTTTTTCACGTTGCGGATCGCCTCGAGGCCCTTGGCCGTGATCTCCTGTTGCCATTTCACGCTGAGCGTCTGCAGCTGGTCGATGCGCGACTGCTGCAGGGCGTTGTCTTCGGTGAGGCGGCGGAGCTCGGCGATATTCGCCTCGGTCTCGCGGTTGAGCCGATGGAACGCGTCCAGTTGGGCAGGATCGCGGGTCAGTACGTAGGTCCGCGCGGACAGTTGGCCGCGTAGCAGCGACTCCGTCAGGTCATCCAGTTTCAACTGGACGTCGTAGCTGTGCCTGACCCAATGCCAGCTCGTGGTTTGCCGACCTACCGACTGCAGGGTCACCATGCCGGAGATGACGAACAGCAGCAGCAAGGTGCCGATCGCCATCAGGATCTTGTATTGCATCGGTTGGTGCGCGAGCCAGGAGTACCTGCTCCGGGCAGCGGGCGTGCGTGTCTGGTTCATCGGGATCTTCGTGGTGCCGACCGGGCGGTTTCGGGGAGGGTAGCCATCCGTTTGTGAAGGCGAGAGCAGCTTTCAGTGCATGGCGTCGCCGCGCCGGCGCCATGCAGGCGGCACGATCGTGCCGCGGCGCACCGCGATGATCAGCAGCAGCGCCGAGCAGCACGAGCAGACGAGCAGCGCCACCACCGAGGCTTCCGCGCCGAACACGCCGCCGCTCAGCCAGTCGGGGCCGCTGCGGCTGGAACTCAGCCAGCCCTGGGCGTTGGTGCCCGAGACCGGGATGCCGAACACGGTGCCCTGCATGATGTTCCACGCCGCGTGCATGCCGATGCACGGCCATAGCGAACGCGTGACGTGATAGAGCAGGCCAAGCAGCACCCCGGCCTCGATGGCGATGGCCAGCGAACTCCACAGCGTGGCGCCTTGATTGAAGATGTGCGCCGCGCCAAAGAACAGCGCGGAAATGGCCAGTGCCCACCAGGTGCCCAGGCCTTCCTCCACGATGCGGAACAGCACGCCGCGCGTGATGATCTCTTCGCCGACACCGGCGGCGAGCCCCACGCTCAACACCGCCGGCAGCCAGTCCACGTCGGGATTCGTGCCGGTCACGTGATAGCTGCCGGCGAGCCACAGCACCAGCACGACGGTGCCGAACAGCACGGCGCCCAGCAACAGGCCCGCCGGGCCGAGCGTGGCCAGGTCGCGCAGGGCGAACTCGCGCATGGGGCGGCGCTCCACCGCTTTCACCAGGATCGCGTAGCTGACGACAGTGGAAAACAGCTGTACCGCCAGGTTGCCCCAGGCATGCGTGAGGCGCGTGGTGCCGGGCGCGAAAAAGCCCAGAGCGGCCGCCGCGGCCGAACTCAGCTTGAACAGGATCAGGAACAGCGCGACGAAGAAGACGATACGCGCGATGGGCGAAAACACCATCCATCGCTGCCACGGCGTGGCGGAAACGGGCGTGGCGAAGGCGACCTGGCTGGCTGGCATGCGCTGTGACTCCCCTGGGATGGTGGGGAGGTTACCAGTTCGGATCGCCGGATCCCGGGCGGGTGCCACAAGAAGCGGTACATCGTCATCCCGGTGCAAGCCTGGGTGACGATGTATCGGGCAGGCTTACAGGTCGACCGAGGTGGCGTGCTCGCGCGTGGCCGAGAAGCGCACGGCCGGCGAGCGTTCCTGCGCCAGTTGCAGGTTCACGCGCGAGGGTGCGAGATAGACCAGTTCGCCCGCCGCGTCGATGGCGAGGTTGTTGGCGTTTTTCTCGCGGAATTCCTCGAGCTTCCTGGCGTCGTCGCAGTGGATCCAGCGCGCGGTCGCCACGGTGACCGGCTCGAAGGTGGCGTCCACGCCGTATTCGTCCTTGAGGCGATAGGCCACCACGTCGAACTGCAGCATGCCCACCGCGCCGAGGATCAGGTCGTTGCTCATCAGCGGGCGGAAGAACTGCGTGGCACCTTCCTCCGATAGCTGCGCCAGGCCCTTCTGCAGCGCCTTCATCTTCAGCGGATCGCGCAGGCGCGCGCGGCGGAACAGTTCCGGCGCGAAGTTGGGGATGCCGGTGAAGCTGACCATCTCGCCTTCGGTGAAGGTGTCGCCGATGCCGATGGTGCCGTGGTTGTGCAGGCCGATCACGTCGCCGGGATAGGCGTTTTCCACGATCTCGCGGTCGCTCGCCATGAAGGTGAGCGCGTTGGCGATGCGCACGTCCTTGCCGGTGCGCGTCTGCATCATCTTCATGCCGGCGCTGTAGGTGCCCGAGCAGACGCGCATGAAGGCGATGCGGTCGCGGTGCGCCGGGTCCATGTTCGCCTGGATCTTGAACACGAAGCCGGTGAGGGCCTCTTCTTCCGGCTTCACGTCACGCGAGAGCGTGGCGCGCGAGCGCGGCGAGGGTGCGTGCTCGACAAAGAAGTCCAGCAGCAGCTGCACGCCGAAGTTGTTCACGGCCGAGCCGAAGAACACAGGCGTGAGCTTGCCGGCGAGGTACTGCTCCACGTCGAATGGATGCGAGGCGCCCTGCACCAGCTCCAGCTCGTCGCGCAGCTCGGCCAGCGCCTCGGCACCGATCATCTCGGCCAGGCCCGGCGCATCGAGGCCCTTGAAGATGGTCGAATCCTGGCGCGTGAAATTCTTGCCCTGCTCGAACACGTGCACTTCGTCGAGCAGCAGGTGGTACACGCCCTTGAGGCGCTTGCCCATGCCGATCGGCCAGGTCAGCGGCGCACAGGCGATGCCCAGCACCGATTCCACCTCGTCCAGCAGCTCGATCGGCGAACGGCCCTCGCGGTCGAGCTTGTTGATGAAGGTCATGATCGGCGTGTCGCGCAGGCGGCACACCTCCATCAGCTTGATGGTGCGTTCCTCCACGCCCTTGGCGCAGTCGATCACCATCAGCGCCGAGTCCACCGCGGTGAGCACGCGGTAGGTGTCCTCGGAGAAGTCCGCGTGGCCCGGGGTGTCCAGCAGGTTGACGATGCGGCCCTCGTAGGGGAACTGCATCACCGAGGAGGTCACCGAGATGCCGCGCTCCTTTTCCAGCGCCATCCAGTCGGAGGTGGCGTGGCGGGCCGCCTTGCGGCCCTTCACCGAGCCGGCCATCTGGATCGCGCCGCCGAACAGCAGCAGCTTTTCGGTCAGCGTGGTCTTGCCCGCGTCGGGATGGCTGACGATGGCGAAGGTGCGGCGGCGGCGGGTTTCGGCGAGATGCGGGGACATGACGGTATCTGGGTTCGCGAACCCGCCATTGTACCAAGGGTAGGGGAGGGGTGCCGGGCCGCCCCGCCCGTTGTGGGAGCGCACCCTGTGCGGGACCGCGGCGGCCGGGCTGCCTGGTCAAACGGTCGTCGCGATGCGGAAACGCCTCGCCCCATGGCCCCGCGGGCCCGTCGCGCACAGGGTGCGCTCCCACAGCGGGATGAGGGATCAGGCCGTCAGCAGGTCTTCGTAAAACGCCCCATACGGCTCGGTCGGATGGGCGATCTGGATCTCCAGGATCCACAGGCCGCTGGATGGCCGTTCACCGAGTTCGCCCAGGTCGCCGGCCTTGTGCACCGCATGCGGGAAATCGCTGACGCGATGACCCTTGATCTCGTGGTTGAGCCGCCAGCCCATGGCCTCGGCCTGCTGCTCGGCGAAGGCATACAGCGCCTCGCCGCTGAGGCCGCGCGTGTGCCAGGCCTCGGCCACGAGATGGAACAGCTGGCGCGCCCCCTCGGCGCAGGCCTGCTGCTGCGGGGCGTGGCCGGTCACGAAGGTGTCGCCCACGTCGCCCTCGTGGCCGGCGAACACCAGCCCGAGGTCGATGAAGTAGATGTCGTTCTCGCCGAGCCGTATCCCGGGTTCGGAGCGCTCGCGGTAGGTCTTGGTGGTGTTCGGCCCGATGCGGATGATCACCGGGTGCCACAGCCGCTCCATGCCCAAGTCGCGGAACACCTCCAGCGCCATGGCCCTGGCCTCCTCTTCGCCGATGCCCGGCTGCATGCGCGCACGGATGCCCTGCAGCGCAGCCCAGCTGCGTTCGCGGGCGTGCTGCATCCGCTGCGGATCGAAGCGGTCGCCGACAGCTTCCTGGGGAGTGGTGGTCATGAGCGGGGTGAAGGGCCGGTGGAAGGGTGAAAGCTTGGCATGGCGCGGCGCGGATCGCAGGTGCCGCGCGTCATGCCGGCTTCAGGCCAGGAGCATCAGCACGATGCCGACGAGGGCCGGCAGCGCCTGGATCCACAGCACCTTGCGCGTGGCCGTCAGCCCGCCGAACACGCCAGCGACCAGGATGCAGCCCAGGAAGAACAGGATCACCGGGCGTCCGTTGGCGCCCTGCCACAGGCCCCAAAGCAGGCCGGCAGCCAGGAAGCCGTTGTAGAGGCCCTGGTTGGCGGCAAGCACTTTCGACTGTTGCGCGAATTCCTGGCTGAGGCCGAAGGCGCGTCGGCCCGACGGGCGGGTCCACAGGAACATCTCCAGCACCAGGAACCACACGTGGAGCAGGGCGATCAGGGCGACGACGAAGGAAGCAAGCAGGGACATGGGTCTGAAGGCGGCGGAATGAGGCGCGAAGTGTTGCAGCCTGGAGCGGGCGCGGCAAACCCGGGCGCTAACACTTCCGGCCAATGGCCCGGCTCCGTGGCGCGGCGTAGGTTCGCGTGGCTGGGTTCAAGGGAATCGCGCCCAAGGGACAGCGACGTCGCTCCACGGGCCATGGGCATCACCCGGCCAATCCAACTCCGGGGAGTCACCATCATGAACAAGCCACTGTGTGCAGGGTTGTGCCTGCTCTTGCTGTGCCCGATCGGCGCCATGGCCGAGGGACCGTTCGACGGCACCTGGAAAGTCGACATGAGCAAGGTGCAGATGCCCAAGAAGCCCGACGTGCTCGTGCTCAAGGACGGCATGTACGAATGCAGGACCTGCGTGCCGCCGATCAGCATCAAGGCCGACGGACAGGATCATCCGGTCGCCGGCCATCCGTACTTCGACGTCATGGCGGTGCAGGTCGTGGATGCCCGCACCGTGAAGGAAACCGACAAGAAGGGCGGCAAGGTGGTCGCCACTTCCACCACCACCGTGGCGCCCGAAGGCAAGAGTGCGCACGTCGAGTTCAGCGACAGCAGCAATTCGAATGGCGCGCCCGTCACCGGCAGCGCCGAGCTGAAACAGGTGGCGGCGGGCCCGGCGGGTTCGCATGCGCTTTCGGGCTCGTGGGTCACCGCCAGCATGGGCGAGATGTCCGACAACGCCACCGAGATCACCTTCAAGGAAGCAGGCGGCATGCTCAGCATGAGCTCACCGACCGGGCAGTCGTATCAGGCGAGGATGGATGGCACCGAGGCGCCGTACAAAGGCGACCCCGGCATCAATGCCGTGACGGTCAAGAAGGCCGGCAAGAACTCCATGGTCGAGACCGACAAGCGCGACGGCAAGGTGGTCGCCGTGCTCACCTCCACCGTGTCCGCCGATGGCAAGACCATGCATGTGCTGTTCGACGACAAGCTGCGCGATCGCACGATGACCTTCGAGGCCGTCAAGCAGTGACGCGATGCCGCGCCCGGGCCGCGCAAGGCCATGGCGCGGCAAGGTTTCACGCGAAACCGACGGACTCCGTCACAGAAAGGTCGATGGCTAGGTGCATAGACGTTTAGACGTCTATTGACACAAGGCAACGGCTGCCGTTAGATTCTCCTTCACTCATCGAGACCGGCTGAGGGACAGGCCCTTTGAAGCCGGGGCAACCTGCGGAACCTTCCGCAACGGTGCCAATTCCTGCGGCGGCGCCAAGGGCGCCAACCGCGAGATGAGGGCAGGACCGCACCGCCCGCGCATCCGCCGGCCGTGCGTCGGCTCTCCTCTCCGGTCCGCAGGTCGATGCCACGACCGGAGAAGATCGAGATGTCCAGCCAGCCGCAACCCGTCCCGCCCGCTGTGTCCGCCACTGTCGCGGCCGCCGGCGCCCTGCGGCCGGACCTCACCACCCAGCGCAGCACCCGCCGCGTCACGCTCACCCCCAAGTACGGCAGCGCGCCGCGCGAAGTGGACGTGCGCTACCTGTGGTGCGGCGCGCCCGATGCGCCCACAGTGATCGTGCAGGGCGGCATCTCGGCCAACCGCGACGTGGTGGCGCTGGACAGCGAGAGCGCCGCGGGCTGGTGGCAGGAGCAGGTGGGCGCCGGTCGCCCGGTCGACCTGGACCGCTACCGCGTGCTGTCGATCGACTGGATCACCCCGGCCGACCTCGACGGCGTGCAGGCCGTGTCCAGCGAGGACCAGGCCGACGCGCTGGCCGCACTGGTCGATGCGCTGGGCATCGGCCGCGTGCACGCCTTCATCGGTTCCTCCTATGGCGCCATGGCCGCGCTGGCCTTTGCTGCCCGCCACCCGTACGCGCTGGGCCGCCTGGTGCTGCTCGCCGGCGCGCATCGTCCGCACCCGCTGGCCACGGCGCAGCGCTCCGTGCAGCGCGGCATCGTGCGGCTGGGCCAGGATTGCGGCCAGCCCGAGCAGGCGCTGGCGCTGGCCCGCCAGCTGGCCATGACCACCTATCGCGGCAGCGAGGAGTTCGCCAAGCGCTTTGCCGCCGCGCCGGAGTTCCGCGAAGGCCGCTTCCATTTCCCGGTCGAGGATTACCTGGAGCACGCCGGTCGCCGCTTCGTCGAGCGCTTCGACGTGGAGCGCTTTCTCGCGCTGTCCGAATCCATCGACCTGCACGACGTGCAGCCCGAGCAGATCGCCGCGCCGTCCACGCTGATCGGCTTCCCGTCCGATCGCCTGGTGCCGCTGGCCGACCTGTGCGAGCTGCAGCGCCGCCTGCATGGCCCGGCCACGCTCGAAGTGGTCGAGTCGCCCTACGGCCACGATGCCTTCCTCAAGGAGACCGACCGCCTCGCGCCGCTGCTGCGCGAAGCGCTGGCCGGCTGTTGAACCCACATCGAATACGCATCACGCACGGAGATCCACCATGAGCGACACCCCCGCCCCCTGTACCCCGTCGGGCACGAATACCCGCGCCGTGCGCGCCGGCATCGAATCGGATACCCAGCACGGCGCCGTGGTGCCGCCGCTGCATCTGTCCACCAACTATGCCTTCGCCGGCTTCGGCAACAAGCGGGCCTACGACTACTCGCGCAGCGGCAACCCCACGCGTGACCTGCTGGGCGAAGCGCTGGCCGAGCTGGAGCAGGGTGCAGGCGCGGTCGTGACGGCCAGCGGCATGGCCGCGGTGGCGTTGGCGCTGGAGCTGGTGCCGGCCGGTTCGCTGGTGCTGGCCGCGCATGACTGCTACGGCGGCACGTGGCGCCTGCTCGATGCGTGGGCGAAGAAGGGCCGCTTCCAGGTGCGCTTCGTCGATCTCACCAACAGCCATGCGTTGGCCGAAGGCCTGGCGTTGAAGCCCTCGCTGGTGTGGGTGGAAACGCCGTCCAACCCGCTGCTGCGCATTACCGACATCCGCCATGTGGCGCAGGCCGCGCACGCCGCCGGCGCCCTGCTGGTGGTGGACAACACCTTCCTCTCGCCCGCGTTGCAGCAACCGCTCACGCTGGGCGCCGATGTGGTGGTGCATTCGACCACCAAGTACATCAACGGCCACAGTGACGTGGTGGGCGGCGCCGTGGTGGCGCGCGACCCCGCGGTGGCCGAACAGCTGAAGTGGTGGGGCAACTGCAACGGCCTCACCGGCGCGCCGTTCGACAGCTTCCTCACCCTGCGTGGCCTGCGCACGCTGAGCGTGCGCCTGCGCCAGCACCAGGAAAACGCCACGCGCATCGCCGAACGCCTGGACGGCCATGCGGCTGTGCGCAAGGTCTACTTCCCGGGGCTGGAAAGCCATGCCGGCCATGCACTCGCCGCGCGCCAACAGCTGGGCTTCGGTGCGATGCTCAGCTTCGAGATCGAAGGCGATGTGCCGCACATCGAGGCCTTCGTCGATGGCTTGCGCTACTTCTCGCTCGCCGAATCGCTGGGCGGCGTGGAGAGCCTGGTGGCGCATCCGGCCACGATGACGCATGCGTCGATGGCGCCGGAGGCGCGCCGCGCGGCCGGCATCGCCGACAGCCTGCTGCGCCTGTCCGTGGGCATCGAGGATGGCGACGATCTGCTGCGCGATCTCGACGCCGCGCTTTCGCGCGCGCTTGCCGTGGGCGAAGGCAAACGCCGGGTGAGCGCATGAGCGCGGTGCTGGCGGCACAGGCCGCACCTGCATCGAAAGCGCAGGCGTCATCGTCCATCGCCGCGGTGCTGCTTGGCACCGGCGTGGTCGGCGGCGCCTTCCTCAAGCTGCTCAATACGCCGGCGGCGTCTTCGATCCGCCTGGTGGGCGCGGCCAATTCGCGCCGCCAGCAGACGCAGGCCGAACAGCTGGCCGATCGCGCGCTGCGCGAAAAGCTCAAGAGCCATGGCGACGTGCGCGACGATGCCGCGCTGCTGTCCGCGCTGGATGCGAACGACGCTTCGGTCAAGGTCATCATCGACGCCACCGCCTGTGGCGCGCTCGCCGCCCGTCATTCCGAATGGCTGGCGCGCGGCTATCACGTGGTGACGGCGAACAAGTCGCTGGCCGGCGGCGATCTGGCGGGCTGGCGCGCGCTTCAGGCGGCTCTCGCGCAGGGCGGACGCTACGGCGACTCCGCGACGGTGGGCGCGGGCTTGCCGGTCATCTCCACCTTGCGCCGCCTGCGCCATTGCGGCGACGCATTGCTCACGCTCGAAGGCGTGTTCTCCGGTTCGCTCTCCTACCTGTTCAACCAGTACGACGGCAGCCAGCCGTTCTCCGCGCTGTTGCGCCGTGCGCGCGAGCTGGGCTACACCGAGCCCGATCCGCGCTCGGATCTCTCGGGCGAAGACGTGGCGCGCAAGCTGCTGATCCTCGCGCGCTGTGCGGGCTTCGCCTTGCGCCCCGACGAAGTGGAAGTGGAAAGCCTGGTGCCGGAAAGCCTGCGTGGCGTGGATGTGGAAACCTTCCTCTCGCGCCTGGAAGAACTGGACGAACCGTTGGCGGCGCGTCATGCCGAGGCCAAGGCGCGCGGCGGCGCGTTGCGCTTCCTCGCACGCCTCAACCAGCGTGGCCGCGCCCGCGTGGGCCTGGTGGAGGTGCCGGCCAATCACCCGGCCACGCGCCTCTACGGCACCGACAACCAGTTCGCGCTCAGCACCACGCGGTACAACACGCAGCCGCTGGTGATCCAGGGGCCGGGCGCGGGGCCGGAAGTGACGGCGCAGGCGCTGTTGGGAGATGTGCTCGCGCTGGCGTGAGCGTGTCGCGGGATTTGTCGCGCGCAGGGTGCGCTCCCGCAACGGCCATGCAGATCTTTTGTGGGAGAGCGCACCCCGTGCGCGACTGCCCACCACCCATAAAAAAACGCGCGGCTTGCACCGCGCGTTTTTTCATATCCAGTGAAGCGTGCCGGTCAGTCGTGCACGTGTGGATTGGCTTCCGCCTCTTCCACCGACGGCGTGCGCCAGCCGGACTTCACGCCCCACACGTAGAACACCAGGCCGATGAGGGCCACCACGGCAAGGTCCACGCCGTAGCTCAGGTAGCCCTGGCCGCCGAACTCCGTGCTGCCCAGCCAGGACACCAGGGCCAGGGCGGGGAGGTAGAAGATCAACCACCAGGCACCCTTGAGCTGGCGACCGAAGTCATGCCAGTTGGCCCTGAGCTGGTAGAACAGGTACACCGGCAGCGCGACGACCATCAGCAGGATGATCTCGCCGGTCAGCGGCCAACGTGCCCAGTACAGCAGTTCCGTCGCCATGATGAAGGCGACCCCCGCGAGGATCGGCAAGCCGGGAATGCGCAGGGGACGGTGCAGGTTCGGCGCGGTGCGGCGCAGCGTCATCGCGCTCACCGGGCCGGTGAGGTACGAAATGATCGTCGCCACCGAGATCACCGCGGCGAGCGTGCCCCAGCCGCGGAACTTGAACAGGAACAGGTACGAGACGGCGAGGTTGAACCACATCGCCGGACGCGGCACGCCCCACTTCGGGTGGATGCGGCCGAGGATCTTCGGCATCGTGCCGTTGCGCTCCATGCCGTAGATCATGCGGGCGGTGGTCGCGGTGTAGGTCATGCCGGTGCCGCTGGGGCTGATGAAGGCGTCGACGTACAGCAGCATCGCCAGCCAGTGCAGGTTGACGATGATGGCGAGTTCGGCGAACGGCGAACGGAAATCGATGCCGTGCCAGCCGGCCTTGGCCAGCATCTCCGGCGGCACCGCGCCGAGGTAGGCCACCTGCAGGATCACGTAGACGACGGTGGCAAGCAGGATCGAGCCGATCACCGCGAACGGAATGCTCTTGCCCGGGTTGTGCGCTTCACCAGCGAGATTCACCGGACTCTGGAAGCCGTTGAAGCTGAAGACGATGCCGGCGGTCGCCACGGCGGTAAGCACGGCGGCGAAATCGATCGCGTGCGCGTCGCCATGCACGCCGACCGAGAAGTTCTCGGTGTGGAAGCCGCTGGCGATCAAGGCGAGGCCGGTGGCGGCCGGCACCACCAGCTTGAACACGGTGATGGCGGTGTTGGAGCGGGCGAACAGCTTCACGCTCCAGAAGTTCAGCAGGAAATAGATCAGCACCAGCACGGCCGCGATCATCAGGCCCGGCTCGGTTAGCTCGCCGTGGCCGTCGGGCATGTGCACGTAGAGGTTCTGCGCCCACTGCCACGGCCACGAGGCCATGTACTGCACCGAGGCTTCCGCTTCCACCGGGATCACCGAGACGATGGCGATCCAGTTGGCCCAGGCGCCGATGAAGCCCACCAGCGAACCGTGCGAATAGTGGCTGTAGCGCACCATGCCGCCCGACTCGGGGAACATGGCGCCGAGCTCCGCGTAGGTCAGCGCGATGGTCATGATGATCGCGGCGCCGAGCACCCACGCCCAGATGGCGCCGGGGCCGGCGAGACCGGCGGCGCGCCACGCGCCGAAGAGCCAGCCTGAGCCGATGATCGACCCCAGGCCGGTAAGCATGAGGGCGAACGGACCGACGTCGCGTCGGATCGAAGAATGAGACATGCAGGTCCCCAGGTCAGTGGAACGGGCCGCCTCCTGGGCGACATAAGGGACGGATCATGACAGACCGGTCAGGGCCCTGTCAGCCCGCCAGGAGTCACGGCCGATGCCGCGACGCAGCAGGTAGATGGTTGAATGGGTTGCGGAAAGTGGCGTGACACTTACTCCCTCTCCCCTCCGGGATGAGGGGTGGATGCTCGCGACAGGCTTCCCTACCCCTGTAGGAGCGCACCCAGTGCGCGACAGCCTTTCGCGCCTGTCTGCACGTTTGTTGCTCTTGTGAAAGCGGGCTATTGCCTTCAGTAGCTCCGCTACCGCGAGGATGCCGCTTACGCAGCGGGCGTTTCGACGTCCTGCCGGCGACGCGAAGCTAGTCCCGTGGGACCGCCGAGTCACTTTTCTTTTGCTGGCCCACGCACGCGCTCTTTGCGTGTGAACGGCGAAGCCAGCCCGAAGGGCGGAGGGCGGAACGCCCGGAGTCAAAGATCCCACGGGGACTAGCTTCGCGTCGAAAGTAACCCAAAGAAAATGGCCCCGAGAGCCAAGGCTCTTAGCAGTACGGGGATAGAAGCGTCGGACGACCGAGGCCAGCCGGGATGGGCTCGTTACTACCTCAAGCGAAGCGGCTACACCGCCACGCGTCGACGCGAAGAGGACTTAAAGCAACCCCGTTTACACCTCGGTCCTCCACTTCGCCCTCTCCCCGGAGGGGAGAGGGCCGGGGTGAGGGGCAATCTTGCGATATCGCGGTTCGGGCAGGGTGGCCTTGTCGCGAGCCCCTCATCCTGACCTTCTCCCGAAGGGGAGAGTGAAAGGTGCGGTCAGCACTCGATCACGTTCACCGCCAAGCCGCCGCGCGAGGTTTCCTTGTACTTGTCCTTCATGTCGCGGCCGGTGTCGCGCATGGTGGCGATCACCTTGTCCAGCGATACGCGGTGCTTGCCGTCGCTCTTGAGCGCCATGCGGCTGGCGTTGATGGCTTTCACTGAGCCCATCGCGTTGCGCTCGATGCAGGGAATCTGCACCAGGCCGCCGATCGGGTCGCAGGTGAGGCCCAGGTTGTGTTCCATGCCGATCTCGGCGGCATTCTCCACCTGCAGCACGTTGCCGCCGAGCGCGGCGGTGAGGCCGCCGGCAGCCATTGAGCAGGCCACGCCCACCTCGCCCTGGCAGCCCACCTCGGCGCCGGAAATCGAGGCGTTCTCCTTGTAGAGGATGCCGATCGCGCCGGCGGTGAGCAGGAAATCGATGATGCCGTTCTCGTCCGACTTCGGGCAGAAACGGTGGTAGTAGTGCAGCACCGCGGGCACGATGCCAGCCGCGCCATTGGTCGGCGCCGTCACCACGCGACCGCCCGCGGCATTTTCCTCGTTCACGGCGAGCGCGTAGAGGTTCACCCAGTCGAGGATGGTGAGCGGGTCTTTCAGCGAGGCCTCTGGCTGGTCGCGCAGGTCGGCCGCCATGGCCGGGGCGCGGCGCGTCACCTTGAGGCCGCCCGGCAGCACGCCCGGCGAACGCAGGCCACGGTTCACGCAATCCTGCATGGCCTTCCAGATGACGAGCAATCCGGCGCGCACGTCCGCTTCGCTGCGCCACACCTTTTCGTTCTCCATCATCAGCTGGGCGATGGACAGGTTGTGCTTCTGGCACAGCTCCAGCATCTGGTCGCCGGTGGAGAACGGATAGGGCAGCTCGGTGGTATCGGCCACGATGCGGTCTTCGGCCGCCTCGTCGTGGTTGACCACGAAGCCGCCGCCGACGGAGTAGTAGTCGCGCGTGGCCAGCTCATGGCCTTCGGCGTCATAGGCGGAGAAGCGCATGCCGTTGGTGTGGAACGGCAGCTTCTGGCGCTTGTTGAAGACGAGGTCGCGCTTCTCTTCGAACTCGATCTCATGCTTGCCCAGCACGCGCAGTCGATGCGTGGTGCGGATGCGCGAGAGCGTTTCCGGAATCTGGTCGGGATCGACCGTGTCCGGATGCGCGCCTTCAAAGCCAAGCAGCACGGCCTTGTCGGTGCCGTGGCCGCGACCGGTCATGGCCAGCGAGCCGTACAGCTCGGCGCGCACGCGCGTCACGCGATCGAGCACGCCTTTTTCTTCCAGCCAGCGCTCGGCAAAGCGCGCCGCGGCGCGCATCGGGCCGACGGTGTGCGAGGAAGAGGGACCAATGCCGATCTTGAACAGGTCGAATACGCTGACAGCCATGGAAACACGCGGTGTGGGCGGGGAGGACCGCACATTCTACGCGGCCCGCCGGATGTTGTTTGCCGCGCCGCAGCGATGCTTTCGGTGCGCGCGCGTATGGTGCGCCGCGGTTACGCCAATGCAATGCGATACATGCCTTCCCCCGTGCCGCGTGTCTTTGCTGCAGCACAACCGCGCCTGCGAGGCTTACGCCGATTCGGACGTCCATGCGTGCCATCGCATGGCCCGGCGCGCGAAAGAGAAAGGTATGAAAATACCATTGACAGCAAAATGGTATGTTGATAACACTGTGTGGGCGAGTACCTGACTCTCCGGGGGGAGAACGTGATGGAACTTCGTCGTACGCAGTTCAGCCGTCGCTGCATCTGTTCGGCCATCGCCGCCGTGTTGATGGGCCCGCTGTGCACCATGGCGCAATCACCGGAGGCCAGCGTGCCGGTGGCCTCGGCCCGTGCCGATGCCCCAGGCAGCGATGCCGCCGCGCAGGCCAACCAGGATGGGGCGCAAGGCTCATCGGCATCGGCCGCCGAAAAGTCGGCCCGGCAACTGGGCACCGTCATCGTCACCGCCAACAAGCGCAGCGAGCGCCTGCAGGACGTGCCGATGGGCGTATCGGTGATGGCAGGGCCGCAGCTGGAGCGCCAGAACGCGACCAGCTTCGCCGATTACGCCACGCAGATTCCCGGCCTCAATACCATCTCCACCGGCCAGGGCCAGACGCAGCTGGTGCTTCGTGGCGTGACCTCAGGCAGCGGACAGCCCAATGCGGCCGTCGGAACGTATGTCGATGACGCGCCGTATGGATCGAGTACGGTCTACGCGCTGGGCAGCCTGCTCACGCCCGACATCGATCCGTACGACCTGCAGCGCATCGAGGTGCTGCGTGG
>NZ_BCPR01000060.1 GCF_016586165.1 Dyella sp. EPa41 | reverse complement strand
GATGGCTTCGAGGATCTCGGGGATGGTGTTGGAGCTCATGGATAGTTCCAGTGTTGTTTAGCTCGTCATTCCGGCGCAGGCCGGAATCCAGTTGAGTCACGGTCCGGGTATGGCCGCAACTCCAGACCCAAAAAGTACGGTCTTCCGGGACCTCGAACACTTCGCGGCTGGATTCCGGCCTGCGCCGGAATGACGTCTTGTGAGGCCGTGACCGTGAACCCGTCAGGCGAAGCCGTGTTGCCTGAGGAATGCTTCGTCGAGCCTGGGCGCATCGCCACTGGCGATCAGCCGCTCGATGTAGCGCGCCACCACGTCCACTTCGATATTCACCGCATCACCCGGCCTGCGTGCATGGAATGCCGTGTGTTCCACCGTGTGGGGGATAAGGTTGACCCCGAAACGATGGCCGTTCACCTCATTGACGGTGAGGCTGGTGCCGTCGATGCAGATCGAGCCCTTGGCCGCGATATAGCGCGACAGGGCCGCCGGCACTTCGAACGTCCAGCGCTGCGAGCGGCCATCGGGCGTCACCGAAACCACCTTGCCCACGCCGTCCACATGGCCGGACACGAGATGGCCGCCCAGGCGGTCGGCCAGGCGCAGCGCCTTCTCCAGGTTCACCGGATCGCCGGCTTTCAACTTGCCCAACGTGGTGAGCGACAGCGTCTCGTTGGAGACATCCGCGCTGAAACCGCGCGCCTCCAGCGTCACCGCGGTCAGGCATACGCCGGACACGGCGATGCTGTCGCCCAGCTGCACATCGGCGAGATCGAGGTCGGAGGTATCGACGTGCAGGCGCACGTCACCGCCGCGCGCTTCCAGCCGCGCAATGCGGCCCACGCTCTGGATGATGCCGGTGAACATCAGCGCACCTCCCGGACGGAGGCGGTGAAAGAACAGCAACGATGCTTGGACATGAAACGTTTCCCGCGTGAATAGCTGCGAAAAACGCCCCAAGGCGTCAGGCAGGCGCACGCCCGCGAAGGCCTGCGCCGTACCGTCTTCTCTCATCCGGACTTTCTGGAAGCCATCGCTGGCTGCCAACCGTCGGCTCCGGCATCGGACCGGATCTGCTGACCTTCCAGTGGCACCGGAAGCGCTCGCGGGCTCGTGCCCGAAGGCACCTACCGCCGGTGGGGAATCTCACCCCGCCCTGAAGACGTCGTTTGTGGTTTTGCCGGCGAACCGGCCAGGTGGATTCTAGCACCTTCCCGGCGCGGGGCCCGGATCGGTTGTCCACGGCGGGGAAACGGTGTGTCGCGGCGCGCACCGTGCGCTCCTGCAACATCCCGGCTCCCCCGGCGGGATCGTCCCTCACCCCCCCATCGACTGGCCGGTCTCCCGGCGATAGTCCCTCAACACCTGGTCCATCACCCAGCTGGTCCGCGCGCCGGTTTCCGCATTGGAAGGACACGCGTCCTTTTGCCCGGTGAGCTCGGCCACGATGGTTTCGATCAGCGGCTGCTGGATGTGCAGCGGGTTCTCGACATGATGCTCATGCGTGCCACGGGCATTCTCGACCGTGATCGGCCCGTTGCCGAACGTGGCGAACGCGATGCGCCCTTCGTCACCGACCACTTCGACCTGGTCGTGATGCTTGTAGCTGTCGAAATTCCACAGGCCGGTGCCCAGCATGCCGTTGCCGAAGGCGAATGACATCGCCACGGTGTCCTCCGGCGGATAGGCGCCCAGCTGATTGCTCGCATGGCCGCTCACCGAGACGATCGGGCCGAACAGCCAATCGAGGATGTCCAGCGTGTGGCAGCCGATGTCCATGAACACGCCGCCGCCGGAAATGTCGGGCTGCACGTGCCAGGGCAGGTTTTTCGGATCGTGATAGCGCGGGTGATGCGGCTCGTGCAGCACGGTGTTGACGATGCGCGGCGTGCCGATCGCCCGCTGCCCGAAGATCAGTTCGCGCACCTTTTGAAAACGGGGCAACGCGCGGCGATAGTAGGCCACGAACACCGGCACGTTCGCCGCGCGGCCGGCCTGGATGATCGCCTCGCATTCGGCGTGATCCATCGCCATCGGCTTTTCCACGTACACGGCTTTCCCCGCGGCGATCGCCATCAGCGCATAGTGCTTGTGCGTCGAAGGGGGCGTGGCGACGTACACCGCATTCACGTCGGGATCGGCGATCAGCTTCGCCGCATCGTCGTACCAGCGCGGCACGCCATGACGCTCGGCGTAATCGCGCGCCTTGTCGCCATCGCGGCGCATCACCGCCACCAGCGCGGAGTTCGGCGCCTTGCTGAAGCCCGGGCCGCTCTTTACTTCGGTGACGTTGCCGCAACCGATGATGCCCCAGCGTATCGCTGCCGTCGTCATGTGGTCTTGAACTCCTTCTTCAGGAACTGCTGGTGATAGCCGTGGAACACGTTCACTTCCGGGTACCGCGCACGCTCGACCAGGTGCGCGCGCAAGGCCTCGCGTACGCAGGGCTCAAGCGACGCGAGATAATCCAGCGTGTATTCGGTGTGGTCCAGCACGCCGAAGTGCAAGGTCGGTGCGTGCTCGGCGGAATGGAAACCCAGGTGAACGGTGATGCGCCGGTCCTTCAGCACGCCACCATAGCCGCGATGCACGGCATAGTTGTTGTAGAACACCGCCTCTCCCGGCTGCAGCACGAGCTGCCTGCCTTCGCTCAGCTCCGCGGCGTCGATGGGCGCCATCTTCTCGGTGTCGCCGAAGATCGCCCGTTCCTCGGCATTCAACTGGCGCCGATGGCTGCCCGGCACGATCCACAGGCAGCCGTCCGTGGTGAGCGACAGGTTCATCTGCACGTAGTTGTAGTGGTAGTCCTCGCTGAACCAACGCAGGTCGACCTGGTCATCCGGCACCTGCAACACGTCGCGATGCCAGCCCTGGCGATAGTCGACGCCGGCCTCGCCGTAGAACAGCGACGCGCCATCCACGATGATCCTGTCGCCCAGCAGATCCCGGCAGACCGCCACGATGGATTCATTGCAGATCACGTTCTGGATGCCGGGTATCGCCTTGCCGGGCTGCAGGAACTGCAGGTTGCTCATGCGCTGCGTATCGCCGCGTTCGCGCCGCGAGGCATCCACCGCCGCCACGTAGTGCGCCACGGCGGCATCGTCCAGGATCCGGCGCACCAGATAACCCTGCTCGCGGAAGTGGCGTTGCTCCGCTTCGCTCAGGACGACGGGGCGGGACGATGGCTGTGTCATGGGCTTCGTTTCATGTGGTTCAGGCCGAGGGACGCAACTGCAGTCGCAGGTCGTCGCCCAGCGCGCGGCGATCGAGCGTGCGCAGTTTCCAGCGCTGCGCCATATCGTTCAGTGACGGCAAACCCAGCAGCGGCCGCGCGCTGTCGCCGAGCAACACCGGCGCAATGTAAAGCAGCAACTCATCGACCAGCCCCGCGGCAAACAGCGAACCGCACAGGCTGGGGCCCGCCTCGACATGCACTTCGCTGACATGGCGCCGTGCAAGCTCCGTCATCACGGCCTGCAGGTCCATCGCGCCGCCCCGCTCCGGCACCACCGCCAGTTCAGCGGCCTGGAAGCGCGCATCGACCGGCGCGTATTGCTCGTTGTGCAGCACCAGCGTGGGCGCGGCGCCGTCGAGCACGTGGCTGCCGGGCGGCGTACGCAGGCGATTGTCCAGCAGCACACGCCACGGTGGCGTAAACGCCTCGCCCTCGGGCAGGCGCACGGTCAGCCGCGGATTGTCGGCCAGCACGGTGCCCGAGCCGGTGAAGATGGCCGAGCTGCGTGCGCGCCAGCGCTGGACGTCGGCACGCGCCGCTTCACCGGTGATCCATTTCGACTCGCCGTTGGCGAGCGCGGTGCGGCCGTCCAGGCTCATCGCGAGCTTGACGCGCACCCATGGCCGGCCGCGCTCGATGCGGCTGAAGAAACCGATATTGAGCTCGCGCGCCGCCTCGCGCATCAGGCCCGTTTCGACCGCGATGCCGGCATCACGCAGCTTGCCGATGCCGCGGCCGGCGACCTGCGGAAACGGGTCTTCCGCGGCGATGACCACGCGTGAAACACCCGCCGCGATCAGCGCATCCGCGCAGGGGGGCGTACGGCCATGGTGTGCACACGGCTCCAGCGTGACGTACGCGGTGGCGCCTCGCGCCCGGCTGTCCGCCTCGCGCAGGGCGAACACCTCGGCGTGCGGCTCGCCGGCACGCTGATGAAAGCCGGTGCCGACCACCTGTTCGCCATGCGCGATGATGCAGCCGACGCGCGGGTTGGGGTGCGTGGTGTACAGGCCACGCCCGGCCAGGCGCAGCGCGTGCGCCATGTGGGCGTGGTCGATGGCGGTGAAGGTCGATGTCATGGCGTCGCCAGGCGATGCAATGCGGGCAGTTTATGCGCTGCCCGGGCATTTCTGTAGGAGCGCACCCAGTGCGCGACAAGCCTACGGAGAGGAAACGGACCCGCCGCCGCGGTCGCGCACGGGGTGCGCTCCTGCAGTGTCAGTCCGACGTCAGGACTTCTTGCGCCTCGCCACGCTCTCGCCCAGCAGCGACAGCTGCAACGCTTCCAGCTCGGGCAGGTCGCGTTCCAACTTTTCGATTTCCTCGCGGAACGCCTGCACGTCTTCGAACTTCCGGTAGACCGAGGCGAAGCGCACGTACGCCACCTGGTCGAGCTTTTTCAGCTCGCGCATCACCAGTTCGCCCACCTGCCGCGACGGCACTTCGCGTTCACCGCAACGGCGCAGGTCGTTGATGATTTCGCGCACCGCGGTATCGACCGAATGCGTAGGCACGGGGCGCTTCTGCAATGCGCGCTCAAAGCTCACGCGCAACTTGTGCTCGTCGAACGGCTCGCGGCGCTCGCCGCTCTTCACGATCGTGGGCAGCTTGAGTTCGGCCGTTTCGAAGGTGTTGAAGCGCTCGCCGCACTTGGGACATTCGCGGCGACGACGCACGGTGGCGCCGTCTTCGGCGAGGCGTGAATCGATCACGCGGGTGTCTTCGTGCTGGCAGAAAGGGCAATGCATCAAAGAGCCGTGAATGGAAAATGGTGAATGGAGAACAGGAAAAGCGCGCGGCGTCGCCAGAGCCTGGCGTTCACCATTCCCGATGCCCTATTCCCGACTCCCGGCTTCTCAGCCATACACCGGGAACTTGTGGCACTGCGCGGTGACCTTCTCGCGCACCTTGGCGATGACGGCGTCATCGGCCGGCGCATCGAGCACATCGCAGATCCAATGGGTCAGCTCCACCACGTCCGCCTCCTGGTAGCCGCGGGTGGTGATGGCCGGCGTTCCCACGCGCAGGCCCGAGGTGACGAAGGGCTTGCGGGGGTCGTTCGGCACGGCGTTCTTGTTCACCGTGATGTGGGCCTTGCCCAGCGCCTCCTCCGCATCCTTGCCGGTGACGTCGCGGCCGATCAGGTCCACCAGCATGAGGTGGTTTTCGGTGCCGCCGGAGACGATCTTGTAGCCACGCTCGATCAGCGTCCGGGCCATTGCCTTGGCATTCTTCACGACCTGCTCCTGGTAGGTCTTGAAGGCCGGTTCCAGCGCTTCCTTGAAGGCCACCGCCTTGGCGGCGATGACGTGCATCAGCGGGCCGCCCTGGATGCCCGGGAACACGATCGACTGCAGCTTCTTCTCGATCTCTTCGCCGGCATCCTTGGCCACGATGATGCCGCCGCGCGGGCCGCGCAGGGTCTTGTGCGTGGTGGAGGTGACGACGTGCGCGTGCGGCAGCGGGCTCGGGTACACGCCCGCGGCGATCAGGCCGGCCACGTGCGCCATGTCGACGAACAGGTAGGCGCCGACCTTGTCGGCGATGGCGCGGAAGCGCGCCCAATCCATCACCTGCGAATAGGCGCTGAAGCCGGCGACGATCATCTTCGGCTTGTGCTCGAGGGCCAGGCGCTCGACTTCGTCGTAGTCGACCAGGCCGTTCTCGTTCACGCCGTACTGGATGGCATGGAACAGCTTGCCCGACACGTTGACCTTGGCGCCGTGGGTAAGGTGGCCGCCGTGGGCCAGGCTCATGCCCAGGATGGTGTCACCGGGGTTGAGCAGCGCGAGGTACACGGCCTGGTTGGCCTGCGAACCGGAGTGCGGCTGCACGTTGGCGTAGGTGGCGCCGAACAACTGCTTCAGGCGCTCGATGGCGAGCTTCTCGGCGATGTCGACGAACTCGCAGCCGCCGTAGTAGCGCTTGCCCGGATAGCCTTCGGCGTACTTGTTGGTGAGCACGCTGCCCTGCGCCTCCATCACGCGCGGACTGGCGTAGTTTTCCGAAGCAATCAGTTCGACGTGGTCTTCCTGACGACGCGCCTCATCGGCCATGGCCTGCGCCAGTTCATTGTCGTAACCGGCGATCGTCTCGTGCTTCGGGAACATCCTGACCTCGTGGGGTGGCTGCAGGGATTGGAACGCGAAATTGTAGCCGCCATGTGCTATGGCGGCCACCGGCGGGCACTTGCCAGGGTATTTCGTACAACGTACCGTACGCTGCACGCCATCCACGAGTCCTGACCATGCCCATCCTGTCGTTGCGTCGTCAACCGCCCCGGATCACCCCTGCCCGCCCGCTGCTGCCCTGCCTGGCCGGCCTGCTGGCCCTGCTGCTTCCCCTGGCCGGTTTTGCCGCCGATGCCACCGGCGTGGGCATCGCCGCGATCCAGATCCACGACCCCGTGAGCGGCAAAATGACCGAGGGCGACGTGTTCTACCCCTCCTTCCAGCCGACCCATGGCACGGTGGCCCTGGGCCCGTACCACGTGGCCGCCACGCCCGACGCACCGGCCATTCCGGGCCCGAAGCCGCTGGTGATCCTTTCCCACGGCAACGGCGGCAGCGACCTTGGCCACCACGACCTGGCCGCGTACCTGGCCAGCCATGGCTTCGTGGTCGCCACGCTCAACCACCTGGGCGACTACTTCCGCGATACCAGCGGCGTGGGGCGCATCGAAGTGCTGGCGGGCCGGCCGATCCAGGTCAAGGCCACCATCAGCACGCTGCTGGCCGATCCGCGCTGGAAAGCGCTGATCGACCCGAACCGCATCGGTGTCGCCGGATTCTCCGCGGGCGGTTACACGTCGCTGATGATTGCCGGTGCCAGGCCGCGCTTCGTCCGCTTCATCGCCTTCTGCGACCGCTACCCGGACGACAAGGACGTGTGCGGCCATCGCGCCGACTTCGAGGCATCGGCCGCCAGGCAGGGCAAGACAATGGAGCAGGTGCTCGACGACATGCAGGGCCAACTAGGCCGCTACGGCGACACCGCCGACCCGCGCGTGAAAGCCGTCTTCGCCATGGCGCCGCTCAGCCTCATCTTCGACGAGCACAGCTTCGACAACGTGCACGTTCCTGTGTACCTGTACTACGGCGAGAACGACCATGTGCTGCCGCCGGAAGCCAACGCGAAACACATCCAGCCGCTCCTCCCCACCCTGGCCGGCGTGAAGGAAATCCCGAAGGCCGACCACTGGGTGTTCCTGCCGCCCTGCTCGCCTGAGCTGGCGAAGGAAATTCCAGCGATGTGCCGTGATCCGCAGGGCGTGGACCGCGCCAAGGCGCACGCGCAGATCAACGCCGACGCCCTCGCCTTCTTCCGCAAGACACTGGACGTGCATTGACGTGCCACGTGCGCTGAGCGAGCGGGAAACCGAGGCGTTCCGCGAACGCATCTGCCAGGTCGCGGCGCGGCTCCATGTGGACGAAGGCCCCGCCGCCGTCACCATGCGCCGCATCGCCGCCGAGCTTGGCAGCGGCACGATGACCACGTACCGCTACTTCGCCAACAAGGACGAGATCCTCACGGCAGTGCGAACGCGCGGCATGCATCGTTTCTCGGAGGCGTTGGAGCGGGCGCTGGATTCCCCGGGCGACGGCCGGCAACGCTCACGTGCGGTGCGCGACGCGTACATCGCATTCGCGCGCGAGAACACCGCGACCTATCGACTGATGTTCGAGTATCCCCAGGCCAATCGCGACGATCCAGGCTATCGCGAGGCCCACGAACGCATGTGGCGCACGGTGGCCGCCCATGTGGAGGTGCTGATCGCGGAGGGCGCCGTGGATGCTGACCCGGCCATCCTCGGTCACCAGATATGGGCGGCACTGCATGGCGCGGTGATGCTGGAGATCGCAGGGTTGCTGCCGGCAGGTCATGACGCCGCATCGCTGCATACGCGCACGGTGGCGGCGCTGTTTGAGGTGGCCAAGGCCAAGGGGTGATGACGGACGCGCGATCCATCTTGCGGGAAAGTGACGCGTGCGCCGAGATTGATCGCGCACTGGGTGCGCTCCTACAGGGAGTAGGTAACGTCGTCGCGAGCCCCGCCCCTCACCCCAGCCCTCTCCTCGCTCCTCAAAGCCGCGGCCATCCATGGCTGCTCCCCGCGTGCCCCGGAAGGGGAGAGGGAGAAAGGGTGCGGCACCCCATAAAGTTCATCACGGCTCAGCGAAGTGGCTTTAAGTCCTCTCCGCGTCAGCGCGTCGCGGTGTAGCCGCTCCGTTCGAGGTAGTAACGAGCGTATGCCAGCTGACCTCGGTCGTCCGACGCTTCCATCCCCATATCCCTATGAGCCTTGGCTCTCAAGGCCATTTTCTTTGGGTTACTTTCGACGCGAAGCTAGTCCCCGTGGGATCTTTGACTCCGGGCATCCTGCCCTCCGCCCTGCGGGCCGGCTTCGCCGTTCGCACGCAAACAGCGCGTGCGTGGGCCAGCAAAAGAAAAGTGACTCGGCGGTCCCACGGGACTAGCTTCGCGTCGTCCCACGGGGACTAGCTTCGCGTCGCCGGCAGGACGTCGAAACGCCCGCTGCGTAAGCGGCAACCTAGCCGTATCGCGACAGCCGAAGACTGGACACTACTGGATCCCGGCCTGCGCCGGGATGACAACCATGGAGACTGTCGCGAAAGGCTGTCGCGCACAGGGTGCGCTCCTACAAGGGCAGGGGATCGAAACGCCCGCCGCGCCCCACGGGGACTTCCTACGGTCGTAGACGGCATGCTCGCGACAGCATGGCAACCGAAGGCAATAGCCCGCCTTCACAAGAGCAATAGACGTGCAAACCGGCGCGAAAGGCTGTCGCGCACAGGGTGCGCTCCTACAAAAAAGTGGAACACGCGGAAACAAAGCGGGCTGAGGCGAAAACCCCTCGCGAAATAAACGCGCGCAACATCAGGACAGCCCCGCGCAAACCCACCGGCACATGGCATACACACCCCTCCCGTGCACCATGGGAGACCCCATCCCCCGCGGAGCACCCCGAATGAAATACCGCCCCCTCGGCAAAAACGGCCCCAAGGCCTCCGCCCTCGGCCTCGGCTGCATGGGCATGTCCGGCATGTACGGCGCCAGCGATCGCAACGAAAGCATCGCCACCATCCATGCCGCGCTCGACGCCGGCATCACCGTGCTCGACACCGGCGATTTCTATGGCATGGGCCACAACGAGATGTTGATCGGCGAGGCGCTGGTCGGCCGCACGCGCGACAGCTACCAGCTCAGCGTGAAGTTCGGCGCGCAGCGCGGACCGGCGGGCGAATGGCTGGGCTATGACGCCCGACCCGCCGCGGTGAAGACGGCGCTCGCCTATACGCTGCAGCGCCTGCGCACCGATTACGTCGACATCTATCGCCCCGCCCGCCTCGACCCGAATGTGCCCATCGAAGAAACCGTCGGCGCCATTGCCGATCTGGTGAAAGCCGGTTACGTGCGCAACCTTGGACTCTCCGAGGTCGGCCCCGGGACCATCCGGCGCGCGAATGCGGTGATGCCGGTGTCGGATTTGCAGATCGAGTACTCCCTGGTCTCGCGCGGCATCGAGAAGGAGATCCTGCCCACGTGCCGCGAGCTGGGCATCGGCATCACCGCCTACGGCGTGCTGTCGCGCGGACTCATCAGTGGCCATTGGTCCAAGGGCAAGCAGACCGACACACGCGACTTCCGCACGCA
The DNA here is from genome assembly GCF_016586165.1 of Dyella sp. EPa41. Lineage (GTDB taxonomy): Bacteria > Pseudomonadota > Gammaproteobacteria > Xanthomonadales > Rhodanobacteraceae > Dyella. The sequence goes on along the minus strand of NZ_BCPR01000060.1, from coordinate 18,144 downwards.
TAGCCCGCGCTTCCAGGGCGACAACCTCGCGCACAACCTCAAGCTGGTCGACGCGCTGCAAGATCTTGCCGCCGTGAAGGGCTGCAGCGTGGCGCAGGTCGCCATTGCATGGGCGCTCGCCCAAGGGGAAGACATCGTGCCGCTGGTGGGCTCGCGCACCCGCGAGCGGCTGCAGGAGGCACTGGGTGCACTGGATGTCGTGCTCACCGCGGATGACCTCGCCGCACTGGAGAAAGCCTTCCCGCCGGGTGCGGCGGCCGGCGATCGCTACAACACCCAGGGCATGGCCTCGCTGGACAGCGAGCGCTGAGTCAGGCGGCCCACCCGCTTGCAGGATCGCGCCCAGTGCGGCGCGCCAGCCAGGCGAGCGCCGGCATGCAGCCGCCGAACAGGCATGCTCGGGCCTGCCTGATTCCAGAGCACACGAACTCATGCAGGAAGACGGCGAGTCGGCCTCGCCGCGTCGCGCATTGGGCCGCCCGGCAGTCCAGCGCCGCCGCCCAGCGCACTGCCACGTCCGTCGCCAGTACGCTCGCCATGACCGTCTCCCGCGAAAAAGGCCAGGGCGGACGCGGGATCGGCCCCTTACGGGACAACGCCGGGCGGCCGGGGCGAAATGGTCGCCAACCCAAGGACGCGGCGGTCACCGGGACGCCGCTCCGACCCGCTATAATGCACGGTTTGATACCCAGTCTGACGCACCCGCCAGCCCTGCCGGCCGGTGTCGTGCACGCCGCCGGAGGCTCAATGAGTTCGCAATTCATCTACACCATGAACGGGGTCAGCAAGATCGTTCCCCCGAAGCGCCAGATCATCAAGGACATCTCGCTCTCCTTCTTCCCCGGCGCCAAGATCGGCCTGCTGGGCTTGAACGGCGCGGGCAAGTCCACGGTGCTGCGCATCATGGCCGGCGTCGACAAGGACTTCCAGGGCGAAGCCCGCCCGCAGCCGGGCATCAAGATCGGCTACCTCGCGCAGGAGCCGGAGCTGGATCCCGAGAAGACCGTGCGTGAAGCCGTCGAGGAAGGCGTCTCCGTGGTCCTTGACGCGCAGAAGCGCCTGGAAGAGGTCTACGCCGCCTACGCCGAGGAAGGCGCCGACTTCGACAAGCTGGCCAAGGAACAGGAGCAGCTGGAAAACATCCTGGCCGTGAACGACGCCCACGCACTGGAACGCCAGCTGGAAGTGGCCGCCGATGCGCTGCGCCTGCCGCCGTGGGACGCCAAGATCGGCCCGCTCTCGGGTGGCGAGAAGCGCCGCGTGGCGCTGTGCCGCCTGTTGCTGTCCAAGCCCGACATGCTCCTGCTGGACGAGCCCACCAACCACCTGGACGCCGAGTCCGTCGACTGGCTGGAGCAGTTCCTGCAGAACTACCCGGGCACCGTGGTGGCCGTCACCCATGACCGCTACTTCCTCGACAACGCCGCCGAGTGGATCCTCGAGCTCGACCGCGGCCGCGGCATTCCGTGGAAGGGCAACTACACCGAGTGGCTGGTGCAGAAGGACCAGCGCCTCAAGCAGGAAGCCCAGCAGGAAAAGTCGCGCCAGAAGGCGATCGAGAAGGAACTGGAGTGGGTGCGCTCGGCGGCCAAGGGCCGTCAGTCCAAGGGCAAGGCGCGTCTCAACCGCTTCGAGGAGCTGAACTCGGTCGAATACCAGCGCCGCAACGAGACGAACGAAATCTTCATTCCGCCGGGCGAGCGCCTGGGCCAGGAAGTGATCGAATTCAAGAACGTCACCAAGGCCTTCGGCGACCGCGTGCTGATCGAGGACCTGTCGTTCAAGATCCCGCCGGGCGCCATCGTCGGCGTGATCGGCCCGAACGGCGCCGGCAAGTCCACCTTCATGAAGATGATCATGGGCAAGGAGCAGCCCGACTCGGGCGAGGTGAAGCTGGGCCACACGGTCAAGCTCGCCTACGTCGACCAGTCGCGCGACGCGCTCGACCCGAAGAACAACGTGTGGCAGGAGGTGTCCGGCGGTTCGGACATCCTCACCATCGGCACCTTCGAGATCCAGTCGCGCGCGTACATCGGCCGCTTCAACTTCAAGGGCACCGACCAGCAGAAGATCGTCGGCCAGCTGTCCGGCGGTGAGCGCGGTCGCCTGCACATGGCCAAGACCCTGCTGCAGGGCGGCAACGTGCTGCTGCTCGACGAACCGTCGAACGACCTGGACGTGGAAACCCTGCGTGCGCTGGAAGACGCGCTGCTCGAGTTCCCGGGCTGCGCCGTGGTCATCTCGCATGACCGCTGGTTCCTCGACCGCATCGCCACGCACATCATCGCGTTCGAAGGCGATTCGCACGTGGAATTCTTCCCGGGCAACTACAACGAGTACGAGGCGGACAAGAAGCGTCGCCTCGGCGACGAGGCTGCCAAGCCGCATCGCGTGAAGTACAAGAAGCTGGCGTAATCGCCGTAGCCCCTCTCCCGATGGGAGCGGGGTCGGGGAGAGGGTGCGGGCTTGCGCAAGCCATCAACAGCGCGCTCCGTCCGCACCCTCACCCGCCTGCCGGCACCCTCTCCCGTTGGGAGAGGGGCGCACTTTGCAAGGTGGCGGCTGATCTGCGGACAACGAGCAGCCGCCCAAAGGAGACCACCATGCACTTCATGCAATCCCTGCAACAGGCATGGGCCCGCCACAACTCCCTCGTCTGCGTCGGCCTCGATCCCGAGCCCGCGAAATTCCCGGCGCACCTCAAGGGCCGCGCCGACTCGGTGTTCGAGTTCTGCCGCGGCATCGTCGATGCGACCGCCGACGTCGTATCCAGCTACAAGCCGCAGATCGCCCACTTCGCCGCGCTGCGCGCGGAGGGCGCGCTGGAACGCCTGATCGCGCATATCCACGACCAGCATCCGGGCGTGCCGGTGATCCTCGATGCCAAGCGCGGCGACATCGGCAGCACGGCGCAGCACTACGTCACCGAGGCGTTCGAGCGCTACGGCGCCGATGCGGTGACGCTCAACCCGTACCTGGGCCGCGATTCCATCCAGCCCTTCCTCGATCGCGCCGACAAGGGCGTGATCCTGCTCTGCCGCACCTCCAACCCGGGCGGCGCGGATTTCCAGGCGCTCGATTGCGGCGGCCTGCCGCTGTACCTGCGCGTGGCCGAAACCATCGCCCGTGACTGGAACGCCAACGGCAACTGCGCGCTGGTCACCGGCGCCACCTGGCCGGAAGAACTCGGCAAGGTGCGCGCCATCGTCGGCGACATGCCGCTGCTGGTGCCGGGTATCGGCGCGCAGGGTGGGGACGTGGAAGCGGTGCTCAGGCATGGCCGCACCATGAACGGCACCGGGCTGATGATTTCTTCTTCGCGCGCCATTCTCTATGCGGGGAACGGCGAGGACTTCGCGCAGGCGGCGCGCGGCGCGGCCATCGAGTTGCGCGACACCATCAACCGCTATCGCTGATTCTCGGCGGAGCGCTGTTGTGGCCTGGACGAGTCGGCGTCGTATGTCGGCGCCCCGTCCCCTTGTAGGAGCGCACCCAGTGCGCGACAGCCTTTCGCGACAGTCTGCATGATTGTGGCTCTTGCGATGACGGTTTGCCTCCGGTTGCCACGCCATCGCGAGCATGCCGCCTACGACCGTGGGACGTCCCCGTGGGGCGCGGCGGGCGTTTCGATCCCCTGCCCTTGTAGGAGCGCACCCTGTGCGCGACAGCCTTTCGCGACAGTCTCTATGGTCGTCATCCCGGCGCAGGCCGGGATCCAGTAGTGTCCAGTCTTCGGCTGTCGCGATACGACTAGGTTGCCGCTTACGCAGCGGGCGTTTCGACGTCCTGCCGGCGACGCGAAGCTAGTCCCGTGGGACCGCCGAGTCACTTTTCTTTTGCTGGCCCACGCACGCGCTGTTTGCGTGCGAACGGCGAAGCCGGCCTGCAGGGCGGAGGGCGGAACGCCCGGAGTCAAAGATCCCACGGGGACTAGCTTCGCGTCGAAAGTAACCCAAAGAAAATGGCCTTCAGAGCCAAGGCTCATAGCAGTACGGGGGATAGAAGCGTCGGACGACCGAGGCCAGCCGGGGTGCGCTTGTTACTACCTCGAACGGCGTGGCTACACCGCAACGCGTCGTGGCGAAGAGGACTTAAAGCCACTTCGTTGGATGGCGAGGGAGTCAGTGGCTGCCACGCCCTTTCTCCCTCTCCCCTCCGGGGCACGCGGGGAGCGGCCATGGATGGCCGCGGCTTTGAGGAGCGAGGAGAGGGCTGGGGTGAGGGGTGGGTGCTCGCGGTGACGTCACCTCGTGCGAATGTAGGAGCGCACCCAGTGCGCGATCACCACCGACGCACATGTCACTGCCTCGCGAGATGGCCCGGGAGCGCCCCACCCGCACGATCCTCCTTCACGCTTGCCATACTGCGATCCCACCTGGACCATCGACGGTCATGGCCTCTTCCACCGACTTTCGTCCCTCGCGCCGCCGCCTGCTGCAGGCGACCGGATTTGTCCTTGCCGCCGCCACGCTGTCACCTGGACGCCTGCGGGCCGGGCCCATTCGCCGCTCCCGGCTGATCCTGCTGGGCACCGCGGGCGGTCCGACGCCGAAGGCCGATCGCGCCGCGCCGGCGAGCGCTATCGTGATCGACGGCGTGGTCTACGTGATCGACTGCGGCAACGGCGTGGCGCGGCAGATGGTGAAGGCCGGCCTCGACCTCGGCGCACTGCGCCATGTCTTCATCACCCATCAGCATTCCGACCACAACGCCGATGTCGGCAATCTGCCGTGGCTGGCCTGGTCCGGGCCGTTGCACACCCGCGTGGACCTATGGGGGCCGCCACCGCTCACCGACATGACGCGGCAGTTCCTCGCGATGAATGCGGGCGATATCCATATCCGTGAGAGGGACGAGGGCCGTCCGCCATTGGCGCCGCTGCTCGTGCCGCACGACCTGGCGGGGCCTGGCCCGGTCATGCACGACGAACGCGTGAAGGTCACCTCGGCTCTCGTGCAGCATCCGCCGGTGACGCCCGCATTCGCATACCGCTTCGACTGTCCCGATCGAAGCATCGTGTTCTCCGGCGACACGCGCCCCTCGGACAACCTCATCGAGCTTGCGCGCGGCGCCGACATGCTGGTGCACGAGGTGATGTACCTCCCTGCGCTCGAGAAGCTGATCGGCACCGAGCCGAATGCCGCGCGGCTGCGCGAGCACTTGCTCGCCAGTCATACCACCACCGAGCAGGTCGGCCGCATCGCCACCGAAGCCGGCGTGAAGACACTGGTACTGAACCATTTCGTCCCGGGCGGCCATCCGCCGGTACCGGACGAGGTATGGCGCGATGCGGTGTCGCCGCATTTCAAAGGTCGCCTGGTCGTGGGCCGCGACCTGATGGAGCTTTGACGCGCTAGGCGGCGGCGGTCACCGACTCAGCCGGCACGGCCAGCATCCGCCCGCGCAGCCAGCGCTCGGCTGGCGTCGACACGTGGCGTTCCACCCACCTGCCCAGCAGCCAGCACAACGGCAACGTTGGCAGGTACCACAGGAAGCCCAACGCAGCGTCGCCTTCGATCGCCTTGTACAAACGCACGGCGGCGAACACCACGAACATGTGCGTGAGGTAGATCTCGTAGCTGAGCCGCCCCCAGGACCGCAGCCAGCCAAAGCCACGTAATGCACGGTGCCCATCCGACCTTGCCGCTCCGTGGCTCGCCAGCACCAGGCAAAGCGCGGCGCCTGTCAGCACCAGCATGTAGCCATGATGGATGAGGTGCCAGAGCCACGCGCCTTGAACCATCACCAGGTAGAGCCCCAGCATGCCCATGGCGCAAAGCAGCCAGATCACACCGTGCGGCATGCGACGCCATCGCTGTGCCAGCAACGCACCCAGCACACCCGTGGCGATGGCGGCCATCCCGGGCAGATAGGCCTTCTCCTGCCATATTTCATTGTCAGCGAGCGCCGCACGTGTCCACGGCAACGACAGCGCGAGCACGATCAGCATCGGCACAAGTATCCAGGTACGTCGCGCAAGCAGGCAGACGAGCGGGAACACGAGGTAGAACACTTCCTCGATCGACAACGACCACAGCACGTCCCAGTTGCCCGGCAGATAGCCGGTCACGCCCTCGTACCAGTTCAGGTGAAAGCCCAAGGCCGCCACGATCGCGCGCGGCAACGACTGCCCTTCCCGCTTGATGACGTAGTCGCCAACGCCCAGCCAGTGCAGCACGCTGAGCACCGCCACCAACAGGAGCAGGCACGGGACGATGCGCGAGAAGCGACGCGCGTAGAAACCACGCAGGTCGATCCTCGCCAGCGCACCGTCGCGCAGAAGCACGTGGCGGGTGATCAGGAACCCGGAAATCACGAAGAAGATGAAGACCGCTTCGTAGCCGTTGAAATTCAGCGCACGCAGCAGGCTAACCGGCAACACATCGGCCAGCAGCGTCTTCTTCAGCGGAATGCGCAGCCCGATGTGGTGCAGCACCACCAGCAGTATCGAGAACCCACGCAGCAGGTCGATCCCGCTGTTGCGTCCCGCGTAGTCAGCCGTCTGTTCCACCGTCCCCGACTCCCCCGGTATCGACGAAAGCGCGTGGCACGGTGGCCAGCCTTGCGTCAGAGCCACCCCATGCAGCGGTGCAGTCATCGTGCAACGACTGCCCCTTCCCTGCTGGAGCACGCCCACAGGTAACTGTGGGCCATCAGTGCGCCGGCAAATCCTGGATCATCTGCTGCGCCAACCCTTCGTAGTTGTAATCGAAGTGATGGTCGCCCTTCTTCGCATAGACCTTGATCCATGCGGGAAGATCGGTTTCAGCGCAGATGGTCTCGTCCTTGTCGTCGAGACCGTAGTAACACACGACGGGCGGATGGCCACCGAGCGCCAGCAGCGGCGCGCGGGCGTCGTAGTGCTTCACCGGATTGATCCACTGGAAGAAGTCCTGCGTGTGGGTCTTCCACCAACCCTCGCGCATATAGCCTTCCATCTCGATCTCGAAGTTCACGTCCTTGCTGGGCGAGAGCATCACGATCTGCGCAACGCGGGCCCGTCCTTCCGGGCTGAGCTTGTCGACGATGGAGGGCAGCACGTCGGCGCCGAACGAGAAACCGACCAGCCAGATGCGCTTCTTCTCGCCCGAGGCGACCGTACGCGCGATCAATGCGTCGAGGTCGGCGGCGGAATCCTCGGCCGAACGCTCGCGCCAGTAGTACTTGAGCAGGCTCACCCCGACCACGGGGATGCCGTGCGAGGCGATGATCTTGCCCAGCGACTGGTCAAGGTCGCGCCAACCGCCGTCGCCGGAATAGAACACGGCCACCACGTCCTCGCGCCCCGCCATCGGCGTCACACCCGCCTTGGCCGGCACCTCCACGATCGATTCGTCCATCGTCGCGTGATGCCACGGCTGCCAGGCCCACAGGCCCACGCCGACCGCCATTGCCAGGACCAGCACCATCCACTTCCAGAGTCGTTTCAACGGCGCACCATGCCAGAGAGTCCACCCGAAATAAGGCTCGCCACGTTGGCGAACACCAGCGGCAGGGCGATGCCGTTAGGCACCGCAAGATAACGAGGTTCCCACACGGGATCGAATTTGTCCTTGTACTTGTGCAGGCCCCGGAAGTTGTAGAAGCGCTCGCCGCGACCAAACAGCATCGCGCCCAGGCGGCTCCACAGCGGCGCGCTTCGGCGGTTCTGCAGGCCGGAGAACGGCGCCATGCCGAGGTTGAACCAGCGGTAGCCTTCGCCCTTGGCCCACTGCATCAGCTCGATGAAGAGGAAGTCCATCACGCCGGCCGTGCCTTCGGGCAAGTGGCGCATGAGGTCGAGCGAGGCCTCTTCCTTGCTGTCGGTGAGGAAAAGGTTGGCGAACGCGACGAGTTGCTCGCCCTGCCACACCAGGGCCATCGGCGTGCGCTGCAGATATTGCGGATCGAAGGTGCCGAGCGAGAAGCCCTTTTCGCGCACGCCCTTGTCGCGCATCCACGCATCGGAGATCGCCTTGAGCTTCGGCAGCAGCAGCGCCACCGCCTCGGCCGGGATGATCTCCAGGCGCATGCCTTCGCGCGTGAGCTTGTTGACAGTGTTGCGCAGCACTTTCTTCGACTTGCCGTCGAGATTGAACTCGGCCAGCGGCACGCGTGCCTCTTCGCCGATCTTGATCAGGTTCATGCCCACTTCGAGGTACAGGTCGAGGTCTTCCGGCCGCACCTGGTAGAACAGCGGCCACCCGCCCGCGCGCTCGCACAGGTCGCGGAAGCTCCACACCAGCTCGCGGCGCGCCTCTTCGTCCTCACCCACCGGATCGCCCATAGCGACCCAGCTGCGGCCTTCCACGTCGTACATGATGAAGGCCTTGGCTTCGGCGTCGAACAGCAGCGTCTTGTCGGCCATCAACGCGAGATGCGCCTGCGCCGAACTGTAGCGCTTGATCAGCGGCAGTGCTTTTTGCAGATCCGCTTCGTCCGGCAGCTGCAGGTGCGGGCGCGCGGGACGGATCAGGTTGGCCAGGGCGAACAGCAGGCCAGCCGCGGCTGCGCCCACCAGTGCGCGCAACGCGCGTGGCGCGCCGCCGTGGTAGAAGCTGAACTCCCACCACAGGTTGCTGCTGTATTCCACGTGCTTGTAGCTGAAGCCGACCAGCCAGCCGGCACACACCAGCACGGCGACGATCGCGATGATCCAGCCCCACGAGAAGCTCGCGCTGAACATCGACGCGCGCCGATAGAACAGCTGGTGCGCCGGCGCCAGTGCCAGCGCCAGCAACGACAGCAAGGTGGCTTCCTCATAGTCGATGCCCTTGAGCAGCGACAGCACGGCGCCAAGCACCAGCAGGATCAGCGTAAGCACGTACGCCGCATCGAGCCGGCGCTGCAGGCCGCGCGCGAGGATCAGCAGCATCATGCCGACCACGCTGGAGAGGAAGTGCGAGACTTCCAGCACCGCCAGCGGCAACACGTCGCGCAGGATCGCCATGCGCGCCGGCAACGCCGACGTTGCGCCGGAGAACAGCAGCACCGCGCCCGACACCATGGTGAGGCCGGCGAAGAACGGCGGCAGCAGGCCGGTGAACCAAGGTGCCAGCAGCGCCTTCTGGCGCAGGCCGCGCGCCTCGCGCCACAGCACTACCAGCGTCGCGGCGAACAGCGGCAGGAAGTAGTAGATGAGGCGATAGGCGGCGAGCGCGCCGAGGATCGGCGCTTCCAGCCCCTGGTTGCCCGCCGCGCCGAAGCCCGCCAGCATCACCGCCTCGAACACGCCCAGGCCACCCGGCACGTGGCTGACCAGGCCGGCGATCTGCGCCAGCACGAAGATCGCCAGGAAGTGCCCGAAGCCGGTGTCGACGTCGTTGGGCATCAACAGGTACAGCACGTACGCGGCCAGGCCCCAGTCGACCGCACCCACCAGGATCTGCCGCGCCGCGACCAACGGCGACGGCAGGTTCACGCGCCAGCGCCAGACGCGCAGGGGACGGCTCAGCAGCTTCCCTCCGACCAGCCACAGCAGCGGCACCAGGGTGAGCGCCACGGCCACCGGCAGTCGCAGGCTGGCCAATGGCAATGAGGGCGGCACCGGCACCAGCAGCAGCGTCACGCCAGTGAGCGCACACAGGCCCAGCCAGAAACTGAGCGTCGTGTAGACCACCACCTTCGCCACTTCGGCGGTGGTGAGCCCGGCCTGGATATAGAAGCGGTAGCGGATCGATCCCGAGATCAGCAGCGCCATGCCCAGCGCATTGCTGAAGGCGTAGCTGATGAACGAGATGAGGCTGACCTGCGGACCGGGAAGGCGCTTGCCGATAGTGGCAAGGCCGAACCAGTCGTACAGGATCATCATGCCGTAGCTGCCCGCGGTGAGCAGCACGGCCAGGGCGATGCGGTGGTTCTCCAGGCCGTGGACGTAGCGCGCCACCTCGCGGTAGCTCACTTCGCTGGCCAGGCGATGCAACGCCCACAGCGCCAGGCACAGCATGGCGACGGAAAGCAGCGGACCGGCGAGACGACGCAACCGGGCCGCCAGGCCTGGGCGAGTCGTCACCTCACCGGAAATCGAGGCGTTCGCCCCAGTCTGCTCCACCACGCGTTCAACGCCTCCACATCACCCAGCGCGCAGTACGTTACCTGCGACCGCTTAGGATAGCCTGTCGCGGCTATCTCCTGTTCGATCGTGGCATGGGGAGATGACACTAGAGCCTGTTCGCTGCCTCCGGTTGCGGCCGCGTCAGCCGGCCGCAACCCCCGGCTGTCATGCCTTGCCGTTCAGGCCCCTGGCCATGCGGGCCACCCAGCGGTACATGACGAACACGACCGCGGCGAAGGCAATGCCGCCGATCCATTGGGCAGCGCCCGCGAAACCCTCGCCGACCAGCGCCAGCGGCGCGGCCTTGCCCGAGAGGCCGACGATGAAGGCGATCACCACGCCGATCACGCTTTCGCCCACGATCAGGCCCGAGGCAAGCAGCACGCCGAGCTGCTTGGTGGTTTCCGGCTTGGCCGAGCGATCCGCCCGGCGGTCGAAGTACCAACCCACGATCGAGCCGACCACCACCATCAACGTGCTGACAGTGGGCAGGTAGATGCCCAGGCCGACGGCCAGCGGCGGCATGCTCATGTGCCTGGTGGTGCGGCGGAGGATTTCGTCGATCAGGATGATCGCCACGCCGATCCAGATACCCGTGATGATCAGGCTCCAGTCGATGTTGTTGGTGATCACGCCCTGCGCCAGCGCCGAGATCAGGCCGGCCTGCGGCGCAGGCAGCGCATGCGCACCCGCACCGGCGACGCCGACGAAACCGTAGGCCTTATTGAGCAGGTCCAGCACCGGCGGGATCACCGCCGCGCCGGCCACCACGCCCACCACCAGCGCCACCTGCTGGCGCCACGGCGTGGCGTCCACCAGCTGGCCGGTCTTCAGGTCCTGCAGGTTGTTGTTGGCGATGGCCGCCACGGTGAACACCACCGAGGTGATGAACAGCGCGAACGCCACCAGCGCCTTGCCCTCTTCCGGACCGACATGCGGCTTCACGAACGCCACCAGCAGCAGCGCCGCGGCGATCACCACCAGGATGCCCACGCCCGACAGCGGGCTGTTGGACGAACCGATCAGGCCAGCCATATAGCCGCACACGGTGGACACGAAGAAGCCCATCAGCACCACGAACGCCACGCCGCCGATGGCGAGCACGCCCACGTGGTCGCCCAGGCCGCTGGTGGTGCCGAAGTAGCCGAGCAGCCAGCCGATCGGCAGGAAGCAGGCCACGGTAATCAGGCCCACGATGCCGATCGGGATGTCGCGCTCGGTGCGCGGCAGCGTGTCGGCCTTGCCGGCCTTGCGCACACGCGACGCGGCCATCGCGCTCGCCAGGCCGCTGATCACCGGCTTCACCAGCTTCGCCAGCGTCCAGATGGCCGAGACGCCGATGGCGCCCGCGCCGACGAAGCGCACCTTGTGGCTCCAGGTGCCCTGGGCGAGATCCGCCACCGAGGCGGTGAGGTCGCCCATCAACGAATAATGCGGCACGCCCCAGCCCCAGCCGATCAACGCGCCGATCAGCATCGCCACGCCGACCGAGAGGCCGACGAGGTGGCCGATCGCAAACAGCGCGAACGAGAGGTTGAAGTCAAAGCCGCTGACCGATCCCTTGTTGCCGACGCGGAAGTACTGCACCACGTCGCTGGCGAACACCTGCGTGGCCACCACCACGGCGAACACCGCCGACACGATCGAACCCCACAGCACGGCGAGCAGGCCCGCACGACCCTCTTCCACGCTATTGGCATCCGCCTCGTCGCCGCTGCCCACCTTGAGCACTTCGGCGCAGGCCAGGCCTTCCGGGTACGGCAGATCCGTGTCGGTCACCAGCGCACGGCGCAGCGGGATCGAGTACATCACGCCAAGGGTGCCGCCCAGCGCGCACACCGCGAACGAGGTCCAGAACGGGAAGTCCGCCCACCAGCCGATCATGATCATGCCCGGCAGCACGAAGATGATCGACGACAGCGTGCCCGCCGCCGAGGCGATGGTCTGGACGACGTTGTTTTCCTGGATCGTCGAATCCTTGAAGCCGCGCAGCAAGGCCATCGAGATGACCGCCGCCGGGATCGAGGTAGCGAAGGTGAGGCCGGCCTTGAGGCCGAAGAAGACGTTGGCCGCGGTGAACACCACCGTGATCACCACGCCGAGGATGAGACCGCGGACGGTCAGCTCTTTGCGCGAATCCGCGCTGGGATGGTTGCCGCTCACGAGTTCATGCCCGTCATATTGGTGCTCCCCTGGTAATCCGTGGCTACGTCACCCCGGCCGGTCGGACCGGGGCCAGCGCGTAGGGTTGCCGCATTCGGTCGGAGAAGCAACGGGGTTGGGCCGGTCCAGCGAGAAGGAAGCCGCGTCGCGATGTGCTGCGTTGCAAAAGGATTTCGTTGCAACGCACCCGCAAGCCCCCCCTCACCCTAGCCCTCTCCTCGCTCCTCAAAGCCGCGGCCATCCATGGCCGCTCCCCGCGTGCCCCGGAGGGGAGAGGAGAGGGTGAAAGGGTACGGCGCCCCACAGGCTTCATCACGGGTCAGCGAAGTGGCTTTAAGTCCTCTCCGCTACAGAACATGCTTCGAACGGAGCTAGCCGCAAGATTGACCCCTCACCCCAGCCCTCTCCCCGGAGGGGAGAGGGAGAAAAGACGGCGGTGCGGCATGAATAGATCCCGTCACGGCTCAACGACGTTGCCTTGAGTCCTCTTCGCTTCGGCGCGTTGCGGTGTAGCCGCTCCGTTCGAGGTAGTAACGAGCCCATCCCGGCTGGCCCCGGTCGGCCGACGCTTCTATCCCACGTACTGCCATGAGCCTTGGCTCTGAAGGCCATTTTCTTTGGGTTACTTTCGACGCGAAGCTAGTCCCCGTGGGATCTTTGACTTCGGGCATCCTGCCCTCCGCCCTACGGGCCGGCTTCGCCGTTCGCACGCGCTCCTGCGCGTGCGTGGGCCAGCAAAAGAAAAGTGACTCGAGCGTCCCACGGGACTAGCTTCGCGTCGCCGGCAGGGGATCGAAACGCCCGCCGCGTAGGCGACACCCTGGCGGTAGCGGAGCTACCGAAGGCAACACCTGCGCTCAAACAGAAGCCACAACCATGCAGCCCGGCGCGAAAGGCTGTCGCGCACTGGGTGCGCTCCTACAGAGGTCGGCAGGACGTTGAAACATCCGCCGCGTCGCACGGGGACGTCCTACGGTCGTAGGCGGCATGCTAGCGATGGCGTGGCAACCGGAGGCAACCCGTCATCGCAAGAGCAATAGACGTGCAGACCGACGCGAAAGGCTGTCGCGCACAGGGTGCGCTCCTACAAATGCGGAAAGGGCGGCTGTGGATTGGGGCGAGGGGCCATCGCGCACTGGGTGAGCTCCTGCAGCGCGGGGTGGCCGCATGGGGCGGCGACAGCGCTACTCGTCCGCCCCCGCATCCATCCCCGGAAACAACACCTCGGTATACCCAAACTTGCTGAAATCCGTGATCCGCGACGGATAAAGCCTTCCGATCAGGTGATCGCACTCATGCTGCACCACGCGCGCATGAAAACCCTCCGCCGTTCGATCGATCTGCGCACCCTTCGGATCAAGCCCCTGGTAACGGATCAACGTGTAGCGGTTGACCGCACCCCGCAGCCCCGGCACGGAAAGGCAACCTTCCCAGCCTTCCTCCATGTCCTGCGAGAGCGGCGTGATCACCGGGTTCAACAGGATGGTGCGTGGCACCGCCGGTGCATCGGGATAACGCTCGGAGCGATCGAAACCGAAGATCACCAACTGCAGGTCCACACCGATCTGCGGTGCGGCCAGCCCGACGCCACCGGCCTCATGCATGGTGTCGAACATGTCGACGATGAGCGCGTCGAGTTCCGCGCTGCCGATCATCGAATCCGGTACCGCCGGAGCCACCCGCAGCAATCGCGGGTCGCCCATTTTCAGAATCTCGCGGATCATGAAAAACCTCGCATCTTCATTGACTTGGCATGACCCCCAGGGCCACTGCCCCACCGGCCAGTGTACGCGCCCGGCATGTCGGGCAGGTGTACCGCCGATAAGCCCGCATTCGACCAATGGCTAATATTTCCCGGCGCATAATGGCATTGACCCCCGGAGCCACCGGGACGACCCTGTCGGGGGACTGTCCAGGAGCCAATCCGCATGTCAAGCGTCGCCGTCAAACCTAGCCCGGCAGGCAAGATCCTGTGGGCCGCCATCGCCATCGTGGGCGCCTGGTGTCTGGGCGTCGTCGCCCTGCGCCGAGGCGAACCCATCAACGCCATCTGGCTGGTCGCCGCCGCGATTGCCGTGTTCGTCATCGGCTACCGCTTCTACGGCAAATTCATCAATGATCACGTGTTGCGCATGGACCCGACGCGCGCTACCCCAGCCGTGCTGCGCAACGACGGCCTGGACTACGTGCCGACAGACAAGTGGGTGGTGTTCGGACACCATTTCGCCGCCATCGCCGGCGCCGGTCCACTGGTAGGCCCGGTGCTTGCCGCGCAGATGGGCTACCTACCCGGCACGCTGTGGATCCTGTTCGGCGTGGTGTTCGCCGGCGCGGTGCAGGACTTCATGATCCTGGGCCTCTCGGTGCGCCGCGACGGGCGTTCGCTCGGCAACATGCTGCGCGATGAACTGGGCCCGGTGGCCGGCATCGTCGCCATGTTCGGCGTGCTCGTGCTGATGATGATCGTGCTGGCGGTGCTGGCGCTGGTCGTGGTCAAGGCGCTGACGCACAGCCCGTGGGGCACCTATACGGTGGCCTGCACGATTCCGATTGCCTTGCTGATGGGCGTGTACCTGCGCTGGCTGCGCCCGGGCAAGATCCTCGAAGTGTCGATCATCGGCCTGATCCTGTTGCTGCTGTCGATCTGGAGCGGTGCCTACGTGGCCGCTTCGCCGACGCTGGCACCGATGTTCGACTTCGACGCCAAGTCGCTGGCCTGGCTGCTGATCGCCTATGGCTTCTGCGCGTCGGTGCTGCCGGTGTGGCTGCTGCTGGCGCCGCGCGACTACCTCTCCACCTTCCTCAAGATCGGCACCATCCTGCTGCTCGCGCTGGCCATCTTCCTGGCTGCGCCGACGCTGCAGATGCCGGCCCTGACCAAATTCGTGGACGGCACCGGTCCGGTGTTCCAGGGCAACCTGTTCCCGTTCCTGTTCATCACCATTGCCTGCGGCGCGGTATCGGGCTGGCACTCGATCATTGCCTCGGGCACCACGCCCAAGCTGATCGCCAGCGAGGGCGAGGCCCGCATGATCGGTTACGGCGGCATGCTGATGGAGGCCTTCGTCGCCATCATGGCCTTGGTCGCCGCCGCCTCGCTGCACCCGGGCGTGTACTTCGCGATGAACTCGCCGGCCGCGCTGATCGGCACCACCGCGCAGGACGCCGCCACCGCGATCAGCCAGTGGGGTTTCGTGGTGACCCCCGACGAGTTGCTCAACACCGCACAGAACATCGGCGAGAAGACCATCCTCAGCCGCGCCGGCGGTGCGCCGACGCTGGCGGTGGGCATGGCCCAGCTGCTGCACGGCATCATCCCGGGCGAGGGCATGATGGCGTTCTGGTACCACTACGCCATCCTGTTCGAAGCGCTGTTCATCCTCACCACGGTGGATGCCGGCACGCGCGTGGGCCGCTTCATGATCCAGGAAATCGCCGGGCTGGTGCACAAGCCGCTGCAGCACACCGAGTCGTGGACCGGCAACCTGCTCGCCACCGCGATCTGCGTCGGCCTGTGGGGCTACTTCCTGTACCAGGGCGCGGTTGACCCGCTCGGCGGCATCAACACGCTGTGGCCACTGTTCGGCATTGCCAACCAGATGCTGGCGGCGGTGGCGCTGATGCTGGCCACGGTGGTGACGGTGAAGCTCAAGCGCGAGCGCTACGTGTGGGTGCCGGGCATCCCGGCGATCTGGCTGTGCGTATGCACGCTTACCGCGGGCTGGCAGAAGCTCAGCGGCCCGATCAGCTTCAGCGCCGCGGCGACCAAGTACGCCCAGGCCGCGGCTGACGGCAAGTTGCTCGCTCCGGCCAAGACGGCCGAGGAAATGCAGCGCATCGTCACCAACAACTACGTGGACGCCGCGCTGACCGGCATCTTCATGCTGCTGGTGCTGACGATGGCCGGCTTCGCCATCAACGCGATCATGAAGGCCTGGCGCACCAACCACCCGACGGCGCACGAAGAGCCGTACGTGGCGCTGGGGAGCGTGCCCACCCATTGAGGGCTTCGATATGAACGTCCCTAACCTGCAAGCGATACGGAAATGGGCGGTGCAAACCGCCCGCCTCTGCTGCGGCATACCCGACTACGACGTGTACGTGCAGCACCTGCGCACGCATCACCCGGAGCGGCCGGTGCCCAGCTACAAGGAGTTCTTCCGGGAACGCCAGGTCGCCCGCTACAAGGGCACGGGCGGCCGCTGCTGCTGACCGGCTCCCAAGGCCAGCCAGAGGCCATGTCCCTTCCGGGGGCATGGCCTCTGTCGTTTTTTGTCCATGACCTTCGCCGCTGTGCATTTCGTGGCACTGCGTTCATCATTCCGCGGCGACCATGTAAGGCCAGCCCATCGTCGAGCCATGACCGAGCATCACCTTACCCAGCCCACCTCCGAGGTGGAGGCCCAGCACAGCCTGGGCCTGCGCATCATCGCCATCTACAAGGCGATCAAGACCGTGGGCCTGCTGTTCGCGGCCGCCGCGGCTTTCCACCTGGAGCGCGAGCAGAACTTCGACCACTTCGTGCACTGGCTGGAACACCTCTCGCTCACCGACACCAACGGCCTGCGCTGGCAACTGGTCAGCCTGCTGCAGCAATGGGGGCATAGCCGCTTCATCGCAGTAGGACTGGTCGCGATCGGTTACGCCGCGATCTTCGCCACCGAAGGCACCGGCCTGTGGCTGCGCAAGCATTGGGCGGAGTGGTTCACGGTGATCGCGACAGGCTCGCTGATTCCGCTGGAGTTCTACGAGGTATTCCATCACTTCACCTGGCTGAAGCTGGTGGCGCTGCTGGGGAATATCGCGATCGTGGTGTACCTGGTGAGGATCGCGATGCAGCCGCGACCGAAGAAGGTGCACGGGGTCTGACGCTGTTTTCTCGCGCGCCGCCGGGCAACCTGGCCGCTTGTGTACCGCCGTGATGTCGCCGAAGACGCGCCCCTCAACGCCGTATTTGTAGGAGCGCACCCTGTGCGCGACAGCCTTTCGCGCCGGTTCGCATGGTTCGGCGTTCCGGTGTGTCCGGTTAATACACTGGCTTGGGGTTGCTGTGTTTCCGCGATTGGGCTCGCCTGCGGCGGGCTTCCGCCGGACTGCCGTCCGCCGGGTCACTTCTCTTTGCGTGGCCACGCACGCGCCGGAGCGCGTGCGAACGGCGAAGCCGGCCCGAAGGGCGGAGGGCAGGATGCCCGGAGTAAAGAGAAGTAACCAAGAGAAAGGCCACCCCGATGGCGCGCCCCTGCGGGGTCGCAGGCGGGAGGCGGGGTGGATCGACAGGGCCTCCTGCCCTGACGATCCCCTGGCCGGCGTCCTGCCGGCCACCCTTCGGGCTATTCCACCTCCCGCCTGCTCGCGCCATAGGGGAGGGAAGATCAAGAGCGGACCCTACCCTGTAGGAGCGCACCCAGTGCGCGACCGCAGAGGTCATCGATGCGCTGCGGTCGCGCACTGGGTGCGCTCCTACAAAGGCGTGCAGTTTTGTTGTTGCGATGTGCCGCGCAGCGGCACGAGCCTTCACTCAACCCCTGTGTGGCGGTGAGGGGTGGACGATCAGGCCCCGCAGGGGTGCCCGACAGGACGTCGGGCACTTTTCGTCCGGGCAGGAGCCCGGTCGAAAAGCCCGGCCGCCCCTCACGCACTGGCTGGGCAACGCCCAGCCAGCGCCACGCGGGGGGCCTTTCTCTTTGGTTACTTTCTCTTGGGCAAGCAAGAGAAAGTGACCCGGGCCGCGGCAGCGGCCCGGCAGCCCGCGGCAGGCGAGCCCGGTCGCCGAAACCCGGCAACGACAGCACCAGAAATCTTCATGCATCTCAAACGATGAACATGCAGACCGGCGCGAAAGGCTGTCGCGCACTGGGTGCGCTCCTACAAGGGAGTGCCACGCGAAGAGAAAGTGGCCTGAGCCGCGGCAGCGGTCCGCAAGCCTGCCGCTCCACGGGGACTCCCTT